>JBARLO010000018.1:0-39180 GCA_049801955.1 Acidimicrobiales bacterium
GCTTTGGCTTCCGCAACTTTCAGAACTACCGGATCAGAGCCCTGCTCTACGCGGGCAAACCCAACTGGCGCGTCCTCGGATCGATCGTGGTGCGGTGAACGTCACCCCGTCAGAATCCGATGAGCCAAATATGGTGGGCGAGGGGGGACTTGAACCCCCACATCCTTTCGGACACAGGCACCTGAAGCCTGCGCGTCTGCCAATTTCGCCACTCGCCCGGAGACCTTGAAACATTAGTCGACTCACTCTGTAGTACTCTCCGCGGCCCCGGTGCGCTGGTAGTGACCGGTACAGTAAGTGGTGGCATATGGTTCTTAAAAACGTGGAAAACCGCCTCGAGCGGATCTTTGAGCGCACGCTCTCGCGGCCGTTCAAGACGTCCCTGCAGCCCATCGAGATCGCCTCGCGCATCGTTCGCGAAGTCGATCTCACGCGTCGTCTCTCGAGTCAAGGTCCGATCTCTCCCAATATCGTTCGCGTGTGGCTCGGACCGGCCGACGCACAGCGCTTCGAGGGTTTTCAAAAGGCCCTGGTGAGTGAGCTGGAAGAGACCGTGCGCCAGCACGCACTGTCTGAAGGGTACGTGTTCGTGGGCCCGGTCAAGGTGGAGATCTTCATTGACGACGACCTGAAACCGGGCACGGTCGAGGTGAAGACCGACTTCCTCGGTGGCGAAAGCCAACCGCGACTGGTAGCGAGCGACGGAAGATCATTTGCGGTAGGAGACCTGCCCTTAATCATTGGACGAAGTCCCGATGTGGAGGTCGTGGTGAACGACTCGAATGTCTCGCGTCAGCACGCCGAGGTCTGGCGTACGAGCGAAGGGGTGGCTATTCGCGACCTGCAGTCGACGAACGGGACATTCGTCAATGGACATCGAGTGTCGGCGGTGTCGCTCTCACCTCGCGATGACGTCACGATCGGCCCACTGCACTTTCGGATTGAGCTGGTTTGACGCCTCTCGCCGCGGCGACCAACTACGCGGCGATTATTCGCCCGCTACAAGTGTTGGTGATGGTCGTGGCTGTCCTCTTTTTTCTCCGCGTAATTCGGGTGGTGTCGGTGCAGTCTCGACCGGTCGACTTCGAGAAGCCCGCGCGACGTCGACGAGGCGACCTCGCCCTTGAGTTCATTGAGCCCGACGAGCGCAGTGGTCAGCGCGTGGACGTCGAAAGAAATCTCACGATCGGTCGAGCGAGCGACTGCGACCTTAGCCTCCAAGACACCTATCTCTCCTCGCGTCACGCGCGAGTTGACAACGACGATGGCGACCTCTCCATCGAGGACCTCGGTTCGACCAACGGCACGTACGTAAACCAAGCGCTGGTGAAGGGTCGCGTGCACCTTGAACGCGGCGACGTCGTGCAGGTCGGTGGCGTCCTCTTCGAGGTCGTTCGTTGACGCGGTGGCGTCACGCTGCTGCTACCGACACCGGACTGGTTCGTGCGACGAACCAGGACGCGCTGTACGCCGACGACTCGTTGGCGATCATCGCCGACGGCATGGGGGGTCACGCGGCGGGAGAGGTCGCGGCCGCCATGTCTATCGTCATCGTTCGGCGGCGCTTTAGCGAACAGCAAAACGTCGAGTCGCTGGTCGACGCGATCCAAGAGGCGAACACCGCGGTGGTGACCGACGCGCGTGAGAACCCTGAGCACTTCGGCATGGGTACGACCGTCATCGCGGTGGGTATCACCCATGACATCAACGGTGTCGGTACGCCCACCTTGGTCCACGTGGGTGACTCGCGTGCCTACCAACTGCGCGATGGCGCCATGCGTCAGCTCACCGAAGACCACAGCGTCGCCGAAGAGTGGGTCCGCATGGGTCGCCTCACCACCGAAGAGGCCGCCACGCATCCGCGACGTCATCAACTCACCCGAGGCGTAGGTGTCGAAGACACGGTCGCCATTGACGTGATGTCGATACAGGCAGCACCGGGTGACCGGCTTCTACTTTGCAGCGATGGGTTATCCAATGAGCTCGATGCCGACACGATTGCGCGCCTGTCGAGTGCGCCCAACGGGCTGGAGTTCGCGGTCGAAAGTCTGGTGAGCGCGGCCAAGGTGGCCGGTGGGCACGACAACATCTCTGTCATCCTGCTCGAGTTCGACGAGGTGAACGTGCCCGCCTCACCGATGCGTCGCACCATGAGCTCCACGCCACCCGAGGCGTCGAGTACGAGTCCGGGGGGCCCTCGGCGTCGTCGACGCATTGTTACGTGGCGCTTGTTCGCCGCGTTTTTGTTATTTATCGCGGTCGGAGTGGGTGCGGTGGGTGTGATCCACTGGTACGCCTACTCCACGTACTACGTGGGAATCTACGGCTCCGGTCCCTACGCCGACGTGGCGGTCTTTCACGGCCAACCTGCGGGCGTGCTCTGGTACAAGCCCCAAGTCCTGGTGGAGTTCGACAACTACCCCATCAAGTATCTGTCCGTGGAAGATCGGCGAGAGCTCTACGCGACGGTCAGTCAACCGACGGCCAAGGAGGCCAAGACCTTCGCCAAATGCATGATCGACCGCTCGATGTCGGCGACGACCACGACCACGACCACGACCACGACCACCCTGGGAAGTGCGGCAACAACCACCACGTCGAGCGCGACGACCACGTCGAGTGGCCTTGGGACCACGACCACGACCACGACACCATCGGGTTGCTCGTAGTGAGACCTCACGTCACGCGTCGGGCCGTCTTCGTAAAGTTGAGAGCGTAGGCTTGGCGCAATATGGAGCCCGTCCACGACCAGCGCTTGTATTCGCGCCGCTACCAGGTCACCCACCTCATCGCTCGTGGCGGCATGGCGATGGTCTATCGGGCCGAGGACACGCTCCTTAATCGCGCCGTCGCGCTAAAAATTCTCTACCCCGAACTGAGCCAGGATCCCTTGTTTGTCGAGAGATTCCGACGCGAGGCCCAGGCGGCGGCCAATCTGTCGCACCCCAATATCGTGCCGGTCTTTGACTGGGGAGAGGACGAGGGCACGTACTTCATCGTCATGGAGCTCGTGAACGGCACGTCACTCGCTGAGATGCTGCGCGGAGGCGCGACCATATCGGCGTCGCGAACCGCCCAGATCGGTGCGCAGGTCGCATCGGCCCTCGGGTACGCACATCGCACGGGTGTGGTTCACCGCGACGTGAAGCCGGGCAACATCTTGATTACCCGCGAGGGTCAAGTCAAGGTGACGGACTTCGGCATCGCCCAAGCAGTCTCGAGCGAGGATCATCTGGCCGAGGCCGGGTCCGTGATGGGCACCGCCACATACTTCTCTCCCGAACAGGCTGAGGGTGCGTCGGTTGATGGACGAAGCGACGTGTACTCACTCGGCGTCGTGCTTTACGAGATGCTGGTGGGTCGACCGCCCTTCGTGGGCGACAGTCCCGTGGACGTGTCGGCCCAGCACGTGCGCAGCGCGGTGCCGCCGCTGGCGCAGTTTTCCTCCACCGTGCCCCACGATCTCGAAGCGATCGTGATGGAGGCGCTGCCGAAGTCGCCCGAGAATCGCTATCAGTCGGCGGACGAGATGCGCGCCGACCTCATGAGGTTCAATGAAGGTCAGCCGGTTCACGCGGCCATGCGCGATGGCGCGTTCTTCGGTGAAGACGCCACGCGAGCGGTGGCGGCGGTGGCGGGTGAGCGCACGCGATCCGTGCCGATCATGTCCGGACCGCGCACCGACGTGCGTCGGCGTCGTCGGCGCAACTACAACGGCCTGATCCTGGCGATCGTCATTCTCCTGATTGCCGGAGGAGTCGCCGCGTACCTGTTGCACAACAAGAACGACTCGCTCTACGTACCGAGCGTCGTGGGCCAACAGCTAACGACCGCGACCCATACCCTCAAGGACGAGGGCATCAACGTGGACCTCGTGAAAACAAAGTCCTCGAGCAAGGCCGTGGGGACGGTTCTCTCCATGCAACCCAAGGCGGGGTCCAAGATCACCAAGGGCGACGCGGTCACGCTGGTCGTGAGCAAGGGTGTGAAGACGACGCCCGAGACCGTGCAAGACGTCGTGAACATGTCTCTATCCAACGCCATCGCAACTTTGAGGAAGGAGAAACTTTTTCAAAAGGTCACTTATGTGGCAACAGCGCCCCCGGGGGTATCGGCGGTGCCCGGCGTTGTCTTAGTCCAGAGTCCATCGGCCGGCCAGACAGTGCCCTCCGGCACGACGGTGACGCTGACGCTGTTGGCGACCAACAGCAAGTACGACCTTGCCCCGGTGGAAGGAGATACCCCAGCGGTGGCCGGAGCGGCCCTCGCCACCCAGGGACTCTCGGTGGCGCCCACGACGACCAAGATCTGCTCGAACACCATCAGCCAAGGTTTGGTGGTTGCCACCAATCCCGCGACCGGATCTCTGGTATCCCAGAACCAGTCGATCACTCTGGAGTTGTCCTCAGGTCCCTGCAATGTGTACATGCCCAGCGTGCTCAACGACACGGAGTTCCGAGCGGGCATCGTGCTCCAAGGCCAGGGATTGACAGCGAATTTCTCGTTAGATCCGACGGCAGTCTGCGCTCCCGGCGCCACTCCGACTGTCGCCAGCCAGGCCATCAACCCGGGTTCGCCAGTCAAGTACGGATCCACCGTCAACCTGACGGTATGCCAGATACCCGCCACCACCACCACGACAACGACCACCACGACAACGACCACCCTGCCCTGAGCGTCGCTTGTAGCATTTTCCCCTATGGCCAAAACTCCCGCCAAACCGGTTCCGCCGAAGAAGACAGTTGGTCGCTACGTCGACCCGGTCACGCGCGGTCGCATTACCGTTCGTCGACCGACGAGCGCCAAGAAGAGTCCAAAGTGGTACGGCTGGACGATCATCGGGCTCATGGTGCTGGGCATTCTCATCATTATTTTGAACTATCTCGATGCGCTGCCCGGCGCAACCTCGGCCTGGTACTTGGCCGGGGGGCTCGCTTCGATCTTTATCGCGTTCTACCTCGCGACCGGCTACAAATAGAGCCCGGCTAGCGAAGTCGTTCGATGATGGTCGCGTTGGCGAGCCCGCCGCCCTCGCACATGGTGAGCAGGCCGTAGCGTCCGTCGGTTCGCTCGAGTTCATTGAGCAACGTCGCGCAGAGTTTCGTTCCCGAGGCACCGAGTGGGTGGCCCAGGGCAATCGCTCCGCCATTCACGTTGACATTTTCGAGGTCGGACTTGAGCTCACGCTGCCAGGCGAGCACCACCGAGGCGAAGGCTTCGTTGATCTCCACGAGATCAATGTCGTCCAACGTCAGGCCGGCTCGTTCCAGGATCTTGCGCGTGGCCGGAATTGGGCCGGTGAGCATCGTGACAGGGTCCACTCCCGCGAGGGCGAAGGAGTGGAACCGGGCGCGTGGTCGGTACCCGAGTTCCTTCGCTCGCTCTTCGCTCATGATCAGCACGGCCGACGCGCCGTCGGTGATCTGCGACGAGTTGCCCGCCGTGACTTTGCCGCCCTCCTTGAAGGCGGGCTTCAACTTGGCGAGGGTCTCGAGGGTTGAGTCGACCCGAATTCCTTCGTCGCTCGTCACTAACTCGTCGGTGTCGTGGCCGTCGTCATCGCGCACGTGTACGGGAATGACTTCGTGGGCGAAGCGCCCTTCGGCTGTAGCGCGAGCGGCGCGACGGTGACTTTCAACAGAGAATTCGTCGAGCTCGTCGCGAGAGATGCCCCACTGATCGGCGATCATCTCGGCACCGATGCCCTGATTGACCAGTCCACCTACTGGTTCGTAGCGTTCGGCGATACGGGGGCCGAAGGGCCAGCCGGCGTTTGATCCCACCGATGAGCCCATGGCGACGCGCGACATGACTTCGACTCCCGAAGCCACGACGACGTCGTAGGCGCCAGCCATGACGCCCTGAGCGGCAAAGTGCAGCGCCTGCTGGGATGAGCCGCACTGTCGATCGATTGTGGTGGCGGGAACTGACTCGGGCCAACCGGCCGCAAGGACCGCGTTGCGCCCTACGTTGAAGGCCTGCTCGCCGACCTGGGACACGCAACCAGTAATGACGTCATCGACCAGGGTGGGGTCGAGGTCGTTGCGCTCCGCGAGCGCGCGCAGCACCTCGGATGCGAGGTCGACCGCGTGCCAGTTCTTGAGTTTCCCGTTGCGCTTACCTCCCGCGGTGCGCAGTGCATCGACAATGACGGCGTTTGGCATCGTTCTCCTTCCGCATGGGCGAACCCACTTCGCGAATCCTAGAGGCGCTAACTGTCGTCGCGAGCGTGCGCGATTCACCAACGATTGTGGATCGATTCGCGCTCCGGGCTTCCATCCGAAGCCCTCCTGGTGGGGCTAGTAAGAATCGAACTTACGACCTCGTCATTATCAGTGACGCGCTCTAACCGACTGAGCTATAGCCCCAAGGGATACCACTCTACATGAGCCCTCAGGCATCTTCCGATGCTGGCGGATCCCACAGCACCGTTGACATCGACTGACTCGCGGTGCCGAGAAGCACGCCGCTTCGACTCCACAAGTGCGCGGTGGCCTGTGAGAAACCGCCCGACAGCGCGTGCATGTGGATCTCCACCAGCACCCATTCGGTCGGCGCGAGGGTTGCTACTCGAATGGTGTTATCGAGGCTGCGGCCCATGGCGTGGCGCCCCAGTGGCTGACTAGCGCCGCCGGCCACGAAGTCGCCGAAAATGGCGAGGGTCGCCGCCGAGGGCTCGAGGTGGTGAGGCACGCGCACCCACAGCGCCGAGATCGGCGATCCCGCGGTTCCGTCCATCTCTTCGTATCGTCGTCCGAGCGCGATGCGCGTCTCGACGTGACTGAAAATGGAGGTCTCGTATCGGGCGGGCATGTGTCGTTCGGGACAGTCCTCGGGCGCTGGTACAAGGGGCATCACGAGCCACGGGGTGGGCGAGGAGAGCTCTCCGGTTCCCAGTGCGGCGTTGATGGTGACGACTTCTCGGCCGTCGGTCACTGCGCTGGCACGTGCCTGAGTGACCCGTCGACCCACGACGGCCAGATCGACCACGACGTCAACTTCGGTATCAAGCGGGGCGAAGGACAGATAGTGCGCCGCAGCGTAAATAGTCGGGCGTGAACTCGCCTCTTCGAGGGCCACCACACCGGCCGCGAGCGCGCACCCACCAAAGAGAAACTTGCCCGGCGTGATTAGACGATCGGCGACGTGAAAGCGCCACGTCGTCTCACTGGTCCGCGTGATTCCGAGAAAGTCGCGCATGTCCACGGGGTGGAAGGCTACCGGCCCCTCCAAACAGCGCGTTCGAACTCGAACCGCCTAGCGGGCAGACTTGACGGGTGATTAACCCGAACTTCGTGTTCCTCGCGATGGCGCTGTCGGTCTACGGAGGTTACGGGTACATTCGCGACACGCTCAAAGGCGAGACGTCACCCAATCGCGTCACGTGGTCACTCTGGGGGATTGAGGGAGTCCTCACGTTTGGCGTGGAAGTCCAACAGCACGTGGGTCTGGCCGCGTGGATGACCTTGATGCTGGGACTCGTGCCGATTGCGGTCGTGGTGGCCTCCTTTCACAACTCGCACGCCGTGTGGAAGATCGGAACGTTCGACGTCATCTGCGGATCGTTTTCCGTGGTCGGACTGATTCTGTGGGCGCTGGTTCGAGAACCCACGGTCGCCCTTGTCGTCTTTGTCTGCGCCGACCAACTCGCCGGTCTGCCAACCTTTCGTAAGTCGTGGTTAGTTCCCTCGAGTGAGACGCCACGCGCCTTTGCCATGGGGTGCTTGAACTGTGCGATCACGATCCTGACACTCAAGCAGTGGACGACCGCCGGCGTGCTCTTTCCCGGGTGCATCGTGGTCGCCGACTTCTTCTTGACGATCATCATCGTGGCGCGCATCGGGCCGCGCTTTCGTCACGAGTTGGGCGCCGTCGCCTAGCTCTAAGGGCGCTGGAGGTTCCCCTTTACTGGGGGGTCGAGGTCCGTTACCGTGGCGACATGGCCACGATGTTGCCATTTCAGTGGCACCCGGTGGTGCTGTGCGTGATCGCGGCGCTGGCCGTTGCCTTCTACCTCCTGATCAATTCGGCGCGTCAACGTCGCCTCGCGCTCTACGCGCTGCTTGCCTTGCTGGTCGTGACGATCTGGCCCATCGGCGATCTGGCGGCCTCGGTGTCGCTCACCGTGGCCACGATTCAACGTCTCGTCATCATGCTGTTGGTCGCGCCCCTGCTTTTGATGAGCATCCCCACCAGTGTGCTCGGGCGTCTCACGAGCCCTGCCCCCGTCGATTATCTGGTTCGAAAGCTCACGCACCCCGGACTCGCTCTGGTACTCGTGACGCTGCTCGGGACCGCGACGTTGATCACACCGGTCGTCGACTGGGGGGCGCGCTCGTCGTTTGGTCGAGGTCTGATCTTGTTCGCCGTGTTGCTCGTGGGCATCGAACTGTGGTTGCCGGCTCTGGCGATCATGCCCGGAACCCACCGACTGTCGCCAGCGGCGCGCGCGGGGTACGTCTTCGCGTCCGCTCTTATGGTGACGAGCCTCTCGTTCGTGTGGATCTTCTCTCACCACTCGCTCTACCCTGCGCTCCAGCATCAAAAGGCTCTGTTGCACATGACCCCGCTCTTTGACCAGCAGCTGGCGGGTTTCGTGGCCAAACTGGGCGCCTACTTGCCCATGTGGTGGGTGGCCTTCGTAATCTTCTTCAATGCCGAGCGCACGGGAACTCCGATTGAAGAGACTCCCCTGTACTGGGCGGACGTGGAACGAGAGTTGTTGCGCATCGACCGTCAACGCGCCAGGGCCGTGCGTCATCATCGGCCCACGTAGTCTGGACTTTGGTAAAATGAATGTCCCCTCGGGGATGTAGCTCAGTTGGTAGAGCGCGGGCTTTGCAAGCCTGAGGTCGTGGGTTCGATCCCCATCGTCTCCACTTTTTCGCCCCTGCCCTCGGGGGAGAGGAGTGAGGTGCACCAGTGGCCAACTTTGCCGTGACCATCGTGCGTGGTCCGAAGTGGGACGAGTCTCACGACATCCGCGAACAGCGCGGTTGGGCCGAGCACGCACTATTCATGGACGGTCTCGTGGTGGACGGATTCATCCTGCTGGGTGGACCGCTTGGGGATCAACGGCAGACGTTGCACGTGGTTGACGCGACCAGCGAGGACGAGATTCGTCGTCGACTGGCTGAGGACCCCTGGGCGAGCGAGCGACTACTGGAGGTGGGTTCGATTGAGCCCTGGTCGCTCTGGCTCGACTTTCGCAACGTCCTGTGAGACCGCTTTACCCGTCGGCGACGATGATGGGTGTGCCGCGCGTCAACGTAACGAGCTCGTCGTAGGTCAGGGCAAAGACCGTGTGCGGTGTGCCGGCCGCCGCCCAGATCGTGGCGTAGTCACGTAGCGCCACGTCGACCACCGTACGCAGCGGTGTGGGATGTCCGACCGGCGCGACGCCGCCAATCGCTTGGCCCGTTACCTCGCGAACTCTCCTGGCGGGGGCCATCACGACGGTGCTTGCTCCCAGCGACGAGGCGAGAGCATCGGTGTCCACGCGGTGTCTGCCGCTGGTCATCACGAGCAACGGTTCGTCGTCGGCGAGAAAGATCAGGCTGCTGGCGATGGCTCCGACCTCACAGCCGAGGGCCCCCGCCGCCTCGAGCGCGGTCCTCGTCGAGTCGGGCAGGTCGTGGATCTCGCAGTGGAGGCCGGCGGCGCGTAAGTGCTGGTCAACGAGCTGACTGCGCTCGGGCAGACCGCCACTTGTGGTCTTTGGTTCCACCATGCAGTGCCTGATCATATCTTTGGTGTCCGGGGATCATGTGAAAGAACGTCGCGAGTCGGGACACTACGTAGGTATGAAGAAGAACGTGAAGTGCCTCGCCGCCGTGATGTCGATTGTGCTCGGCGCCGCGGGACTCTTGTCACTGCCCGCGTGGGCAGCTCCTCGCCCCGACACGCCGTTGGTTATGCCCGTGAACGGCACGGTGAGCGTGACCGGCTTTGGCGTGACCTCACTCGTGCGCGGATCGAGTGAACCATCGACGGTCGTGTTGTCGAGCTATCAGGCCTTGGAGTTGCGCGCCGCCATTGAGAGCCTGAGTACGGAGAACGGAAACCCCATATGCATGGAGGACTCCGCGCTGCTGTACGTAAAAGTCACCCACGACGGCAAGACGATCTGGAACGCGATCGCTGACGAGTGCCCCGGCGTGCTGCGCGTCACCGATCCGGCGAGCCACCACCTCATGAACGACCGCTCGTGCTCGTTCTGGCACCTGGTAAACGGGTTCTTTGGCTCCAACGAGGCGAGCGCGACCCGGCGGGACAGCCAGAGCGTGTGCGCGGATCCCCAGAACTGACCGGCACCTTCGCCGTCGGACGTTGTTACGGGTGCAGCCCCTCTTCGTGTGACTCGTGCGAGGCGGGTTCGAGTTGAAAGGTCGCGTGCTCGACGGCGAAGTGCTCTAAGAGGCACGTCTGTAGTTGGTCCAGGATCTGGGGAGCGCGCCCGTCGTCAAAGCAGTTGCTCTCGACGACCACGTGCGCGGACAGCGTCGTGAAATCCGACGCCACGCTCCACGCGTGCAGGTCGTGCACGTCAAGGACGTGATCGACGCGCACGAGGTGTGTTCGCACGTCGAGCAGGTCGAGATCGTGGGGCGTGCCCTGGAGAAGGATCCGACCCGCGTCGCGTAGGAGTCCCCAGGCGGCGAAGGCCATCAGGACCACGACGACGAGGGAGGCGACCGCGTCAGCCCGCTGCCAGTGCGTGGTCACGATGACGAGGCCCGCAATCGCCGACGCCACAAAGGCGTAGAGGTCGGTGAGCACGTGGAGATAGGCGCCCCGGACGTTGAGGTTGCTGTGATCGGCCTGCCCCAAGACCCGCGAGGCGACGATGTTGATCGCCGCTCCCACAAGGGCGACGACGAGCACGAGCGTTCCATTGACCTGATGGGGCTCGACGAGCCGTTGGATGGCCTCTACGGCGATGACCAGCGCCACGGCCACGAGTGTCACGCCGTTCATGGCGGCACTCACGATCTCGGCTCGGCGCAGGCCGTACGTAAAGCGCTCGGCGGGCGGACGCCGCGCGAGGCGCAGCGCCCACGCGCTCATCGCCAGCGCCAAGACATCGGTGATCATGTGCCCGGCGTCGGCGAAGAGGACGAGCGACGAGCCCAGGATCGCGCAGATGATCTCGGCGACGAAGAAGCCCGCGATCAAGCACAGGGCGGTAACGACCGGACGCGTACTGGACGCCGCCGCCCCGTGGTGATGACTGTTAGGCACGCGCCGCTCTCACGGCCTCATTGTCGCACGAGGGGCGCGCGAGAAGGCTCAGGCCACGAGTTCCGGGGTCACCGCGGAAGCGACCGCATCCTTCTTCGTGCCCGGAACCCGGTCCCTCGCGTACTGGCGCACGTTGAACTGCGTCACGCCGATGGTCAGCGAGATGGCCCCGAGTTCGTGAAGTTCGACGAGCCACGCGGGCACGTGGGTCAGGTACTGAATGGCGCCGATGGCCGCCTGGGCCAGGGCGAGGAGGACCAGGCGTCGCACGCCGAATCGAAGCGCACGAGGCGCGCCGCTCTTCCAGATGGCGAGCAGTAGCCCGAGCACCACCCCGATGAAGAAGATGGCCGCCAACGAGTGGACCCACGCCGCCGACGAGAAGGCCCAGGGCAGACGTCGGGCCACGAGTTGGCCTTGTGACTCACCGGCGTGGGGGCCCGATCCCGTCGTTGCCGTGCCCGTGAGGACGACCAGCGCGAAGGGGATCCACAGGCACCGGGCAAGGTTGCGAAAGTAGGGGTCGCGCACGTCCGCTCGTGCCGTGGGCCCGTACTCGTACTTGGCGTGGTGGTAGAGCAGGGCCCCGATGGCGACCATGGCCAAACTGAGTATCAGGTGCAGAGAGACGAGATAGGGGTTGAGCTTGGAGTAGACGACCAGCGCTCCGAGCAGGGCGTCGCCCACCACGCCCAGAACCAGGGCGCCCGAGAGGACGATGAGGTCGCGTCGGCGCTGCTCGCGGAAGATGGCGGCGAGCAGGGTCACGCCCACGATGACGATCAGGGCTCCGGTGACCATGCGGTTGGTGTACTCAATGAAGGGGTGGATGCTCATCGAGCCCGACACCCGACCCTTGAAGCAGGTGGGCCAGTCGGGACAGCCCAGCCCCGATCCGGTGAGGCGCACCGCCGCGCCGGTCAGGACAATGACAACCATCGAGAGGAACGAGGCAAAAGCGAACCAGCGAAAGCTAGGCCCCGAGACGCGGGCTTTCGTGGGCGAGGGCACCGCCCAAGCCTAGAGATTTGGGCCGTCGTAGACTAAACGGGTGACCGCTGCCGCGACGACGTCCTTTTCAGTACGCGACGTTCTTAAAGGGTACGTGGCCCTCACGAAGCCTCGGATCATCGAGTTGCTGCTCGTCACGACCGTGCCCACGATGATCGTGGCCGATAAGGGCTTCCCGCGAGCCTGGCTGATCATCGCGACCTTGGCCGGAGGCACGCTCGCCGCGGGTGGCGCCAACGCCTTCAACATGGTGATTGACCGCGACATCGACGCACTGATGGAGCGCACTAAACGTCGCCCGCTCGTGCGCGGGGTGATGAGTGCGCGTTCGGCGGCCCTCTTCGCCTTCGCACTCGAAGTCGTCGCCTTCGCGGTGTTGGCCGTGTGGGTCAACGTGCTGGCCGCCTGGCTCGCGCTCTCGGCGACGGCCTTCTACGTCATCGTCTACACCATGATCCTCAAGCGGCGCTCGAAGCAGAACATCGTGATCGGCGGCGCCGCGGGGGCCGTGCCGGTGCTGGTCGGCTGGGCGGCCGTCACCAACTCGCTCGGCTGGACGCCGGTGCTGTTGTTTCTCGTGATCTTCCTCTGGACCCCGCCGCACTTTTGGGCGCTCGCGGTTCGCTACCGCGACGACTACCAGGCGGCGAACGTGCCCATGATGCCCGTGGTGGCCTCACTGCGTCGCACCACCCTCGAGATCCTCATCTACTCCGTCGTGCTGTGGGCGCTCACTCTGCTCATTGGCACCAGCGCTCATTTGGGCTGGATCTACGCGATCTCGGCCACGGTGCTGGGGGCGATGTTTACGTTTTACGCGCTTCGCCTCTATCGACACGCCCGCAACGACAAAGCGGACGTCGCCGAGGCGATGAAGATGTTCCACTTCTCCATTACGTATCTCTCGGCCCTGTTCATCTTGATGGCGGTTGATGTCCTTGTCCGATACCGCTGAGGTAAAACGGGGCCTCTCGCCCAAGGTGATGATTGCGGGTATCAGTGTCGTGCTGGTGGTCGCGCTCATCGCCGTCGTGTCGGTGCTCACCGGCGGCACCGTGACCAACAACAAGAAGGATGTGCTCACGACCTCGGCGCTGGTCGGTCGCCACATGAAGAGCTGGTCACTCGGCGGGCTGAACGGGGGGACGGTCACTGCGCCGTGGAGCTCGGGGCACCCCAGCGTGCTCGTCTTCTTTGGCAGCTTCTGTGGCCCGTGCAAGAGCGAGATGCCCAAACTGTCGGCGTACCTTCGCACCCACAACACCGGGGACGTAGATGTCGTGGCGATGGACGCGGACGATAAGCGCGCCCCGGCCCAGGCGATGATCAAGAAGGACGACGTCACCGTTCCCGTGGCCTTTGACCCCAACGGGGCGGTGACGACGAACATCTTTGGCTTCGAAGCGGTGCCCGAAAGCGTGTTTCTGAGCGCCAAGGGCGTCGTCAAGGGCGTCTACTTAGGCGCGATTCCCAAGTCCGTGTTCATTGAAGGCCTCAAACTTCTACGGACTTAGTCGAAGCGAAAGGTGCGCGCCGCGAGGAGGGGAGCCAAGACGGCCCAGGCGCCCAGGCTGATCCAGTCGCCCCCGGTCGGGGCGTGTCCGGACCCGAGGATTCGATGCACTCCCTGAGCCAGCGCCCCCGAGGGCAGGGCGATGACGATGCGCGCGATGACGTGGGGGAGCGACGTCAGCGGAATCACGATGCCCGAGAGCAGTAAGAGGACCAGGTAGAGCCCATTGCTCGCGGCGAGATTCACTTCGGCGCGCAGCTGACCCGCGAGAGCGAGACCAATCCCGGCGAAACCCATCGAGGCCAACACCAGAACGACCACCACTTCCACCGCGCCGCGCCATGAGCCGTCGGGGTGCCACAGCAAGAGCAGAGCCACGAGCGATATGACCGCAACTTGAATTGCCTCGGTCACGAGCACGCCGGCGATCTTTGCGCCGATGAGCGCGCGTCGACCGAGCGGTGTCACGAAGAGTCGTCGCAGCACGCCGGAGGAGCGCTCAAATCCAGTGGCGATGGACAGCGCCACCATGGAGGTGGACATCACGCACAGGGCCAGGACTCCCGGAGCCACGTAATCGACGCGGTGAGCGACCGGCGACGACACGACGTGGGTGAGAGAGAAGAAGATCAGCAGCAGAACGGGGATGCCAACCGTGAGCAGCAACGTCTCGCCGCGTCGCAGCGTCATGACGACTTCCGCCCGGGTCTGGGCGACGAAGGCTTTCACGATGCGGTCTCGTGTCGTTCCTGGGCGATGAGGTCGAGGTAGCGGTCTTCCAGAGACGCGCGCGTACGCAGCGACACCATCGAGAGGCCCACGCTCGCCAAATAGTTCGTGATAACGGCGATGCGCTGGGGGCTCGAATCGACGGCACAGCGCAGTTGCAAAGGAGAGTCGAGGGTCACGTCGCACTGAAGACGCGACGCGAGTTCAGCGGGGTCCACCGGACCTGAGGACTGCACGATCATCTCCGGCGCACCGGCTAAGTCGTCGAGGGTACCTTGAGCGAGCACTCGGCCGTGATTGAGGATCACCACGCGATCGCTCTGGCGCTCGGCCTCGGCGAGATCGTGGGTCGTGATCAACAAGGCGCATCCACGCTCGCGCTCGGCGTCGATGAGCTGACGGATGACGTGGCGCCCTTCAGCGTCCACCGCCGTGGTGGGCTCGTCCAGTACTAAGACCCGCGGTCGTCCGAGTAGGGCGAGGGCGAGCAGGGTGCGCTGTTGTTCGCCGCCGCTCAGGCGACGCCACGGGGTCGCGGCACAGCTCTCGAGTTCTAGTAACAACATCAGTTCGTTGACGTCGCGCGGGGCGCGGTAGTACGACGCGGTGAGTCGCAACACGTCGCGCGGGGTCATGGGAGCCCAGACCCCGCCTCGCTGGAGCAACGCACCGGTGCGAGCAACGACTTCGGTGTGATCGCGCACGGGATCGAGTCCATGAAGGCGAACGGCGCCGGCGTCAGGTGTGCGGAAGCCGAGCAACGTCTCGACCAGGGTGGTCTTGCCCGCGCCGTTGGGGCCCAGCAGTGTGACGATCTCGCCGTAGTGAACGTCTAACGTCACGTCGTCGAGCGCGCGCAACGTCGAAAATGAGACGACCAGATTGGTGACGTCGACCGCGGAACTCATGCGTATCGAAACTAGACGGTTCGGCGGGGACCCTAAGAGCCCCTCGGTAGGCTTGCTCCATGATTGACCTGGTCCAACTCCGCCGTGAACCTGATGTCGTGAAGGCCGCGTTGGCGCGCCGCGGCGTCTCGTCGGACGCGGTGGACGAGGTCATTGGCCTCGATAACGAGCACCGACACCTGCTCCAGGAGTCCGAACGGCTGCGTGCCGAGGTGAAAGATCTCTCCCGACAGGTCGGTGAAGCCCGGCGCAACAAGGACACCGCGACCGCCGAGACCCTGAGTGCCGCGAGTCGCACGCTCGGCGACCAAGAACAAATGGCCCGCGTAGCGACCGAGGCCGTCGGGCAGCGACTGCGCGAGCAAGTGCTCATGTTGCCCAACCTGCCTGATGAGCGCGTACCCGACGGGGTAGACGAGAGCGACAACGTCGAAGTGCGCCGCTGGTGGCCGGGGATGGACGACGGTGCACCATTTCCTGAGTTCGCCGATCACCAGCGCGTGCCGCACTGGGAGACGGGGGTGGCGCTCGGAATACTGGACATGGAGTCCGGCGCGAAACTGGCTGGTTCCATGTTCGCGCTCTACCGCGGCGCGGGGGCCCGGCTCCTGCGGGCCCTGTCGATGCTCTCTTTGGATCACCACGTGAGTGGCTACGAAGAGATCCGCCCGCCCACTCTGGCCCTGACAGAGACGATGATGTCAACCGGCCACCTACCCAAGTCGGCCGACGACATGTACGCCATCGAGCGCGACGGCCTGTGGGCGATCCCCACCGGTGAGGTGCCGCTCACGTCGCTGCGTCGCGGTGAGATCCTGAGCGAGGCCGAGCTACCCATGAAGCTCACCGCCCAGACGAACTGCTTTCGTCGTGAAGCGGGCTCGGCGGGTAAGGACACGCGCGGCCTCTTGCGTCTGCACGAGTTCGAAAAGGTGGAACTCTTTGCGTACTGCACGCCCGAGCAGGCCGAGGAGATCCACGCCGATATCCTGGGGCGTTCCGAAGGGCTGCTACAAGAGTTGGGCCTGACGTATCGGGCACTGGACCTGTGCACCGGAGACTTGGGGACGGCGTCGGCCTATACGGTCGATCTCGAGGTGTACAGCCCCGGTGTCGATAAATGGCTCGAGGTCTCCTCGGTGAGTTGGTTCCGAGACTTTCAGGCGCGTCGGGCCAACGTGCGATATCGCACGAGCGACGGATCGATTGCCTTGGTGCACACGCTCAACGGCTCGATACTGGGCTGGGCGCGTGTCTGGGCCGCATTGGTCGAGACGTACCGTCAAGCGGACGGGACCGTGCGACTACCGACATCTCTCGACCCGTACTTTGGGGGAGAAGCGATACTGCAATAGGCATACTGTCCGTTGCAACTCCTACGAGGGCTTCGTGACCTCGTAGCGATAGCCCACACCACGCACGGTAGAGATGTGCAGGGGGGACTTGGGTTCGGATTCAATCAGGGTGCGTAGTCGCTTGATGTGCACGTCGAGCGTCTTGGTGTCGCCCACGTAGTCACTGCCCCACACCCGATCGATGAGGACCTCGCGGGTTAGCACACGCCCTGGATTTTCCAGCAGCAGTCGCAGGAGCGCGAACTCCTTTTTGCGCAGCTTGATCTCGGTGTCGTCGACGAAGCAGCGTCGCGCGTCGATATCGAGGCGAACGTTACCGAGTGTGATCACTTCTTCGGAGTCGGAGTTTTCCGTGTCGCGGCGGCGCCGCAGCACCGCGCGGATGCGCGCCACCAGTTCGCGCAGCCGGTAGGGCTTGGTGACGTAGTCGTCCGCGCCGATCTCCAGCATGAGGACCATGTCAACTTCCTCGCCCTTGGCGCTCACGATGATGATGGGCACGTTGCTCGTCGCCCGGATGGATCGGCAGACGTCGAGTCCGGAGAGCTTGGGCAGCATCAGGTCCAACAGCACAATGTCAAAGTGACCGTTCTGAAATAAGGTGAGGCCCTGTTGCCCGTCACGAGCGATCGCGACTTCGAAGCCCTCTCGTTCCAGGCCGACCGTGAGCGCGTCGATAAAGGACGCTTCGTCCTCGACGATGAGAATCTTGATGCGGTCTTCGCGGTTTGGCTTGGTCATTGTGGCGTGAGGGGTAGCTCCAGTGTGAAGGTCGATCCCTCACCCTCGTGCGAGTCGACCAGAACATTTCCGCCATGATTCTGGGCCACGTGGCGCACAATACTGAGCCCGAGTCCCGTGCCGCCGGTCTCGCGGGCGCGGCCCGGATCCACCCGGTAGAAGCGCTCGAAGATCCGTTCCAGGTCCTTCGCGGGAATGCCGACGCCGTAGTCGCGGATCTCGATCTGTACTCCGGCGACCTGACCCTCCGGGCTGTCGGGGTCGTTCGCCTCAACCCGTCGGATGCCGATCTCGACGGTTCCGTCGCTGGGGGAGTAGACCACGGCATTTTCGAGCAGGGCGTGCAGGGCGGAGATCAACTGGCGGCGATCGCCAAAGACGACCTGGTTGGTTTCGGGCTCGTCGAAGATGATCTTTACGCCGTGCTGCTCGGCGGCCGTGCGGATTCGCTCGACCGCTTCAGCGACGATGAGCGACACCGAGACGGGTTCACGGCTGGGTGAGCCCTCGCCCTCGATGCGCGAGAGATCGAGCAGGTCCTCGATGATGCGATTGACCCGAAACGCTTCATTGTTGATGCGTTCGGCGAGGCGCTGGGCCACGGCGGGGTCGGTCTCGAACTGCAGAGTTTCAGCCAGCAGGCCGAGCGCTCCCATGGGTGTCTTCAGCTCGTGGCTGACGTTGGCGATGAAGTCGCGGCGCACGTCTTCGAGGCGCCGACGTTCCGAGACGTCCTCGATGACCGCCAGCACGCCGAGGGATCGGCGCCCGTCGTCGATCACCGTGGCCCGAATGGTGAGGGTACGCCGCGGAGGTCCGTAGATGTCAATGGTGCGCTCGGCCACGCCGCTGGCCCACCCTTCGGCCAGCACGTCGGTCACGGCCTGGGCCGCGATCGCGTCGCCGTAGCGACTGGCCATCAACTGCTCGGCCTGCACGTTGCGAAAGATGACCCCGCCAGTCTCGTCACAGAGCACGAGGCCCAGCGGCAACGTATCGAGTGAGCGACGAAGTCGGATCGACTCCGCGCTGGACTCACTGACCGCATTGTGTGCAGCGCCCGTTACTTCTTCGAGGTAACTCAGTGCCGACTCCACACCGCCGTCGTCGCGATGGGGCTCCACCGCCAAGCGAGAGGCGAGGACGCTGAGGCGCTGAGCGATCGCGCGATGTCCCCGGCGCCGAAAGATCAGGATGCCGAAAAGAATTCCGACAATCAGGATGCCGACCGCCGCACCGTAGAGAGCGACGGGCGACCAGGTCGCGAGTTGAGAGTTGATCGAGGCAACGAGCACGGAGCCATTCTCGCAGACTCACTGGCCCGCGTGATGCCCCGCGACCGTTGGGGACCCCGTTTGCAGGAAGGTCCAGAATGATATTCGCAGGAGTTTCTCTAAGTCCGTCCACCTCGGATCTTCCCGGTAGCGCCGCACTCCAGTCGATCGCTGACGGCATTGCGTCGTGGGCATTGATTGGCGCTCTGGTGGCCCTCCTGCTGGGCGCGGTGCTGTGGGCGATTGGCAGTCATACCCAGAACATGCACCAGTCCGCACAGGGAAGGCGCGCGGTACTGACCTCGCTGATCGCCGCCGTGCTCATCGGAGCCGCGCCAGAGCTCATCAACTTCTTCTTCAACACGGGCCTCGCGGTTCACTGATGACTCACTTGTTGTGCATCTTTTCTCCCTCATCGTGTATCACCGACTTGGGCAAGTCGACCTTCAATGAGTTCTTTAACGCGATCACCAACTGGATCGTCTCGAGTGTGGAGTGGTTTTTGAACGCGGTCGGCCACGTCATCACCTCGGCGGGTGAGCCCTCCACCGTCATCAACGGAGCGAACGACGAGTTCAACACGCTGTTAGTGCCTGCCCCACTGCTCATGTTGATCGGACTCATTGTCTCGACCCTGAGCGCGCTGCGCCACGGCGATTCGTCGTCGCTGTGGCGCGTCTACCTGGGTGTCGCGCCGGCGTGTGTCGCGGGCATCGTGTTGGCTCGACCGATGGCGGCTCTGGTTCTTGAAGCGGTTAACCAGTTGTCGAGCAACGCCGCGAGTACCGTCGCCGCCCACGAGTCGGCGCTGGGCACCTCGCTGGTGGGTCTCGCTCCCTCGACTCCCGGCTTCGCCGTCTTTCTTCTCTCGGTAGTGGTCGTGATCGGCACGATGCTGCTCTGGTTCGAGTTGATCGTGCGCACCGTCGTTCTCACGCTGCTGGTAGTCCTCGTGCCGGTCATTGTGCCTCTCGCGACGTTTCCCTCCATGCGCCGACTCGGCTGGCGCCTCGCGGAGACCTTCGTGGCGGTCGCGGCGAGCAAGTTGGCAATTGTCATCACGCTGTCGCTCGGGCTCGATGAACTCACGGGCACGTCGGTCACCGAGATCGTGACCGGTGCGGTGACGCTGCTGCTGGCGACATTGACGCCCTACCTGGTCCTTCGCGTGGTACCTCTCCTCGAGCAGTCGGCGCTACACAACTTCGACGGGCTGCGCAACCGCGCGGTGCGCAGCGTGGCTGGAGCGAGCGGATCTCCTGCGGGTCGTGCGCTCAGTGCGGCGGCGCCGAGTGTTCCGGTGCCCGAGCCGCCCACGAAGGGTCCGGACCTGGGGCTCGACATGTGGCCCGGCTCAGGCGAGTCACCGATGCCACCCCTCGAGCCCGACGGACCGCCGCCCAAACCCCCCATCGGCACGCCGCAACGACGAAAGGGCCACGCGGTGGTGCAACGCGACGACATGGGGCCCGTCATTGGATGGCACTGGGATGAGTGATCTTGTCGCCCTCGGGCCGAGCGATGCCCAGACGCGCTGGATCGGGATTCGTCGCCACCAAGCGCTCTTGGCGATGGCCGGGCTCGGGCTCGCGGGATCCGGAGTGCTCGCGCACCACTCGTCGAACGCACAGATCGCGCTCGGCGTCGTTCTCCTCGTGCTCGCCGTCCCGACGAGTGGCGGCCCCACCGTGGGCGAGATCCTGGTCGTCGCGCTTCGCTATCTCGCGAGATCTCGATGGAACTCCTTTACGATTCGTGAGTTCGAGGATGACGTCCTACTTTTTGCGCCTCACGACGTGGCCTTTCGGTCGTACGAACTCGATCATCGCGGTCGACTCGACCTGTCGGGGCGTGACGTGGCGCTGGCCGAGGCGCTGATCGCGTTGGTGGACGCCGCTAGTGCCGCCAGTGAAGATCAGCACGTCAGCCACCACGTGATGCGACGCGGGGCGCACGCTACGTCGATGTTGGCGTTGCCCTCTTCGACGCCGGCGCCCGAGGGTTGGCGACTGCGCAACTCCTTGGCCGGCCAAAGCGTCCACCTCGTCGAGGGATCGACCGTGGCGTCGTATGAGCGCTTCACGTACTTGCGTACGGACGCGGAGTTGATGCGGGTCTTTCGGGTCAAGGACTTTTCGTCCGTCCCGGATTCGAAGTCGCTCCTCGAGCAGCTCTTGCGTTCGCCGGCTGACGTCGACGTCGCGGTCCACGTGGACGTGGTGGCGGGCGCGAAGGCCCAGCGCATGGCCGCGCGCGCGGTGCACCAGATGCGTAGCGACGACGTCACCGCGAGCGCGGCGGGATTCCGACGCACGGCGCGAGCCTCTCGTGGCTTTGAGCGCTTGGCCCAGCGGGAAGTTCTCGTGGCCAATGGACGCGCCCTCGTGCGCCTGGGGGTTTTCGTCGTGGTGACTGCGCCGTCACTCGAGCAACTCCACCAGGATTGCGCGGTGCTCTGGCGTCGCGCCCACGACGGCGGTCTACGCCTCGAGCGCGGATGGGGTCACCAACTGGAGTGGTTTCGCGCGCAGTTACCCGGCGGGCTGGGTTGGTGAAGCCCTGGACGCACTGGGCAACCTCAGCGGATCTCGTGAGTTTGCGCATGCCGGCCCACGACGCCGGTACTGGTCTATTGGGCCAAGCCCTCGGCCAGTGCCAGTACGGGTCGTCGTTCGTCCTGGACGTCTTTGACGCCTACGGGGCCGGGTTAGTCACCAATCCCAACGTGGTCGTAGCCGGTTCCATCGGCGCGGGCAAGAGCACGATCGTCAAGATGCAACTCGCCCGCGCCCTCGCGCGCGGTCGGCGGGCGGTGGTCGTGGACCCCAAGGGCGAGTATGGCGAGCTCGCCGCGCGACACGGGGCCACCCCGATTGCGCTCGGTCGCGACGGATGGTGTTCTCCCTTTCCCGACGACGAGGTGGAGGGCCGTCATCTACTGCGCGCACTGATTGCCAGTGCCCAGGGTCACGCGCTCAGTGACGACCAGCACTTCGCCCTCGATGAGGTGTGGCAACGACTCGGCGACCGTCCGGGTCGTGTTCTCTTTTCGCTCTACCAACTGCTCAAGGACCACCTCTCGTCCTCGCGCTCGAGCGCGCAACGCTCACTCGCCTTGATCCTGCATCGATTCATTCAGGGCGATCTGGCTGGTCTCTTTGACGGCGAGGATGAACCCCTACGGCTGCGGGGCGATCTGGTAGTCGTCGACCTTTCATCCCAGTGGTCCTCGCACTCTCTATGCGTCGCGGTGTTAAGTGTGGTGGCGGCGGCCCAACAGGTGGTGGGCGACTCGAGCACACCCGGGTACCTCGTCATCGATGAAGCCTGGGCTCTGATGAGCGATCCCGCGTCCCTGCGCTGGCTACAGGGCTCGTGGAAGTTGGCTCGCGCGAGGGGTCTGTCCCACGTCATGGTGCTGCATCGCTGGAGCGACATCGCCTCGGCCGGTGACGCGGGCAGCGTCGAACGCGACCGCGCGCGTGGGTTGCTGCGCGAGTGCGAGACCGCCTGGCTCTTTCGTCAGCCACCCGACGAAGCGCGTGAGATGGCGGTCGCGCTGGGTTTGGAGCCGCACGAAGAGAGGTACCTCACGGCCTTACCTAAGGGGGTCGCCCTCGTGCGCTACGGCCCCCATCGTTCCATCGTGCGCGTGGAACCGAACGCCGAGGACCGAGACGTCATCGACACCGACGCCGCGATGCGAACGACGTGAACGACCGACCCATCTTGGGTACGCGCTACTGGAACGGTCTGTCGGGCGGGCCCGTTGTCACCATTGGACCTCGCAGCTCCCTGCTGATCGTGGGGCCGACCCAGGCGGGCAAGACCTCGGCGCTCGTGGTGCCGGCGTTGCTGCGCTGGAGCGACGCGGTGATCGTGACGAGCGTGAAGAACGACGTGGTGGAGACCACGTCGCGCTGGCGAGAGACCCTCGGCACCGTCCAGGTCCTCGAACCGGGACGCGAGGGAGGACTGACGTGGAACCCGTTGGAGGGTGTGGCGACGCTGCGACACGCGACGCGAGTCGCGCGCGACCTGACCGTGGACGCCGAGCGAGGAGAGACGGCGTTTTGGAACTCGCTCGCGACCAAACTCGTCGCCAGCTTGTTCATCCTCGCCCGGGAACGAGGATCGACGATCTTTGATGTGGCCCAACTCGTCGAGCGCCGTGACCTCCGCGCGTGGTTGGGCGAGCGACCCACACTGGCGGGAGAGGTACTACACAGTTTTCTTGAGTACGACCCCAAGACGTTGGACGGAGTAGTGACGACGGCCGACACAATGTTGATGCCCTGGCGGTTCTCCCAGCCCCTGGCTCGCGTGCGCGAGGTGGTCGCGGGAGCGAACACGCTGTACCTATGTAGTCCGCGCGGCGAGCAACGTCACTACGAACCGCTCTTTCGCGGAGCCTTGCGAATGGCCCTGGGCGAGCAGCAGCGCCGCGTCGATGAGGGGAGCGCGCGTCGGCTCCTCATGGTGCTCGACGAAGCGGCAACCGTTGCCTCCCTCGACGAGCTCGACCAGCTCGCGGCCACCGTGAGCGGACTGGGCGTGACCCTGGTCACGGTCGTCCAGGACTTCTCACAGCTCGTCGCGCGCTGGGGACCGCGGGCCGCCACCATCGTCAACAACCACACCACGCGCGTGGTGCTGGCGGGGTTGGCCGACCCCACGGTGGGAACGTATTTGCCCGAGCTCGTCGAGACGAAACCTGAAGCGCGTCGCGTGCCGATCCGCCTACGCCCGCGCGGCACGGGACTCGTAGTGGCCGAAGGTCGCAGGGTCTTTCACGTGCGCCTGCGACCCTGGTGGCGAGTTCGTCGCCTTCGTCATAGGGGGCAACGCGCGGTAACTACCATTTAGCCCATGGCATATCAGGCGCTCCTGCTCCAAGAGCAGATTTTCGCCATCGACATCGGGGCGACCAACATCAAATTCTCGCACGTCAACGACTTCGGCGTGATGGTGCGTGGGGTACGTCGACGCCAGACGCCCTACCCCTGTACCCCGGAGCGCTTGGTGGAGTTCCTCGAAGAACGCATCGTCAAGAGCGGCTGTCGGCGGGTCGGTGTGGGCTTTCCCGGAGAGTTTCGCGACGGTATCGTCCTCGCTCCCGGCAACCTGTCACGCCCCGGGGGCCAGGGGACGGACAAGGACCCGGCGCTGGATGCGTTGTGGCGGGGCTATCCCCTCACCGACGTGCTGCGTGCGAAGACCGGGCGCGACCTGCGCATCGTGAACGACGCCACCATGGCGGCACTCGGTTGCATTGAGGGCACGGGTACCGAAGTGGTTCTCGCGCTCGGCACCGGCCTGGGCCTCGCGCTCGCCATCGATGGCAAGCTCACTCCGGTACGCGACGTGGGCTCCGAGATCTTTCGCGACGGCAAGTCCTACGACGACTCGATCGGAGAACGTGCTCGATCGCTGGACGAAGACGCGTGGAATCCGACCCTCGTTGCCATCGTGGAGAAGTTCGCCGAGGAGTTTCACGCCAACACGGTGCACCTGGCGGGGGGCAACGCGCGCCGCGTGGACCCGGCCGAGTTCGAGCACTTGTCCTTTCGCGTCGTAATCAACGGGAACGACGCTCCTATGCGCGGCGCAGCGCGACTTTTCGCCGAGGGCTAGTTCACGCTCGTGGCCAAATCGACCGCCGACACCGCGAGCACCCCGGCGACCACTCGACACGCCTCATCGGCGATGGCGAAATCCGGACTGTGGTGCATACCGCTCGTGCCATCGGCCAGCGCGCCACCGACGAACACGTAGCAGCCCGGCACGCGATTCAAGAACTCCGACATGTCGTCGCTGGGAGTGACGGGCGGAAAGGTGAGAACCCCCGCCTCACCCACGACGTGGGCCGCGCTGCGCACAACGCTCGTGAACACGTCGACGTTGTTGCTGACTGCGGGCGTGGCGTCGGTGAACTGCAGGTCGCACGCGACGCTGAACGTGCGCGCTGCGTCGTTGCACAATGCCCCAAGACGCTTCACGGCCTCCTCAGTCTGCTCGGCGGTGAAGGTGCGCAGGGTTCCCTTCAGTGTGGCGCGGCGCGGCACGACGTTGTTGGCCGTCCCCGCCTGGAGGACGCCGGCTGAGCACGCGCACTGCGTGCCTTCGTAGATGAGACCTTCGACGACGGAGGCAAGGAGGGGAGCGAGGTAGCTCACCGCCAGGATGACGTTGCCGTCGGTCGTGGCCATGGCGCCGTGACCACCCTTACCGTCGAGGCGCACATTGATCATCTGGGCCTGGCTCATCATGATGCCGGGCCGCGTCGCCACGAATCCAACGGGAGCTAGTGATGTGACGTGCGCTCCGATCACGTAATCCGCCGGATTGTCATCTAGCACGCCGCCCTCGATCATGGCTTTGGCGCCACTCACCGCTTCCTCGGCCGGTTGGAACAAGAGCGTGTACTCGCCACTCAGCTCGTCTTGTCGACGCGCGAGCAGATCGGCCACGCCCAAGAGGCCTGCGACGTGAACGTCGTGCCCGCATGCATGCATGACGCCATGGATCTGGGACGCGTAAGTAACGTCGGCGCGCTCTTCGGTGACCGGAAGCGCGTCCATGTCCGCTCGGACCATCACGCGCTTTCCTGGATGCGCTCCGGTGAGCCGGGCGACCACTCCGGTGACCGTCGGGCAGGGTCGAATCTCGTAACCTAAGTGAACGAGGCGGTCGGTGATGACCTGGGTCGTGCGGTGCTCCTCGAAGGCCAGCTCCGGATGGGCGTGAAGGTCGCGACGGATGTCGACCATCGGTTCTTCGACCTCGTCTAAGAGAGCAGAGAGATCGTTGGAGAACGTATGGCTCATCGTCTTCGGAACTTAGTACGCCGGGGACGACAATAAGCGTGTCGGCTAGAATGATGAGCCAGTAACAACGCGGCTGTAGCTCAGCGGATTAGAGCATCGGTCTACGGAACCGAGGGTCGGGGGTTCGAATCCCTCCAGCCGCACCATTGTGATGACCCGGACATCCTTCAAATTCGCTCTGCGACACTGTGTGGGTCCACACCTCGCTTTCTGGCTACCCCTCAGGAACTCGCTCGTCATCCAGAATGCGAAGGCACTATGGCAAGGAGAGTTGGGATGACCGAAAGTTTGCCCCCCGACCAACCCGCTACCTCTGTTCTCCACGCTGACTTTCGATCTCGTCGCGGAGAAGTGGCCCCGTCCATCGTTCAGGCGGCAACGTTTTCTGCCTCGACGAGTGAGGAGTTCCTGGACAGGGCCACGAAGAGTTTTTCCGATGAGTTCTACGTTCGTTACGGCAATCCCAACCACACGCAGGTCGCTGAAGTTGTTGCAACATTGGAGGGTGCGGAGCGCGCCGTCGTTATGGCGAGTGGCATGGGCGCAATTTCGACGCTCGCGCTGGCTCTGTTGGAGGCTGGCGACCACATCGTTCTGCAGAGTTCTCTGTATCCGGGGACGAACAACCTCGCCACCGACGTGCTGGCGCGCTTTGGTGTGAGTGCCGATGTGGTGGGCCAGAACTCGCTCGACGAGCTTCGCTCGATGATTCGCCCGTCGACGCGCCTGGTAGTTGTTGAGAGTCCGAGCAATCCTCATTTGAGCATCACCGACCTCGGGGCGTGCGCTGACATTGTCCATGGCGCCGGTGCACTGCTGGTCGCGGACAATACCGTGGCGACGCCGCTCAACCAGCGGCCCCTCCAACTTGGCGCTGACTTGGTATGGCATAGCGCGACGAAATATCTGGCGGGACACTCCGACGTGTCGGCAGGCGTCGTCGCGGGTTCGGACGAACTCGTACAGCGCATCTGGCGAACGCACCTCGTGGTCGGTTCCGTGCTCGGCCCGTTTGATGCGTGGCTGCTCTTACGGGGACTGCGAACGCTGGACGTTCGAATGACACGACACAATGAAAACGGACTTGCCGTCGCCCACTTTCTGGCGGAGCGCGACGACGTCGAGCGGGTGTACTACCCGGGCTTGGCGTCACACCCCCAGCACGAACTTGCCGCCAGCCAGATGTCGGGGTTCAGTGGTCTGGTGTCGTTCGTGCCTCGCGGCGGCTCAGAGCGGGCCGATCGGCTACTAGACGCGTTGCGCCTGACGCCGCGCGCGGCCAGTCTGGGCTCGGTGCACTCGCTAGCGAACCGCCCAGCAGCGATGTGGAGTGGGCGGCGCCCGGGCGATGACCTCGATGACGCCTTGATCCGACTGTCGGTCGGTATTGAGGCCAAGGAGGACCTCATCGCCGATCTCGCGCAGGCACTTGGGGTCTGAATCGATCAAGGGCACACTGTCACCGGGTCGGACGTGGAGTTCCAGTCGCGTCACGTGGAAGTCCTCGCTCGTTGTGCCACGTAGCCACTGTTCGGTACCAGCGATAGAGAATCCTCTGGCACTTTTCAGTAGTTCTCGGGGGCTCCCGCCTGGGAGCACCGGACCGCAACAGGCGATCGCCCTGAAGCTAAGGCCTCAGGACGATCGCCTCTCGCTGATCAAGATGAACGGCTAACTACTCAAGAACCGGTGTAGCCACCCGAGGCCAGTCCAATGACGCTGGCGTCATACCCGGCATACGCGAGGGCAATGTTCGCCGTGAGAATCGAGTGGTTCTCCGCGACGAACACGTTCGTGTTGCGGGGAAAGCCCTGGGGTGTCTGAGCCAGTACGGCGTCTTCGACGGTCAAGATTCTGGTGGACCAGTTCGAGATGCGCTTCACGTAGTTGTCGTAGTGATTGAGCGCATTTTCGTACCCCGCCAGGCCGATCAACGATGCGGCTTCGGTCTGAAGGGTCACTTCGTTGCCCTGCATGGTCGTCACCTGTTCGGCCACGACGGAGGCTTCGATCGATTCGAAGACCTGCGGTGACATCACGGCGTACACGCGGTTGTCCTTGTACATAGTGGCGCGATCCGCGCTGAGCTGGGCCTGTGTGGTGTCGGTCGGAACTTTCGCAATGAGGGCGTTCATGCTGCCTTCCTCACTGGACAGTCTCGCCTGGAGTGTCGTTGACGCGTTGGCGCTGAGCGAGGTTGCCTCGGTCACGTCAGCGACCAGATGCTGCAGGCGCGTGACGCGGCTCGCGAGTTGAGTCTCGAGTGTCTGTCGACCGGAGACGAAGCTCGCGCTAGGCGTCGTAGTCGTCGTCGAACCCGCTGACGCCACGGCCGGAATGCCCGCACCCAATGCGACGACGGTGGCGAGTACTGCAATGGATCGTGTGGTTCGGTAATTCATGGTTCTCCCTTTCATCGGAACAGAACTCACAGTAGGAATTCGTTTTGTGAGAGTCATGTGAAGGGACTGTTGGATGGCTGAGAGATATTTGCCAAATTGATGTGAAGTAGCGAACTGGACTTCCGACGGCCTGCGCGGGCGTCTGAGTCGGCCCCGAGTGACGACGGAACTGTGAGTTAGAGCACTGAGAGTGTGCTGTTCCAGCCCGGGATGACGTCGTTGACTGGTGTTCCCAGTACGCCTTCCAAGAGGCCGCCGTACACACTGCGAAAGTCGGTCACGACCTGTAGGTTGCCATTCACGTCGAGGTTGGTGAGCGATGGTTGTTCGCCATAGAGGCCGCCCTTGACCGAGTTTCCGATGATGAAGACGGGGGCCGACGTGCCGTGGTCGGTTCCCTGGCCGGCGTTCGACATGACCCGTCGTCCGAACTCGGAGTAGATCAGAACGGTCACGTCGTTCGCGTGGCTGCCCGAACTGATCGCCGTCATGAACGCACCGACGGCGGCGTCGACTTCGGCGAGAAGTTCGTTCTGATCGGCAACTTCACCCGTGTGCGTATCAAAGGAACTCAAGTTCACTTCCCACACTCGAGTGGGCACGTTGGCGTTGATCAATGTCGAGACAATGGAGAGTTGCTCGCTCATGAATGAACCAGTGGGTGAGGTCGACACGAGCGGGCCGAGGGCCTTGGCAGTGGCGTAAAGATCCGAGATCGAAGTCGCGGCTGCCGCCTCAAGGTCTCCGTCAGACGCAGAAGGAACTCCCATGCGCGGCAGGATCGACGCGACGGGCCCCCACGGAAGACCGATGCCGCCGACGTCGACCATGGAGGCGACACTCTTCTCTCCCACCATCAAGGGGGGCAAGGTGGATCCGATACCAATGGCGTTAAAGGGACTGTGGGGTTGACGATCTAGCCACCGGCCGATCCAACCCGAAGTCGCACTGGCGTCGAGCGAGCCCGACTGCCAAATGGCCATCGACGAGAAGTGCGACAAGCTCGGGTTCGGGTAGCTGGTGCCGAGCACGATCGCCGCTTGGTTCTGGCCATACAGCCCACTAATGGAGGGCATCTGTGAGTTAAAGGCGAGTCCGCTGGTGCCAATCGGAAGGACATCGGACGCGGAGAGCGCGATGTTGGACCGCACGCTCTGATACGTGGAGTCGGTGTAGGGCACGACAGTGTTGAGACCATCGTTGCCGCCGTAGAGGGTGATGATCACGAGGATGGGCGTGGACGCGGCGAGAGGAGAAGAGCTGGCCGCGTTGGCCAAGTCCTCAAGGGTTAGCTGGGTGGCCAGCGTGGCGAACGCGCCCGCGCCCGTCCACTGCAGGAAGCGTCGACGGTTGAACTCACACGTGATCATGTGCTCACCACGTATTCCGGAGAAAGAAGCGCGGCCGTAATCAGTTCTGAGGCGGATCCCGTCGCCGAGTTCAGCGTGCTGGCCGTGCGCGGCGACCACGCGGCCACGCCCAACCAGTCGGCGCAGGCTTGGACCATGTGCGACTTCGGTACCGAAAGAGGTGAGAGGTCCCCGGCGGTCACGATGCTCGACGTCAAGTCGAATCGATACTGAAAGGCGACTCCACTCAACCATGCTTCGCCGTAGGGCCAGCCGCCGACATTGGGAGGGTTGAAGGGAATCTGGCCCATCTGGTTGAGCGACCACTGGGTATTACCGGGATTCAGTGACGACGGACGCACGCGAAGCGCGCGACACGCGCCGATGAACCACTCGACCGGCGACTTTACGAGAGCGTTCGCGGGATTACTCCACGCCGACGTGTAGACGAGCTCGTGAACCAGTGAGTTGATGTCGCGACCGGCGAAGGCCCCCGCGAGGGAGGCCGGAGGCTTAGTCGACCCGGATACAAATCGGAACCAGAGTCGATCGGTGATGTAGCGAGCGTTCTGTTCGCGTGAGACCAGAAGATCAGCCAGGCTCTCGGCGTTGTACTTTCCCCTCCTGCCGAGGATGCCAATGGGCTTGTCGTAGTGCTGGCTCGCATCAAAGGTCACCGCGCCGGTGGCGATGTTGGTCGAGTATCCCGTCAACGCGTGGGCGGCGGCGCGAACATCATTCTGATTGAACTCATTCACGCCAAGGGTCATGAGTTCCATCAGTTCGCGCGCCATGTTCTCGTTGGGCGACATGACGTAGTTCTCTTCGTTATCGAGCCAGTAGTTAAAGGCTCCGTCAACAACCATGGCGCGAGCCATGTCGTGGAAGCTCCCCAGGGCGTTCGTGCGCAACGTGTTGTTTTGCTTGTACATCGCAAGCGGATAGAAGATCTTGGATACCGCGGTCGCCCAGTGACCGTGCCAGAACCACGTCATACGTTCTGTCAACGGATAGTCCGAGGCGTACATGCGATCGAGCCACCACGAGACCGTCGCCGTTTGACCGGCGTAGATCGCATTCCAAAACGCCACGCCCGCCGGAGTACTCCCGTCTTCGGGCATGGGTCCAAGATTCGGCAGGTGCGGGGGAGCGACCGCATCAGCACCCGGGTCGCGACCGTGTTGGAGAACCGTCTCTTGTGTGACCCCCACGCCGCGCTCTAAGAGTTCGGCGAACTGACCGGGGGTGGGTCCGAAGTTGAAGCGGTGGATCAAGCGCGACGTGACCAGTCGTTGGCCGTAAGCGGGGGAGGTCACGCTCAAAAGGTAACAGTGTCGGACGTCGCGATGGCGTTGAAAACCGGCGGAAACCCGCGTGACGGGACGCCGGAGACGGGAGGTTCATGTCAGGCGCGTGACAACCACCTGGTGAGAAACTCCCTCGAGAAATCCGTGACCGCAGAGAATTGAGAGAGAAAAGCCCGGGCCGAGTGGTCCCGGGCTTTTCTTGGGATCCTCGCTCAGGTGGGTGAGCCGGGGATCTACCGTCCTAGCGGTGAACCGTGAAGGTGATGGTGACCGCCACGCTGGGTGCGGACGGTAGAGCCACGACGGTCACCTGGTCACCGGGAGCGGGCGCGGCCCCCAGCCCATTGATCTCGGCGATGGTCGTGGTGGAGGTGACCGAGTAGGTCAGGCTCGCACCGTTTCTCTTTTGGATCGTCAGCGAACCGGCCGTTGAACCCGAGGCCGCGGTGTACGTAGAGATCCGTCCCGCAAAGACGATGGGCGGGCTCACGGTGAATCCGATGGTGAGCGCGTCACTCTTCGCTGAGGCCGCTGCGTGCACCACGGCGTAGTCACCGACGCTGAGTGCCGATCCGCTGCCCTGGAGTTGCGTGAGGGTCGTCGTTGATGAGACAACAAAGGTCAATGATGCTCCCGCACGATTCGTCAACGTGATGGAGCCAGCCGTCGATCCCGAGACGGGCGTATAGGCGGTGACGTGTCCGAAGAAGCCAATCTCGGCCGTAGCTCGAAAGACGATCGACGTGGCGACCGTCTTGTCGGTTCCCGACGCCCTGACCGTGACCCAGTCGCGCACCGCGAGTGTCTCACCCGTGCCACCCGTTTCGGTGATCGTGGTGGAAGAAGTCAGCGAGTAAGTCAAGACGGCGCCGTCGCGGCGCCGAACGGTGAGTGAGCCATTCGTCGAACCCGAAGCTGGCGTATAGGCGGTCACTCGTCCGTGGAACGTGACCGGCCGCGGGAAGGGTCGATAGTTGATGGCCCGCGCCGTCGTGGGTAGCGCGCGCGTCGCCTCCACCGTGGCGTAGTCCCCGACGACGAGCGTGTCGCCGCTGCCACTTTTTTCCCTAATGACAGTCGAGGACGTCACCGAGAAGGTGGCGCTGTTGCCGTTCGCCTTGACCAGAGTGATGGAACCGTTCGTCGCACCCGAAGCTGCGGTGTAAGCAGTCACCTGTCCATAGAACGAAACCGGCGGGGCGGGGGTGAAGGTAATGGTCAGAGCGTCGGTCTTGGCAGAAGCCGCGGCCACGACGGTCGCGTGGTCTCCGACGGCGAGGCTGTCACCACTACCACTTTTTTCGGTGATGGTGGTTGTTAGCAGCGTCGTGTAGGTGAGTGACGCGCCCGCGCTGTCCTTGATCGTGAGTGAGCCGTTGGCGGAACTCATGGCTGCGCTGTAGGCGGTGACCCGGCCGGTGAACCTCACGGGAGCCGCGACATCAAAACTGATCGTCAGCGCGACGTTCGGCGTGGCCGCGGCCGCTTGAATGGTCGCGAAGTCGTCAACCGCAATAGTGGCGTCGCCGCCGCCGTTCTGGCTAATGGCGGTCGTTGAGGTTACGGCGTAGGTCAGGCTGGCCAAGTTTCGCTTGAGCAACGTAACCGAACCGTTGGTGGAACCCGAAGGCGCCGTATAGGCCGTCACGACGCCCGAGAAACTCACCGGCGCGGCTGCGCTGAAGGTAATGGTGGTTGCGGCGCTCGGTGCGGCGATGGTCGCCTGGACGGTGGCGAAGTCGTTCACCTCGAGGGTGGAGCCACTCCCGCCAATCTCCGTGACGGTGGTCGACGACGAGGTTGAGAAGGTCAGCGTCGCTCCGGCGCGATCGGTCAACGTGATCGATCCGGCGGTACTCGACGTGGCCGCGGTATAGGCGATGACGTCTCCGCTGAACTGGATGGTGGCCGAACGTGCGGCACTCGTTCGAGGTGGCGCCGCGGCCGAAGCCACGGACAGCGAACTCAGGGTCACACCGGCGCCGAGAAGAGTGACGAGGGCCAGTCGCGTGACCAACTTCGTGTGGAACCTTTTCATGGATATCTCCCTTGCACAACGAGGGCCAAAAGTGACCTTGTTGAGTGTCCCATGGAGATCTCGAAAAAGACGTGTCGCGAGGTGTTGAAGGACGCCCGAAAATAATAAGCGTGATCAGGTACGTAATAGTGACTTCCAATCTCCTAAGGCAATTCCCACTCTGTGAGTTGTCTTTGTGCCATCTACAACGCGTTGATCGTTGTTCAATCACGCCTCACGATTGGTTTCGTGAGTACGCTCGGCCTATGGAGCGGCTCGAAAAATATACGGCGGCCAACGACCTCGATGGTGACACTCATCTGGTGCGATCGACCAACCCGAAATCGACCCTGTGCGGGTTGGTGCCGGCGTCGGCGTCCACTCGTGACGTCAGTTGCTATCGATGTCACCAGTTCGAAGTTGGCGACATTTAAGATGAGCTTTTCGGCACTCGTTAGTGCAACGGAATCGTAACGAACGTTCCACCACCCGGGGCGGGCGTGCCCGCTCCGTTTCCGGCCGTGCCCGACGACTTGATGTGGAAAGTCGGCGTGAGGAACACCTTTTCCTTACTATAGAGATATAGCGGGTGGCCCCCGTACGTCACTTGGCTGGTCCCGTTGGCGAGCGAGCGTGTTCCCACGAGGCCCGCGTTGACGCCAGTTCCCGAGAGCGGCGTGTTCAAAGTAAGTACGGGAATCCAGGTGAGTGAACACGCACCGCTACACGTCGGGTGCGACTCGACACGACTGAATGTGTAGACCGTTTCGTCAAAGGGCATGACATTTTCATCCATGACGACCGACAGCACTCGCGGTCCTTGGGGCAAGGTTCCCGTTTCCAGTCGCACTCGACCGAAGGCGTCGGTACCGGCAGGTGACACGAGTGACCAGTAACCATGCCAGGGTGGAAGTGGCTTGACCGTTTCGACGTACCCTTCGCCCTGGGGAGTAAAGGGCGACGAGGCCGGGTCAAACAGGTAAAGGGGTCGCCCCGCGTACGTCACCTGCCGGCCAATTCCCGTGCGTGTCACTGTCCCCAGCAGTTGCTGGTTCACCCCTTTTCCAGCCACTGGTCGGTGGTCACTGGTAAAGGCGGGCCAATCATCGGTTTTGACGCCGGCGAGGAGATCAATTTCGGGGCCTGTGCAGGTGAGTGGCGCGCTCGCGGCGGGTCCGAGGTCGTAGCCATTCGCCAGCGTCGTACCGCATCGAAACGTGCCGCCTCGGTCGCCGCTAAAGACGTAGAGTGGCGCTCCTTTGAGGCGCCCACTCGCCACCACCAGGACCATTCCATACTGACTCGTCGACGATATCGACACGGTGGCGCGCGTCGTTGCTCCAGAGGCATTGGGCACCGGCGAGGAGATCACCGAGACGAGCGTCGAGGCGACGACCAGCCGCAGACTCAGTACTGAGAGTTGGCGACGGTGCATTCGTCAGGGTCGTTGGGTGAGAGCACGTGCGTACCGCGGCGGCGGTGTCTTACGGGGCGTCAGAGAACTGATGACCGCATCCGGTGCAGTAGTTCTGGCCGGGTAGGCGCAACTTGCCACACAGCGCACAGGTGGAGGAACTTGTAGCGGCACCCAAACTGGCCTCGGTCACCGAGGCGAACGTCCCGTCCGCCGCGTACTTGTTGTCGACGGTCTTGCTCGGAAAGCAAAAGAAGACGAGGTTGACAATGGGAAAGAGAATCCACCAGCCGGAGTGACCCGAGTCGTGCATCCGACGGATGCCCACGGCAATGTTGGGGCACAGCGTGCCCACGGACCACAGTGCACTGAGCGCGGGGATGCGAAGCGCGTCAAGAACGAGGGCGATCAGGAACACAAAGAGGGCGAACCACCAGTACTCAGAGCGTGAGGCGACTCCATTGAACGTTGCGTACTTCTTAAAACACGTTCGAATTGACTGGGCGAAGCTCATAGAAATCCTTAGGCCGCTCGAGCCAGGATCCTGGCTGAAACTCACGATACTTGGCGCTATACGAGTTCTCGTGACGCACGGGTAGGGAACGAAGCGGTTACCGACATCATCTAGTATTTCCATTGAAGTTATAGATAAACGTGGAGGGATTAGGTGAGAGCGCAAAATCCGGTGGCCCGTGGGCAGCGCGACGCGACGTTGCACGGCCTCGCAACTTCGTTTCACGAGGTTCCTGTGACGCACGCAAAGTTGTCATGCTTTCTCGGGTGGTCACTGTTGACTCATTGCGCCGAGACGTTGTGGAGTTCTCGACACGATGGTCAGATCAGGTGGTTACGACCGATCGTTGGTAGTGTTGATCGGCGCGTGCAGCGCATTTCTGCCGGCCGCGAGGGTCCGTTGAGCGGCTACTCACGATTTCGTAACAGGAGTTTTTCATGAAGGTATTCGTACTTGGCGGCGACGGTTTCTGTGGCTGGCCCACATCCCTGCACCTATCGGACATCGGGCACGAAGTTGTCATCGTCGACAACCTGAGCCGGCGCAAGATCGACGTCGATTTGGAAGTCGAGTCCCTCACACCGATCGCCCCCGTGGGCGAGCGACTCAGGGTCTGGAAGGAACTGACCGGCAAGGAGATTCGCTTCGTTCACCTCGACCTCGCTCAGGAGTACGACCGGTTCGAGGACCTCTTGCGCGAAGAGAGGCCCGACGCGGTCGTGCACTTCGGTGAGCAGCGCGCCGCGCCGTACTCGATGCGCAACGAGGCAACCAAGCGCTACACCGTGGACAACAACGTGCGCGCGACCCACAACGTTCTGGTGGCGATTGCGACAACCGGTTTGAACATCGCGATGGTGCACCTGGGCACCATGGGTGTTTACGGCTACGGCTGGTCGGGTTCTGCGCCCATCCCCGAAGGCTATTTGACGGTCAAGGTCCCGACCCCCGACGGTGAGCTGGACCGAGAGATCCTGCACCCCGCCAATCCCGGATCGGTGTATCACATGACCAAGACGCTCGATCAACTGCTCTTCGCCTTCTATGCGGCGAACGACCAGATTCGCATCACTGACCTGCATCAGGGCATCGTGTGGGGAACCCAGACGCCCCAAACGGCGCTCGACGAACGCTTGATCAACCGCTTCGACTACGACGGCGACTACGGCACGGTGTTGAACCGCTTCTTGATGCAGGCGGCCATCGGACACCCCCTCACGGTGCACGGCACGGGCGGCCAGACGCGCGCTTTCATCCACATTCGCGACACGGTGCGCTGCATTCAGATTGCTCTGGAGAATCCGCCCGAGCGCGGTGACAAGCCCACCGTCTTTAACCAGGTCACCGAGACGCACCGCGTGGGCGAACTGGCCGAACTGATCTCCAAGATCACCGGCGCCGAGATCGCGTACCTGCCGAATCCGCGCCGCGAGGCCGTGGAGAACGAACTCAACGTGAGTCGCGACAAGTTCGTCGCGCTGGGACTGAATCCGACCACGCTGACCGAGGGACTGCTCGAAGAGTCGCGTGATATCGCCCTTCGTTACAAGGATCGCGCCGACGTGACCAAGATCATCGCGCGCTCGGTATGGCGTCAGGGGATGGAGACCTCCCCCGACCTCATGAAAAACTGAAGTCAGCAATACCGCCGTTTCTCTCACTTCAATGTGAGACTCCGGTATGTCAAAAATCTACGAGTACATCCGTCACCCGCGGGCGAACGAACTTGCTCACCTCCATCGTCCCTTCAAGACCAATGACCTGCGCGAGCCCCATTCGGGCGGCTTCTTCGCCAAACTGAACGCGCGCTTCGGCCTGCGCGTGACATTGGTGGTGGGCACTATGTGGTGCGCCTACCTCTTTACGCTCATTGCGTTGGTCGCGCTGCCCGACGCGATCAAACAAGGCACCTACTTCGTGGTTGTCTGGCTCTCGAGCAGCTTCTTGCAGCTCGTGTTGCTGCCCATCATCATCGTGGGACAGAACATCCAGGCGGCGGCCTCCGATCGGCGCGCCGAAGACACCTACAAGGACGCCGAGGCCCTGCTCCACGAGGCTGAAGAGATCCAAAAGCACCTACTGGCCCAGGATGAGGCGATCACGCAGATCTTAGAGCACCTCGCGCAATCGGGTGGCGCTACGTCAAGCGCGAAGAGTTAAGCGTCGCGGCGCACGGCCTCGAGAATCTGCTGGCACAACTCGGTCCACGAGGGCACGGCGTCGCGTAGCAGAGCGCGCCGGAAGGGCTCGGTGAACTGGTTGAAGTCGACTTGGCGTGTCACATTGGTGACCGTCGAGAGAAAATTGACCCCGACCGTGAGAAAGATCACCGAACGAACCATGTAGCGCAGTCCGGTCTTTTGACTCTCATCGACGTCAGAGAGCAGCGGCACGATCGATTCGAGTTCGCCAATCTGACCGAGGATCGCGGTGCGCAGTTTGTCGCTGTGGGCGCCCGCCAGGCTGATCTCCAGCGTGAAGCTCTGTCGCACCGAGTTGTTGGCGCCCGCTGACGTGTGGAGCAGTTGGGCCAGCGAGCCCTCTTCGAGCAGGTCGACGAAGTTCGAGATCTTCATCCAGCGCGCTCGCATCAGGTCATGGAAAGCGGCGATGACCAGGTCTTCCTTGGAGGGGTAGAGCTTGTAGATCGCGCCTGGTGAGCAGTTTGCGCGACGCGCAATGCGCGAGATGGTGGCGCGCGTGTAGCCACTCTTTCCCACGACGCCGAACGTGGCGTAGGCGAGTTGAGCCTTGAGGTCATCGCCGGGCATAAGAACGGTGCGGTCGTCGCTCTCGTGCAACTCGATGGGCTTGACGTCGTCGGGGTCGACCACCAAGGTGTCTAGGACCATTCGCTCGAGTGCCTCTTGGAAGTTGCGGTCCCAGCCAAACTGCGAGACCGCAAAGATCTGCATCATCGTCATCGCAAAGAGGGTGAGGCCGCGCGCGAAGATCGCGTTGGTTCGCACGCTGGCCTCAGGGTCAAGGGCGAATCGAGTGAGGACGAACGGCTCGACCTCTTCGTTCAGCGTCGGGATGCGTCGTGCGGTGAGCAAGAGATGCACGCTCGCCACGTCCGCGGGCGTCGCGTTACGGATGATGTCGAAGAGAGCAGTGACGCTGGCGGTACTGGGAGAGTCGGCCGCGGCCATGCAGAGATCGAAGGTCGTACTGGCCCGGTGGACGAGTTCGGAGTTCCACAGGTCCACGAGGAGCTCGTCGACGTCCTCGTAGCGCGCGTAGGTGGCGCCGTGGGTGAGCCCGGCGCGGTGTCCCACGTCGCGCAGCGACACGTGGTCGACGCCAACTCGCAACACCTCGCCGATCGCCGCATCGAGGATCGCCGCGTCATTGGCGATCGCTCGCGCACTGCGGGTGCGCTGGCTTCGTGGCATAAAGCCATCGTACCGGGCGAGTACGAAAACTCCCAACGAAACCACGCGGCGTCGATTTTCGCGATGTTCCTAACGTGAGAGATTGGAGGCGTGGAGTTCATCGCGGGCTGGTCGGGATTGGTGGTGGCGAGCGCGGACGTGCATCGTGGTGTCGTGCTGCCCGAAGGTCGCATCATCGTTATCGCGGTACCGGTGGCGGCGCTGCTGTTCTACCTTCTCGTTGTACGGCGCAAGCGCGGGAGCTGAGTGACGTCGGTCTTTCCCTACGTGCCCCTCGATCCCAAGGGGTGGCGCCTCGCGATGGGACTGCGTCCCCTGGACCTCGAGCGGTGGCTCGAAGTCGACGAACACCGGGATCAGGAACTCGCTCTGAAGAATCAACTCCTCGACAACTCCTACGACGTCGTGGTGGCGACGAACGCCGAGGGTGAGGAGGCGAGTGAAGAACTGCTCGCAGAAGTTCACGCGAACTTACAAAACTTTCATCCCCAACTCGCGCGCGCGAATCGCGACGGGGACCATCCGATCGTGGCCGCGAGTCGCGTAGTCCAAGAGGACTTGTGCGTGCTGGTGCGCGAGGACGCGTGGCGGCTGCGCGCCGCATGCGTGTGTTTCCCCTCGCGCTGGGACCTGGCGACGAAGATCGGCACCACGCTCGATGACATCCACGGACCGGTTCCCGGGTACGACGATCAACTCGCCACGCCGACGACTCTGTTCTTCGATCGTCTGAAACCCGATCGTTCCTTTTGGCGATTGAACTGGACGTTGCTGGATAGCCCGGATCTCTTTCAACCCGCAACCGCGCGTGAGGCACCGACCGGCGAACTGGAGCAGTGGTACTTCCGGGTCGAGCGCCAGACCTTGCGCTCGTTGTCGCGCACCAGAGCGGTCGTCTTTACCATCCGCACCTACGTCACCTCGGCCGCGACGCTGTGCGAACGAGACGACGCCTTCGCCGCCGCACTGGTCCACGCGCTGGAGACAGCGCCGCGTGACGTCCAGGCCTATAAGGGTTGGACGGGTGTGGCCACGCGACTGCGTGACGCCCTGGGCGGGGTCTAGACACCCCTTGACCCCAGCGTGTCAAGCGGCAATATCGATTCGGTGCTTCCAGGCGAGATTTTCGTCGTAGTCGACGCGCTGTTCGAGGCAGGCGTGAAGGATGCCGACCCAGCGATTG
>JBARLO010000019.1:0-7717 GCA_049801955.1 Acidimicrobiales bacterium
ATTCTGTCGGTGGCGCGCGCGGCGGCCGAGGGGGCGCACAGTCACCAGGAGTCGATGGCGGCGCTATCGCGGGGGGCGCGCGACGCCGCCAAAGTCGCGCTGGCCAAGACTCCCGAGCAACTTGAGGTGCTGCGCCAAGCCGGGGTCGTGGACAGCGGCGGAACCGGTCTCGTTCTGCTCTTTGACGCGATGTGTCACGAGTTCGCGGGCGACGACCTTCCCATCGCGCCCAGTGCGGAGTCGATCGACGTGCACGTGCACGAGGTCCCGAACGAATCGTCACTCGGTGAACTGCGCTATGAGGTCATGTACCTGCTGGACGCTGAGGACGCCAAGATCCCCGCCTTTCGTGAGGTCTGGGCGGGGCTGGGTGACTCGATCGTCATCGTCGGTGGCGAGGGTCTCTATAACTGTCACATCCACACCGACGAAATCGGCGCCGCCATCGAAGCAGCCCTGGACGCGGGTCGACCGCGCGAGATCCGCGTGACCGACCTCTCGGAGCAGGTGATCGAAGAGCGCTGGGTCCGTGAAGCGGCAGCCACTCTCGACGATGAAGCAACTACTCCGGCGCCGACGACCGCGGTCGTGGCGGTCGTGGTGGGCGAAGGGATCGGTCGGATCTTTCGCTCACTGGGTGCGCGCCGACTCGTCGTGGGTGGTCAGTCCATGAACCCTTCGACCAGCGATCTCGTCGCGGCGGTGCTCGCCAGCGGCTCGCGTCAGGTCGTCCTGTTGCCCAACAACAAGAACGTCACGCCGGTCGCGAACCAGGTAGGCGAACTGGTCGACGTCGATGTCGCCGTCGTGGCAACAAGCTCGATTGTCGAGGGTTTCGCTGCGCTCCTCGCCTACGACCCCGACGAGTCTTTGGCGGCGAACGCCGAGGCCATGCGCGCCTCGGCGCGCAGCGTGATCGCGGGAGAAGTGACCCATGCGGTGCGCGAGGCGACGACCGAAGCGGGCGTGGTGCGCGAAGGCGATTGGATTGGCCTAGGGCCCGGCGGGGTATTGGCGATCGCCGATTCGATCGCCGGCGCGGCAAATGGACTGCTAGAACGCCTCATCACGCCCGAACACGAATTGCTCACCATCATCGAAGGTGAGGGCGCCACCCCCGCCAACACGCGGCGCATCACCGAGTTTCTCGCCCACGAGCACCCCAACGTGGCACCCGAGGTCCATCACGGTGGTCAGCCCCTCTATCCGTACTACTTCGGTCTCGAGTGAGTGAGGAGAGCGGACGACGACTTCGCCAGCTGGGCGACGTGCCGCTCACTCAGCTCCGCCATATCGGAGAAAAGCGTGCGGCCGCCCTGGCCACGCTTGGGATCGACAACGTCTTTGACCTTCTGACCGTCTATCCCCGGCGCTACATCGATCGCACGCGGCAGGTTGACTTAAGCGATCTTTCGATCGGCGACGAGGCGGCGATCTTCGCCGAAGTCACCCGGGTTTCGAGTCGTCGCACCCGACAGGGAAAGGCCATGGTGGACGTCACCGTCAGTGACGGCGACGAGTCGATCAAGATCGTGTTCTTCAACCAGGCGTGGCGAGAGCGCCAACTGACCGTGGGGGTCCAGGCCCTCTTCTTTGGCAAAGTGGGCGACTACCGGGGCGCGCGACAGATGGCCAATCCCGTCGTGGACGTCATCGTGGGGGCGACCGGTGAAGAGCGTGACCCTTCGCGCGTGGGCCGGGTCGCCGCGATCTACCCCGCCTCGGGCAAGGCAGGGATCACCAGTTGGGAGATGGGTGGGTTCGTCGAGGAGTCGCTGCGCCGAGCGGGTCCCCTGTTCGACCCGCTGAGCGACGCCCAGCGCGAGGCTCTTGAGCTGGTGGATCGCACCAGTGCGTTCATGGGCATCCACCTGCCCGCCAACTTTGGCGACCAGATTCCCGCTCGCCGGCGCCTCGCGTTCGACGAGCTTCTTCGTCTCCAGGTCATCCTCGCCCTGCGGCGTCGGCGCCTCGAAGAGTCCGCGGCCGGGATCCGCCACGGCGTGGACGACGCGGACCTGGATGCCGCGCCCGGATCCCTCGTGAGCGAGAGTGACTCACTAGTGCGTCGCTTCCTCGCCCAACATCGCTTCGCGCTCACGTCCGCTCAGCGACGCGTGCTCTCAAGGATCTGGTCGGACCTGGCAGGACCCCTGCCGATGCACCGCCTCTTGCAAGGCGACGTGGGTTCGGGCAAGACATTGGTCGCCGTCACGGCCATGCTGGGTGTGTTGGACGGTGGGCGACAGAGTGTGCTCATGGCCCCGACCGAGGTACTGGCCGAACAGCACCTGGCCTCGCTGCGGGGGGATCTGGCGGGACTCTACGTGAAGGACGACGCGGTTCTTGCGGGAGATCGCGAGGTGTCGGTGCAGTTGCTCACCGGTCGCGCGCGCGCCAAAGACCGCCAGGCCACGATCGAGGGTCTCGCCACCGGTGCCGTGGACATCGTGGTGGGCACGCACGCGCTCCTCAGCGATGACGTGCGCTTTCGCTCATTGGGCTTGATCGTCATCGACGAACAGCACCGATTCGGCGTCGAGCAGCGCTCGCGCCTCTCGGAACAGGGCCGCGAGCGCTCGATTGAAGGAGTTGACCCCGATCTGCTCGTCATGACCGCCACGCCCATTCCCCGCACGGCGGCCATGGTGCTCTTTGGGGACCTGGACGTGTCGGAGCTGGACGAACTGCCCGCAGGTCGTCGAGCGATTGCGACCAGCTGGGCGCGTGAGGACGCTGACATCGCGGCGTGCTGGCAACGGGTACGCGACGAAGTCGCCGCGGGTCGTCGGGCGTATGTGATCTGTCCCCTGGTCGAAGGATCCGACCGCGTCGAAGCCACGAGTGCGGTCGAAGAGCGAACGCGCCTGGCGACACACGAACTGAGGGGCCTCGCGCTCGGCCTGCTGCACGGACAGATGAAGAGTGACGAGAAGGATCTCGTCATGGCCCAGTTCCGATCCGGCGAGATCAGTGTGCTGGTGGCGACCGTGGTCGTTGAGGTGGGCGTTGACGTCCCTGAAGCCAGCGTGATCGTGATTGAAGACGCGTGGCGCTTCGGTCTCGCCCAGTTGCACCAGCTGCGGGGTCGCGTCGGACGGGCGGAGTTCCAGAGTTACTGCTACCTGCTCGGCGAGTCGCCCACGAGCGAGGGCGCGGCACGTCTCGAGGCACTGGTCGGGTCGAACGACGGGTTTGCGCTCGCCGAAGTGGATCTCGAGATGCGTGGCGAAGGCACGTTGCTCGGCGCGCGACAGCAGGGTCGCTCGGACCTCAAGCTGGCCAAGCTGACCTCCGATGATGACCTCGTCGCCGGGGCCCAAGCCCTCGCGGCAGTACTGGTTGACGAGGCGGGCGACGCGCTGCGCGAAATGGAGGACGAGTTGCACCTTTTCGTGGACGAAGAGGACGCCGCGTATCTCTTTAAGTCCTAGCGAGAGCCCCTACGCTGAAGACGTGCGAGTGATTGGTGGTATAGCCCGCGGGCGTCAGCTCAAGGCGAAATTGCCGCCTCGAATCCGCCCCACCACGGACTACGCGCGTGAGGCGATCTTTTCGATGCTCGAAAGTCGCGGGGGACTGCACGATCTGGTGGTCGTGGACCTCTACAGCGGCTCGGGCGCAATGGGCATTGAGGCCCTGTCTCGAGGTGCCGCCAAGGTGTACTTCGTCGACACGGACCCCGCGTGCTTGGCGGCCGCCCGGATGAACCTTGAACCTCTCCAGTTGGACGGAGAGGCGCTGTTCGTGCGCGCCAACCTGCCCGTCTGGCAACCGCCCCGTGACCTCGACCTGGTTCTGGCCGACCCGCCCTATGGTCCCCTCGATCTCGCGGGCCTGCTCAGTGGTGTTGCCGCCCAGCGTGTCGTGATTGAAAACGACCGCCATATGGACGCCCCGAACGGCTGGTCGGTGACGAAGACCAAACGGTACGGCACTACGCTCGTAACAATGTTGGAACCGGCGAAGGGTGACGACGAGTGACGGTCGGTCTCATTCCGGGTTCTTTTGACCCGTTTCACAACGGTCACCTCGAAATCGTGGAGCGCGCCTCGCAGATCTTTGACGAGGTCGTGGTGGCGGCCATCCGCAACCCCCAAAAGTCCCAGCCTCTCTTCGACCTGGAGGAACGCCGCGAGATGATCGCCGACTCGCTCGTTCACGTGCCCAACGTCCGCATCGTGTCGATTTCCACTCTGCTCGTCAACGTGGCGCGCGACGTGAACGCGACAGCCATCGTCCGGGGCCTACGGGCCGTGTCGGACTTCGAGAGTGAGATGCAGATGGCCCAGATGAACCGCTCGCTCTCGGGAGTGGAAACTCTGTTTTTGCCTTCGAGTTCGGACCACTCCTTCCTCGCCTCGCGGTTGCTGCGTGAAGTCGCCCGCTACGGCGGGGACGTCACGTCCTTTGTCCCCCCGCCGGTCGCCAAGCGCCTGGCCGAGAAGTACCCCGAGGGCATCTCGTGACCTCCTTTGACGGGTACGACGCCGAAGAGGTCACTGAAGAAGCCCCTCGGCACGCGCACCGTGATCTCGAAGCGGACCTGCGCGACCTGATCGACATCGTCGCCAACGCCAAGCAGATGCCGCTGTCGAACTCGGCCTTGGTGCCGCGCGATGAGGTGCTGGCCCTCGTCGAGCAGGCCCTGCACAGCCTGCCCGACGAGATCCGCGAAGCGCGCTGGGCGTTGCGCGATCGCGAAGAACTCATGGCGGCCGAGGTGAAAAAGGCCGAGCAACTCATGGACCAGGTGCGCGCCGAAGCGGCCCGCATGGTCGACAAGACCGAGATCGTGCGCCAGTCGCGTCTCCAGGCCGAGCAGATCGTCTCAGACGCCCACACCCGCGCACGCCAGATGATCAATGAGGCCGAGGACTTCATCGACGGCAAACTCGGCGGTTTCGAGATTGTCTTGGATCGACTCTTAAAGACGGCCCACTCGGGTCGTGAACGCTTAAGCGCTCAGGGACTGCCCTCGTCGATGTTGAGTCCTGAGCCGCGGGCCGACGAGTTTCTCGCCCAGGCGCCGGGTCCCGCGCCCGAAGCCGAAGACGGCTCCTTCTTCGACCAGGACTCCCTCTAGAACGATGGCCTCGCCGTACTTGGTCCCCGTTGCCGCACTGTTGCGCGACGTGCCCTCTTCGATCTCGGTGGACTTCGACGCCCCCTTTGACGAGCCTCATGAGTTCGAGGCGCGCGGACCCGCCGAGACCGACGTCTTTGGTGAAGCCCCGGTGCACGTGACACTGCGGGTGGAGAGCTTCAGCGGCGGAATTCGCGCCAAGGGCCGCGTGCGCGCCCCGTGGCACGGGGTGTGTCGGCGCTGTTCGGCTCCGGTACTCGGTTTGAGCGAGGTGAGCGTGAACGAGCGCTTCGTCGAGCACCCCGAGGCGAGCGATGAGCTGAGCTATCCGATTGAGAACAACTTCATCGACTTAGCCCCACTGGTGCACGACGCGATCTTTTTGGACCTGCCGCTCGCACCCCTGTGTCGGCCCGAGTGCGCGGGGCTGTGCCCCCAGTGCGGGATCGATCGCAATGAAGCGACCTGTGACTGCCAGGCGCCCAAGGATCCTCGGTGGGCTACACTGGACGGGCTCCAATTTGCGGACCCCGAGTCCGAGTGATCCTGAGAGCGACGGGTACGCCCGTTTCTGGTGAAAGAGAAGATCGATGGCCGTACCCAAGCGCAAGACCAGCAAAGCCAAGACTCGCAGCCGCCGGGCGTCCAACTGGACCTTGGAGCGTCCCGCGCGCAGTGTCTGCCCCCAGTGCGCCACCTCGAAGTTGCCCCACGTGGTCTGCCCCAACTGCGGTTGGTACAAGGGTCGCACAGCCGTAGAGGTCAACTGATTTGACGCTTCCCATCGCCCTGGACGCGATGGGTGGTGACTTCGCGCCCCTAGAGATCATCACGGGCGCGCGACGCGCGGTCGATGAGCTCGGCCTGTCGGTCACCCTCGTCGGCGTACCGGAACTCATGGGAGACCCCCAGGGTCTCGACGTCGTGGCCGTCACCCAAGTCATCGCGATGGACGACGACCCGGGCTCATCCGTGCGCACCAAGAAGGACTCATCGTTGGTGCGCTGCGCGGAACTCGTTCGCGACGCGAAGGCGTCGGCGATGGTGTCGGCCGGCAACACCGGGGCGACCATGGCGTCGGCACTGCTGCGCATGGGACGCCTGCCCGGGGTGCATCGGCCCTGTATCGTCACGCCGATTCCCAATCCCAATCGCCCGCCCGTCGTGTTAGTCGACGCGGGAGCCAACGCCGAGTGCACGCCGGAGATGCTCGTGCAGTTCGCCCAGATGGCCTCGACCTACGTGACGACGCGCTATGGCATCGAAGATCCCACCGTCGGGTTGCTCTCGATCGGTGAAGAGCCCACCAAGGGCACCCCGCTCGTCAAGGCGTCGCACCAACTCTTGAGCGTGACCCCCGGTCTGCACTTCGTGGGCAACGTCGAGGGCCGCACGTTCATACCCTCTCCCGTGGACGTCATCGTGACCGACGGCTTCACCGGCAACGTCGCCTTAAAGACACTCGAGGGCGCGCTGAGCTACGTGTTTTCCGTGGTGATCGACGCGATCGGCACCAACGACGAGACTAGGCGCGCTGGCGACGTGCTCTTAGAACACCTCTTGCCCATCGCCAGTCAGCTCTCTCCTGACAGCCACGGCGGCGCGATGCTGCTCGGGGTGAAGGGGATCTGTGTGATCTCGCACGGCTCGTCGAATGCCACGGCCATCATGAACGCGCTGCGCGTCGCCGCCGAGGCGGACGCCAACGGAGTGGTCGAGAAATTGGCCGCCACTATTCGGCCTGATCAAGCTGCCTAACTGGCCGCTTCGTTCTTTGAACTCACTAATCTTGGGGCACATTCACAAGGAGGCGTCATGAGCGCTGACACTCAGGCACCGTTGGATCGAGCCGCGATCGAAGAACTGGTTCGCGACCAGCTGGCCGAGATCCTCGAACGGAGCCCCGGCGACATTCCCGAGAACGTCACGTTCGCCGACTTGGGCGCGGACTCCCTCGCGTTGATTGAACTCGTCGAAGCCCTCGAGGACAGCCTCGCCACCTACGCGGCCGGTTTTCACATCGACGATGAAGACCTTGAAGGTTTGACGACGGTCAGCGACGCCGTTAACTACGTCGCACTCAAACTTCAGGTTGTCTAAGGGGGCGTGAGCCTCATGGTCACCACCCGCGACGTCGTCGCCGCGCGACTGGGTCTCGACCCCGCGAGTCCTCTACTCACGACGGCCCTCACCCATTCGAGTTACGCGGCCGAACACGACGTCGAGTCCAACGAGCGACTCGAGTTTCTGGGTGACGCCGTCGTCGACCTGGCGATCGCGGACCTCATCGTGACCCGCCACCCCGAACTCAACGAAGGATCGGGATCGCTCGTGCGCAGTCGGGTCGTCAACGAAGCGGCCCTCGCCAACGCCGCGCGCTCACTCGACCTCGGTGCCGTGATGAGAGTCGGACGCGGGGTAAAGAAAGAGATGGGCACCGAACGTCCATCCTTGCTCGCCGACGCCTTCGAGGCGGTCGTGGCCGCCCTCTACTTTGAGCGGGGATACGACGCGGCCAAGGAGTTCGTGCACGAGGCTCTGGCGAGTGACGTCGTGGCGGCGGCCCTCGCCCCGAGTGACGTCGATCCCAAGACGCGCCTGCGACAGTGGGCCGAGGCCCACGGACTGGGC
>JBARLO010000020.1:0-9829 GCA_049801955.1 Acidimicrobiales bacterium
GCGCCGCCGGGATCTTCTTGGCGAAGTGCTCAACGTTGCGTTGGCGTCCCCCTCGACGCAGCGCCGAGGTGATCTTGGAGAGTGAGAGTTGCGCGCCCAAGGCGGGCGTGGGAGCGATCGCTAAGACCTCGACGGCGTCGCCGTCGTCCAAGTCGTTGCCGAAGGCTTGCAGCGCGCCGGGGTAGTAGTCCTGTAAGGCGTTGCGCAGCGCGTTCTTCTCTCGCTGACGCGACCAGATCGCACTTTGGTGGGCCCGGGCGAGTACCTTGACGGCGTCGACGCCCTCGCTATCGCCGGCGGCTTCTCGGTGGTTGTGGCGATCAGTGCGCACGACATCGGCCAAGATCTTGGCGTCGCCGGGATCGGACTTCGATCCCGAGGTGACGTGGCGTTCGCGGTAGCGAGCGACCGACATCGGGTTGAGGGCATAGACGCGATAGTTGGCACTCAGCAGCGCTGTCACGATGAGGCCACGATCCTTCTCGATGCCGACGATGACCTCGTCGGGTTCGTCGGCGTGAGGCGCGAGCAGTTCGTGCAAAGCTCGCAAGCCCTCGAGTGAGTCGGGGATCTTCTTTCTGGCGAGGACTTCACCAGCATCGTTGAGCACGCATATGTCGTGGTGGGTCTCGGCCCAGTCCTCTCCCATAAATATCATGTGGTCACCTCCGTTGAGCTAATGATTCGACGAGCCCGAGGTAACGGCGGCAAGCTAATGGATTAGTGCTCCCGGCACGACACCCCTCCAGCCCTCTCCGTCCACCTCATCAACCGATGGGGGCACGATCTAGACCTAGGACTCAAGGTCCTGCGCGGAGAAGTGCTCACCCATCGGCGACTCGGTGGAAAGCATCTCGTAACCAACGGATACTTTCCACTGCCATTAGCCGGGAGCTGATTCAGGGTCGCATTCATGAGTCACGTCGGGTCTCCGACGCCGAGCCACAATCAAAACCCAAACGTTTGAAACGAGATTGTGTCGCCAAAACTGGCGTCGCGCTAACGCCTCGCTGGATCAGCCGTAATGCTTGAGGAGGTCGGGCACCGAATCTTCAGCGGTCCGAATTGGCACGATCTCAAACACCATGAATGGACTGTACGCCATTGCCTGGTCGTGCAACTCGCCAATGTCACTATTTTCGCTAATGACAGTTCCGCCCGTTCCGTCAGCCCGAATGTAGTGCGCGATTTCTCCCGGGCTGTTGCCCCGCTGCATGAAGAGCGCAACGAGCTCCTTGCCTCGCTGTGGACTTCGATCTCCCACGAGTGTGTAGTTCGTCTGAAATAGCATGGTGCCCCCAAAAGTTGATGATGAGCGCGAAAGTTACTACGTCAATCCCTGGTCTGCACGGCCAACGAATTCAACCGCGGCAGACGCCAGTGCGTGGTTGCGCTTTCCCCGGGTCTCCGACACCAACCAATTCCATGTGCTCAATGGCCAATGAACAATTGCAGATACCTGCTGTGCGCATTGAATGAACGTCAAGCGCAACGCGCCGAATTGCGATGGAGTCCCCGAGTCAGGACCGCGCTCAAACTAGGAGCACGCTTCTTCGGCTGAGAGTTGCCCGATGAGATACCACCCGCTCCACTGCGTCTGGTGGGCATTGAAGAATGACACAAGTTTGGCCGTACTGGTCGTTTTCGCGTAGTACTTCCAGATCGTGATGATTCCATCAAGGCGGGTCTTGATCTTGGTGTTCGGTGCGTCCTCAGCCATTTGAGCGAAGATCGGCTCGGCTTTTATTGCGAAGGTGTGCCAGGCCGCAGCGGTTTTAGCGGTTGGCACGCCGGTCGCGCTGATCGGCGAATGAAGCTTGCCCTCGAGCCAGGCGCGGTACTGCGTGCAGAAGGAACTCGACGCTCCACTCGGAGGCGCCGTTATACCTAGAGGGACTAACAGAACTCCAGTGGCGACGATGCTGGCCAACAGGACCCGTGGACGCGGCATCGCGCCTCTGATGTGAGCGAACATGTTCATTCCTCCCATTTGAGAATGTCCTCGGAACTGGTGACGCGATGACCCGTCAACCCAAGTCTCTGGATCGCGGCTCGAGATGTCGATTGTTTAACACACTTGCCGCGAGTGCGCGGGGATTGGTGGGGATGACCGTTCTCTGTGGTTGAAACTCGCGAACTAGGTCAAGAATCAAGATTCATCGCTTCGCGACGTTGACAAGTGAAGTTCGTCCTACGGCCTGCTTCGCCATCGACAGAACTGGCAGTCACGGCGGATTCAACAGGACCTCTGTGATGCACCCTGCCGTGGTCCTTGAAGTCAACTTCTTACGAAACGACACGCCAGGCAACGAGGCACTTCTGTCACCTCGGGCCTCCGACATCTGAGTCTCGCTGTCTTGGGCAGTCACTCGTTTGACGCGATAATTCGTTCTATGTCCCACAGATGGTGGTTGGCATCGTGAGCGTTATTTCTTGCCACGTCTTCAGCGCTCTGGCGTCCGCGATCTGAATGTTGCAGCTCCGTGTGCGTGTTAAGTGCCATACGTAATGACTCAGTCCACTCTCTAACCGCGCAATCGAACGACCAAAGCGCAGCGCGCAGGTTGATCTCGTCGTAGCGACGAGCAACACCGAGCAGATCGTTGTCGTATGCGGTGACTTGAGACTCGCCCGACAACCTCGCTCCGGCGAGCCGCTCACTCCATATTCGAAGGTTGTCCGCCACGTGACTCACGTACGCGCTGACAGACCATCCGAGGTCTGGACAGGATTCCTTTCCGGTTGCGCCCACTAGTCGTGCGGCGTACGTTGCGGGAAGCCGCTGAACGAGGCTCACTGCGTCTCTCGCCGAGAGGTCCCAGTTGAAGTGGCATTCTCGACAGGGATTGCCATAGAGCTGAGGTCCCCATGGAATCGTTGCGCCAGGAAGTTCCGAATCTGTCACTAACGATTCATTCTGCCAGACGAAATGCGCGCGCAAACCTACGTCGCCCGCAAAAGTTCCCAAATGAACCGCTGAGTTCGTGCGCTTGCAACTCACTCAGGACCTTAGGTGACCGAGCCGCAGGCGTTTGGTGGCAGATCTGTTTCTTCGGTGTGGACGACGCTTGAGCCCACATGAGTTCGACCGCGCTGGGGACATGATGTCATTGGCGTGGCTCTATATTTGAGACATGGTCGAGGCTCTGACGCCCGAGCGGTTTTACGATTCTCCAGGAGTGGGGGAGTGGCGCGTCACCGCAAACGTTGCGAGCGCTACTTTTTTGACGGGCTCTTTTTCCCGAGGCGTCGATTTTGTCGACGTCATTGGATCTCTCGCCGAGGCGGCCAATCACCATCCCGACGTAGATCTTCGGTATTCGTTCGTCACGATACGACTTACGACGCATGACGTTCATGCGTTGAGTGATTTGGATGTCGATCTTGCGCGCCACATCTCAGAAGCGGCCCGCGAACTTGGAATTGTCGCGGATGCCAACCCGCCGGCAGCTTGAACCTCACTCGCACCGTTAGTTCGAGGATTTCCTGGCTTGGCAGCGCGTGGGTGCAGATCCGCTGCTTCGGGTCGTCGTTGCTGTACACAGACGGCAGAGTCGCTGATGATTGTTCAAGACAAAATCAATTCTTTGAGAGGTCCGTCCAGTCGATTAGCCAAGTCCGAATCGACGAGACTCAGTTCCGCCAGGAATACCTCTCCGCAAAGCCGATATGCGCGTCTCAGTTCCGCATCGTCGAGAGAACAAACCAGCGCCCCGACGAACCTCTCGGAGATCGCCGCGGGGAGCTTGTCAAAGCCTCGGCCCTGGTTCGGAGAGAGCCCGTAACGATTGCACGCGAGGGCGAGCGCCTGATCTCGAAATCCGCTGATCATGTACTCCGCCTGCCAGAAGCGTTTCCTGCCGATACTCGAACGAGCATGTAAGGCAAAAAGCCAACCGAAGCCGATCAACTCGTTGGAAGTGGGCCAAGGCGATTGAGGGAGCTCTTGAGAGGTGCCAAAGACTAACCGAAACGAGGGCGCAACCGCGCCAAAGGAGCGTGCCGGCGAAAACGACAGGTCTACCTGAAGCGTGCTCTTTAGGATGAAGACCCTGAACAAGACGTCTCCCGACGACACATCCGCATGATGCACGGCTCCGTGGTTCTCATACATGAGAGCAGTCCAATCAGAGACGACCTGGCTGACTTCGTTTTCATCGGTCACGCCAAAGGCAAGGTCTATGTCGGACCACCGGTCTTCCAGATCGAGGGCAGCAGATCCAGTTATCGCGACCCCTGATAGTCGAACGTCGTTGTGAGCTAGTGAAAGCAACACCTCGCGCAATGAATCGCGATCGCGCGGACTGAACATCCGTAAAACCTACAAGTAACGTCTTTGGAATCTCGAGCGCCTTAGGGGGCGTCGATAATTGGGAGATACTCGCGCCAGGGGCCTACGGCCACCGCGTACTGCTTGGCCATCGTTTTTACGATCTGTCCGACGTGATTCAAATCGTGAACGACCCACGCGGCCAGTAACTGCTCGAGTCGCACCTCTCCGAAGTCAGGGTGGATGCCCAGATCGTCGAGGTTCCGTGGTTCGACTAACGAATGCAGTAAGAGGAGGTTCTCGCTCCGAACGGTAGAAAAGTGTTCGAGAAGATCGGGGAGACGAACATCTCGAAAGCGCTCGAATCCGGCCTCTCGATCAATGGGTTCAAACACCTTATTCGGACCGTGTTCAAGGATGAATCGAGTCCGATCGATCCAATCGCTCTCCTCAACGTAGGTGAGATGTCCTACAACCTCATATGGGGTCCACGCATCGGGCTCCTCGCTGCCGTGGACCCATTCATTGGGGAGCTCAGAGAGCATCGCCTTGAGAACCAACGGCGTTTGCCGCAGGACTGGCGACGCGAGTTCCAGCGAGTATTCCATGGCCTCGTCTTTGGTCGATCGAGAAACGAGGATCAGTGTAACTCGGTACCGCGAATTTCTACTTGCTCAGCCCACTTCGAGTCCCGCGCGAAAGAACGCAAAGGCACCGTTGTGGACGTACACAAGCTGGCAGTTTTCAATGTATTTCGCGTCGTGGATTCGGTGCGCTTGCGTATATCCGACGTCACCCTCGTGTAGAAAGACCCTCACCCCATCGGCGACGAGTGAACTTCCTTCACGCCGATAAAACTGAGTCGACATCCTTCCCTTCACCACGATTGTCATGTCGTCGCCCGGGTGAGAGTGAGGCAGCTCTTCAGTACCTGCTTTCCAGCGTTCGAGCATTACCTCGACCCCGTCTGTGTTCGTGGGATACGTGGTGCGAAAGGAAAATCCTGGCGATTCGTCAACTGGTACGAAATCTCTCCAAACGCCACTAGCCGCAGCATTCCCGTCATGGACTTGGTCGTCAACTGACACTCGCAGCCTCCTGCATCTGTTCCGAGCCGTAGGTGAACCAGGGGAGTCCCTTCGGATCCCCGGCCTCTTCGCAGTGATCATAGATGCCGAGTCACTAGTTGTCTTCTTCACATCGAAGGCTCGTCCACGCGAATACGTCGATTGGAGAGGTGCTGAGATATCAACTGCTGCTCAGAAGAGGAAGGGCACGAACATCTTGCTTGAGCGTTTGTACGCCGGGTAGGTGGCGGGAAACTGTGCGGTCATGTAGCGCTCTTCAACTGTCGCGCTGTAGACGAAATAGAACCCGGCCAGGAACACGGCGATCAGCCACGACCAGTCCAGTGCCACAGCGGTGCCGACGCCCGCGATCAGGATGCCAGAGTAGATGGGGTGGCGGACCAGGTGGTAGGGGCCGTTCGTCACCAGCTCCGGTTCGTCTTTTTGCGACATCGGGGTGCCCCAATTGCGTCCGATGTGCAGTCGGGCCCAGATCGCGAATCCCAATCCGATCGCGAAGAGGAAGAGCCCGACCCCAGCGCGCCATGGATCCGAATGGAGACCTCCGCCGTGAAAGGCTCCCAAGCGGGCGAAGAGAATCACTAAGACGAGGATGACTGCCCTGATTCGCAATTCACGGGACCATGCCAAGCGCCCCTTCTTCATGGAAAAGGCCGCCACCAGCCAGGCGATCCAGAACGCCGCCCATCCGAAACCGAAGACAAGCTCAACTGCATGCATGCGACTCATACTTACACCAGACCCAGGGTTGGGTAAGGAGGGATCAGGTCGAGAATATGAACTAGATGGTGGTGGCGATCAGAAAGCTGGTTCTTCAGTTACCGACCACAAGGTCGCCATGGCAATCCGCTAATGGTAAGTGCTAGGTCTGATGCTGCGGGTCTGTCCCAACGTGATGCTTCGCCGCTTCTAGGACACTCGAACCTCCGCCTGGAATCAGCGCACCGCCGCCCTGTTCGAGCGAGCGACGTCACAACCGCTTTGTTATCGTGACCGCGTTACGACACCGCGGCGTTATGGAGGCAACATGGGCGAAACTACTGATCTGACCGACACTTCTGACATGGTGAATCTTCACCGCGTCTTTCGCAGCGCCATGGACCAAGGTCCGACCTTGATCGCGGGCGTGACGGACGGGGACGAGCACCGGGCGGCGCTGGTGGCGAGCTACTACAACAATGTCCTGAGCCTTCTCCATGTCCACCACGAGAGTGAAGACGAACTTATCTGGCCGCGGCTGCTCGAACGTTGCCCCGACGAGGCCACCACCATAGTGCGCATCGCCGCGCAGCACGGTGACGTCATTGAGTCGCTGGCCGCCACGCGACGAGCGAGCCAAGACTGGTCGGCGTCCGCGTCACGGGTTGACGCGAGTACCTTGCAAGACGCGCTCGCCGCACTCAACGCCGACTTGATCCCACACCTGGACGACGAGGAGGAGTTCATCTTGCCCATTGCCGCGCGGCACCTGAGTTCTGAAGAGTGGAGTGAACTTCCGTCGCACGGCATGCGCGCCTTCGATGGCGACAAACTCTGGCTCATTCTGGGACTGATCTTGGAGCAGATGACCCCCGCACAGCGTGAATCGATGCGCGAGAACTTCCCGCCGCCGGTCGCAGAGATGTGGGTCAACTTTGGCCACGGGGCCTTCGCAGATTTCATCGCCGAACTGAGGGAGTAGCGGTGGTGACACCGGTGTGATGTCGCCGTTTCGTAGCGACGATCACCGAGATGGAAGCACCGTCTTCGACAGTGAGGGTAGCCTCGGGCGATGAAATCGGCGCCGGAGCTCGTTGCCTTCGCGGAACGGTGGCTGACTTCTTGGTTCGTGGATTGGCACGACTTTGATGACGCGCTTGCGCGTCATCCTGGTATTCGATTCATCGGACCGGATCCCGACGAGTGGTGGGAAGGGTACGAGAAGTTAGCGGCCGTCGGAAGGGCACAGTTCAGCGAAATGAGAGAGCTGGGTGGCGTCACCGTCGACCCCGACGAAATCGTTGCGTGGAAAGAGGGGACGGTGGGCTGGATCTCGTTTCGTGGCCGCCTGTCGATTGGTGAGTTAGAGCCGCAGGAGTGCCGATCGACCATTATCGTTCACGAAGACGGTGCCTTTTGGAAGGTTGTGCACTTCCAGCTCGCCTTTACCATCACTAACGAGGAGGCAGTGGGCCTGGAGTTGACCACCGCCGTCGATGAACTTCTGCTCTTGGTGCAAGACGAGGCGCCATCCGCAGCGGGCATGGCGGCCGACGGCTCCGTAACAATTGTGTTCACTGATCTGGAAGGTTCAACCGTACTTCTGGAATCGCTCGGCGAAGATCGCTGGCTGGGACTCCTCGACTGGCACAGATTGATAGTTACTCAACAGACGGCCGTCTTCGGGGGCGTGGTAGTTAAGGGGCAAGGCGACGGCTTCATGCTGGCATTTCCTGCCGCCGGTTCTGCGGTCGCGTGTGCTATTGGCCTGCAACAGTCATTTAGCAACGGCTGGAATGGCGTTCCGGTGCTGGCGAGAATTGGAATTCATACTGGTAACGCCAAGTCCGAAGCCGGTGACTTCTTCGGACGCACGGTCGTGGTCGCCGCTCGGGTGTCTAGCAACGCTGCTGGCGGGGAAGTCCTTTTGACCGTGGCCACCCAGGAGAAGCTCGGTGGCGCATTTGATCTGGAGGGCCCTAGGACACTTTCTCTAAAGGGCATGGGCGGCGCCCACACCGTTTTTGCCCTCGGCTGGAAGTAACTAGGTCGAGAACATGTTCGCCGAAGTGCGAGTTCGTAGGGAGCGATGATTGCGTTGGTGTAGCAGCCCCCGCGCCATATGTCTCTACCCCTGGTACACTGTCCGTCAGACCGAACGAAGGACGTCTCACTTGAAAATTGACACCCAAGATGTCGAAGAGATCGCGGAACCTTTGCACCGAGCACTCGCGGCCGACACGATGTTGTCAGCTGCGGAGCGTTTGACTGAGCACTTAAAGGAGGTCCGCGCGGTAGCGATGCGCGCGTACGCCCGTGATGTCGGCGGGATGAAGGCGGCTGACGACCTCGGCATGAATCGCACGAGTATGTACCGTGCAATCCGTACGGGCATATCGTCCGCAGTCGTCGAGCGCGATGAGCCCTATTGGCAGCGACAAGCGCAGGCTCTGAACGGCCGTCTGCGCGAGCAGGGTACAACGCGTGATGGTGTGGATACATGGTGGAACTCGACGATTCTGGCAGCGCTCAACTATCGAACGCCTATGCAAGCCTGGACCGGTGGGGAACGCGAAGCAGTTCTTGCTCTCGTTCCTTAAGGTCTTGGAGAAAGAGGCTCCAAGTCGACAAAATGTTGCTGATAGTGGCGTGAGGAGTCCCAAAAGAGCATTTCTGACAGCGCCACTCCGTCCAGCCATGAGCAAAGGCCTGGACTAAACAGTTCCTTATCGGTCAGGGGCTCGATGGCTAACAGGAGTCGCTCGAAAGATTTCTTGAACTCGACCCGCGCCACTTCAGGAGAATCGTCGACGTGCTTACGGAAGACATATTCGTTGATTTCGTCCGTGGTGCTTCCTGGGTGAGTCGTGTCGTCCGGCTGTCGACCGGCCCGAAAGTCTTCAGCCAATCGCGCTGAGTGGTCTTGCCACCAAGCCAGGTGGGCAAGCACGTCCTTGCCCGTCCAGTCATCCATTGCCGGATCCAGCAGCCGGTCGTCGCTGATTCGTTCGACGAGCTCCGCAAGCTCGTCGTAGGCCGACGTGATCGTTCGCAGTAGCTCCTCTTTGTCCACGTCTGCACGATAGTCACGTGAAAAAGAGAGGACGGGCCAAAACGTTGATGACAGATTGGGATGCCGCTCCGTCACCGATCCCGCACAGTACATTCATCGGAGGTCGAGAGAGTCTGATCACGGTACTGAATGAGGTACGACCGGCATCTCGCGATAGACCGCTTCAAGTTCGTCCCATCGACTCGGGGCATTCATGCCCTTCTGTCCTGAGAGGTAAGTACCAAGGTCCTCCATAAGAATCTGCCACCCCACGCCAAATGCCCAGACCAGGTCCAAGGGCAGTCCCTTGACGTCCAACACAAGAGTTGTCACGACGCCGTCCTCGACGAGTTCCGCCATGAGGAGTTTCTCTGAGCCTTCTTCCTCCCACGTCGTCACTTCTAACTTCACGTGAGGAATACAGGCATCGATTCTGCCTCGACCATTCCATTCACTCGCTGTCACGAAAGCCGTGAATTCGCCGCCAATGCGGAGGTCACCTTCGACACTCCCGTACCAGTGGGCCAGTCGTTGAGGATCGGTGAGCGCCGACCATACGTCACTGCGATCGCTTTCAAAGCGGACCTTCATGTGGACAACTCCTCGGCCGTTGACTGAGTGCAACGTCCCTTCAACAGAGGTCTTGGGACTTTCGGGCACTGTTAGCTCCTTCCCTCGAGTCTGTGTCGAGAACTCTCGAAGCCGGATGGTAACACCGGA
>JBARLO010000021.1:0-38939 GCA_049801955.1 Acidimicrobiales bacterium
GATGCGACCGCCCGCGCCGTGATCCTTTTCTTCCTTGCGCACGCTGAAGGCGCGCAACATCCGCCCGCGCGTCGCGGCCACGCCGGCGGTGACGAAGCTCACGCCGTCCGCACCCATCGTGAGCCCCCCGATGGCGCTCGCGTCGTCGGGTATCGCCTCAAGCACCAGGGTCGCCAGGTCGACCATGACTTCGGGTGCGCAGATCGTCTTCTTGGAGTCGATGAACCAGGACGACTTTCGTCCTGACTTCAAGGTGAAGTCGCCGCGGCGAACCGAATGCGCCAGAAGGTGCTCCAGGACTCGGTCGCGCTCGGCGCTCACGTCAACTCCACTCGTCCGGTACCGTCACGAATTTCTCCCACGACCGAGGCGCCGACGCCCATCGACCGGGCCAGTTCGACCGCCTCGTGAGCTGAAGCTGGGTCCACCACCACGACCATGCCCAGCCCGCAGTTAAAGACACGCACCATCTCGCCCGACGAGACCGGACCACGACGTTGAATCTCAAAGAAGATCTCGGGCGTGTCAAAACTCGCCATGTCGATGAGCGCGTCACGGTCTTCGGACAGCACGCGTACCACGTTGCCCACAATCCCCCCACCGGTGATGTGGGCCGCGGCGTGCACGTTCGCGCCCAGCTGGCGAGTCAGCGCCAGAACGACCGGCGCATAGATGACTGAAGGAAGAAGGAGTTCCTCGCCGAGGGTCCTCGTCGCCCCGGAATAGGCCGGTTGCGCGAGCGAGGCCGCGTCGCGCACCAGAATCTCGCGCGCGAGCGAGTATCCGTTCGAGCGAAGTCCGGGCGAGTGCAGGCCCACCAGTGCGTCGCCCGCACGAACACGATCCTTGGAGAGCACGTCGCGCTTCTCCACCACCCCGAGGGCGAAGCCAGCCAGATCCAGATCCTCGGGCTTCATGACGCCACCGTGTTCGGCGGTCTCCCCGCCCAAAAGCGCAGCCCCCGCTTGCCGGCACCCTTCAGCCACCCCCTCGACGAGGATCGCCAGCTGCTCGGGGTTAACGAGACCGGTCGCGACGTAGTCCAGGACGAAGAGCGGTTCAGCGCCCACGCACGCGAGGTCGTCGACCAGCATGGCCACCAGGTCAATACCCACCGTGTCGTAGCGCTGGGCGAGACGTGCGACTTCGAGTTTCGTGCCGACCCCATCGGCCGACGCGACCAAGACGGGTTCGTCGTAGTGCTCGGTATCGAGCGAGAAGAGTCCGCCGAAACCGCCGATGCCTCCCAGGACACCCGAACGAGTAGTGCTCGCCACGCTGGCGTCGATACGCGCCACCACGTCGTCGCCCGCCGCAATCGACACACCCGCGTCTTCGTAGGTGCGCGTGCCCTCGACCTCGAGCAGCCGACTCACCAGCGGCTACCCGCGCCAATCGCCACGGGGATCGGCGCGGGATACGTGCCGGTGAGACACGCGTCGCAGCACTCGCCATCGAGGCCCACGGCGGCGCGCAGATTCGCCAGCGTGATGTACTCCAGAGAGTCCGAACCAATGAACTCGTTCATCTCGGCAATCGAGTGGTTGGCGGCCAAGAGTTCGTCGCGATTGGGAGTATCGATGCCGTAGAAGCAGGGCCACACGAACGGCGGCGAAGAGATACGAAAATGCACCTCGGTGGCGCCGGCGTCGCGTAGCAGTGACACGAGCGCTTTGGTGGTGGTCCCGCGCACAATGGAGTCGTCCACCACAATGAGACGTTGCCCTTCGATGTTTTCGCGCAGCGGATTGAACTTGCGCCGCACACTGGCGCTGCGCTCGTTCTGGTCGGGCGCGATGAAGGTGCGACCGATGTAACGATTCTTCACGAGCCCATAGCCAAAGGGAATCCCCGACGCCTTGGCGTATCCCTCGGCCGCCGGTATTCCCGAGTCCGGCACACCCATCACGAGGTCGGCTGTGACCGGCGACTGCTGAGCGAGCAGTTCGCCCGCGCGACGACGGGTGGTGTGGACTTGATGACCCATGAGGTACGCGTCGGGGCGCGCGAAGTAGACGAACTCGAAGATACAGAGCTTCTCCTTGGGCACCGCCGGTTCGAGCAACTGGCGAGTCACGAGACCCGCCTCAGTGATGCTCACCATCTCGCCCGGGTCGATCTCGCGCACGAAGCTCGCACCCACCACGTCCAGGGCCGGCGACTCCGAGGCGACCATCCAACCGGTCGGCGCCTCCTCCGGGCCGAAACGACCGAGGCACAGTGGGCGAAACCCGTACGGGTCGCGCACCGCATGAATGCGATGTGCTTCGAGGATCACCATGGAAAAGGCCCCGTCAACGCGCGCGAGCACGGAACCCAGCGCTTCATCGAGCGCGAGTCCTCCCTCCACTTCGCGAGCGAGCAGCTCGGCCACGAGGTCTGAGTCCGAGAGCATGGAACTGAACTCGATGCCGGCCGCATCAGCCAGTTCGATCGTGTTGGTGAGATTGCCGTTGTGGGCGATCGCGAATCCCGACGTGCCCGCCGAACGATAGACGGGTTGGGCCGCCGTCCAGTTCGCCGAACCGGACGTTGAGTAGCGCGTGTGACCGATGATGATCGAACCGATCAGCGCGCGCAGCGTTGATTCGGCAAAGACGTGACTGACGAGTCCGTTGTCCTTGACGACGGTGATCTGCTCGTTCGCGAAAGTGGCCATGCCGGCCGACTCTTGACCGCGGTGCTGCAAGGCGTAGAGCGCGTCGTAGCAGAGGTGCGCAACGGGCCGACCCGGTGTGACGATTCCGACGACACCGCAGGCTTCTTTCATGACCCCGAAATGTTACGGGTCACGGAGCAGGCTCGCACGCGCCCAGTCTCGCACAGCGCCCGCCCGCCCCAGGCCCGTTCGGTAGTCTGACGCCGTGATTGACTTACACACGCACTCGACGTTCTCCGACGGCTCGGATACGCCCAGTGAGTTGGCGGCCAAAGCCCAGGCGCTCGGGCTTCGCGCCATCGCTCTCACGGATCACGACTCCACGAGCAGCTACACCGAGATGGAGGTCGCGACCAGCGAGTTCGGCGTTGAACTCGTTCCCGGAGTGGAAGTTTCCTTGCGCGACAACGAGTTTCCGATGACCCGCGACGATCGAGCGGTGCCCCGCAGCGTCCACATGCTCGCCTATTTCCTCCCGATGACACCCACCCATCCGCTACAACAGAAACTGGCCGATCTGCGCCACGACCGCGACGTGCGCAACCTCGAACTCGTCGAACTCCTCCAACAAAGGGGCTTTGACCAACTGACCCTGGAGTACCTGACCGCCATGTCGGGCAACGTGCACTCGATTGGACGACCCCACTTCGCGCGCGCCATGTTCGAACTGCACCCCGAGATCGTGGGCGTACGCACCGATGAGCGCTGGAATCAACTCTTCGTCGAGTGGCTGGGCTCCTCCGGGCGGGCCTACATCCCCAAGACGTCGATGCCCATTGAAGAGTTCGTCGATGCGGCCACGGGTTCCTCGACGGTCTTTTCTATTGCCCACCCGCTCGTCAACTACATCGACGAGTACACCGACGGCGCGATCGAGCGGATCATGCCGCGCGTAATGGCCTCCCTGCGCGAGCGGGGCGTCAAGGGCATCGAGGCCTACTACGGCGGGACCAACGACGCGACGCGCCAACTCATGGTGAAACTAACCCGCGACGCGGGCATGATCCCGACGGGCGGTTCGGACTATCACGGTCACTACAAGAAGGATGTCGCCCTCGGGGTGGGACGCTCGGGCGACCTTCGTGTGCCCGACGAGGTGCTCGCCGAGTTGAAGGCGGCGCGTCAGGCTTAGAGAGTCGCGAGAGCGTCGCCGAGCGCGCCCTCGCGCCGGGCAGCCACCTCATCGACGGAGATATCGATGAGGGATCCGATCGTCACGCGGTCTCCGCCCACCACACCGATGACCTGCGCGCTCACGCCCGCGGCCTCCGCACGCGACACCACTGCGGCGGCGTCGCTGGTCGCGGCTACGAATCGACCCGGAAACTCGGCGAACATCTCGCCGTGGGTGGCGATGTGACGTGCATCCACTCCGCGTCGCGTGGCGGCAGCCATCTCGGCGAGCGCCACCGCGAGTCCGCCACTCCCCACGTCGTGTACTGCGCTGACGTCACTCGCCTCACCCGCACAGATCTTGGCAACTTCGCTCGCTACGAACGAGACACTCAACGCCAGCGCGTCGAGGTTGACATCGAAGAGACGACCACCGCGACGACCGCGCTGGGTCGCCCACCGCGAGCCGCCCAGCGGGAAGGGCTCTCCACCAGACGCGTGTCGATCTCCCACCATCACGACGGCGTCGCCCACGCGCCAGTTCCAACCCGGCGGTGGCGACACCAGACGCTCGATCACGCCGAGCAGCCCGATGACTGGCGTGGGGTCGATGTCGCGGCCACCGCTTTCGTTATAGAGCGAGACGTTGCCCCCAATGACCGGCAGCTCGAGACTCTCACACGCCTCGGCCATTCCTTCGATCGACTCGATGAGCTGCCACATGACCGCAGGGTGTTCGGGGTTGCCAAAGTTCAGACAGTTCACGACCGCCTTGGCGGTCGCTCCCACGCAGGCCAAGTTCGCCACACCTTCGGCGACGCTGTACGTCGTACCGCGACGAGGGTCGAGCGCGCACCAGCGGGGATTGGAGTCGGTGGAGAGCGCAATGCCCTTATCGGACGCGGGTAGCCCCGGTCCGGCGAGGCGCAAGAGGGCGGCGTCGCGACCCGGACCCACGACGGTATTCAAGAACAACTGCGAGTCGTACTGGCGATAGACCCACGCGGGATCAACGAGGAGTCCGAGCAGGTCGTCATTCGCGAAGCCCACCGGCTCGTCGTGGGTGGGGTCGTCGGCCCAGGTCGCGTCCAACCACTCGGGACGCTGGTGAGGACGGTCATACAGTGGCGCCTCATCGGCCAGCGCCGCGGCCGGCACGTTCGCGAGAATCTCACCGTCGAAGCCGTTACGAATACGCAGCATCGCTCGCGCGACCCCGTGCTCGCCCAATTCTGGCTCGACCACGCGACCCACGACGCTCGCGCGCACTTCCCACTTGTCGCACAGGGCCTGCACGGCCTCGAGGTTTTCGGGGGTGATGATGGCGAGCATGCGCTCCTGGGACTCCGAGGTCATGATCTCGTAAGGGGCCATGCCACCTTCTCGTAGCGGCACCGCCGTCACGTCGACGTCCATGCCAACGCGTCCTCGCGCTGCCGTCTCACTCGTCGCGCACACCAGACCGGCTCCGCCGAGGTCCTGAATGCCGACCACCAGGCCCTCGTCGAGCAGCGCCAGGCACGCTTCAATCAGACGCTTCTCCTCGTAGGGGTCCCCCACCTGGACGCTCGGACGCTTCGCTTCGTCGAGCGATGCCGCGCCGTCTTCGCCGGCAAAGCCCGCGGACGCCAGCACCGAGACGCCCCCGATGCCGTCGCGCCCAGTGCGCGAGCCGAGCAGCACGGCGAGGTTGCCCACGCCCGAAGCCACACCGAGCACGAGGCGCTCAGTGGGCAGAGCACCCACGCACAACACGTTGACCAACGGGTTCCCGGCGTAACAGTCGTCAAAGGTGAGTTCGCCCCCGATCGTGGGCACACCCACGGAGTTGCCGTATCCCGAGATGCCCGCGACCACGCCCTCGAGGAGCCAACGCTGACGCGCGTCGCTCAGCTCGCCAAAGAAGAGCGGATCCATCACGGCCAGCGGCCGAGCACCCATCGTGAAGACGTCGCGCAGGATGCCGCCCACCCCGGTGGCGGCCCCCTGGTAGGGCTCGATCGCCGAGGGGTGATTGTGGCTCTCGATCCGGATGGCCACCGCGATGCCGTCGCCGGCGTCGATCACGCCCGCGTTCTCTCCCGGCCCCACCAGCACGTGCGCGCCCTCAGTCGGGAGTCGGCGCAGGTGCAGGCGCGAGGACTTATACGAACAGTGCTCGGACCACATCACCCCAAAGAGGGCTAACTCCAGGTGATTGGGCTCGCGCCCCAAGACCTGAACGATCTGGGCGAACTCGTCGTCGCTCAACCCGAGAGCTCCGTGCAGGCTCGGGGGGGAATTCACGCACCAAAACTACCCGCCGCGAGAGTGAGTTCTAGCGCCTGAGTGAAGCGAGGGACGTCGTGACAAAGCTCTCGAGGAGCACGCGTCCGTCCTCGCTGCCCAGCAGCATCGACATCGCGCGCTCGGGGTGGGGCATGAGGCCCACCACGTTGCCCTGCTCATTCGCGATGCCGGCGATGTCGCCGCGTGACCCGTTCGGATTGTCCTTGTAGGTGAGCACGATGCGGTCGTTCTCGACGAGATCGTCATAGGTCACGTCGTCACAGATGTACGAGCCCGAGAAGTGATTGATCGGGATGACGAGTTCGTCGTTCAACGCCGCGCGCGAGGTCAGCACTGACTTGGTGGACGACACGACCAGCGTCGTGGGTTGGCACAGGAAGGCCAAACCACGGTTCTTCTGCAGCGCTCCCGGCAGTAGTCCCGCCTCGGTGAGCACCTGGAATCCGTTGCAGATACCCAGCACGGATCCACCGTCCTCCGCGAAGCGCCGCACCGCCTCCATGACCGGTGAGAAGCGCGCCAGCGCGCCGGGACGCAAATAGTCACCGTGGGCGAAACCTCCCGGCAAGATGACTCCGTCAAATCCCGATAGGTCGGTCGTCGAATGCCACACGAGTTCGGCCTCGGCCCCCAGGCTCGCGACACCATTCAGCGCGTCGTACTCGCAGTTGGAGCCAGGAAACACGACGACACCGATGCGCGTCACGAGAACGACCCCTCGCCAAGGCGTACGTGGGCGTCTTCGATCACCGGGTTCGATAGCAGTCGTTCGGCCAGTGCGGTCGCCTTTTCGAGAGCCTCGACCTCACCGGAGGCTTCGATGTTCATGCGAAACGTCTTGCCCGCCTTGACGTCGCTCACTCCCGTAAAACCCAAGGCGGGCAACGCTTTTTCGATGGTCGATCCCTCGGGATCGGCGATGCCGGCGCGCAGCGTCACGTCGACGACAACGAAGTAGTTCACTGCGAAAAACCGTACCATTCGTTCAACGACCGACCCGTCACGCGCTCGTAGGCGCTGACGTAGCGCGCCGAGGTTTCGGCCACGATCTCCTCGGGTACGTCGGGCGGCGGCGGCGTGCGATCCCAGCCAGCGGTATTCAGCCAGTCACGAAAGGGCTGCTTGTCAAAACTGGGCGGCACCTCGCCCGAGCGCACCGCGTCCGCGGGCCAGATCCTCGACGAGTCGGGAGTGAGCACCTCGTCGCACACACAGAGTTGTCCGTCCACGTACCCCAACTCGAACTTCGTGTCGGCGAGGATGAGTCCTTCGCTGGCGAGTTTCTCTTGCGCGCGAGCGAACAGCGGCAGACAGATCGCTGCGGCCGCGTCCAATGCCTCGGCGCCCACGATCTCGGCGGCGGCGCCGAGATCGATGTTGAGGTCGTGTCCACTCTCCGCCTTGGTCGAGGCCAGAAACATCGGCTCGGGGAAGGGATCGGTCAGTCGCATACCTGGAGGCGCACTCATGTGGTGCACCGTTCCTTGGGCCACGTACTCGTCGTAGGCCTGGCCAGCGAGACGACCACGCACGATGCACTCCATGTTCAACATTGTCGCGCGTCGAACCATCATCGAGCGCCCGTGCAGTTCGGGTCGATCGAAGAACCCGAGCACCGTGCGGTCGATCACCCGAGGATCGCAACTCACCAGCGCACTCGGTACGTCCGGGGCCACCTCGTTGAGCCAAAAGTCAGTGAGTCCGGTGAGCACGCGCCCCTTCTCGGGGATCGGCTCGTTCATGACCACGTCAAAGGCGCTCAGACGATCTGAGGCGACCATCAACATCAGGTCGTCGTCAATCGCGAAGAGGTCGCGAACCTTGCCCGAGTACAGGTGGTGCAGTTCCGAAACGTTCATGACGTCCAGGTGAGCGCCGACAAGACTCGACGCCGATGCGTGAGGAGACGATCCAGGTCGAAGGCGCGCGCAATCTGCTCGTCGCTCAGTGCGACTTCATCGTCGCTCTCGATCACCTCGCGAAAGTTCCGTCGCTGATCGATGGCCGAGCGCGAGTCGCGCTGGACGATCCGGTACGCCTCGTCACGATTCATGCCCGACTCCACCAGCGCGAGAAGAACGCTCTGGGAATAGACCAAGCCCAACGACGTCACGTTGAGGTTGTCGAGCGCGCGCTCGGACTGCACGACCACCCCGTCGGCCAGCCACGTCGCCTTGCGCAACATGTAGACCGTCAGCTGTAAGGCATCGGGCAACACGATGCGCTCGACGCTGGAGTGCGAGATATCGCGCTCGTGCCAGAGTGTCACGTCCTCGAGGCCCGCCTGGAGGTAGCCGCGCAGCACGCGGGCCAGACCCACCAAGCGCTCGGCGATCACCGGATTGCGCTTATGCGGCATGGCCGAGGATCCCTTTTGGCCTTCGGCGAAGGGCTCTTGCATCTCGCCCACCTCGCTGCGGGCTAGGAGGCGAACCTCGGTTGCGAAGTTTTCGATGGAGGTGCCGATCGCGGCGCACGCGTAGAGAACCTCGGCGTGTCGGTCTCGCGCGATGACCTGGGTTGCGGGCACCGGTGTTAACCCCAGGTGCGCACACACGTAGTCCTCGATTGCGGGGTCGATGTTGGAGTACGTGCCCACCGCCCCACTCAGCTTGCCCACGGCGATTGCCGCACGCCCGTTCGTCGCGCGAGTGATGTCGCGATCGACCTGCAGGGCAAAGAGGGCGAACTTCTGGCCGTACGTCGTGGGCTCGGCGTGCATACCGTGCGTGCGTCCCAGAATCGGTGTGTCGATCGTCTCCTTTGCGCGGCGCGTTAGCGCGTCGCGCAGGGCCGTCACTTCGGTAATCACGATGTCCATGGCCTGAGTCAGGCAGAAACACAGGGCAGTATCGACGACGTCGGACGACGTGAGACCGTAGTGGACCCACGCGCCTTCGGGCATGCCGATGCGTTCTTGGACGATGTCGACGAACGCGGCGGTGTCGTGATTCGTGATCTCTTCACGTTCGTTGACCGCCGTTACGAAGGCGGCATCAATAGCGGGACGTCGCGTCCGCAATGCGGCCGCGTCGGCGACCGGCAGAACGCCGAGTTCAGCGAGCGCGTCGGCGGCCAGGAGTTCGACCTCGAGCATCGTGTCAAATCGCCTCTCGTCGCTGAAGAGTTCGGCCACGTCCTTGGGCGCATATCTCGCTATCACGTCTCTCCTTGACTCGCGGCGAGGGCGATGTCGCTGCGACGCACGCTTCCCTGAAAGGTTATGAGGTCGGCTCCGGCGTAGGCCCGATCGCGCGCTTCGGCGATCGTGGCACCCAGGCCGGTGACGGCGAGGACTCGTCCGCCAGTGGTGACGAAGCGACCCTGGTCGTCGCGCTTGGTCCCCGCGTGAAAGACGATCACGTTGTCCATGGGGGTGGCGAGCTGGCCGTCCGCACCGAGTCCGTCAATGACGTCGCCGGTACGCGACGTCTCGGGGTAGCCCTCACTCGCCAGCACCACCGTGACACTCGCACCCTGAGCCGTTGCCGTCGCGCCGGCCAGCTCACCGGCGGCCGTCTTGGCGAGCAGGTCGTAGAAATCGTCACCGTAGAGCGGCGCGAGAACCTCGGTTTCGGGATCGCCGAAACGCACGTTGTACTCGAGCAGTTTGGGTCCGGCTGCAGTCATCATGAGTCCGGCGTAGAGAACACCGCGAAAATCGATGCCGCGCAGCGTCAACTCCTTTAACGTCGGCGCGATGATCGTGCGCGTCACGTCACTGACCTGCGCGTCGCCGAACGACGACATGGGCGCGTACGCGCCCATTCCGCCCGTGTTCGCACCGGCGTCCTGATCGCCCACGCGCTTGTAGTCCTGGGCACTCGCCAGCACCACGACGTCCGTACCGTCATAGAGCACGTGCAACGAGCACTCCTCACCCACCAGGCCTTCTTCGAGCACGATCGTACGACCGGCCACGCCAAAGGCCTTGCCGGACAACTTGTCGGCGATGTCCTCCTTCGCTTCATTGAGGTCGCTCGTCACCAGCACGCCCTTACCGGCGGCCAGGCCGTCGGTCTTAATAACGTACGGAGGAGTCATCGTGTCGAGGAAGCCCGAGGCCGCGGCCACGTCACTGAAGATCCCGTAGGCGGCCGTCGGCACACCAGCCACGGTCAGGAACTCCTTCATGAAGGACTTGGAGCCCTCGAGCTGGGCACCCGTCGCACCTGGTCCGACAACCAACTTTCCTTGAGCGCGCAGCCGATCGGCGAGACCTTCGACCAGGGGGGCCTCGGGACCGATGACAAAGAGATCGGCGTCCAACTCGGTCGCAGCCGTGGTCACACACGTCAGTCCGTGGGCAGCGATGCCGTCGTTGCCGGGCGTGACAACGACCTCCGCCGATTTGGCGAGTGCGTGCGCCAGGGCGTGCTCTCTCGCCCCTGAGCCCACCACGACGCAGCGGGTCATGACGTGCGCACGAACTGTTCGCGCTCCGGGCCGACACCCACGACCGAGATCGGCGCGCCGATCCTCTCTTCGAGAAAGCGCACGTAGCCAATCGCGAGCGGCGGCATCTGATCGATGTGAGTAATCGAGGTGAGGTCGCACTTCCAACCGGGCAGCGTCTCGTAGATCGGAGTTACCTCGTGCAGGACCGACTGGTGGAAGGGCATGTGGTTGTAGACCACCCCGTCGTGCTCGTAGGCAACGCACACGTGGATCTCTTCGAACTCATCGAGCACGTCGAGCTTGGTGAGGGCGATCTCGGTGAGAGAGTTAAGGCGCACCGCCTGGCGAGCCATGACGACGTCGAACCAGCCGACCCTTCGTCTACGACCGGTGTTGGTGCCGAACTCGTGTCCGCGTGTGACGAGGTACTCGCCCGTCTCTCCCTCGAGCTCGGTCGGAAAGGGCCCCGCGCCCACGCGCGTCACGTAGGCCTTAGCGATCCCCACGACCGAGGTGATGTCGCGCGGGCCGAGGCCCGAGCCCACGCACGCGCCACCGGCGACCGGATTCGAGGAGGTGACGAAGGGGTACGTGCCATGATCGAGATCCAAGAACGTCGCCTGGGCGCCCTCGAGCAAGATGCGCTTGTCGGCGTCGAGGGCGTCGTGCACGAGACCGACGGTGTCACCGATCATGGGCGCGACGCGCGGGGCGAGTTCATCGAGGTAGCGCTCGGCGATGTCCTTGGCACTGATCGCGGGTCGGTTGTAGATCTTGGTCAGGATCAGGTTTTTCTCGTGCAAAACGACGTCGAGCTTCTCGCGGAAGATCTTGGGGTCCAAGAGGTCTTGGACCCGCAGTCCCACCCGCGCGGACTTATCCGCGTAGGCCGGTCCGATGCCGCGCTTGGTCGTGCCGAGCGCGTTGCGACCGAGGAAGCGTTCCGTCAGTCGGTCCAGTTCTTGGTGGTAGGGCATGATCAAGTGCGCGTTACCCGAGACGACGAGTCGCGAGACGTCGACACCGCGTTCGCTCAACGTGTCGAGTTCGGCCAGCAGCACCGCGGGATCGACGACGACCCCGTTGCCGATGATGGGGGTCACGCCCTCATAGAGGATGCCCGAGGGTACGAGTTGGAGGGCGAAGACCTGTCCGTCCACCACGATGCGGTGCCCGGCGTTGTGTCCCCCCTGGTAGCGCACGACCAGATCCATGTCGCGCGCTAGTAGGTCAGTGAGTTTTCCCTTGCCTTCGTCACCCCACTGGGTTCCGACCACGACGGTTGCGGGCACTTGACTCCCTCAGAGACGGCCTCGTTACACGCAAAGCCTACTGGAAGTAAATGTGCCTTTCGTTAGTCGGTAGTGGCCAAGTTTGAGGCAAGAAGATCGTCTACATCGCCGTCGGCATCTTTCCGTCCAGCCAACATTTCGCGCAACGAATTGATCACTGAATTGCCTGGCGCGGTGGCCACTCATTTTGGCCCGTGATTAATTTGTGACCAGGCCGGAGGCTCAGGGCATGAATCTGCGCGTCGCTGATTGTGTTGGTGTTCGTCCCGCGGCCCCTGGATCCGCCCCACTGCGCCGGCCGTCGAGGTCCACAGTCTGAATCGAGCGCACTAGGTTTCGTCGACAACTTCCATGACTTTTGGCGCGGCGTAGACCTTCGCATACTTGCGCCCGGTCACTTCTACGATCGCTCCCACTTCAACTAGGTGTTCGACGATGTACTTCGCGCTCGCGTAGTTGATTGAATACTTCTTCGCGATCCACGGCACCGTAATCTTCGGCCACTCGGCGAGGTTGGTGACTACCTCATTGATGACGCCGGACCACTTTCTCCTACTAATGGCGTCTTTCGTTTCCGTTACCCACGCCGCTAATCGTTCCGCTGAATTAACCAGTCGACCACACTGTTCGATAATCGCCTCACAAAAGAACTGAACCCAGGAGTCCCAGTCGCCTGAAATACTGAGCTCCAAGAGTTCGTGTTCGTAGCGGTCGCGATTCTTGTAAAACCACGGTGAAAGGGTGACGATGGCGTCGCCGATCGTGCCGTAACTCATGAGTTGAAGGATGATCAAAAGCCGTCCCACGCGACCGTTGCCATCGCCAAACGGGTGGAGAACTTCAAATTGGTAGTGCGCCATCGCCGCTCGAAGCACCGGCGTCAAGTCACTTGGCGCATTAATCCACTCAATCAACGACTCCATTCCAGCTACAAGGCGGTCATCTCCGGGTGGCGGTACAAACCTCCTATGTTCAATCGACACGCTCTCGACACCAATTGAAACCTGATGTGAACGAATTGCGCCGAGATCCCGAGGTCGGATCTTTGAGTTCTTGAACATCTCCATTTGCGTGTCGTTCAACAACCCCACCGACAATTGGCGATGCCTGATAGCGGCAAATGCAGTCTTTGCGGCGTCTATGAAGGCGAGTATCTCCATCGTCTCCGGTGACTGTTCGTCAACAGTTGTAAAACGTGCTTCAAGGACTTCGGTGAGGTTGCCGTGAGTGCCTTCCAGCGCCGACGAATCAAGTGCTTCACGAAAGAGGCTCGGATAAATTAGGAGCCCCGGATCCGGGAGGCTCTTGGAACACTGATCAAGGCGCGCGAGTGACTCCGACGCCCGTACGACGTTGGACCAAGTATTTGAGGTGAGCTGTTCAACGTCCGCCGGTAGAGACCACGGCAAGTACGCAAAGCACGCATACTTGCCATGACGGGCGTCGTCACCCTGTATGGGGACCAGTTGGCCGATGGGACTCTGTCCGAGTCGCATGTTATCCATAGAATGTGCCCTAAAGGCCATATCGTAGTAATTTCACTGATGTAATCTATCACATGCTGATACAAAGTACTCAACGAAACTATCATGATCAGCACTCTTATGATGATTCTAGGTCATACAGTGTCCGAGTCGTGGCAACGCGGGGTGGCCCACGAAACGCCAGCGGCCTATCGCGGGATACCGACGAGCGCGGCGCCCCTAGTGAAAGGTCAGGACACCGTCTCTCGCGTCGACCTTGATGGTGTCGCCCTCCTTGTAGACGCCCTGAAGGACGGCGAGGGCGAGGGGGTCTTCGAGTCGACGCTGGATCACGCGCTTCAAGGGTCGTGCGCCGTAGGCCGGATCGAAGCCCTCGGCCGCGAGAGTGTGGGCCGCGGCACTAGTGAGGTCAAGGCTGACGCGACGCTGCGCCAAGCGCTGGCGCAATCGTCCCAGTTGAATCTGGACAATGATCGCGAGGTCGTCTTCGCTGAGTGAACGGAATCGAATGATCTCATCGATCCGGTTAATGAACTCGGGCCGGAAGAACTCGAGCGGATCGCCGGGCAGGTTACTCGTCATGATGAACACCACGTTGGTGAAGTCCACGGTGCGGCCCTGGCCGTCGGTGAGACGCCCGTCGTCCAGGACCTGCAAGAGCAGGTTGTAGACGTCGGGATGGGCCTTTTCAATCTCATCCAGCAGCACCACGGCGTAGGGGCGACGGCGAATCGCCTCGGTGAGTTGGCCACCCTCTTCGTAGCCCACGTAACCCGGAGGGGCACCGATCAGGCGTGAGACGGCGAACTTCTCCATGTACTCGCTCATGTCGAGGCGCACCATGGCGTGCTCGTCATCAAAGAGGAACTCCGCCAATGCGCGCGCGAGTTCGGTCTTGCCCACCCCGGTGGGACCAAGGAACAGGAACGAGCCGATGGGTCGGTTGGGGTCCGAGAGGCCCGAGCGTGAGCGACGAATGGCATTCGACACGGCCGTGACCGCCTCGTCTTGGCCCACCACGCGCGAGTGCAGAAGGTCTTCCATGCGCAGCAACTTGTCGACCTCGCCCTCCATGAGTTTGGAGACCGGGATGCCAGTCCAGCGACTGATCACCTCGGCGATGTCCTCGGCGTCGACCTCTTCTTTTAGGAATGCGCCGTTCGCTTGGAGCTCCTCGAGTTCCCGCGTGGCCGCGTCGATGGTGCGTTCGAGTTCGGGCATCGTGCCATAGCGCAGTGCGGCCGCCCCGGCGAGGTCGCTTTGACGCTCGAGTCGCTCGGCTTCGGCGCGACGATCCTCGTACTCCTGCTTCGCGTTTTGGATCTTGGTGATGGCCTGCTTTTCTGCCTGCCAGCGTGCGGCCAGTTCGTCGGACTCTTCCTTTAAGTCTGCGTACTCCGCTTCGAGGGCGTCCTTGCGCTCGAGGGAGGCCGCGTCGGACTCGTTCTCGAGGGCCATGCGCTCAATATCGAGTTGACGCATCCGGCGGATGACGACATCGAGTTCGGTCGGCATCGAGTCGATCTCGATGCGCAGTTTGGAGGCCGCTTCGTCCATGAGGTCGATGGCCTTGTCGGGCAAGAACCGGTTCGCCACGTAGCGAGAGGACAACGTGGCCGCGGCCACGAGGGCCGCGTCTTGGATACGCACGCCGTGGTGGACCTCGTAGCGCTCCTTCAGCCCGCGCAGGATGGCGATCGTGTCATTCACTGACGGTTCGCCGACAAAGACCTGTTGGAATCTGCGCTCGAGGGCCGCGTCCTTTTCGATGTACTGGCGGTACTCGTCCAGCGTGGTCGCGCCAATGAGGCGCAGTTCGCCGCGTGCGAGCAGCGGCTTGATCATGTTGCCGGCGTCCATCGCACCTTCGCTCGCCCCCGCACCCACGATCGTGTGTAGCTCGTCGATGAAACTGATGACCTCGCCCTGGGCATCTTCGATCTCTTTGAGAACCGCCTTGAGACGCTCTTCGAACTCACCGCGATACTTGGCCCCCGCGACCATGGCCGCTAGGTCCAGGGCGATAAGGCGACGATCGCGCAACGACTCGGGCACGTCGCCTTCGACGATGCGCTGCGCGAGTCCTTCCACGATGGCGGTCTTGCCCACGCCGGGTTCGCCGATCAAGACCGGGTTGTTCTTCGTGCGACGTGACAGCACCTGGATGACGCGTCGAATCTCGTCGTCGCGTCCGATGACGGGATCGAGCTTGCCGGCCCGCGCGAGCGCGGTGAGGTCGCGTCCGTACTTTTCGAGCGACTGAAACGTCTCTTCGGGGTTCTCCGAGGTGATGCGCGCCGAACCGCGAATGCTGCGCAGGGCGGCCAGCAGCGCTTCGCGCGTCGTGCCGAGTTCGCTCGCAAAGGCCACGAGGACGTGGTCGACCGAGAGGTACTCATCTCCCATGTCGGCACGCAGTTCGTCGGCCTGCTCGAGTCCTTGGCGCGTCTCGGGCGACAGGCCGGGCTGGGATCCACCGACGGTGCGTGGCTCGCGCGCGACGCGTTCGTTGAGTTGGGCCGCGATGTCGATGGGGTCGAGGTTGGCGGCGATCAGGAGAGGACGCGCCACACCATCGGGCTGATTCAGCAAGGCGAGCAGGAGGTGAGCGGGCGTGACGTAGGGGTTACCGGCGGCCCCGGCTTGGGTGGTCGCGGCCTGAAAGGCTTCGCGGGTCTTGACGGTCCAACGCTGCGGGTCAAGGGCCATCAACGAGCCTTTCTCTTCTTGTTGGGCTGGGGCGTGACGGCCATGGAGTTTTGGACGGGCACCATGTCGCGACGGTAGTGGCGGTGGGTCTGTTCGATCGCGCGGCGCGCCTCGTCGGCGAGCGCGTCGATCTGTGTGCGCAGTTCGGCGATGTGGTTCTCGAGCGCCATGATGCGCTTCACGCCCTCTAAGTTGACGCCCTCGTTGGTGAGGTCCTGAATGCGCTTCAAGGCAGCGAGATCTTCTTCGCTAAAGCGACGTGAACCGCCGCTCGTGCGTTCGGGGTGCAACAGCCCGCTGCGCTCGTAGTTGCGCAGCGTCTGGGGATGCACGCCCGCGAGTTCGGCGAAGACCGAGATGACGTAGACCGCGTGCACGTTGCGCTCAGTCACTGACCACCTCCGCCTCCTCCTTCTCATTGAGCGCCACGGCCAACTGTTCGACCAACGTGCGCTGGCGCTTGGTGAGCTTCTTGGGCAGGTCAAAGGTGATCGTGACGAGCAGATCGCCCGCCGCGGCCTTGCCGTGCGCGGGCACGCCGCGACCCTTGACGCGCATGGTCGTGCCCGGTTGAGTGCCCGCGGGCACCTTTAACGTCACGGGCTCATCGAGGGTGGGGACCTCGACGGTCGTGCCGAGCATCGCCTGAGTGAGGGGCACCTTCACGCTGGTTGTCACATTGCGACCCCGTCGCTCAAAGCGCGCGTCGCTCGTGACGTGCACGTCGACGTACAGGTCACCGGCCGGGCCGCCGTTGACGCCGGGACTGCCCTTGCCCTTCAGGCGAATGCGTTGGTCGTCCACGACACCCGGCGGAATGCGCACATTGACGCGCCGCGACGAGGGTTCGCGACCCGTGCCGTGGCAGGTAGGGCAGGCCTGGGCGAAGTGACCGCCGCGACCCTGACAGATCGGACACACACTCGACATCGCAAAGGGTCCCTGGTCGTCGTTGATGACCCCGCGCCCCCCGCACCGCTCACAGGTGAGAAAGTCGCTGCCCGGTGCGCCGCCCGTTCCCTTACAGGTGTGGCAGGCCTCGTTCGTGGGCAGGTTCACGCTCGTGGTGACGCCCTTGACGGCGTCGCGAAAACTGAGGTGCAGCGCGGTCTCTAGGTCAGCGCCGCGCTGAGCTTGATTGCGCGCACGACGACCGCCGCCGAAGAGTCCCCCAAAGAGGTCCCCTAGGTCGCTGAAGTCGCCGGTCTGAAAGTTAAAGCCGCCGGCACCGCCGCCGCCCAGGCCACTCGCGGCCGGGCCGAGGCGACGAACCTCGTCGTACTCCTTGCGCTTGACGTCATCGCCCAGCACGTCGTAGGCCACCGAAATTTCCTTGAACTTCTCCTCGGAGCCGGGGTGGGTGTCGGGGTGAAACTCCTTGGCCAGTTTGCGATACGCCCGGGTGATCTCTTTATCGGTCGCGCTCGAGGTCAGTCCGAGCACTTTGTAGTAGTCCTTGTCGAACCACTCGCGTTCAGCCATTCCTGCCCGGACCTATCCGCGAACTTTCACCATGGCGGGACGAAGAACAACACCCCGCCACCGGTAGCCCGCGCGCAAGACGTCCTCAACGACCGGACCCCGGGTCTCGTCGTCACCTTCGTTCGGCGCGTGCGCCACGGCGTCATGGACCTGCGGGTCAAAGGGCACCTGGGACTCGTCGATGCGCTCGAGACCCTCTTGGGCGAGAGCACCGAGGAGCAGACCGCGGGTCTGAGCCAGCGCAGTTGCTTCTGCACTCGCTGCGTCCGGAAAGTGAGCCTGGGCGTAATCGAAGGCGTCCAGAGTGGGCAGCAACTTGGCGGCAAAGTCCCCGGTCGCTCTGCGCGCGGCGTCCTCGGAGGTGCGCGCCACACGCTTGCGATAGTTCTCGAACTCCGCCTGCAGGCGTTGGAGCGCGTCGAGGTACTCGTCGCGCTGACGCTCGGCCTCACTGCGGTCGTCGAACGCTTCGGTCGCGTCGTCTTCTGACGACGCGACCGGCTCGTTCCCTACAACTTCGTCGCTCATTCGTCCACGATCTCGGCGTCGACGATGTCGTCGTCGTCACCGGCCGGAGCCGCGGGCTCATTCGCGTTGGACTTCGCGGCCTCTTCGTAGAGACGCGCACTGAAGCTCTGGCTCACACTCAGCAACTTGTCGGTGCCCGCCTTGATGGCTTCGATGTCGGTGCCGTTGAGGGCCTCCTTCAACGTAGAAAGAGCGGCTTCGACGTCGGTGCGCTCGCTGCCCTGAAAGGACTCGGCTTGGTCCTTCAAGAGCTTCTCGGTTGAGTAGACCAGACCGTCGGCGTTGTTGCGCACCTCGGCCTCCTCACGGCGCTTGCGGTCGTCCTCGGCGTGAGCCTCGGCGTCGCGCACCATGCGGTCAATCTCCTCCTTGGAGAGCGAGGAGCCACCGGTGATGGTCATCGACTGGGTCGCCCCGGTCGCCTGGTCCTTCGCCGAGACGTGCACGATGCCGTTCGCGTCGATGTCAAAGGTGACTTCGATCTGGGGCAGGCCGCGCGGCGCGGGCGGGATGCCCACGAGCTGGAACTTGCCCAGCGTCTGGTTGTAGGACGCCATCTCACGCTCACCCTGCAGGACGTGGACTTCCACCGAGGGCTGATTGTCGTCGGCCGTCGTGAACGTCTGAGACTTCTTGGTGGGAATGGTGGTGTTGCGGTCGATGATCTTGGTCATGACGCCACCCTTGGTCTCGATTCCTAGCGACAACGGCGTCACGTCGAGCAACAAGATGTCCTTCACGTCGCCCTTCAAGACACCGGCCTGCACGGCCGCGCCGATCGCCACGACTTCGTCGGGGTTCACGCTCTTGTTGGGCTCCTTGCCCGTGACCTTGATCACGAGCTCCTGGACGGCCGGAATACGCGTCGAACCGCCGACCATGATGACGTGGTCGATCTTGTCGAGCGTCAGGCCCGCATCCTTGATCGCCTGGTCGAAGGGTCCACGGCACTTGTCGACGAGGTCCGAGGTCAGTTCGTTGAACTTGGCGCGCGTCAACTTGATGTCGAGGTGCTTGGGACCATCGGCCGTTGCAGTAATAAAGGGCAGGTTGACCTGGGTCTCCTGGACGGCCGAGAGCTCAATCTTGGCCTTCTCGGAGGCCTCCTTGAGGCGCTGGACCGCCATCTTGTCACTGGCGAGATCCACGCCTTCGGTGTCCTTGAAGGTCTTGATCAGCCAGTTCATGACGGCATCGTCCCAGTCGTCGCCACCGAGGTGGGTGTTACCCGCGGTCGACTTCACTTCGAAGACGCCGTCGGCGATCTCGAGGACCGACACGTCGAACGTGCCACCACCGAGGTCAAAGACCAACACGGTCTGCTCGGCCGGACCCTTGTCGAGCCCGTAGGCCAGAGCGGCCGCGGTGGGCTCGTTCACGATACGCAGCACCTCGAGGCCGGCGATCTGGCCGGCTTCCTTGGTCGCCGTGCGTTGGGCGTCGTTGAAGTACGCGGGCACGGTGATGACAGCCTGACTGACCGAGTCACCGAGGTAGGCCTCGGCGTCGCGCTTGAGCTTTTGGAGAATGCGCGCCGAGATCTCCTGGGCGGTGTACTTGGTGCCGTCGATATCGACGCTCCAGTTCTCACCCATGTGACGCTTGACCGACCGAATGGTGCGGTCGGGGTTGGTGATCGCCTGGCGCTTGGCCACTTCTCCGACCAGCACCTCGCCGGTCTTGGAGAAACCCACCACCGAGGGGGTGGTGCGGCTGCCTTCGGCGTTGGGGATCACGACAGGTTCTCCCGCCTCGAGCACGCTCACCACAGAGTTGGTCGTACCGAGGTCGATACCGACTGCCTTTGCCATGTAAAAACTCCTTGTTCTTGGTCTCTGGCCCCGGAACATCCGAACCGCCAGAATTCACTACAACCAGAATACTAAGTTGAGTCTCTCCTTGTCAAGAAAAATTACACTCTTCTTAGTAAGTACCAGTTATTCCCTTCAATTCCAAGGGTTCTTGGCGGGGCGCCATGATTCAAAAACCTGGTCCCGACTACCATTTGTGCGTGCCCGACCTCGTACTACTGCGACACGGACGATCCGAGTGGAACGACCTCAACCTCTTTACCGGCTGGCAGGACGTGGATCTGTCATCCGCCGGCGAGGCCGAGGCCCGGGTGGCCGGTGAGCTGCTGGCCGAGTCCGAGTTGGACCTGCGCATCGTGCACACCTCGGTGCTCACTCGCGCCATCCGCACCGCCAATATCGCCCTATCCCGTGCGGGGCGGACCTGGCTCCCGGTGCGGCGCAGTTGGCGCCTCAACGAGCGCCACTACGGCGATCTCACGGGCAAGGACAAGAAGCAGACGGCCGAAGAGTTCGGCTTGGAGCAGGTGAAGATCTGGCGGCGCTCCTTTGACGTCGCTCCGCCACCCCTCCCCCTGAATGACCCCCGCAATAACCGCTTCGACCCGCGTTATCGCGACGTGCAGGCCGACCTCATTCCGCGCACCGAATGCCTCAAGGACGTCGTGGCCCGGGCCACTCCCTACCTGCGCGACGTCATCAGCGAAGACATCCGCAGCGAGGGCGTAAAGGGCGGCGCGGTACTCGTGGTCGCCCACGGCAATTCGCTGCGGGCGCTGCGCATGGTGCTGGAGAACATCGGAGAGAACGAGATCACCGAGATCGAGATCCCTACGGGCATCCCGTACCACCTCACCCTCGACCACGAACTCAACGTCCTGGCGGCGAACTACCTCGGCGACCCCGAGGCCGCTGCGAAGGCGGCCGAGGCAGTCGCGCGCCAGGCGGGCTAATTACAGGGCGTCGGGCCCTCGTTCGTTAGTCCGAATCCGCACCACGTGCTCCACGTCGGTGACCCACGCCATGCCGTCGCCGACGGTGTCGGTGCGTGCGGCATTGACGATCGCTTCAATGAGCTGGTCGACGAGTTCGTCGGTGCAAATGACCTCGATTTGAATCTTGTCGACGAAGTCGAACATGTACTCCTTGCCGCGAAAGACCTCGACGTGGCCTCCGGTGCGACCAAATCCTTTGACCTGGCCGACCGTGAGCCCGGTCACGCCGGTCTGCTTCACCGCTTCTTTGACCTCGTCCAGTTTGAACGGTTTGACGACCGCAGTAACTAGCTTCATGATCCCTCCTTAGACGTTGTCGCTGTGGACGTGACTGGGCGATTCGAGTGGTTCACCGAAGGTCGGCTCCGGGTAGGCCTCCTCGTCGTGGATCGCGAGATCGCCTTCGCGCAACAGGTCGTCGGGTTCGCGTAGACCTCCACAGATCCACTTCACCACGGTAAAGACGATGAAGGTACCCACCGCGGTCCACCCGATGATCCACAGGGCTGCGAGGAACTGTTCCCAGAGTTGGTGGAACGAGTGACCGAAGAACCAGCCGGCCACGTGGAAGTTGCCCGCGCCCACGTAGTTCTTGCCCTTGATGCCGTACTCCACCATCTTGGGGTCCGCCAGCAGCCCGACCAGCAGACCTCCGGTCAGGCCGGCGAAGCCGTGGGTGTAGGTAACACCCAGGGCATCGTCGACCAGTGAGAACGGCTTTAGCTTCGACACGTACGTCCAGGCAATCCACACGATCGATGAGGCGATCACGCCCACCGCGAGTGCTCCGATGCCGTTCACCCAACCTGCGCTCGGGGTGATCGCAACCAGTCCGCAGATCATGCCGTTAATGACGCCCAAGAATGTGGGCTTCTTCTGTTTGGAGACGAACATGTCCCACAGCAGCCACGTCAACACACCGGCGGCCGTGGCGATATTGGTGTTAAACACGGCCGCGGCCGCGTCCGCTCCGGCGTAGAACGGGTCGCCACCGTTAAAGCCGTTCCAGCCGAGCCACAGGATTCCCGCCCCGACGGCGACCATCATGAGATTCGAGGGGAACGCGTTCTCGCGGTCCTGCCAGCGACGCGGTCCGACCATCCACGCACCGACGAAGGCTGCCACGCCCGCGGAGAGGTGGATGACGTAGCCACCCGAGTAGTCGACTGCTCCCTTTTGGGCGAAGAAGCCACCACCCCACAGCAGTGCCGCGTTCACGCAGTAGACCAGCGTGATCCACAGCGGCACAATGAGCAGCCACGCCTTGAACTTGAGTCGGCCGACGAGTGCGCCGAGGAACAACAGGGGCGTGATCGCGGCAAAGACGAATTGGAAGTACGCCAGCGTCGCGGTCGGGAAGTGGAACGGTACGAGCGTGTTGGCGCCCGAAACGGCCTGGCCCTGTTCGGAACTTGCCGTGGCCAGGGGCTCGAAGTGACCAATGAATCCGCTCCAGAACGATCCGGTCGGCCCGAAGTGCGAGAGCGTGCCAAAGGCCATGTTGTAGCCCCAGAGCAGCCACACGATGAGCACGAGCGAGAACCCGACGAAGGTCATCAGCATCGTGTTGACGATCCACTTTTTGCGAACCAGGCCGCCGTAGAGCACCGCCAGTCCCGGCAAGCTCATGAGGCCCACCAACGTGGCAGCTACAAGCTGCCACGTATTGTCCGCGGGATCCAGCCAGCTGGGATAGGGAATGTTGGTCACTGCACTGAGCACATCCACTCCTTCGTGTTTCGGAGAGGGCGGCGTTGACCTCAAAATGAATTGAGATCAGTGTGTCAAGACAGGATTTCGAATTAGTTAGCGACGTGTTTCGGGCGTATTAACACCCGTTCCCCATAAGGAGCTACTCAGCGAACGACCGCTCCATGACTTGCGAGATGTCCACGACCGAGACGTCGTCGCCACGACCACTGGCCTTGACGGCGTCGTCCAGCATGATCATGCAAAAGGGACACGCCGTTGAGATGGTGTCGGCCCCGGTCGCCAGGGCCTCTTCGGTACGGTCCATGTTGACCCGCTTGCCGATCGTCTCTTCCATCCACATGCGTGCGCCGCCCGCCCCGCAACAGAACCCTCGCTCCTTGTGGCGGGCCATCTCGACCTTGGTGAGGCCGGGAATCGCATCGAGCACGTCGCGCGGCTGGTCAAAGACCCGATTGTGGCGGCCCAGATAACAGGGGTCGTGGTACGTGACGGTCCCCGTGAAGCCCACTCCCGGAGTGAGACGACCACTGGCCACGAGGTGGCTCAACAGCTCGGAGTGGTGAATGACTTCGTAGTTCCCACCCAGTGCGGGGTACTCGTTCTTCATCGTGTTAAAGCAGTGCGGACAACTCGCCACGATCTTCTTCGCCCCGGCCTCATCGAGGGTGGCGATGTTGGCCTTGGCCATCTCTTGGAAGAGGTACTCATTACCCATGCGCCGCGCGGGATCTCCGGTGCAGGACTCGCGCGGCCCGAGGATGCCGAAATTCACACCCGCGCGGTGCAACATGCGCGCGGTGGAGATGATCTGTTTGCGACCACGCTCGTCGAGTGAGCCCGCACACCCCACCCAGTAGAGGTACTCGATGTCATCGGGTATCGCGCCCGCGAAGACCGGCACCTCGAAGTCGAGCGCGGCCAGCCACTCGGTGCGCTTGGAAGCGCCCAGGCCCCAGGGATCGCCCTGGTTCTCCATGTTGCGCAGCAATAGCCCCGCCTCGGTGGGGAAACGCGACTCCATGAGAACCTCAAAACGACGCATGTCGATGATGGCGTCGATGTGCTCGATGTCGACCGGACACTCCTCGACGCAGGCGCCGCACGTCGTGCACGACCACAGCACGTCGGGATCGATGGTCGTGGGCACCAATGTGGCCACCTCGCCCTCGGTGCTACCCGACAGCAATCGGTCCGCGGAGGCGAACATGTTGTCGCGCAGATTCATGATGAGGAGTTTGGGACTGAGGGGCTTGCCGGTGTTCCACGCCGGGCACTGGCTCTGACAGCGTCCGCACTCGGTGCAGGTCGCCAGGTCCAACATCTGCTTCCACGTGAAGTCCTCGATTTTGCCCGCGCCAAAGACGGTGTCTTCGCTGATCTGCTCCATGTCCATGTTGGGCGTCTTGTCGAGACCGCCCAGGGCACGGGGTCGCCGCGAAGTACCCACATTGATGGGCGCAATGAAGATGTGCAAGTGCTTGGAGTACGCGACGAAGACAAGGAAGCTCGCGATCACTCCGATGTTGAGCAGCAAGAACACCGCTTCGAGGACGCTGTTCACGCCGTATCCCAGCGGCGCCAGCCAACTCGCGACGATCTTGGACGCGAAGGCCCACGATGAAGCGTGACTCGAGAAGAACGTCACGGGGCTCCCCGAGAACACGTAGCCACCGGTGAGGTTGGTGAAGGGGAAATGCCCCGTGTTGATCTGTGCGCCGCGGTACAGGAGCAACGTCACGATCACGGCCGCAATCATGGCGAGCACCATCCACGCGGCCCCCGTGTGACTGCCGTAGAAGCGGCTCTCACGCTGCTTCTTCGCCGGGGCGTTCTTGAGGCGAATGATGGAAAAGACGCACAGCGACACGAGCACCGCGGTGGCGAAGAAGTCTTCGGTGAAGGCCAACCAGTTGTCGCGGCCAATCCAGGGAATGTGGAAGCCCCGGTTGAACAGCGATCCGTAGGCCTCGATGATCGTCGTGAGCAGAACGGTGAAGCCCCACATCGTAAAGAAGTGGGCGAGACCGGGCACCGTCCACTTGAGGAGTTTGCGCTGACCCGCCACCTCGGTGACCTCGGCGTCAGTGACCTTGCGTAGTCCCTGCCAGCGCCGAGGCGCGGGGGCCCCGGAGCGAATGAGCCGCGACACCCAGTAGAAGCGTTGACCCGCGATGGCAAAGAGGATGACCGACACACCTAGGCCGATGATGATGCGAGCGAGCACGACTGCCTACTTCTCGGGCGTCTTGAAGTTTTCCGAGTAGCGACTCGGGGTTGGTCCTCGCTGACCGCGGTACTTCGAGCCCAGGCCCGATGTGCCGTACGGCCGATCGGCGGGCGTGGTCATCTCAAAGAAACTGATCTGGCCGATCTTCATCCCCGGGTACAGCGTGATGGGCAGGTTGGCCACGTTCGAGAGTTCCAATGTGATGTGCCCGTCCCAGCCGGCGTCAATGAAACCGGCCGTGGAGTGAATGACCAGACCGAGGCGCCCGAGTGAGCTCTTGCCGTCGAGTCGGCCCACCAGGTCATCGGGGAGTGCCACGCGCTCGGTCGTCGATCCCAGCATGAACTCACCGGGGTGCAGGATCATGGGGGTCTCGAGTCCGACGTCGATGAACTCGGTGAGGTCCTCCTGGGCTTCGCGCACGTCAATGACCCGCTGGGAGTAGTTGCGAAACACGCGAAAGTACTGATCGACGTGCACGTCCACCGAGGAGGGCTGAATGCAGTCCTCGCCGAGTGGCTCGATCACGAGTCGGCCCTGCTCCAGCGCCTCTTTGATCGATCGATCCGAGAGCACCATCGCAGGTCACGATACTCGTTGGGCCATCGCCCCTTTGACTGCGACGCTAGCTAGGAGAGCACGCGCCGACGAAAGTTCCGCAGTCCCAGCGCCAAGAACAGAGCGCAGAACCCGAGCATCACGGGGTAGATCACGTAGAGGTGCATGTGCGGGGCGTTGGTAAAGGACGCGCGCATGCCTTCATTCACGTAGACCAGTGGATTTATTAACACCAGCGTCTGCAACCAGTGAAAACTGCCAATCTTGACCGGTGCCAGGTGGGTCCACGGGTAGTACGTGCCCCCGAGGAACGTGATCGGCAAGATGATGAAGCCGAACATCAGACCAATGTTGCGAGGCTCAAAGGACGTACCGAGGATGAGTCCGAGTCCCGCCATCGTGACGCACGCAATCGGTACCAGGGTGAGGATGATCAACCAGTGCAGCGAGACGTCTGCTTTCACACCGGCCGCGTGCACGACCGAGGCGATCGGAAAGACAATGGCGGCCGCGATCAGACCCTGCACCGCCCCGGAAAGCACCTTGGACATCGCGACGAGCCAGATGGGACACGGGGCCTGCACGCGGTCCTCGATCTCTCTCGTAAAACCAAACTCCTGGGCCATCGTGAGGGCAATGGACTGCACGCCTTGAAACATGATCGAGATCCCCACCACCCCGGGCACGAGAATCGTCGCAAACGCCGTCGAGGCGCCCGGCCCGCCGCCGCCGACGGCCTGGCCGATCTTGGGAAAGACGAACAGGAACACGAAGCACAGTAAGAAGGGCTGTATCAACGTGCGCAGGACGAACTCACGAAACGTCTTGCGTAGCACGACGAGGTCGCGCAGCAACAGCCCGCCCAGGGCCTTGCGACTCGCTTCTAGCACCGAGCGAGTCGGCACGGTCTCGATGCTCGTGACTGTCATTCGCGCAGCTCCTTGCCCGTCAGGTTGATAAAGACGGTCTCGAGCGTGGGTTCGGCGACCGTGAGGTCGATGATCTCGATGTGGGAACCCTCAGCGACGTTCACCACGCGCGGCACGAGTCGATCGCTACCTTCCACTTGGGCCGTCACTGTATTGTCGACGACCCGCGTGCTCACGATGCCCGCAATCTCGCGCGTGAGAGCCTCGGCCAACTTCTCACCGTCCGAGGAGACCTTGACGGTCACGATGGTGTCCGCGCCGGTGCTCTGCTTGAGGGTGGCCGGCGTATCGAGCGCGAGAATCTTGCCGTGATCCATGATCGCCACGCGATCGCACAACGCGTCGGCCTCTTCCATGTAGTGGGTCGTGAGCACGACGGTCTGGCCCGTCTGGTTGAGCTCGCCCAGCATCTCCCAGAGCGCCAGGCGACTCTGGGGATCGAGTCCCGCCGTCGGTTCGTCGAGAAAGAGCACGGCCGGTCGGTGAAAGATCGCGCGCGCCACCATGAGTCGCTGGGCCATTCCACCCGACAGTGCGTAGACCGACGCTTTGGCCCAGTTCGACAGCGAGAAGCGACCGAGGAGTTCATCGGCGCGCTCTTTCGACTCCCTCGCGCTGATGCCAAAGAGCCGACCGTGAAAGTAGAGGTTCTCCCAGACCGTGAGTTGGCGATCGAGAGTGTTCTGTTGCGAGACGATTCCCGAGACCTGTTTGACGAGAGCGGGGTGGGCGCGAACGTCGATTCCCGCGACGTAGGCGTTGCCCGATGTGGGAATGACGCGCGTGGTCAAAATCCCCGCCGTGGTCGTTTTTCCCGCGCCGTTGGGACCCAGCAGTCCAAAGATCTCACCCTGGTTCACCGCCAGGTTCAGCCCATCGACGGCAGGACCCTCCATGCCGGGATACTGCTTGGTGAGGTCCTGAGTGCGAATGACGGGTTCGCTGCCGTGGATCGTCATCGGTCGTCCCTCATGTTTCACAACCTTAGAGGGCACACCTCCAGGGGTCCGGCGTCGCACCGCATCGAACAGTGCGCGGCTCGCGGCGGCGCGTGATTGCATGGTCGAATCCGCGAAGGACCAACCAGAACTCGACCTATATATACAGTGGTCGTCAGTGACGAGAAGCATTCCGGGCGCAGCCAAGCACTCGCTTAAGACCGAATGGGTCATTGGATCCGTGGCGGCGGTGATCGCAATGACCGCCCTCGGGCTGGGACGAGCCTTCGGCAAGATCGAACACTCGTCGTTGCACCAAAAACTCTACGGCTGGGCGGCGGCCCTCGTCCTCGTCATCGCGGGCGGCTACGCCATTGTCCACCTCTCGCGGGCCCTCGGGCGCTTCGTGTCGCGCCAGTCGACCGCGGGGGCGGGGGGCACGATCCGACTCGTCACCTACGGTCTGGGTTACGTGCTCTTGATCATCGCGCTATTGGCGGTGCTCGGCGTGTCGCTCGACCACCTCCTGATCGGCGCGGGCATCGCGGGGATCATCCTCGGCGTCGCGGCCCAACAGAGCCTCGGGAACGTCTTCGCCGCCGTCGTGATGTTGTTCGCTCGGCCCTTCGTCGTGGGCGACACCATTCGCATTCGTTCCGGCGTCACGGGCGTGTTGGACGTCAGGGTGCTCGGTACGGGACTCACCTACGTCACCGTCATGAGCGAGGACGGCATCCTGCGCGTGCCGAACTCCATCATGCTGGGAGCGGGCATCGGCCAACTGCGACCCGGCGTGAAGCCCATTCCGTCTCCGCCGCTCTGGACGCCGCCGCCTCCGCCCAGCAGCGACGCTCCCGAGACCCCGGCAGCGCCCCCGAGTGGCTCGCCGAACGCGGCGGGCAATGGCTCGGCCGACAGCGGACTACCGCCCAATACACCCACTCTCTAGGCTCGCCCTCGGGTGCTAGCACGACGCGCAAAAGTGTTGCCAACCACCTGCGCACGAGATCCCCTTCGCTGACAGTATTTCTCCCAGTTGTTCCATCGACGCTCGGGGAGACGCCACTGGCATGAGTCGCATCCTTCGTGTCTCGTGGTACCGCCTGCGCGCCACCTTCGCGCGCCGATGGGTCAACTACTTGAGCCTGGCCCTCTTGTTCGCGCTGGTGGGGGGTCTCGCCATGGCCTCTCTGGCGGGGGCGCGACGAACGGACTCATCGTTTCCCGTCTACTGGCGCAGCACCGATCCCGCCAGCACCCAAGCGTTCAGTGGGTACGACGATCCTCAACTGGGCTCGAAGTCGGGCTACAACCCCGCGATCAACGCCAAGATCGCGCACCTGCCTGACGTTGAGCGCATCACGGTCGAAGTTGGTTTCGACGGCAACGTGAACCTCAACGGGGTCAAGGGAATTCATCCGCACTTCACTGCCGGCGAAACGCCGCCGACAATCATCGGCGGTTCGGAGTACCTCACGCTGGATCGCGTCACTCTCGTGAGCGGTCGGCTGTTCAGCGCGGCTCGGCCCGACGAGGCCGTGATCAATCAGCAGGCAGCCAGCGAACTCGGTGTGCACGTGGGTTCGGTGATCGCCATTCCCTTCTACAGCGACGCCCAGTCCAACTCGCCGACCTATAACGGCCCGCCGTACCTCTTTCCCAAAGTGACGATCGTTGGTGTGGTGGTCTTTAACAGTTCCGTCGTCCAGGACGAGATCGACCAGCTGGGATCGGGCGTCGTCCTGCTCTCTCCGAAACTGACCGACATGTTGGAGAACTGTTGTGCCTACTACTCGGGCGCCGCCATCCAAGTGCGCGGCGGCAACGCCAACGTCGCCCTCGTGCACAAAGAGATCAACCAAGTTGATCCAATCGCGCGCTTTGGCATTGGTGAGGGCAGCAGTCCGTCCCAGGACATCGCCAAGGCCCAACAAGAGATCAAACCCGAGGCGATTGCCCTCGGGGTCTTTGGCGGCATCGCGGGCATTGCGGCGTTGCTGATCGCCAGTCAGATGATCTCACGAATCGTACGGACCGGGGCGAGTGAGGCCCGCACCCTGCGCGCGCTCGGCGCCGATCAGTCCATGACGCTCCTGAGTGAAATCCTCGGACCGTCGCTCGCCATCGTGAGTGGCGCCTTGCTCGCCGTGGCGCTCGCGATCTCCCTCTCACCTCTGGCGCCGCTCGGACCGGTGCGTCCGGTCTACCCCGACCCTGGGGTCTCCTTTGACTGGACCGTTCTCGGGTGTGGATTCCTCGCCCTGGTTCTCGTACTGTTCGCCACGGCCCTCGTCGTCGCTCGGCGCGAACTCACCCGACGTGCGAGTCACGTACGCCGCGAGCCCAACTCGTGGGTGACGCGCATCGTCGGGGCCGCGACACTGCCCCTATCGGTCGCGACCGGATTGCGCTTCGCACTGAAATCCGGACGGGGATTTGACGCCGCCCCCGTTAGGTCGGCCATCTTTGGGGCCGTGTTAGCCATCGCCGTACTGGTGTCCACCGTCACCTTCGGCGCCAGTCTCAACAATCTGGTCTCGCCCCCTCGCTCTACGGATGGAACTGGAACTACGCCTTGCTGTCGGGCTTCGCGGGTGAAGAAGACCTGCCCCTACCCCAAGTGACGACGTTGTTCGACCACGATCCCTACGTCGCCGCGTGGTCGGGCGCCAACTTCGCCACGGCCGAGCTGGATGGCAAAACCGTACTGATGATGGTCGAGCAGCCCCACTCTGCGGTCGCGCCGCCTCTCACGTCGGGCCACGGACTCGACGCGTCGAACGAGATCGTGCTCGGCGAAAGCACACTCGCGCAGCTCCACAAGCACGTGGGTGAGGCCGTCACGTTCTCCAACGGGTCGACCAAGCCAACGACGTTGACCATCGTCGGGACCGCGACGTTGACCCCCATCTCCAAGGGACTCGAAATGGGCACCGGCGCCCTGGTCGCCCCGAGCAACTTCCCGAGTTCGCTCTTGAACACCCAGCAGAACACGGTTCCGGGACCCAACGCCGTTCTCATTCGACTGCGTCCTGATGTCAACACGAAAGACGCTCTGGCCAGTTTTCGTGTGATCAGTCAGACGATCAATCGCGACCACGGTAATACCGGCACGTCGGGAGGGCTCGTTGCACATCTTCGTCCGGCCGAGATCGTGAACTACCGATCGATGGGCACGACCCCGGCCATTCTCGGAGGGGGACTGGCCCTCGGCGCCGTGGTGGCGCTCGGACTCACGCTCCTCGCCTCGGTGCGACGCCGTCGCCGAGAGTTGGCGCTCCTCAAGTGCCTCGGTTTTGTGCGACACCAACTATCGTCCGCCGTCGCCTGGCAGTCCAGCGTGGCGGTGGGGGTCGGGCTGATCGCCGGCGTGCCCATCGGTATCGTGCTCGGGCGAACCCTCTGGTTTCTGTTCGCCCGCGAGATCGACGCGGTGCCGGTCGCCAGTGTGCCCGGTCTCGCCATCGTCCTCATCGCCATCGGCTCGCTCGTCCTCGCCAACCTCGTCGCCTTCGCACCGGGACGCATGGCGGCCCGCACGCCCGTGGCGCTGGTACTGCGCAATGAGTGACATCGTGTACGACTCAAGGGACGCGAACTCGTGAAGAGTCGTTCGTGGGACGTGGCGTGGTACCGATTCCGCGCCACGCTGTCACGTCGCAGGGGTGCCTACCTCAGCGTGATCCTGCTCATCGGCCTCACGGGCGGCCTCGCCATGGGCTCTCTCACCGCCGCGCGGCGCACGCAGTCGTCGTTTCCCACGTTTCTCGCGCGCACCAATCCCTCGACCTTGAGCATGGCCGTCTACAACCAGATTGGAGCCCCCGGGGCATCAATCGCAACCGCAATCGCACACCTGGCCGACGTCGCGCACGTTCGCACCCTGAACGCCGGTGCCGCCGTACCTCTTAACGCCAAAGGCGCCCCACGTCTCAACACCGTGAACTTGGTGGTGGTCACCGGTAGCACCGACGGCGATCTCACCCAACAGGATCGACTGGCGGTGCTCTCGGGTCACCTCGCCAACCCGTCACACATCAATCAGATTGATATGACACCGGCCGCGGAACGAATCTGGGGCGTGCGACTCGGCCACAGTGTGCGTATTGGTTTCTACGCACCCGCCCAAACAAGTCTTCCCGGATTTGGCACGGCCAAAGTGAAGCCTCGCTTCTTCGTTGACGCTCACGTCGTGGGGATCGTCGCGCAAAGCAGCGAGATCGTCCAGGACGATGTGGACCGCGCGTACGGCTTCGTTTTCATCTCTCCCACGCTCATGAAGAAGGCTGCGGCGATTGACCCTTCGTGGTCGCTGCCCGTGGAGTACGAAATTCAATTGCGCGACGGCGACGCCCATCTCGGGCGCATGGAACAGAAACTCTCCGCACTGGTGCCCGTGGGCTTCACGTACGAGTTTCACGTCACGTCCCACGTTCTCTCCACGGTCGAACTGGCGCTCAAGCCCGAGTCGGTTGCCCTCGGGGCCTTCGGAGTGATCGCCGCACTAGTCTGTCTTTTGCTTTCGATGCAGTCCATCTCTCGCCTTGTTCGTCGCGACGTCAACGATCGGCGTAACCTGCGCGCACTCGGCGCCAGTCCCCGCGAGATACTGATGGAGACTCTGGTGGGAGTCATCGCGAGCGTGGTGGTGGGAATCCTGCTCGCCCTCGTGGTTGCGCTCGCGCTCTCTCCCCTCGCGCCACTCGGACCGGTGCGACCCGTCTATCCCGATCGCGGCTTTTCCTTCGACGCGTCGGTGCTCGTGGGAGGGGCCGTCGTGTTACTTGTCATACTCCTCGGGTTTGCCGTCGCGAGCGCCCTCGTCAGCGCCGAGCACCGAGACCGCGGCGTCAACTTGAGACGAACACCCTCGGTCACCGTGCGACACATACGCTCATTGTCGCTTCCGACGGCGGCCACGCTGGGAGCGCACTTCGCACTCGAGCCTCGTGGCAGCAGCGACGACGTCCCGGTACGCTCGGTGCTCTTCGGCTCCATTGTCGCGGTGGCGCTCCTGGCCACGACCCTGACCTTCGCGAGTGGTCTCAACACGCTGGTCTCGCGTCCGGCTCTCTACGGCTGGAACTGGAGCTACGCGCTGAACCCCACCAACGCCGTGCCGCCGAGTGCGATCACTCGCCTCGACCACGACCACGACGTCGCGGCCTGGAGCGGCGTGGACTACACCGACGTCACCATCGACGGACAGTCCGTGCCGGTGCTCATCGCCTCTCCGAAGGCCAAGGTCATGCCACCCATCCTCACCGGACACGGTCTTGACACAAACTCTCAGGTCGTGCTCGGCAACCAAACATTGGCGCAGTTGCACCGCCGCATTGGCCAAACCGTCAGCGTCTCGTACGGTACGCCCGCCGACAAGCCTCTCTACGTCGCACCCACCACGCTCACCATCGTGGGTACGGCCACATTCCCCGCTGTCGGGTACGCCACGTCGGTCGCCGATCACACCTCGATGGGAACGGGCGCACTGCTCCCTTTGGGCGTGGAGACCAAGAGTTTCATGCGCGCGATTTCGAGCAAGGACCCCAATCTGAACGGCCCCGCAATGGTCTTCGTTCGACTGCGCTCGGGCGTCAGTGCGAGCGCAGGACGAGCCAACCTCGAGCGCGTCGCCGCGGTAGCGAACGCGACGTTCGCGCATGACCCCAACGGGACCGGCAACTACGTGACCGTCCTGTCCGTCCAGCGTCCCGCTCAAATCGTCGACTACCGGTCCATCGGGACGACCCCGGTCCTCCTGGCGGCGTTACTGGCCGCCGGCGCGGTTGGCGCCCTGGCCGTCACGCTCATCACCTCGGTGCGTCACCGGCGTCGCGATCTGGCGATCCTCAAGACGCTGGGCCTCACCAGACGAACCGCAGCCTCGGCGATCATCTATCAGGCCAGCGTCGACGCGATCGTCGGCGTAATAGTCGGCATTCCACTCGGTATCCTGCTGGGTCGTGAACTCTGGACGCTCTTCGCACGCGACATCAACGCCGTGCCGTATCCGACGGTGCCCGTCGGAGCCCTCGTACTGGTCGGTGTCGGCACGATCGTGGTCGCCATTCTCACGGCCACGTGGCCAGGTCGCAGTGCCGCGCGCACGTCGCCGGGCCTGACGTTCCGCTCGGAGTGACGCGGCCGGACACAGCGCTCTCGTCGACGTCTATTCGGTTCGTAGCGCCGTGCGGCAACCCGCGCGGCGCTACGACCGGGAAAGAAGGCGAGCACGCTCGCCATCACGAGCGCGGCCGCGGCGAGGACCGCGAGCGACGCGTCACTGACCCTTTCGGGTGGTCCCGATGGGGTACGTCGCTGACATCGTCGTGCCCCGGACGACCCTTCATTCGGATCGCAGAGCGACTCCCGCGGGAGTGCGCGCGGCGAGGTGCTCGGGGATGAGAGCCACGAGATTGGCGAGCACAAGAGCACCGAGGCCGAGGACCACCAGCGAGACCGTCGGGATCGCGGCGAAGGGCACGGCGTAGATCTGGCGAGCGAAAAGGATCCAGAGCTCTCGACCCAGCAGGATGCCGAGCGGAATGCCCACGATGACCCCGGTCGCGACTGAGGCGCTCGCCTGCCAGGCGATGCACGATCGCATCTGACGGCGGGTAAAGCCCAGGGTCTTGAGCAGGGCCAGGTCACGCCGGCGCGATCGAACCGATGACGTAATCGTGAGGCCAAACGCGATGGTCATGCCCAGAGCGAAGGCCAGCGCCAACCACAGCGGTGTCTTACCCATGGAGCGGTAGTTAATGATCTCGGCCGGGTACTGGACACCGAGGACCGAGACACCGTCGCCTCCGCCCGCATCATGGGGTAACGCGGCGTACTGGGCGTCGCCGGCCCGCGCCGCCTTGGTGACAATGGCGAGGCCCTCTTGGTGCGTGACCCCGGGGCGAAATCGGACAAACTCCATGTCGTTGCCCGGCAGCAACTCCTGGGAACGGATCGCCTTTTGCAGCGCGGGCGGCTCCGCGTGGACGTCGAGGATCGCCCCCACGCCCATCGAAGGATGAAGCGTTCCCGACTGCCCGAGCGCGGGCAACGTCACCGACCCCACGATCGTCGCGGTCGTCGGTGGAAGGTAGGCGGGATAGTCACGCTTGGCGCCGTAGCTGACCACGACAGTCTCGCCGACGCGTTTGTGCAGCGCGGCCAACGTCGCCGCCCCCAAGACGACCTGTTTCGCCGAACTCAGTTCGTGCCCCGAGAGCAGGGGTGGGTTCACCGCGGCGTTCGCGCCCGTTAATAAGACGGGTACGGTCACGCCGTCAATCTGCACATCGGCAAAGTTCACGCCGGTGAAGGCGACGTCGCGCGAATGGTGCTTCAGCACGGCGACGCTCGAAGAGGGCACCTCGTTGCTCGAGGCCAGGACGTAGCTCCAGTTCCACCCGTAGAGCGAGGGACGCGAAATCAGCGCCGAGAGACCCCCGGCGAAGGTCAACGTGGTCGCGACCAACGTGACGGCCACGATGATCCCGGCCAGCACGGACCGCACCGGCACCGATCGTCTCGTGAACCCCGACTCGAACGCGAAGGCGACCCCCGTCGCGGCGGAGGCCGGCAGTCCGGCGCTCGTCGCGAGGCCCACCACGCGAGAGCGCCCGCGTGTCATCACCCGGGCACGCCCCCCGGGTGCGAGGCGCACCGCAACGACGAACGTCGCGGCCGCGAGAATGACGAACAGAATGGCCGCCGCACTCAACAAGATGGACGCGTTGAAGTTGGTTCCGACGTGCAGGAGGGGGCGCACGGGACCGAACAGTGTCAGCGACGACACTCCGGTCGCAAGGGCGAGGGCGACGACGATCCCGGCGACTGTCGCGAGTACCGGCCCCAGGACCGCGTCAAGGATGAGAGCAACGCGGTTCGCGCCCAAGGCTCTCATGATCTCTTCGTCACGCCGCTGGGCCGAGAGGCGGCGAGCGATCATCTGAAGACCCACCAGGAGAGCGGCGAGAAGCGCAAGCGCCCCGAAGACCCCGAGGGCCAGAGCGATCGGGCGCACGCTGCGATTGACCTCGCCTTCGGTCTCGGTGAGGTGGTAAAAGGTGTAGGTCTGCCCTGGGGGCACGGCGCGAATGATGTCGCGCGCGACCGTCGCCTCGTTGGCCGAGGGCTGCAGTTCGAAGTTGTACTGGACGTACTGCGGCCCCGAGGTGAGGCCCTTCGCCGCGGCGGGGGTGAGCACGTAGTAGGTGGGGAGCTGGTCGACGGAGTCTTGAACCACCGCACTGTCAAAGACGATCGTGCCCACGAGGTGTTCGTACAGAATCTTTTTCGGAGGGACGGCCGCCGTGCCGAAGCCCTTCGAACCTAGCTGGCTGGAGGAGTAGACGCCCATCTTGATGACGCTTCCCACGTGCCAGCCCATGAGGCGCTCGGCGAGCGCGGTGGTCATGAACTCGTTGGCGACATGCGGGTTGGCGAGACGACCCTGAATCACACTGACGCGGTCCTGGGTGAAGAACTCGCCGTCGAGACCCGCTTCGGGGATGGCGTTGCCCGAGCCCAGTTTCGGCGCCCCATTGGCACCAAGGGGGATCGCGCCCAAGGTCAGGTCCGCTACGCCGACGTGAGCGATGCCGGGAATCTTGGAAAACACCTTGGTCGAGATCGGCCCGGGAATGCTGAGGCTCACCGCCGAGGGATTGGAACGCGCGAGCAACATCGTGTAGGAGTTGTCGGTGGCTCGTGCGCCCGCGAGGGAGGCCATACCGACTCCCCCGAGCACGCCGAGCGCCAAGGTGAGGGCAATGAGCGACGTGCGCTCACCACCGCGGCGACGCGCCAGGCGAAACCAGGCCGGGCGCGCGGTGTTGATCACGTTGAACCCCACGACACTCGTGCCATCGGCGACCTAACCACGGCCGTGAAGATCGCTCAGGACCGCGCGAGCCGCTCCCCACCCGCACATGCCGTGCACCCCGCCGCCCGGCGGCGTCGACGAGGAGCACAGGTAGAAGCCCCTCGTACCGGTGCGGTACTCGTTCCAGCGCAGTGCGGGCCGAAGGATCGTCTGGCGAAGCGTGCCCGCACCGCCGGAGATGTCCCCGCCGAGGTAATTGGCGTTGTGACGCTCGCCCTCGGCCGTCGAGGTCGACACTCGTGCGAGAACGAGGTCGCGAAAACCCGGGGCGAAACGCTCGATCTGACGTTCGATTCGCTCGGTCATGTCGACGCTCGAGCCATTTGGCACGTGACAGTAGGCCCACAGGGTGTGCTGTCCCGCGGGCGCTCGCGTCGCGTCGGCAACACTCGCCTGAACCACGAGGCAGTACGGGGTCTCGGAGTGCCGTCCGTGCGCCACGTCATCTTCGGAGACCGCAACCTCCTCAAACGATCCACCCACGTGGACGGTGCCAGCGCGCCGAGCCACCTCGGCCGCCCACGGCACGGGACCCGAGAGGGCCCAGTCAACCTTGAAGACTCCCGGACCGCGTTCGAAGTGCGAGACAGCGTTTTTGTAGCGCGACGAGAGTTGCTCGCCTGCGATCGCGAGGAACCCGGGGACCGACGTATCGAACACGGTCGCGCGCGCGCCCGGAAGGTCGCTCATCGAACGCACGGGATGATCGAGACGAATTTCGACACCCTCTTTCTTCAACGCGTCGACGAGAGCACTCACGAGATACCCACTGCCGCCCTCGATGACGGGCCAACCGCCCGCGTGCGCGGTGACCGCAAGAAACAGTCCGAAGGCGGCGGTGACCGGCGCGTCGAGGGGCAACATGGAGTGCGCGCAGACTCCTGCGATGAGCCCGCGAGCTTCGGGGGTTGAGAACCGCTTCGCCAAGTGCCGGGCCGAGGGTAGACCGTTTCGCGCGAAGTGCGCCATCGTGAAGGGATTGGACGGTGGTGTGCGCAGCGGTGAGAGAACGGTCGCCGCCAGACGCGGCGCGTCCTTGACCAGAGGCTCAAACAGTCGCCGGTACGTGGATCCGTCATCGCCGAGGGCCGCCACGGTGTCGTCGAGGGAGGTCGAGACGAAGGCGGCCCGCCCGTCGTCGAGTGGGTGGGCGAAGGCGACCTCGGGAGATCTCATCGTGATCGCCTCGGTGATGTCCGAGAACTCACGAAAGAAGGGCGAGAGAGCGACCATCGACTGAATGGTTGAGCACACGTCGTGGGAGAAGCCCGGCAGGGTCAGCTCTTCGGTCCGGCACCCGCCGCCTGGTGTTGACGCGGCTTCCAGTATCTCGACCGAGAGCCCCGCGCGCGCGAGCGCGAGAGCGGCGGCGAGTCCGTTCGGCCCTGATCCAACCACCACTGCGTCGAGCGACCCCGAGGTCACTAGAGCTCCAGGACCGTCGACTGAGTTACGACCGTGACGCCCGGGGATGAGGCGAATCGCTTGGCGATGATGTCGAGTTCGTCGTCGGTGCGATCAGGCTTGTGGTGAAAGAGTGCGACACGCGCAACGTCGCAGCGCTCGGCGAGCTGTACCGCGTACTCCGCGGCGGCGTGTCCGAAATACGCCTCAGCGGCGAGTTCTTCGCGGACGAGTTGCGCGTCGTGGATCAGTACGTCGCTGCCGTCGCAAAGCGCTAGTGCGGCGGGGTGATACTCGCCCAGTCCGTCGGGGCCTTCGCCGAGCGCCGTCGGGCAGTGGTCGGGCACGTACGTGACGGTCGAAGAGTCGTCGCTCACACGAAAGCCGAAGGTGCGCCCGCCCTTGTGCGGCACGTCTTCGACGCGAACCCGGAAGCCTTCCAGTTCCCAGTCGCCCGGGGTCATTGCAGCAAAGGACCATTCGCCACGCAACTCTTCGGGCCGTACCGGAAAGTGCGGCGGCGACATGCCGCGCGCGAGCACGGACAACGGGTCCGAACCGTCGCCTTGGTCCGGGATGAATAGTGAGGTCCTCGCGTCATCTCTGTCAGTTGCGCTGCAAAACGGCAGTCCGTGGACGTGATCCCAGTGAAGATGCGTCAGCAGGAGCGATCCGGAAAAGGCTTCGCCGTCCATCAACTCCGGTAAGCGGCGGATTCCCGTGCCGGCGTCCAAGATGAGAGAGGGTGCCTTCCCATCATGGGCGATCGCGACGCACGACGTATGGCCGCCGTAGCGAAGAAAGTCCGCTCCCGGTGCGGGTGTCGAACCTCGAACTCCGAGAAAATGGACCCTCACGCCTAACCGACGTTCGCGTCTTCTCGACGGTGACCACTGGAAAGCTCCTGAAGCGAGCTGCGATCGAGCGACTCTGCGGGTACCGACGCGATGCGGCACTCGGTGACGGCCACCAACGTCGAGGTCCGCGCCCCTCCTTCTAAGTGCGCACGCTCGCCCAGCATGGCGCCCGGTCCGTACTCGGCGATCCGCTCGCCATCCACCTCGACGCGCAATACGCCATCGAGAATCAAGAAGACGTCGGAACCCGGCGTTCCTTGAGCCACCAGCACCGTTCCGGGCTTCACTTTTTTGATCTTAGGTTTGGCCGCCCCGGCCATGAGTTTGTGCGACAGGTTTCTTTCGAGGGCGGTCTCGACGGTGGTCACGAACGCGTCGGAGTCCTGGCTGCCCCAGGGCGTCTGCTTACCGAAGGCCTTGCGGTACCAGTCCGTGAAGTCGATGAGCCCCGACTTCGCGCTCAGACGATTGTCCCCGTCGTAGACCCAGTGGCGCGGAAAGCGACTGGCCCCTACGAGGGCGCCCTGGGACTCGCCGTTCGCGTACATGGTGAGTGAGAGCGTCGTCCACGCGAGCGGCCCCTGCCACTGGACGAACGGGGCGCGGCGCACGCGGCGTGGCGCGGGCATCCCGGTGCGCCCGCCGGCCGTTTGGGTGAAGCGCACCCACCCC
>JBARLO010000022.1:0-90024 GCA_049801955.1 Acidimicrobiales bacterium
AGCGAGCACCTTGTCGCGCGCGTCGTCGGCGGCCGCCGCCTCGGCGCGCGCCGCCTCCGCGGCCTCGAGCGAGGTGCGGATCTTCTCCTGTCGATCCACGAGCATCTTGTTGATCACGGGAAAGATATAGCGCTTCGCGATGAGGAATATCGCGACGAAGACGGCCAGTTCGACGAAGAACGTGCCGTTGGGGAGGAGAAAGATTGACGTGCCAATCATCTCGAGAGACCTTCTTTCATAGAGCGCGTGCTCGTAGTCTTTGCGTCGGTCCTATTGCTTCTTGAACACGTAGACGAAGACGACCATGAACAGCAAGTTGATGAAGTACATGGCTTCGACGAGACCGACGGTCAAGAAGAAGTAGGTGCGGGCCTTGTTTTCGATCTCGGGCTGACGCGCAATCGCGGCAATCGTCTGGCTACCGGCCAGACCGTCACCTATGGCAGCGCCGATGGCACCACCACCGAGGGCGAGACCACCGCCGACGAGGGCGCCCGCGTTGCGTACCGCATCGCTGATGCTCGATGAATCTGTTGCCATTGTTGCTTCCTCCTGGATTTCCTAGTGAGACGTCTCTAATTGAGAAGTGTGCTGTTCGTCGTCGTCGTGGCTCATCGCGAATCCGAAGTACAGGATCGTGAGCAGCATGAAAATGAACGCCTGAATCGTGCCGAGCAACCCGGTGTCAAAGAACTTCCAGGCGATCTCGAAGGGCCAGGTCACGTAGACCGGCAACAAGGTGAGCAGCACCACGACGAAGAGGCCGCCCGAAAAGATGTTGCCAAAGAGACGGAAGGTCATCGTGATGGGTTTGGTGATCTCTTCAATCACGTTGATCGGCGCGAGCGCCGCGAACGGCTTGAAGTAGTGCTTGAAGTAGCCCTTGATCCCCCGCGAACGCACCGACTCGATGTGGACCCAGATGATCACGAAGGCCACCAGCGCGAGCGGCAGGTTCACGTCACCCGTGGGGGCGGGCAAGATCGCGCCCGACGAGCCGGGATGCATCGACGTGGGCAGAAAGTCGAGCCAGTTGCAGATCAGCAGGAACAAGAACAGCGTGGCGCCGAGGGGAACGAAGCGCTGACCTTGGGGGCCGATGGCCGAGTCCGCGAGGTCGCTCACCTGCTCGACCAGGATCTCCCAGATGAGTTGCAGTTTGTTCGGTACGCCCGAGGTCGCTTTCCTTCTCATGGCGAAGCCCAGCCAGAGGAAGATGAGAGCCGCCACCACCGTGGAGAGCACGATGTCGTAGTAGACGGTGAGCCCGAAGATGTGCCACGCCGGGTGCACGCCGACGGGAATCGTCTTCACCGCAACCTGCATCCTCACTGCACTCCCCCCTGGTTCGCCACCACTCGCAAAACGTTTAGAACAAAGACAATCTGATAAAGAACAAGCCCCGACACAATACCTACTCCCAGGGGGGCGTTCAGCCAGAGCAGAATCAGCACAATGGCGGTCAAGGCGCCCAGTCGTGCGATGGTGTTGCTACCGAGTTGTCGGCGTACGGCCTTGGTGTTTTGCTCGCCGCGTACCTCGACGCGAGAGGAGCGCCGCGCGAGCTGACGAAAGTTGCCAATGGCCAGACCCATGCCCAGCACGAGCCCGAGAGCCCCGAGGGGAGGGGCGACGAAGATGGCGACGACAAAGCCCACCGCCCCCACCACGACCGCGGTCAAGGTGGTTCGGCGCAGGAGCCGTGGAAGGGTGTCGGTGGGTAGGTTTTCTAACACGGCCTGTCGAGTCTAAAGGTAGCGACGAACGAGCTGAATGACGCTCGTCGCGGCCACGACCGTCCCCAACACTATCCCGATCAAAAGACCCCACGGAGCGACGCGCCAGAGGTGGTCGAGGTAGAGGCCGAGCAACACGCCGAGCGTGATGAGGATCGCGATCGTGAGTCCCATTGCGGTAAAGGCAGCGAAGCCGGGCAGGTCCTTGAGTGGCGATTTCTCCTGGTCGGACCCGTGAGAGGGGCCGCGACGGGGAGCGTCGCTCATCGGCGAGCCTCGTCGCGCAGCGAAAAGAACTCCTCTCGACGTCGCTGGAGACGCCCGCGCAGTGGACTGAACCAGGTGAACAGCGCAATCACCAAAACGGCCACGCCGAGAGGGATGAAGACGTTGGCTTCGGTGTCAAAGAGGGGCAGGAGGACAAAGCCACAGAGCAGCGCCGTCCAGGACCACAGAATGATCACGGTGCGCCGGTGTCCGTGGCCCAACCTCATGAGGCGGTGGTGAACGTGCATCTTGTCGGCTGTCTGGAAGCCCTGACCCGAGAGGGTGCGCCGCACGAAGGCCCAGGCGGCATCGAGGAGCGGGACACCCAAAATGAAGACGGGGATCAACAGGGGCGCAAAGAAGAAGAAGGTCACGCCACTCGCGGGCGGCGTGCGCCCCCCGATCACCATGGTCGATGCGCTCATCAAGAGTCCGAGCATCATCGCACCCGCGTCGCCCATGAAGAGCTTGGCCGGATAAAAGTTATCGCGCAAAAAACCGATGCAGATCCCGCACGTGAGTGCGGCAATCAGCGGCCCGACGTTGGTCGACGGCAACAGCCCCAGGTGCTCGAGGCGTAGCCCATAGACGCACAAGGTGCCCGAGGCGATCGCGACGATGCCTGCGGCCAACCCATCCAGGCCGTCGATGAGGTTCACGGCGTTGGTGAGGGCAAAGACCCACACCGCGGTGACGATCGGCAGTATCGACGGCCCCAGCACGACGAAGCCCGCGAAGGGCAACTTCAACTGGTACATCGTCGCTCCCGAGAAATACAGGATCGAGGCCGCGAGGAACTGACCCGCGACCTTGGCCGGAGCGCTCATTTCGCGAAAGTCATCGAGGACGCCCACTACGAAGATGACGCCCGCCGCAAGAAGAACGCCCAGCATCTCGTGCGACGACGTGATGACCGCTCGTAGCGTGGGGTCCACCAAGGCGACCATCAAAGCGACGCAAAACCCCACCAGCATCGCCGCGCCGCCGCCGTAGGGGGTCGCGCGCTCGTGCACTTTGCGCTCGCCCGGTTGGGCAACGTAGCCGACCTTGAGCGAGATCACCCGTGCGACGGGATTGGCGAGGAGAGTCACCACCGCGCCGACGAGTGCGACCACTGCGTAGGCGGCGATGTTGCCCATTTATCTACTGTGAGAAATTGACGTACGGATTAAACGCCGCGCACAACGCACCCACGTCGCGGCGCACCGCACTCAGGGCGGCCTCGTCGTCGCGACTGCGCAGGGCGGTGGCGATCAACGAGGCGATCAACTCAAAGTCGCCCTCGCGCATCCCTGCCGTCGTCTCGGCGGCCGATCCGACGCGCAGACCTGAGGTGATGAACGCGCTACGCGGGTCGTCGGGAATGGCGTTGCGATTCGTGGTGATGCCCGCACGGTCGAGAGTCTCCTGGGCGACCTTGCCCGTCAAGTCGGCGTCGTAGTCGCGTAGATCCAACAGCAGCATGTGGTTATCCGTGCCGCCCGAGACCAGACGGAAGCCCTCTTTCGCGAGGGCCGCTCCGAACGCCTGAGCGTTGGTGACAACCTGGGCCGCGTAGGTCGAAAAGCTCGGCTGACTCGCCTCCTTGAAGGCCACCGCCTTGGCGGCGATCACGTGTTCGAGGGGTCCGCCCTGTTGTCCGGGAAAGACCGCCGAGTCAATCTTCTTCGCGTGCTCCTCGCGACAAACGATCGCTCCCCCGCGCGGACCACGCAGGGTCTTGTGAGTGGTGAAGGTCACGACGTCGGCGAAGGGCACGGGACTGGGGTGAGCGTGTCCGGCGATGAGCCCGGCCACGTGGGCCGAGTCGAACATCAACAGAGCCCCCACTTCGTCGGCGATCGCCCGGAACGGCTCAGGATCGATCGTGCGCGAATACGCCGTCGCTCCCGCCACGATCATCTTGGGGCGATGCGCGATGGCCAGATCGCGGACGTTGTCAAAGTCAATGACTTCGCCGATGTCATCGGGGTCGTCGGTGCGCGGAGTGACGCCGTAGGACACGAACTTCCAGAACTTCGAAGTAATCGAGGCTGGTGAGCCATGCGTGAGGTGACCGCCCTGGTCGAGGCGCATGGCGAGGATGGTGTCGCCGGGCTCTAAAAGTGCCTCGTAGACCGCCACGTTCGCGTTGGCTCCGCTGTGAGGTTGAACGTTGGCGTGCTCCGCGCCAAAGAGCGCGGTCAGCCGATCGCGGGCCAAACTCTCGACCTCGTCGATGATGTAGTTACCGCCGTAGTAGCGCCGTCCCGGATACCCTTCGGCGTACTTGTTGGTCAGGACCGATCCGGTCGCGGCCAGCACGGAGGGCGAAGCGAAGTTCTCACTCGCGATGAGTTGGATCGTCGAGGTCTGGCGCGCATAGTCGCGCGCCAACAGGTCGACCACCTCCTCGTCGTTCGTGATCCAGGCATCCAACGGGGACGGGGCCATTGTCCTTACCCTTTCTCGCTCAGCACGCCATCGAGCTCTCGTAACTTCTCGATGCGTGCGTCGTGTCGGCTCTCGGGCTCGGCGTTCAGCCACGCACGCAGCGACTCCTGCGCCACGACCGAACCAGTGAGTCGAGCGCCCAGGCAGAGCACGTTGGCGTGGTTGTGCTCGCGCGCCAGGTGCCCCGAGGTCACGTCGTGTACGACCGCCGCGCGCACGCCGGGCACCTTGTTCGCGGCCATCGCGATGCCGATGCCCGAGCCACACACCGCCACACCCAGTTCCGCGTCACCGTTCACGACCGCACGACCGACCGCCGCGCCGTAGTCGGGATAGTCGACCGGCTCACTCGCGCTGCTCGTCCCGAGGTCGAGAACGTCATAGCCCCACGCCGCCAACGACGACGCCAGCAGCGTCTTGAGGTCGTATCCGGCGTGATCGGAGCCGATGGCGATGCGCATTGACAACTACCCTACCGTTCGCACTCTCTGGTACTTAGACCCGTGCGCGCCACGTTCGCGTCGTGCGTTCGCACATATTCCCAGGTCGAGGGGTCACTAGTATCGGCACGTGAAGCACGTCGCTCTCGCGCCCCCGCTCGTTTCCTCGCTCGATGTCGCCTCCGATGAGTTCGGGAAGAATCGTGCCGACATGCTCGAGCAACTCGAGGTCATCGATGATCTCCTCGACCAGGCCGAGGCCGGTGGCGGGGACGCCGCGACGGCGCGCATGCGCTCACGCGGCAAGCTGCCGGTGCGCGAACGTATTGCCGCCGTGCTCGATCCCGACTCGCCGTTTCTCGAAATCTCCGCACTCGCGGGGTACGGCTCGGACTACGCCGTGGGCGGGGGGATGGTCGTCGGCATTGGCGTCATTGCGGGCACCGAGTGCGTGATCATGGCCAACGACCCCTCGGTCCTCGGAGGCGCGCTCACGCTCTACTCGGCCAAGAAGTGGATGCGCGCCCTCGAGATTGCGCGCGACAATCAAATGCCCTACGTCAGCTTTGTCGAGTCGGCGGGCGCTGACCTGCGCGTCGGTAAGGGCGGCGGCGGCCGAATGCAGACGGCCCACTTCGCCGAGAGCGGGCGATTCTTCTATGACCTCATCGAACTCTCCAAGATGCGCATACCCACCATCAGTGTCGTGTTCGGTTCGTCAACCGCGGGCGGCGCCTATCAGCCGGGTCTGAGTGACTACAACATCCTCGTCAAGGACCAGTCCAAGATTTTCCTCGCGGGTCCTCCGCTCGTGAAGATGGCGACCGGCGAAGAGTCGGACGATGAGACCCTCGGCGGGGCCGTACTGCACGCCGAGGTCTCGGGGCTGGGCGACTACCTCGCCGAAGATGAGATGGACGCAATCCGAATGTGTCGTGAGGTCGTCTCGCACCTCAACTGGAGAAAGACCGGCCCGCCACCGTCGCTACCAAACGACGAACCGACCTACGACGCCGAGGAACTGCTCGGCATCGTGAGTCGCGACCTGCGACAGAGCGTCGACGTGCGCGACGTGATCGCCCGTGTCGTGGACGGCTCGCGCTTCGAAGAGTTCAAGACGCGATACGGCACGACGCTGGTGTGCGGGTGGGCCAGCGTGCACGGATATCCCATCGGCATCCTCGCCAACAACGGCGTCATCCACCCCCAGGCGGCCGAGAAGGCCGGACAGTTCATTCAGCTCTGCAATCAGATCGACGTCCCGCTCGTCTTCGTTCAGAACATCACCGGCTACATGGTGGGCAAAGACGCCGAAGCCGAGGGCATCATCAAAAAGGGTTCGCAGATGCTCAACGCGGTGACCAATTCAACGGTCCCGCACATCACTCTCATCATCGGCTCGTCCTACGGGGCGGGAACGTACGGCATGTCGGGGCGCGCCTTTAACAATCGCTTCACCTTCCTGTGGCCCACCGCCAAGATCGCCGTCATGGGCCCCAAGCAGATCGCGGGCGTCATGTCCCAGGTGCGACGGGCCCAAGCCCAGCGCCACGGCGAGGACTTCGACGAAGAAGAAGACGCCAAAATCGTGGCGGCGGTCGAAGAGGCCCAGGAAAAGGGGTCCTTGGCTCTCGCGGCCACCAGCGTGGTGAGCGACGACGGCGTCATCGATCCGCGCGATACCCGCACCGTGCTCGGCATCTGCCTCTCGGTGGTGCGCCGGCGCGCCATTGAGGGCGCCACGAGTTACGGGGTCTTTCGCCTATGAGGTTCACGTCGATCCTCGTGGCCAACCGCGGCGAAATTGCCCGCCGCATCCTGCGCGCGGCCCGAGAATCCGGACTGCGCACCGTGGCGGTCTACGTCGCAGAGGACGCGAATGCGCCCTTCGTGCGAGAAGCTGACGAGGCGATCCTCTTGTCATCGAGCCACCTCGACGGCGCGTCCATCATTGCGGCCGCAAGGAGTAGCGGCGCCCAAGCGATCCACCCCGGCTACGGCTTCCTGTCGGAGAATGCGGACTTCGCGGGTGACGTGGCCAACGCCGGTCTGGTGTGGATCGGCCCGCCCGCGCGCGTCGTTGCGGCGGTCGGCGACAAACTGGCCGCCAAGGACCTTGCCCGATCGGCGGGGGTGCCCGTGCTGGAGTCGAGCGAGCGGCCCGAGGATGCACAGAGCATCGGCTATCCCCTCATGATCAAGGCGGCCGCCGGAGGCGGCGGCAAGGGGATGCGCGTCGTCCGTGAGCCTGACGAACTCGCCGACGCGCTGATGGCGGCGAAGCGCGAGGCGCTGAGCGGGTTCTCCGACGATCGCGTCTTCCTTGAGCACTACATCGCCCACTCGCGCCACGTCGAGATACAGATCCTCGGCGATGAGTACGGGAACCTCGTGCACCTGGGAGAACGCGACTGCTCGATTCAGCGGCGCCACCAGAAACTGATTGAAGAGTCGCCGTCGCCTGCCTTGGATGAGGCCTCCCGTCACGCCATGGGCGAAGCGGCGTTGTCGCTGGCGCGCGCGATCGGGTACCAGTCGGCGGGCACGGTGGAGTTCATCGTCGACGACGCGACCCACGACTTTTACTTCCTTGAGGTGAACGCTCGCCTTCAGGTCGAACACCCAGTGAGTGAAGAGGTCAGTGGCATCGACATCGTGCGCGAGCAACTGCGTCTCGCCCAGGGCGAAGAGCTCGACTACACCCAAGACGACGTCGACCTCATCGGACATTCGATCGAGGTGCGCCTGTGTGCCGAAGATGCCCGGGCGGGATTCCTGCCGGCGACCGGCACCCTTCTCGCCTTTCAAGCCGCCGAGGAGCCCGCGCTGCGCTGGGAGAGCGGGGTAGAAGAAGGTTCAGTGGTTACCGTGAACTTTGATCCTCTCCTCGCCAAGGTGATCTCGTATGCGCCCACTCGCGAACTCGCGGCCACCACGCTGGCCCTCGGCCTCGAGCGCTTGCACCTGGGCGGTGTCACCACCAATCGCGATTTCTTGGTCAATGCGCTGCGCAGTGACGTGTTCCTTCGGGGCGAGGCCACGACCGACTTCGTCGAGACCTCCTCTGTCCCGCGCGGACTCGAAGCGAGCGACGACGACCTCGCGATGGCGGCGTGTGCGGGGGCCCTCTGGCTGCAAGGCCGACACCGTGTCGACGCCCAAGTTCTCGCCGATGTACCGAGCGGGTGGCGTAACGCACGACTCCCTCGTCAGCACGTCGAACTGGGGTACGACGGCCACACTCTCGACGTGGCGTACGTGCGACGTCGCGACGGTTCATTCGACGTCGGCGAGTTTGGTCTTGCGCGAATCCACGGCTGGGGACCCCGCCACATCGATGTCGAGATCAAGTCGCGACGACGTTCGGTGCTGGTGACCCACGCCGCGGGCCACCTATTCGTACAGACGCTGCGTGGGACCATCGACTTCACCGTGATCGAGCGCTTCGAGGTCCACCACCGCGACGCTGCAGTGGGCGGTCTGAGTGCCCCGATGCCCGGTCGGATTCTCGACGTGCGCGTCTCCCCCGGCCAGGCGGTACGCGCGGGCGAGTCGCTCGTCGTGATGGAGGCGATGAAAATGGAACACGTGATCGCCGCCAGCAGCGACGGCGTGGTCGACCAAGTCCTGGTCCACAAGGACCAGCAAGTAGAGCGCGGTGCGACACTGCTCACGATGCGCGACGACGCCTCGTGATACGCATCGCCAACTGCTCGGGCTTCTACGGCGATCGCATCTCGGCCGCGCGCGAGATGGTTGAGGGCGGTCCGATCGATGTCCTCACGGGTGACTGGCTCGCCGAACTCACCATGCTGATCCTGGCGCGCACCCGAGCCAAGCACCCCGGACAGGGCTACGCGAAGACCTTCCTCACGCAGATGGAACAGGTCATGGGGACCTGTTTGGATCGCGGCATCAAGGTGGTGTCTAACGCGGGCGGACTTGATCCCGAGTCGTGCGCGAGCGCACTCTCTGACCTCGCGGGTCGCCTCGGCCTCTCACCCACCGTCGCCTACGTCAACGGAGACGACCTCCTAGGGCGACTGGACGACCTGGACCACGCCGGCGCCCTCACCCACTTCGAAACGGGAGAGTCGCTCGGAGACCTGTCGCGTTTCATCACGGCGAATGCGTACCTCGGATGCTTCGGCATCGTCGAGGCGTTGAGCGAAGGGGCGGACATCGTCGTGACGGGCCGGGTCACCGACGCGGCCCTGGTGTGCGGCCCGGCCGCCTGGCACCATCGCTGGCGCCGCGACAACTTTGACGCACTCGCGGGCGGCGTCGTGGCCGGACACGTCATCGAATGCGGCGCGCAGGTAACGGGCGGAAACTACTCCTTCTTCAAAGAGGTTTCGCACATGGAACGCGTCGGGTTTCCCTGGGTCGAAGTTGACGAGGACGGCAGTTGCGTCGTGGGAAAACACGACGGGACGGGCGGCGAAGTGTCCATCGGCACCGTCACCTCGCAGTTGCTCTACGAGATCGGCTCGCCGTCGTACTTCGGACCGGACGTCACCGCCCGGTTTGACACGATTGAACTCGAACAAGTTGACGTTGATCGCGTGCGCATCAGTGGGGTCCGCGGCGAAGCTCCCCCCAGCACGCTCAAAGTCGCGATGAACGAACTCGGCGGATACCGCAAGGACCTGAGCGTCGCGTTAACCGGACTCGACATGGACGAGAAGGCCGATCTGGTCGAGCGGGCGTTCTGGGTCGCGTGTCCCTTTGAGCCCGCGGACTTCGAGAGCGTGACGACGCGCGTGGTGCGCACGGACAAGTCTGATCCGCCCACCAATGAGGAAGCGGTCGCCACGTGGCGCCTGACCGTGAAGGACTCCGACGAACACAAAGTGGGTCGAGCGCTCGCCGACGCCGTCGTGGAACTGGCGCTCTCAACCGTGCCCGGGTTCTTCATTCCCGGAGCGAGCCCGTCGCCTGGTTCGCCCTACGGCGTCTATAGTCCGGCACTGGTGCCCAGCAATCTCGTTCCCCAGTACGTGAGCATCCTCGGGGGCGAACGCACCGTCATCGACTCGGTCGCCCCCACCGCCGACACCCACATCGTGACCAATCACGGTGCGCACGCCGGCGCCCCCGGCGGCTCGACGACCCTCGCGCCTCTCGGCCAGGTCGTCGGCACGAGATCCGGTGACAAGGGAGGGCACGCGAACCTTGGGGTCTTTGTGCGCAGTGACGAAGCGTTTGCGTGGCTCGACGAGTACTTGACGATCGATGAGCTCCAGCGCCTGTTGCCCGAGACCGCTCCCCTGCGCGTGGAGCGATTTCGCCTACCCGCCCTGCGATCGCTCAACTTCGTGATTCACGATCTTTTGGACGAGGGTGTCGCGGCATCCACGCGACAAGACGCCCAGGCCAAGGGTCTCGGAGAGTGGCTGCGCAGCCGGTACGTCGAACTACCGACGTCGTTGATCGCCCATGAGTAGCGTCGAAGAACTGCGAGGCGACCTCGCTGATGAACAGGAGTCGTTGGACGTCATCGTTCGAGACCTCGCCCGCGCCCAGTGGTACCGACCCACGGCGAGCCCCGGTTGGAAGGTTTTTGACCAAGTCGCGCACCTCGCCTACTTCGACAAGCGCGCGGCGCTCGCACTGAGCGACCCCGAGGGATTTCGCCGCGAACGCGACGACGTCTTCTCTCGCGCGGGCCTCGAGAACATCGATGACATCACCCTTAAGGAATCCCGGTCGCTCGAGCCCCACGAATTGGTGATGCGCTGGCGCACGGCCAGGTCGTCTCTCTTCGCCGCGGCGGACGGCTTAGGCGACGACGCGCGCGTGGAGTGGTATGGACCGCCCATGAGCGCCATGTCGTTTCTCACCGCGCGCCTCATGGAGACGTGGGCTCATGGGGTCGACGTCGCTGACGCCTTGGGCGTGTCGCGCGAACCAACCGACCGCTTAGCCCACATTGTCCATTTGGGGGTCGCGACGCGTCCATGGTCGTATCGCGTGCGGGGCGAGGATCCACCGCCTGGTTCAGTGCGAGTGGAGTTGCGCGGCCCACACGGCGACATCTGGCGCGTCGGCCCCGACGACGCTGATGACATCGTGTGGGGATCGGCCGAGGAGTTCTGCCTCGTGGTCACGCAGCGACGCCACCTCGACGACACGTTGCTCATCACCGGAGAGCTCGGCCGCCATTGGCTCTTGCGCGCGCAAGCGTTCGCCGGTGCCGCGAGCATGGGCCCGGCGCCCAAGGGGCACTCGTGAGTCTCGTCGAACGCGCGATCGACGACCACGTGATGACCATCACGCTGATCGACGAGGACCACCGAAATGCTCTCAGCGACGAGTTGATGGTCGAACTGGTTGAAGCAATCGACGAGGCCAACGCTCTAGAGAACGTTCGCGTAGTCATCCTGACCAATCGTGGTTCCGTCTTCTGTGCGGGGGCCGATCTGCGCGAGCGATCGTCCGAGCACGCGCCACCGATCGCCCTCGGTGACCTGTTTGTCAAGATTCGCAACTCGCCCAAGGTATTCGTGGGTCGCGTCGCAGGTCACTGCGTGGCCGGAGGCGTCGGCCTGGTCGCCGTCTTGGACATTTCGGTCGCGTCGGAGGGCGCCACGTTCGGTTTCAGCGAGGTGCGCGTCGGTGTGGCCCCCGCCATTATCTCGGTGGTGTGCCTACCCAAGATGCAATTCGCCTCGGCCCAGAGTGCGTTCCTGCGAGGAAACCGCTTCGGGGCGGATGAAGCGGCCAGGATCGGGCTCATCACGATGTGCGTGTCACCCGACTCACTCGATTCGACCGTGCACGACATCGTCAACGACCTGCTGGCTGGCGAACCTCGTGCCCTTGCCGCAGCCAAGGAGCTTCTTTCCACGGTGCCGACGCTCGTTCCTGAGAGCGGCTTCACGTGGGCGACGAATCTGTCCAGCACGCTGTTCGCGAGCGACGAAGCACGCGAAGGGATGTCTGCCTTCTTGGAAAAACGGCCCGCGTCGTGGGTTCGGCACCTGCCCGACTCCGAGTGAACTAGTCCAGAACCGCCCCGATGCGCGAGGTACTGATCGAGCCTTCGCGAAGTACTCGCCACAGGCCCTCTCCCACCTCGACGACCGTCGAGACCTCGCCACGTCGTTCTCCGCCATCGAGTACACCGGCCAACTCATCTCCGCTAAAAGCCGCAATCACTTCTGCTGCGCTATGACACGGCGTTTCGCCGTGGGAGTTCGCGCTCGAGACCGTGAGTGGTCCGCACTCTCGTAGGACCGAGAGCAGCAACTCGTCGTTGGGCACTCTCACGCCCACGCTGTCCTTTGACCCGCCGACGCGCTGTGCCAGTTCCGAGGACGCGGGCACCACGATGGTGAGCGGTCCCGGCCAGAACTCTTCGGCCAACTGCTCTGCGAGCCCGCCCCACTCCACGTCGATCTCTTGAATCGGATTGAGAGTGTGCACGAGAACCGGCAGCGCCGCGTTCGCGGGTCGATCCTTCAAGCGGAACAGCGCGGACACCGCATCATCTCGCCACAACGAGGCGGCGAGGCCGTACACGGTGTCGGTAGGCACGGCCACGACGTGTCCTTCGAGGAGAAGATGAATCGCTTGCGAGCGATCGATGAGCTCGCTCACCGTCGCGCCACCAATATGCGAGGCAGTCTGGCCACGTCGTCGAGGTCGTTCACTTCGCGGTATCCGGCCTCGCGGGCCGCCTCGAGCACCGCGTCACGTTGAGTGTCGCCGTGCTCGCACACGAGCACTCCGCTCGGAGAAAGCCAGGCAAACGACTCGCGGATCACGACGTCAAGATCAGCGAATCCCCCCACGCCTCTGGCCGGGTCGGCAACGAGGGCGCCTCGCGGTTCATAGTGCAGCACGGGATCAAGAGTAGAGAATTCGGCCGCATCGACGTAGGGCGGATTGGCCACGATGAGATCGACCCGTTCCCTAAGGGACGGATTCAGTGACCCAAACCAGGATGACTGCACAAAGGAGACAGCGTCGAGTCGATGCTTTCGCGCGTTCTGGCGCGCGAGCGCCAGGGCCTCGAGCGACTCGTCGAGCGCGATGAGGGTGGCTAGAACGCCGCGCGCCCGCAGCTCGCTCAACAGTGACAGTCCGATGGCTCCCGTGCCGGTGCCGAGGTCGACGATGATTGGGGCGAGCGAAGATCCCGCAGCGAGCTCGCTGACGGCGACGCCCACCAGCTCTTCAGTTTCGGGTCGCGGAATGAGGGCCCGCGCATCCACATCGAGGTCGAGCGAGCGAAAGGGCCAGTGCCCGATGATGTACTGGAGGGGTTCGCCGGTGCGTCGGCGCTCGGCGGCGGCCATCAGCGCCTCGTGCGCGCCTTCGTCACCGCCGGGAACGAACTCCTCGACCAGCCAGCGGGCTTCGCGCCGCTCAATACCGATCTCGACGAGTTCGTCGACGAAACGGGCGTTAACGTCCGTCACTCTCGCCCAACTGACGTGCCCGCTTGTCGGCGAGGAGCGCGTCGATGTAGGGGTCCAGGTCACCGGCCAACACTGCGTCAAGTGAGTAGTTCGTCAAGTTGATCCGGTGATCAGTCACCCGGTTTTCTTTGAAGTTGTACGTGCGAATCTTCTCGCTGCGACCACCACCGCCCAGTTGGGAGCGCTTGAGGTCGCCAAGTTCGCTGGCCTGGGCGTCCTGGGCGGCCTTGAGGAGGCGCGAACGCAACACGATCAGAGCCTTGGCGCGATTTTGAATCTGGCTTTTCTCGTCCTGCATCGACACCACGATGCCCGTGGGCAGGTGCGTAATGCGCACCGCGGAGTCGGTGGTGTTGACGCTCTGGCCGCCGGGCCCTGAGGAACGGTACACGTCGATCTTGAGTTCCGTGGGATCGATGGTCACGTCGACGTCCTCGGCCTCGGGCAGTACCGAAACGGTGGCCGAGGAGGTGTGGACCCGTCCTTTGGCTTCGGTAACGGGGACGCGCTGAACGCGGTGCACGCCCGCTTCGAACTCGAGGCGAGCCCACGCGTCGACACCCTTGATCAGATAGGTGGCCTCGTCGAGTCCTCCCTTTTCCGACTCCCGCTCTTCAATGACCTCGAACTTCCATCCTCGCAGCGCGGCGTAGCGTTTGTACATCTCGGCTAAGTCCGCCGCAAACAGGTTGGCTTCCTCGCCGCCCTCGGCCCCGCGGATCTCCAGGATCACGTTGCGTCCCTCGTTGGGATCGTGAGGTAAGAGCAGCGTCTCGAGATTCTCTTCGAACTCGGCGATCCGCTCTTCGGCGCCGTTCACTTCGTCGCGCCAGAGTTCGCGGTCGTTGCCCTCGGTGTCGTTGAACATCTCCTTGGCCGTGTTCAGGTCCTCGCGAGCTCCCCGTAGGGCGAGCCAGGCGACGTTGATGTCGTTGAGTTCCTTGTGGCGGCGCGACAGGTCGCGCAGACGCGTGAGGTCGCTGGCGACGTCGGGTTCCGCCAACTGGACTTCGACGGTGCGAAGTTCGTCTTGGAGGATGGAGAGAGTCTCGTCGAGGGAGCGCACGAAAATCGCGGAGCGCCCGAGGATCTAAGCCTTGGGAGCGCGCGCCTTGGTCTTTTGCGCGTAGCGGCGCTGGAAGCGCTCGACGCGGCCACCGGTGTCAACCAACTTCTGCTTGCCGGTGAAGAACGGGTGGCACTCGTTGCAGAGCTCGACGCGCAGCGTCGACTTGGTCGAGGACGTCGTAAAGGTGTTGCCGCACGAGCAGGTGACGGCGGCATCGCCGTAGGTGGGGTGAATTGCTTGCTTCATGGCGCTCCTTAAGTGCGAAGAAGAATTGTAGCGGGAAATTAACTAGTTGGTGCCGGTCCCCGACCGATCTCGGCCAGGAACTCTTCGTTCGATTTGGTGGTCTTTAACTTGTCGATCAGCAGCTCAAGACCGGCGGCGTCGCGACCCTCGGCTGCGAGGCCGTTCAGCACGCGACGCAGCTTCCACACCTGGGGTAGTGCCTCGCGGCTAAAGAGCAGTTCTTCGTGACGAGTCGAGGACGCGTTGACGTCGATCGCCGGGTAGAGACGACGCTCGGCCAAACGACGGTCGAGACGTAGCTCCATGTTGCCGGTTCCCTTGAACTCCTCAAAGATCACTTCGTCCATCTTCGAGCCCGTTTCGACGAGGGCGCTGGCGAGGATGGTCAGTGAACCGCCCTCTTCAATATTGCGCGCGGCACCGAAGAACTTCTTGGGCGGGTACAGGGCGCCGGAGTCGACACCACCGGACATGATGCGGCCCGTCGCCGGAGCAGCCAAGTTGTAGGCGCGCGCCAGTCGCGTGATGCCGTCGAGAATGATGACCACGTCGCGGCCCTGCTCGACGAGTCGCTTGGCGCGCTCGATGCAGAGTTCGGCGACGTGGGTGTGCTCTTCGGCCGGACGGTCGAAGGTCGATGAGATGACTTCGCCCTTCACGCTGCGTCGGATGTCGGTGACCTCTTCGGGGCGCTCGTCGACCAGGAGCACCATCAGGTGTACCTCGGGGTTGTTGACCTCGATGGACTGAGCGATCTGCTTCATGATCGTGGTCTTACCGGCCTTGGGCGGCGAGACGATGAGGCCGCGCTGGCCCTTGCCGATCGGGGACAAGAGGTCCACGATGCGCGGAGTCAGGTCGAGCTTGCCGCCCTCGTTGATCTCGAGGTTCAGCTTCTCGTCAGGAAAGAGCGGGGTGAGGTCCTCGAACCGGGGACGCAAGCGCGCCACTTCGGGGTCGACGCCAGCGACGGTGTCGACGCGCAGGAGCGCGGGATACTTTTCGTTCGAGGCGGCTGGACGATATCCGCCGACGATGGTGTCGCCCTTGCGCAGGTGGTAGCGACGCACTTGATTGATTGAGACGTACACGTCGTTGGGTGAGGAGTGATATCCCTTGGCGCGCAGAAAGCCATAGCCGTCGTCGCGCAGGTCCAAGAGACCTTCCACGTCGACGAGTTCACCGGCGTAGGGCTGGTCGGCGTTGGGCATCGACTCGCCGTTGAAGCGCTCGCGCCCGTTGCGGTTGCGACGATTGCGGCGCGAACGGCTATTGGTGTCACCATTGTCGCGCGGCTGGCGCTCGGGACGGGTTTGGGTGAACTGGCGGGCCGCCGGACGCTCCGAGTTGCCGACGTCGGCGTTCGACTCGGCGTTGGCGGTGGGCGCAGCGGTTGTGCTCGGCGCCTCGGACGCCACAGGTGCGTCGGCGACGAACTCGCCCAGGAGGTCGTCGAAATCATCGACGGGCGTTGCGACAGTGCGACGCGAGCGCACCGCGCGAGAGGAGTTGGAGGAGTCCGGACCGCTGACAGTTGCTCCATTGGCCGACGCACCGTTGGTGCTCGCCGGCTCGGACATGATGGCGTCAATGAGGGCAGCTTTGGTGGCCCGGGTGGGCGCATCAACACCCATTACTTTGGCGATCGTTTGGAGGTCTTCGCGAGTTTTGGTCTCGAGATCCGAACGTTCTGGGGAAGGCTTGATAGCCATGAAATGAATCCTTTCTCGCCGCTCGTGAAGATATGACGGAGCGGAGAAGAAATACTGGGAAAAGTCGTCTCGGAAGAGATTCCTTACGCCGGCATAACCGAACGGACGACAACATCAAGTATAGCAGTGCTGCAGCGAAACACAACTACTCCAGTTCGCTGAGAAGCGCTTTCAGCGTAGCGTCAACGACATCAGGGGCGTCACTCGAACTAACGGCCGTGTCGGGGTCCTTGAGGCCATTGCCCGTTAAGACGCAGACCACCGTTGAACCCTCGGGCACGCCGTACTTCACAAGTCCGGCCACCGAGGCCGCCGACGCAGGCTCGCAGAACACTGATTCGTGCCGCGCCACGTAGTGATACGCCTCAATGATCTCTTCGTCGCTCACCGCGCGAATGTCGCCCAAGGACTCGTGGATGACCTCGAGCGCGGGTACCCAACTCGCGGGATTGCCGATACGGATGGCGGTGGCGATGGTCTCGGGATTGGCGACGGGATGCCCGAGCACGATGGGTGCTGCGCCCTCCGCCTGGAAGCCCCACATCTTGGGCAGCGTGGAACAGCGCTGGGCGAAGTGGTACTGAGTGAAGCCGCGCCAGTACGCCGTGATGTTGCCCGCATTGCCCACCGGAATCGACAGGATGTCGGGCGCGTTGCCGAGCACGTCGACGATCTCGAACGCGCCGGTCTTTTGGCCCTCGATGCGGTCGGGATTGATCGAGTTCACGATGGTCATGGGCAGATACTGCGTGAGCTCGCGGGCCAGGTTGAGTGCCTGGTCGAAGTTGCCGCGAATCTGAATGACCTTGGCTCCGTAGACCATGGCCTGAGCCAACTTGCCAATGGCGATCTTGCCTTCGGGAACGAGCACGACGCACTCCATGTCGGCCTTCGCCGCGTAGGCCGCCGCGGCGGCCGAGGTGTTGCCCGTCGAGCCACAGATCACTTTGGTCGCCCCATTGGCCTTGGCCTTGGTGATCGCCATCGTCATGCCGCGATCCTTAAAGGAGCCGGACGGGTTTAGTCCCTCGTACTTGAGCCACACGTCGGCTTGGAGGCGCTCCGAGAGATGGTCCGCGTGCAAGAGGGGCGTGTGGCCCTCCTGCAACGTGATGATGTCGCTCACCCCTTCGAGGTCGAGCCACTCGGCGTACTCGACGAGTAACCCGCGCCAGGCATTCACGAGACTTCTTCGTCGATGACGCGAATGCGCGCACCCACGGACTCCACCGACGACAGCGCACTGAGCTCGGCGACGGTCGCCTCGACGTCGGAACTCAGCGCTTCGTGAGTCAAAAAGGCGAGTCGGGCCTCGTTGTTGAATCCGGACTGATCCATTGACTGAATGGAAACCTGATGACGACCGAAGACACTCGCGACTTCGGCCAGCACCCCGGGACGATCCCACACGTCGACGCTCAAGTAGAAACGACTCGACAGCTCGCCGGCGGGCACGTAGTGCAAGGAGCGATCACCGCTGAAGGGCACGTCGTGTCGATCGCTTACGCGGTTGCGCGCGGCATCGAGCAGATCGCCCAGGACCGCGGTGGCCGTTGGTTCGCCGCCCGCCCCTTGGCCGAGCCACATGAGCGGACCAGTCTTTACGCCGTTGACGAAGACGGCGTTCATCGCACCATTCACTGACGAGAGGGGGTGTGCGACGGGCACCATGGCGGGATGAACGCGCCGCGATATTCCCGACTCCCCCACTCGCTCGGCCACGCCGATCAGCTTGATGACGTACCCCATGCGTTTGGCGACCTCAACGTCCACACTCCGCACGCCCGTGATCCCTTCGCGCGAGATCTCGTCGCCCCCGAGTCGCGTGCCGAAGGCCAACGTCGAAAGAATCTGCACCTTGGCGGCGGCGTCGAAACCGTCGACGTCCGCTGAGGGATCCGCCTGTTCGGCGTATCCCAGAACTTGCGCCTCCGCCAACGCGTCGGCATAGTCACTTCCCTCGTTCATCATCTTGGTGAGAATAAAATTTGTTGTCCCGTTCACAATTCCCATCACCCGGGTGATGCGCTCGCCCGCCAGTGACGTGCGTAACGCACGCAGAATGGGAATCGCCCCACCGACTGCTGCTTCATAAAAGAGGTCGGCGTGGTTCTCGTGAGCCAGTTGGGCTAGTTGGGGACCCGACTGCGCCATGAGCGCCTTATTACCCGTGACGACCGACACCCCGCGCTTGAGCGCACTCTCGATGTAGGTCTTCATCGGCTCGATGCCGCCCGCCACTTCGACCAGGACGTCCAGGTCGCTTTCGATCAGGGATTCCACGTCGTCGGTGAGGAGTTCCTTGGGAATACCGGGGCGAGCCTTCGACAGGTCGCGCACGGCTACGCCCACCAACTCCACGTCGGCAGTGGCCGCGTCAGTGAGGGCTTCACGGCGCGAGGGGTCGCTCAGAAGTTGGGCGAGCGACGTTCCCACGAAGCCACCGCCGATCACGCCGACCCGTACGACCCCATCTTTCATTGAAATAAGGCTAACTCAGGGTTGATGAGAGGCCGACCTCGAGCCGCGCGAGGTCCTCAAAGGTCTCACGACGCAATACCTCGCGCGCGGCGCCGTTGTGGACGAAGACGACTGCGGGTCGAGGGACGCGGTTGTAGTTCGAGGCCATCGAGTATCCGTAGGCTCCCGTCACCGGCGTAGCGACGAGGCTGTTAACCCCCGTGGATGCGGGCAGATGGGCCTCATCCACGAGCACGTCGCCGCTCTCACAGTGCTTGCCCACTAGGCGCACTTCTTGCGTGCGCTCGGCCAGCGGTTGATCCACGTCGAAGGCCTCGTAGCCCGAACCGTAGAGCACGGGTCGGGGGTTGTCGCTCATTCCCCCGTCCACGGCCATGTACGTGCGGTGCGTCACGGGCTTGACGACGCCCACGCGATAGAGCGTGACGCCGGCCTGGGCCACGATCGCGCGACCGGGTTCGGCCAGGATGCGCACGTCAGATCGAAGACCACTGTCCTTGGCGGCGTCGCGAATGGCGCGACCCCACTGCGTGATAGATGGTGCGGACTCGCCGGTCACGTACGCCACGCCGAGCCCGCCGCCCACGCAGAGTTCGTCAAAGTCGTCGCCCTTCGTGAAGTCCACCAGGACACCCATCGACTCCTTGAAGCCGTCGACCTCAAAGATCTGTGAGCCAATGTGAGCGTGCACGCCGTGCAGCGTGAGACCATCGATCATTCGTAACTGTTCGATCGCCCGCCGCGCCTCGCCGGTCGCCACCGAGAACCCAAACTTGGTGTCTTCTTGGCCCGTGCGGACGTATTCGTGAGTGTGGGCTTCGACGCCCGGGGTCACGCGCACCAGCGCGTCCACCGGTGACTCGGGCGACACGACCTTCCTCAGGTGCTCAATCTCGGGAAAATTGTCGACGACGATTCGGTGCACTCCGACCGCTACGGCGTGCTCAATCTCCTCGGCCGACTTGTTGTTGCCGTGCACGATGACTCGATTGGCGGGAACGCCCGCGCGCAGGACAATGTCGAGCTCCCCACCCGTCGCCACGTCCACGTACAACCCCTCTTCGGCCGCGAGTTGGGCCATGGCGCCACAGAGAAACGACTTGGACGCGAAAGCGACGCCGTCGTCAAAGACACGCGCGGCTTCGCGACACCGTTCGCGCAGGGTCACCTCGTCGTAGACAAACAGTGGCGTGCCAAAGGTCGTCGCCAGGGCGCGCAGATCAACACCCCCCACGCTCACTCCGTCGTCGCGCAGTTGCGTGGTGACGGGAAAGAGAGAAGCCGGCACCGGCTCGACACCCATGGATCAACACTACGAGTTGGACATCGTGCCCCACCTGTACGAACGCCGTCGTCGTCGCTCAAGTCAATAAAAGGTCGACGGGTAGACTGACCACGCGCCCTCGTAGCTCAGCGGATAGAGCATTGGCCTCCGAAGCCATGTGCGCAGGTTCGACTCCTGTCGAGGGCACTTTTGCTCGCACGCCGGCGGCTCATTTGATGGTGCTACATGTCAGTGGCTGACGTTAATTACGCTAGGTGCATGCGTTGGCAGCCCGATAGTCGCGGGCGACTCGAAGTCGCGGGCCTGGAGCTCTACCTGGAACAGGGTTTTGAGAATACGACGGTCGCCGAGATTGCGGAACGCGCCGGGCTGACGGAGCGGACATTCTTTCGCTACTTCAGTGATAAACGCGAAGTGCTCTTCCCGGGCGGTGAGACCTTCGAGAAACTCATCACTGACGCGGCCGCCGGTGCGCCGGGTGAACTCGGACCTCTCGAGGCGGCCTTCGTCGGCCTTGAGGCGGTCAGTTCGTTTCTGAAGGAGCGTCGCTCTTTCGCCCAGAAGCGTCAACGAATCATCTCGGCCACTCCCGAACTACAAGAACGCGAACTCATCAAACTGCAGTCACTCGCGGCCAAGCTCGCCGCGACGCTCCGCGCTCGGGGGGTGCCGGACTCGCTCGCCGGACTGGTGGCCGAGGTTTGCGTGGCGGTGTTCAAGACGTCCTTTGAGGAGTGGGTGCGCCCGAAGAACACACGGGATCTTTCGACTGTCTTACGCGAGTCGCTCAGCGAGCTAAAGGGCGTCACCGCCCGCTCGTAGAAGACGACGCGGGCTAGGACGACGCGGCGGCGAAGGTGCGCTGGGCGGTCAAATCAACGAAGCGGTGAACCGTTCCATTGAATGTCCACTGTGCCCGCAGAGTGGTGCGCGGCTCGATGCGGCGCAACGTCGTGAAGAGTTGACGATTCGCGCCCTCGGGATCGTCGCCCTCCACGATGCCCTCCACGCGAAATCCATTCGCGGTCGGCGTGACCGTTCCCTCAATGAAATTGACGAGGGCGGCACGGATCGGCACGGGCTGTGCGGACGACACATCGGCAGAGATCTCTAAAGAGGCCATCGCCGTAGCGTAGGCAGAGACCCTATTTTCTGTCGAAAAAACGTCGAAAAGTTGATCTAGGGGACGATGATCATGCGCACCGTGTCAGTCACGGCGGCCTGATTCGACGACGACCCGGCCATTACTACTACCGGATCACCAGGTTTGGCGAAGCCGGTCTCCTTCAGTTTGGTCACCGCAAAGTCGCACAGTCCGTCGATGTCCTGGAGCGGCGTCACGAACGTCTCTTGGATACCCCAGGAACTGCGCAACTGCAAGGCGGTCGAGAAGTTGGGCGTGAGCACGACGATGGGCATCGGTGGGCGAAAGCGCGAGATCGCGCGCGCCGTGAGTCCCGACCTCGTGCAGGCCACGATCGCGACCGCGTTCTCGTCCATCGCGGCGCGCCACGCCGCACCAGTAATGGCCGCGGTGACGCGCTGCGCTTGGGTGCTCGAGACGACGAGATCTTGAATGCCCAGTCCCGCTCCCCATTCGGCGTAGGGGAACGACATCTCGGCGCGGCGCACGATGCGGTCCATTGTGACGACCGTGCCGACCGGGTCCTCGCCAATCGCTGTTTCACCGCTGAGCATCACCGCGCTCGCGCCATCGAGCACCGCGTTCGCGACGTCGGTCACTTCGGCGCGCGTGGGGACCTGAGCGTGGGTCATGGACTCGAGCATCTGAGTCGCGACGACGACCGGTCGAGCGTAGCGGATACCCAGACGCACGATCTCCTTTTGGAGATGCGGGACTTCTTCGATGGGGAGTCGAACCCCGAGGTCGCCGCGCGCGACCATGAGTGAGTCGGAGTGCTCCATGATCTCGTTTAAGTTTTCGATCCCCTCGCCCGTCTCGATCTTGGACATGATCATCACGTCCGGTCGCGAGAGCACCGCGCGAACGCTCTCGACGTCGAAGCCGGATCGCACGAAGGAGACCGCGAGAATCTCAAATTCCTCACTGCGCAGCGCTTCGAGACGGTGTCGATCATCCTCGGTGGGCAGCCGGTCGTCCATCACTGAGGACGGCAGCGAGAGGCCCGGCTTGCCCATAACCGCGCCACCCGAGGTCACTCTCGCTTCAGTAGTGGGTCCGACGTTGGTGACAATCAGCGAGACTCCTCCGTCACCAATATGGACCCGGTCGCCTACTTTCAGTTGACTCAGAACGTGGTCTCGCTCCACGGTGATGCGCTCGGCGGTCGAGACCTCACCAAAGGCTTCCACCAGTTGTATTTCTCCACCCACGCTGAGGGGGACGGGTGATGTGCCAAAGGAGCCGGCGCGGATCTTCGGACCGGGAATATCGACCATGATCGCAACGTCGGGTACCACTTTTCGAACCCGGCGCAGACGCTCGATGCCCGAAGGAATATCGCCGTGGGCGAACGACAACCGAAAAACGTCGACCCCGGCCGAGGCCAACTCCTTGAGCTTCTCGTCCGATTCTGAGGCCGGACCGATTGTCGCTACGATTCGCGTGCGTCGCACCGCATTCCCTTCGCTCGTTGCGAGGAGTCTAGGAGATGCGATGCCACGCACTTCGTGGATCGAGCGCTACTGCAAGGTAACGGACAAGAGGTGCGCCTCGCTGGCGCGAGGAGACGTCGCGCCAGCGAGGATCTTTCGTGAGCTAGATGCTCAGTTCTCGCTCGATCTCGGCGAGCTCTTCTGCCGAGCCCTGAACCTTGGGTCCCTTAAACCACTTGCGAGCCGAGACCGCGTACCAGATTCCCGCGAAGCCAATAACGGCAACGACAGCGAACGGTGTGTAGTTGAACGTGTCGGCGTTGATCGGCTTCACCGTCGGGAGCATGAACAGGATGCAGATAAAGACGACCCACACAATGGCGATCCATCCGAACACGGGGCCCCACTTGCCCAACTTCCACGGTCCTGGAGTGAAGGCGCTCGGGTTGATTCGCCGCAGGAAGACCGGGATCAGGTACGCCACGTAGAGCCCAATGACCGCGATCGAGGTCACCGCGGCGTAAGCGGTCGAGCCGCTCGATCCGGGCAAGAGCGCGGGAGTGACCAGGATAAACGCTCCCACGGCACCGAACCACGCGGAGTGCACGGGAACACGCGTGCGCTTGCTGACGTGGTGCCAGTAGTTCGACGCGGGCACCGCCCCGTCTCGCGAGAAGGCGTAGATCATGCGTGAGTTGGCGGTCACTGACGCAATGCCACAGAAGAACTGCGCACCGATCACGACCAGTACCAGCAACTCACCTAAGACCTTGCCCGTCGCGTATACGAAGACGTTGCCCCACGGCACGCCGCCGGAGAACTGCGCGTAACTGGTGTACTTCGTTCCCGCAATGTCGATCGAGAAGCCGTGAACGAAGTGCGGGATGGCAACACTTACCCCAATGAGAAGGACAAAACCTGCGATCCACGACACCCAGATCGAGGTCACGATTCCTCGCGGACCTGAGACCGCCGCGTTCAGAGTTTCTTCGGTGACGTGGGCTGACGCGTCGTACCCCGTGAAGGTGTACTGCGCCACCAGCAGTCCGAGCAAGAAGACGTAGAAGGGAACCGAGAAGCCCGACAGTCCCTTGAACGCGTCAAAGCCCCCCGAGCCAAAGAGGAAGCTTCCGCTCTGGTGACTGTGCGAGTGGGGCGCAATGAAGAGGAGTATCACAATGACGGCCACGCCCGTCAAGTGCCACCAGACCGAGACACGGTTGAAGAGCGAGACGATGTTGACGCCGAAAGTGTTAATCAGGCCCTGGATCAGCAAGAGGGCGGCCGTCAGCAGCACCACGTGGCGGTTATCGGTCCACAGCGAGTTGCCCGAGACGAGGAAGATGAACTCACCGATGGAGTACCCGCACCCAAAGGTGATGCCCGCGGTAACCGCCACTTGGCCCAGCAAATTGAACCATCCGGTAAACCACGACCAGATCGGCCCGCTCTTGCCCGGTGCGAGTTTCGCCGACCAGTAATAGAGGCCACCGGCCGTCGGAAACGCGGAACAGATTTCGGCCATCGACAGTCCGGCAAACAGCACGAGTCCACCAACGATGACCCAGCCCCAGATCATGACCGGCGGGCCGCCGTGGGTCAGGCCGTAGCTATACAGCGTGAGGCAACCCGACAGGATCGAGATGATCGTGAAGGAAATCGCAAAGTTGGAAAATCTGCTGAGTCCCCGATGCAACTCCTGCGCGTATCCCATTTGATGAAGACGCTGTTCATCGGCGTCTGTGTTTTGTGATGCAGCGCTCAGCTGATCATCCATGTAACTGTCCCCCCAGTGCGTTACGACTTTGGCGCGAGCATAGGGTTCGCCACACACCTTCGCAAATGATGTTCGCCCCAATACTGAATCAATTCTTGGTCGCCACGAAAAATTGAATTTCTGTTCGGTACTGCCGCACACGAGCACGGCATCGATCACACTGAACGCGACGTCGAGAAACGCGCGCGCCAAAATGTGTTCGCGACTCGCGCGACTACCATGGCCAAATCAGTGTTCGAAGGGGGCGTGTGAGTACTTCAATCAGGGGTCGCCTGACGCAAAAAGAGCTAGTGGCGCGCATCGAAGGTGGCGAGATCGACACCGTCATATTGGCCATCACCGACATGCAGGGACGCCTCCAGGGTAAGCGCATCGATGGCGATTTCTTCGTGAACGACGTGCTCAAAGGGGTCGTGGAGGGATGCAGTTACCTGCTCGCCTCGGACGTGGACATGAATACAGTCGACGGATTTGCTCTCACCTCGTGGGAGCGGGGATACGGCGACTTGTCCTTTACTCCCGACTACACCACGATTCGCGATGTTCCCTGGCACGACAAGACGGTCATCGTCTTCGCCGACGTCGAGACGGTCGAAGGGGAACCCGTGGCGGTCTCCCCCCGTCAAGTCCTGCAAAATCAAGTCGGGCAACTCGCCGCGCGCGGTTGGAACGGACTGACCGGAACTGAGCTTGAGTTCATCATGTTCGAAAACAGCTACGAAGATGCCTGGGATGCGGGGTACCGAGGACTGACTCCCGCCAATCAGTACAACGTGGACTACTCACTGCTCGGCACCTCGCGGGTCGAAGGAGTGCTCGGGCGCGTGCGGCGCGCGATGAGGGGTGCGGGCATGATCGTCGAGTCGCTCAAGGGCGAGTGCAACTACGGCCAGCACGAACTCGCCTTTAAGTACGCCGAGCTCGTGGACAAGTGCGATGAGCACTCGCTCTTTAAGCTCGGCACCAAGGAGATCGCGGCCCAAGAAGGCTGCAGCATCACCTTTATGGCCAAGTACAACGAGCGCGAGGGCAACTCCTGTCACATTCACTTGTCGCTCCGCGATGAGAACGACGAATCGGTCTTCGCGGGCGATGGGGAACACGGCTTCTCTCCGGTCTTCGAGCACTTTCTCGCCGGTCAGATCGCCTACTCGCGCGAGTTCTCTCTCTTTCTCGCCCCGAACATCAACAGCTACAAGCGCTTCGTGGAGGGCTCCTTCGCTCCCACCGCGCTGCTCTGGGGACTCGACAATCGCACGTGCGCCTTTCGCGTGGTGGGACACGGACCGTCTCTTCGTGTCGAGTGCCGTATTCCCGGAGGCGACGTCAACCCCTACCTCGCGATCTCCGCATTGGTCGCCGCCGGACTGCGCGGCGTGGATGAGTCACTCCCCTTAGCTCCCGCCTTTACGGGCAACGCTTATCTCTCAGATGCACCACGGGTGCCGACGTCGCTGCGTCAGGCAACCGAGCTCTTCGATGCCAGTGCGGCCGCGCGTGATGCCTTTGGCGACGAGGTCGTCGACCACTACACCCACGCGGCACGCATTGAGGTCGCCGCATTCGACGCGGCGGTCACCGACTGGGAGCGCTACAGAGGATTCGAACGTCTATGAACACCACGCTGGGCATCATCAACCCATCCACCGAGCAAGAGATCGCGAACGTCAATCTCGCCAACATCGAAGAGACGGACACCGCGATCGACGCGGCGGCAACGGCCGCAATCAATTGGAAGAAGGTCACCCCCGCGGACCGCGCGCGACTGTTGCGAAGCTTCGCCGAAGTCGTCGACTCGCACAACGAGGAGCTCGCCCAGCTCGAAGTCGCCAACTCGGGTCACACGATCTCCAATGCGCGATGGGAAGCCAGCAACGTTCGCGACGTTCTCAACTACTACTCGGGAGCTCCCGAGCGACACTCCGGCAAGCAGATTCCCGTCGCCGGTGGCATCGATCTCACCTTCTATGAGCCCTTGGGCGTTGTGGGCATCATCGTGCCCTGGAACTTTCCGATGCCGATTGCCGGATGGGGATTCGGCCCAGCACTCGCGGCGGGCAACACCGTGGTCCTAAAGCCCGCCGTCCTCACGCCACTCACCGCCATTCGCCTCGGCGAACTCGCGTTGGACGCCGGCATCCCAGAAGGTGTCTTCCAAGTCGTGACCGGCGACGGATCAATAGTGGGCAACCGGTTCGTCACGCACCCCGCAGTGCGCAAGGTCTGCTTCACCGGCTCCAACGCCGTCGGGCGGGTCATCATGGAGGGCTGTGCCGCGCAGGTCAAGCGCGTCACCCTGGAGTTGGGCGGCAAGAGCGCCAACATCGTCTTTGGTGACGCGGACTTAGAAAGGGCCGCCGCTCAAGCGCCCTACGCGGTCTTTGACAACGCGGGCCAGGACTGCTGTGCACGCTCGCGCCTGCTCGTAGAATCGTCCGCCTACGACCGCTTCATGGAGTACTTCGAGCCCGCCGTCAAAGGGGTCAAGGTCCAAGATCCCACGACCGACGAGAGCGAGATGGGGCCGCTCATCAGCGCCGCCCAACGCGAGAGCGTGCGGGCCTACGTCGATGAGTCCGAGGTCGCCTTCAGCGGTTCCGCGCCCGAGGGCCCGGGGTACTGGATGGCCCCTACGGTGCTCGAAACCAGCGATCGCGCGGCGCGCTCGTTTCAAGAAGAGATCTTTGGTCCCGTCGTCTCGGTCGTGCGCTTTCGCGACGAGGCCGAAGCGATCGCCATCGCGAACGACAGCGTCTATGGGCTCTCGGGCTCAATCTGGAGCCGCGACATCGCCAAAGCCCTGCGGGTCGCGCGCGGGGTCGAGACCGGCGCACTCTCGGTGAACTCGAACTCGTCGGTTCGCTACTCCACGCCCTTTGGTGGCTTTAAGCACTCGGGGCTGGGGCGCGAGCTCGGACCGGATGCGCTACTGGGTTTCAGCGAAGAAAAGAACGTGTTTATCTCAACGGAGGACAACTAAATGGGACGCTTGGACAACAAAGTGGCCATCATCACCGGTGCCGCGAGCGGCATCGGACGAGCGACGGCCCTGCGCTTCGCCCAGGAGGGCGCCCAGGTGGTCGTGGCCGACGTCAACGAGGAGACGGGTGTCGCCCTGGCCACAGAGATTGGCGGGACGTTCGTGCGGGTGAACGTGGCCGACGAGCAGAGTGTGAAGTCGATGTACGACCAAGTCATCGATGTCTACGGCGGCATCGATGTCCTCTTTAACAACGCGGGCATCTCGCCCGCCGATGACGACTCGATCCTCACCACCGAACTCGACGCGTGGAGGCGCGTTCAGGAGGTCAACCTCACCTCGGTCTACTTGTGCTGTAAGTACGGCATCCCGCACCTCTTGGCACGCGGCGGCGGGTCGATCATCAACACCGCCTCCTTCGTCGCGGTCATGGGATCGGCCACCAGCCAGGTCTCCTACACCGCCTCCAAAGGCGGAGTGCTCTCGATGTCGCGCGAGCTCGGCGTGCAGTTCGCGCGTGAGGGCATTCGCGTCAACGCACTCTGCCCGGGACCGGTCAACACGCCGCTTCTGCAAGAGCTATTCGCAAAGGACCCCGAGCGGGCCGCGCGGCGATTGGTGCACATCCCGGCCGGACGCTTCGCCGAGCCTGAGGAGATCGCGAGCGCGGTGCTGTTTCTCGCGAGCGACGACTCCACCTTCGTGAACGCTTCGACGTTCCTCGTCGACGGCGGCATCGCGGGCGCGTACGTGACGCCGCTGTGAGCTACGTCGTTTTTAACGACTGAGGGATGAAGTATTCACTTAAGTACTTCTCGCCCTCATCGCACAACACCGTGACGACTGTCGCGGCGTCGCCCAGCTCCTCACGGATGCGCCGAGCGAGAACCATGTTGGCACCCGAACTCGGACCCACCAAGAGGCCGTGCTCGCGAGCGAGCCGGCGCATTTCGGCGACCGCGTCATCACTGTGCACGCCCACCACTCGATCGACCATGGCCGCATGGCGCTTGTAGATAGTGGGAATGAAACCATCGGCGATGCCCTCAATCTGGTGCAGACCGGTGTCACCGCACTGAATGGTGCAGGACTCACTCGGCTCCAGGGCGATGATCAAGACGTCAGGGTTTGCCTCGCGGAAGGCCTGCCCCACACCGATCAAGGTGCCGCCCGTTCCCACGCCCATCACGAAGGCGTCGGGTGAGAGATCGGCGGGCAACTGACCCAGGATCTCCGGTCCGAGCCACGTGCGGTTCTCTTCGACGTTCCACTCGGACTCGAACTGATGGGGGGCAAAGTATCCCGGCAAATCACCGAGGCGGCTCGCCTCTTCCAGCGCCTCATTCACGTGGAACGTGCCCACGGTGTGCATCTCTGCGCCAAATGCGAGTGAAATTGCGGCGCGCTCAGGGCTGAGACCTTCAGGCATCACGACGAGCATCTTGTACCCGAGAACTGCCGCCACCATGCTCATGGCGTTACCGGTATTGCCGCTCGAGGCTTCGACGATCGTGTCGCCCGGGTGCAAGATCCCTTCGCGCTCCGCGCGCTCGATGATGTAGCGCGCCATGCGGGCTTTGACCGAGCCCGACGGATTGAGGTACTCAAGTTTGGCGAAGACGCCGTTGACCTGAATGAGCGGGGTCGAACCAATTGCCTCGAGCACCGTTGCTCCGGGGCGATAGTTAGCCGCCATAGGGTCCCCCTTCTATAACTCCCAGGATCACCCTACGTCGCAGGTTCCAGCGAACTCCTTCGCCCCGAAGGTTCAAAGAATCCCCACAACCGTTAGGAAATGGTCATGCCGCCATCGACGGCGACGTCCGCACCGGTCAGCGCCGAGGACGCGACGGAGCACAGCCACGTGATCGCGGCCGCGATCTCACTGGGCTCGAGCAGGCGGCCGATCGGCTGGTGAGCCGCGAACTCTTCGACACTCGCGAGGCTGTAGACCGCGGCCGACGCGTCGAGGATCGCCGTGCGCGTGGATCCGGGACTCACGGCGTTGGCGGTGACCCCGTATGGGGCGAGGTCCATGGCCACACCGCGAATGAGACCAACCACCGCGTGCTTGGCCGCGCTGTAGGGAGCAAGGTGGTACAGACCGGTGTGGCCCGCCGACGAGGCGACCGCCACGATGCGTGAGTGAGCGTCTTTGCCGTTGGCGATTAGCACGGGCGCGGCCGCCTCGATGAGACGGCGCGTGCCCAGCACGTTTACGGACCACACGGCGTCCCACACCGCGTCGTCAACCTCCCACAGCGGTGCTCCCACTCCCAGCACGCCGGCGCACGCGACGACGGCATCGAGACGTCCGAAATGTCGCGTCGCGGTCTCGACGGCGAGTTGCATATCGGTGGCGCTGCGCACGTCACCGACCAGACCCAACACAGCGTCGCCGTGGCGAGCGACCACCCCGTCCAGGTCCGCCTTGGTGCCGAGCGCGTAGGGAATATCGGCGATGTCCCGACAGCGGTCCACGGCCACGACGCGATAGTTCTCATTCACTAGCGCGTCCACGGTGGCCGCTCCGATGCCCCGCGCCGCGCCGGTCACAACGGCGACCCGACTCACTAGCCGAGCCTTCGAAAGAAGTCTTCGGGGGCGAGCACGTCGGAGCGGTCCAGCTGGCTGACGTCGGACTTGCCCAGGGCGAGCAGCGTGGAATCGATGCCACCGCGCAGGACGTCGAGGACGTTCTCGACTCCGGCCTGGCCGTTGACCGCGAGCCCCCAGAGGTACGCGCGTCCGATCATGACGGCCCTCGCCCCGAGAGCCATGGCTTTGACGACGTCACCGCCACGACGCACGCCGCCGTCTAAGAGAACCTCGATCTGATCGCCGACCGCGTCGACGACGGCGGGCAGGGAGCGCAAGGGGGCGGGGGTGCCGTCGAGGTTGTTCCCGCCGTGGTTCGACACCGAGAGAGCACTCGCGCCAAGGTCGACGACGCGCTTGGCGTCATCGACGCGACTCACGCCTTTGACCATGAAGGGACCGCTCCACTCCGAGCGGAGCCAGGCGACGTCGTCCCAACTGGGCAGCGGACTCTGCATCCACTCGTAGTAGGCGCCGAAGAACGTCGGGGCTTTTTCGCCGGGCTTGGCCATATTGGGAGTCGTGAGATCGGGGAGATGGCCGGTGCGCGCATACGACCAGAGCCACGCTGGATGGCGGAGGACGTCGGGAGCGAACTTGATCGCGGCCGTGAGGTCGATCTTCTCGGGGATCCAGGGGCTCCCCCAGTCCCGGCCGTTCGAAAACGACCAGTCCAAGGTGAGGATGATTCCCTTGGCACCGGCGTTCTTCGCACGTTGGAGCCTCTGGATCATCGTGTCGCGATCGCCCGACCAGTACATCTGAAAGAGAACGTGGTCACAGACGTCGCACACCTCTTCCACGGACTTACTCGCAAAGGAGCTGAGTCCCATCGCGACGCCACGCGACGCGGCTGCGCGAGCGACGGCCAGTTCTCCTTCGGGGTGCACGGCTTGGACCCCGGTGGGTGAGATCAGCACCGGCATCGAGACGCTCTGACCCATGATCGTGGTCGACATGGAGCGCTCGTTCGCGTTGCCGGCGATGTGCGGCGCGAAGCCGAGCAGATCAAAACTCGCCAGGTTGTCCTGGTAGGTCAGACCTTTTTCCGAGCCCGCGAGGAGGGCGTCGTAGACGGACTTCGGGAGCCGCTTTTCGGCTCGGCGCTGTGCGACGGCCACCGTCTCGAACCACGAATTCGCCATAACTCTCCTTCGAGCCTCTTTGAGACTACCGGAGGTGTTGGCCGAGCTTTAGGGTCGCGCCGAGAGCGAGATCGGTGTGCGACGGGAGTGATCGGGCGAGGAGTGAGGACGCGCGGCGATCGCTCTCGTGGCCACAAGTTCTTCGCCGTGTCCAAAAACGCACTCGGGGTCCGGGTCCGTCATCTCCAGTCCCGTGAAAAATTTGGCCGCCATGCACCCGCCGCGGCAGGCGTCATAGGAACCGCACGACCCGCACGCCCCGGGACTCGCGGGTTCGCGCAGTGAGCGAAAAAGTTCACTCTCTCGCCACACCGAAGCGAAACCGTCGCGGCGCACGTTGCCCGCGAGAAACTCGTCATGTATGACAAACGGACACGCGTACACATCGCCGATGGGATCGATGAGACACACCACTCGCCCCGCCCCACAGAGGTTCAGTCCCTCCAAAGGGCTACCGAGAGCAGAGAGATGAAAAAACGAGTCACCGGTAAGAACGCCCGGGCGATCACGCAACCAGGTATAGAGGGCGCGGCCCTGGGCGAGGGTGGGGTGCAGTTCGTTCCAGACGTCCACCCCTCGACCCGACGGGCGAAGTCGGGTGAGGCGCAACTGCGCGCCGTACTGAGTCGCCAACTCCTCGAAGGAGTCCAGTTGCTCGACATTCTCACGCGTCATCACGACCGAGATCTTGAATTCACCGAATGCCGCGTCCTTCAGGTTGTCCATGGCTCGTCGAGCCGCGCTGTAGCTGCCTCGTCCGCGAATGCGATCGTTGGTCGCTTCGTCCGCGCCGTCGATGGACACCTGGAGGTCGAGATAGTCGATGCTCGCGAGCCGACGGGCCGCGTTGCGATCGATTCGTGTGCCGTTCGTCGAGAACTTGACGCCAACGCGCAGAGCGACCGCGTGCTCGATCAGTTCGAAGAAATCACGGCGCACCATGGGCTCACCGCCACCGATGTTGACGTAGAAGATCTCCATCGCGGCGATCTCGTCGATGAGCGCCCGCGCCTCATCCGTCGACAGTTCGCGCGGGGCGCGGCGACCCGACGACGACAGGCAGTGCGTACACGCCAAGTTGCAGGCGTAGGTCAACTCCCACGTCAGACAGATCGGCGCGGCGAGACCCTGCTCGAATCGATCACGAAGGGATGACTCAGGCACTGATGAGTCCCGACGAGCTCAGACGGGCCAGGGCCGCGATGTAGCGATCGCGATCGCCCGCCGCAATCAGTTCATCTACTGCGCTGCGCGCGCTCGCAAAGTCGTCCAAGCGGCGCACTAACTCGACCAGGTCCCGCGACTTGAGAAACACCAGTCGACGCGTGTCGTGGTGGTACGCCAATGCGCCAAAGGACTCGTCACGCAGCGACGCGTGATCACTCAGGCGCCAATGCCTCAATTCATCGAACACTGCGACGTCGCGGGAGGCCACGTCTTAGTAGACCCCGCAGAGTCCGTCGATGGAGACCTCCTCGACGAGCAGCTCCTCCACCTCGGCTTCGATGTTTTTCGTTGCGTCCTGCGTCAGGGTTTCTGGGGTCATGGTGCCTCCTTGTCTCCATTCTGACCGCTCTGCGAGATCCCCTCGTAACGATCATGGAAGACTCCGGACGTGAGTGAATTTGAGCCGCTGGTTCCGTCGCCGCCCCAGGGCGTGCTGCCCGTGGGAACGACGGTGCGCGTCGACGAGGGAGCCACCTTTGTTGATCGAGACCTTCTCAGCGGCGGCAGTCCCTGGCGTCTGTTGCGACTGCGCGGATCGTCACGCCACACGTTGGAGCGCTGGCGCCACGGCGGACCCGTGCTCGCGGGAGAAGAGCGACTGGCGCGCACGCTCATTGAACAAGGTTTCGTGAGTCCGACGTTCGACGCCCCACTCTCGCGAAGTGCCATCGACGTGGTCGTCCCCGTCTACGGCAACGTCGACAACCTATCCTCACTGCTACAACAGTTGGAGGGCTATCACGTCACCGTGGTCGATGACGGATCGCGCGACGGCGATGCCGTGGCGCACTGCGCGGACCAGCATGGCGCCACGCTCCAGCGGGGGGGCGCGAATGAGGGCCCGGCTCACGCGCGCAATATTGGCGCGTCGACCACCAAGCGTGAGTTCCTCTGGTTCATCGATGTCGACGTGTCGGTGGTCGATGCCGATCGCGTGGCCCGCCACTTACGAAGCGCTTTTGAGGACTCGCGCGTGGCCGCCGTGGCTCCGCGGGTTCGGGGCTTGGATGGCACCACGTGGCGCGCACACTTCGAGCATCACTTTGGACCCCTCGATCTTGGTTCGCGCAGCAGCCTCGTCGTTCCCGGCGGCGCGGTCGGGTACGTGCCGAGCGCGTGCGTAATGGTTCGCCGCGACGCGTACGGCGACGGATTCGACGAATCTCTGCGCGTGGGCGAAGACGTCGACTTTGTGTGGCGCCTCCACGACCGAGGATGGCTGGTGCGCTACGACGCCACGGTCGAAGTCGCTCACCCCATGCGCCCCCGACTGTGGGACTGGTGGCAACAACGACAGCAGTACGGGTCGTCCAGTGCCGTGCTCGCCGAACGCCACGGCAAGCGACTCGCACCGCTACGTGCGGACGCGTGGACGGTGGTCACGTGGACCTCGGTTCTACTGGGCAAGCCCGCCGTGGGTGCTCGGATTGTGGCCGGGGCACGGCGCCACGCGATCGGCACGTTCTTTCACGACGAAGAGAATCCCGCGGCCGCGGCCGACGAGGTCGTGACCCGCAACATGGTGCGAGCCGGTGGGCCCCTCGCTCGGGCCGTCGTGCGGACCTTCGGCGTCGTGGTGCTTCTCGTCGCCCTATATCCACGGTGGCGAGCCCGGGCACTCGGGCTGTTCATCCTCGGCTCGGCCTGGCGCTGGCGGCGCGATCGATTTCATCCGACCGACGTGCCCTACGCCATCGCCGACGACCTCGCGTACGGCAGTGGCGTGTTGCGCGGCGCGCTCAGGGAGAGATCCCTGCGCTCCCTCACCCCCGATATCACTAAGTCGACGCTGGGCCTACGCGAGATCCTGGGCCGGCCCGGAGTGTCCGAAACCTAGTTCTCGCGTTGGTTCATCATCAACGTCAAACGTTCGCGAACCGTGGGCCAGTCGTCGTCGGTGATTGAATACATGGCCGAGTCGCGAAGTAGCCCTTCTTCACCCGCCACCTGAGACGGCTGCCAGTGACGTAATACTCCGTCGAGTGACGCACCGATGCGTTCGATGGCGGCACGCGATCGTTCGTTTCTCGCGTCCGTCTTTAAGTCCACTCTCCTCACGCCCCAGGTCGTAAACGCGTAGTCGAGCAGGAGAAACTTGGCGTTCGTGTTGATGGCCGTTCGCTGGGCCGACGCACTGAGCCAGGTGCCACCGATCTCCACGGCGAAGGGCAGCGACCACGCGTCGGGTCGGCGAATGTTGAGGTACCTTGTGGTGCCCACGACGCGATCGCGCTGTACGTCAATCTGCACGAAGGGCATCGCCTCACCGGACTTCCACATCGACGCCATCAGTTCAATGTACGAAGCAGCGTCGTCCTGGCTCTGCAGTACTCCGGTATATCCGTAGGCTGCTCGGTTCTCACCGGCCGCTTTCACGAGAGCGTCCACGTGCTCGGGGCTCAAGGGTTCCAGTCGTACGTGCCGCCCCACGAGAGTAGGGATTGCGAGGGGAGTCACGGTTTCATCTTCCCACGCCGAGACTTCTGTGCGGCCGAGTCGCCTAGAAGCGGACGACTCCTCGAATGTTCTTTCCCGCCTCGAGATCGTCGTATCCCTGCTGCACCTCATCAAGGGTGTACTCCTTGGTGATGAGGTCGTCCACGTGCAGTTTGCCCTCGTGATGCAGGCGCAGAAGTCGAGGAATCTGAACTCGGGGGCTCTCGGAGCCAAAGATCGTCCCGCGTAGCTCCTGGTTCTGCATGGCGAACATAAAGAGGTTGAGATCAACCGAGGTCTGGTTCATCGGCGCGATGGACGTGGCGACGACGACGCCTCCTTTGGCAGTGATTGAGCGAGCCTGTTCGATGAGATCGCCGGTGAGGACCCCCACGGTGATGACCACCACGTCGCAGTTCTTGCCCATCGTGAGCTCGGGCAGGATGGTAAAGGCCGCATCCAACGTGGTCGCACAGCCGTGCGTCGCGCCGATCTTGAGGGCCCGGTCGATCTTGGACTGGTTGGTGTCGATCGCGAGAACCGCCCTGGCGCCGGCGTGCACCGCACCTTGAATCGCGCCCGAACCCACTCCCCCGCAACCAATCACGGCCACCGTGTCGCCGGGCTTCACGCCGCCGCGACTCACGGCTGAGCCAAATCCAGTCGAGAGCCCGCACGAGATGAGCGCGGCCGCGCGCAGGTCGTACCACGGCTCGATGCGAATGAGCGACGCTTCGTTCACCACGATGTAGTCCGCGAACGTGCCGAGCTGACACATGCGATTCAGGTCCGCGTCACCCCAGTGGTGCCGCCACGTGCCGTCCGAGATCATCGGACCCATCAAGGTGTACGCGCCGAGGTCACAGAGATACTGACGACCCGAGGCGCAGTACTCACAACGCCCGCAGCTGGGAACGAAGGAGACGGCCACGTGGTCACCGGGCTTCAGGCTGGTCACGTTCTCGCCCACCGACTCCACGACCCCGGATCCTTCGTGTCCACCAATGACCGGAAACGGCGAGTCGTGGCCCGTTAAGAGCCGCACGAGGTCTTCGCCGGGCACCATGTCCCCACTACGCAAGTGCTCATCGGAGTGACACATGCCCGCAAAGCTCATCTTGACCTTCACTTCAAAGGCGTGTGGCTCGTCGATCTCGATGGTCTCGACGTGCCACGGTCCGTGTAACTCACTGACAATGACGGCTCGTACTTCCATAGTTCCCCCTACGAAAAGGGCGGCGTCGCGCCGCAGAACTGACTCTAGTGAGTGGCTCGAGCGCCTACATCTGCTCGGGCGCGTCGATGCCGAGCACGCCCAAGCCCAGTCGCAGCGTGCGCCCAGTGAGGTCACAAAGCGCGAGACGTTCGCTGCGCAACGCCCCTTCCGAGGAGAGAACGGGACAGCGGTCGTAGAAGGTGGTGAAGCGCTGGGCGACGTCAAAGAGATAGGTGCACAGACGATGCGGCTGCAGGGCGGCGAGCGACCCCTCGAACGCCTCGGGAAAGGCCAGCAACCCGAGGGCCAGGTCGCGCTCGGCCTCTTCTCTGAGGGCGAAGTGCGCTCCCGGAGCGACGTCGTTGCCGGAGCGGCGAAAGATTGAGCGAATCCGGGCGTGGGCGTACTGAAGGTAGGGACCGGTGTCGCCCTCGAAAGCGACCATGCGATCGAGATCGAAGACGTAGTCGTGCTGACGTTCCGTCGAGAGGTCGGCGTACTTGATCGCCGCGCGGGCGATCTGCTCGGCCAAGTGATACTTCTCATCGCCGTCGAGATCGGTACCGCGATCGTCGAGGATCACAAAGGCTCGCTCCACCGCCTCGTCGATCAGGGACACCAGCTTTACGCTGTGGCCCGCGCGCGATTTGAACATTTTGTGGTCGGGACCGAGCACGTTGCCGAAGACCGCTTGCTCGCAGCGCACCCGGTCGGGCAGCCACCCCGCCATGCGCGCCACCGCCCAGACCATATCGAGGTGCTGGACCTGGGGGGCGCCCACGATGTAGAGCATCTCGTCGGCGTGCAGGTGATCGACTCGATCGCGCACCGCCGCGAGGTCGGTCGCGGCGTACCCAAACCCGTCGTCACTCTTTTGCACGATGAGTGGTAGCGGCTCGCCCTCGCGGTTTTGAAAGCCCGGCGGAAAGACGCACAGTGCCCCTTCGCTCTCGACGAGGAGTCCCAACGTGTCAAGGTCCCGCACGACTCCTTCGAGGCGTTCGTTGTAGTACGACTCACCGACGACGTCATCGGGCGTGAGCGTCACGTCGAGCTTCGAGTACACCTCACTGAAGTACGCGATCGACTCATTCACCAGGACGTGCCAGAGCCGCAGCGTCTCGGGATCGCCGCCCTGGAGAGCGACCACCCGGTTGCGGCTGCGGCCCCTAAAGGCGTCGTCCTCGTTGAACTTGGTGCGAGCCTCTTTGTAAAAGCCGTCGAGGTCGCCGATGGACAGGCTGGCTACCGCCTGGTCCTCGCCGATATCGAGCAGGTGTTCGATCAGCATGCCAAAGGGCGTGCCCCAGTCGCCCACGTGATTGCGGGCCAGCACGTGGTGACCGGCGAAGCGGTACATGCGCGCCAGCGCGTCACCAATCACGGTCGAGCGCAGGTGCCCGACGTGCATCTCCTTGGCGACGTTGGGTGCGGAGTAGTCGATCACGACTCGACGTTCGATCACGTTCGCCACGCCCAAGCGCTCGTCGGGACCGAGCGCACGTAACTGACCATTCAGGAATCCGGTCGCGAGCGTGATGTTCAAGAAGCCCGGTCCCGCAATCTCCACGCTGCCCACGCCCTCGAGGTTGAGAGCCGCGACGACCTCTGCGGCGACCTCACGCGGGGGACGCCCGAGGCGCTTGGCGAGCGCCATGACGCCGTTGGCCTGATAGTCCGAGTGCTCCGAGATCCGTAGTGCCGGATCGGCCGCCACGTCGACGGCGTCAAAGGCGCTCTGCAGTCGTACGAGCAGTGATTTGTAGGTGGACGGCACCTCCACAGTCTCGCACCCGACGCGCCGATGTCGCGCACGAGCCCGGGACCGACATTCGCCAAAACGCGGCAGAATGGGACTATGCCCTCCTCACTGAACTCCTTTGACTCCAAGAGCACTCTCGATGTCGCGGGTCGCTCGCTCGCGTTTTACTCACTGCAGAGCGAAAAACTTGCCCCCTTCGGCATCGAGCGACTGCCCTTTTCCATCAGGGTCCTCTTAGAGAATCTGTTGCGCAACGAAGACGGCGTCAAGGTGAGTTCGAGCGACATCGAAGCGCTGGCGCGCTGGGCCGACACCCCTTCCTCGCACGGTGAAGCGGCCGGCGACGACGCCAGAGAGATCGCCTTCACTCCCGCGCGCGTGTTGATGCAGGACCTCACGGGTGTGCCGGCCGTGGTCGACCTCGCGGCGATGCGAGACGCCATCGTGACCTTGGGCAGCGACGCCAAAAGGATCAATCCCCTCGTCCCAGTCGAACTGGTGATCGACCACTCGGTCATCGTCGAGCGAAACGGCACCGCGGCGAGCTATGACGAGAACGTCGAGATCGAGTACCAGCGCAACGCCGAGCGCTACACGTTTCTCAAGTGGGCGCAGAACTCCTTCGAGCAGTTCCGCGTCGTGCCGCCGGGAATGGGCATCTGCCACCAAGTGAACCTCGAGAACTTGGCCAAGGTTGTCTTCGACCTGGAGGGCGTGGCGTACTTCGACACCCTGGTGGGCACCGACTCGCACACCACCATGGTCAATGGTCTGGGCGTGTTGGGCTGGGGCGTGGGCGGTATTGAGGCTGAAGCCAACATGCTGGGCCAGCCCTCGTCGATGCTCATCCCGCCCGTGGTGGGACTGCGCATAGTGGGTGCCCCCCGCGAAGGGGTCACCGCCACCGACGTCGTACTTACGATCACCCAACTTCTGCGCCAGCACGGTGTCGTGGGTAAGTTCGTCGAAGCCTACGGACCAGGCGTGAAGGCCCTCTCGCTCGAGACGCGCGCCACCATTGGCAACATGTCGCCCGAGTACGGGGCCACCTGCACGATCTTTCCCATCGACCAGGTCACTCTCGACTATCTCGCCTTCACCGGTCGCAGTGCCGAGCACCTCGCGCTCGTCGAGGCGTACGCCAAAGCCCAGGGCGTCTTTCACCACGAGCACGCTCCCGAACCGGTGTATTCCGAGTACGTCGAGCTCGACCTCGCGACCGTCGAGCCGAGCTTGGCGGGGCCCAAGCGTCCCCAGGACCGCGTCTCTCTCTCGGGCGCGCGCGCCGCGTTCCGCGACGCGCTGGATCGTGAGCCCATAGAGGTACGCGGCGTCGACGCGGCCGAACACCTGCGCGACGGCGACGTCGTCGTAGCGGCTATCACCTCGTGCACCAACACCTCGAACCCCTCTGTGCTCGTGGCGGCCGGTCTCGTCGCGAGGGCGGCGGTCGCCCGGGGCCTTTCCACCAAGCCGTGGGTCAAGACATCACTGGCCCCCGGAAGTCGCGTGGTGACCGACTACTTAGAGCGCGCTCACCTGCTCGAGTCACTCGACGACCTGGGTTTCTACTTGGCCGGCTATGGATGCACCACGTGCATCGGCAACACCGGCCCCCTACTGGACGGGGTCTCGGACATGGTGAACGAGCACGACCTCTCGGTCGTCTCGGTGCTATCGGGAAATCGAAACTTCGAGGGCCGCATCCACCCCGACGTCAAGCAGAACTTCCTCGCGAGCCCACCCCTGGTGGTCGCCTACGCTCTCGCGGGAACGATCGATATCGATCTCTCGAGCGAGCCCCTCGGCACTGACTCTGATGGCAACGCCGTGTATCTGGCTGACCTGTGGCCGAGCGACGCCGATGTGGCGGCCGCGGTGCGCGCGTCGATCACGCCCGAGATGTTCGCCGAGCGCTACGCGAGCATCTTCAGTGGCGACGAGCGCTGGCGCGCCGTGCCCACCACCCAGGAGCTCACCTACAACTGGGAACAGAAGTCGACCTACGTGAAGCTCCCGCCGTTCTTTGACGGCCTCACCATGGAGCCGGGCGTGGTGAGCGACGTGACCGACGCGCGCGTACTCGCCCGTCTGGGCGACTCGGTCACGACCGACCACATCTCGCCGGCTGGCAACATCCGCGCGAGCAGTCCGGCGGGCACGTACCTCGTCGACGCCGGTGTCGACCCGTCGGACTTCAACAGTTACGGCACCCGTCGGGGCAACTACCAGGTGATGGTGCGCGGCACGTTCGCCAACATCCGAATCCGCAATCTGATGGCGCCGGGCACCGAAGGCGGCGTCACGCTGAAGTTGCCCGAGAATACACCGATGTCGATCTTCGACGCGGCGATGGCCTACGCCGAAGAAGGCACGCCGCTGGTGATCATCGCGGGCAAGGAGTACGGCACGGGCTCGAGTCGCGACTGGGCCGCCAAGGGCACCAAGCTGCTGGGCGTGCGCGCGGTTCTCGTGGAGAGCTACGAGCGTATTCACCGCTCCAACCTCGTGGGCATGGGCGTCGCCCCGCTACAGTTCCTTGCGGGCGAGAGTGCCGAGACGTACCAACTCATCGGAACCGAAGTGATCTCGATCGAGGGCCTCGAGCCGCTCAATCGCGGTGAGACCGTGCCCCAGGTCACGGTGCACGTGACGCGCGACAATGGAGAAACGTTCAGCTTCGACGCGCGCCTGCGCATTGACACCCCCACCGAAGCCGAGTACTTCCGCCACGGCGGCGTTTTGAACTACGTACTGCGTCAACTCGCCGCGCGCTAACGCCTTTGAGTTAGGTTCCCACCGCGACGACCGCCGCGTCCACGCTGTCGTACATGGGGATCTTTCGGATCAGTGGGTCGAACGAGGTCGACAGGCTCTTCTTCACGCCGTCATTCACCCTCGCGAAGGCGATGGTCATCTTGTCTGCTTCGAGGTCGTGGACGACCTGGGAGAGAATCGTCATGCCGGTGAAGTCGATCTCGGCCATCGCCACGGCGTCGAGCACCAGGTGTTGTGACTGGGGATACTTCTCGAGCAACTGGTGAACGTCGCGGCGAAAGACGCCCGCGTTGGCAAAGAAGAGGTCGTTGTCAAAGATGACGACGAGCGTGTGGTCGATCATCGACACATTCGGGCTGGTGATCGGCTCCCAGCTGGTCGTGCCGTCGCGCCGTCCGAGCACCACCATGTGGGGCCTCGCCGATCGCCAGGTCTGGTCGAGCACCGCCAGTCCTACCGCGATCGCGATCCCCTGCTCGACGCCGATGAAGATCACGCCGAGCGCGGAGACCGCGGCAAAGAGGAACTCGATACGACTGGCCCGCCAGATCTCCTTCAAGAGTCCGAGTTTGATCAGTCGGCTGGCGATAAAGAACAGCACCCCGGCCAGGGCGGCCAGGGGGATCATGTGCGCGTAACTGGCGAGCGGCGAGAGCGCGATGGCGATCACCGCCGCCGTTAAGCCCACGATCTTGGTCGATCCGCCGGCCAAGCGTGAGACGGTGGTGCGGGCCGGTGACGCGTCGACGGGGAACGCTCCCACCAGGCCGGCGGCCACGTTGGCTAGACCGACGCCCACGAAGTCGCGACTGATATTGGCTTCAATGCCGAGTTCATCGGCGGCAGTTCTCGTCGTCGCCGCGGTCTGGGAGAGGATGACGATCACCAGGGTCACCGAGGTCGTGAGCACCAGCCCCCACTGGGACGAGGTGAGCCAGTGCAGGCGCCACGACGGCAGGCCCACGATGACGGTGCCCAGTTCGCTGACCCCGTGGTTATCCAACGAGAGCGTCGCACACAGGATCGTTCCGAGCACGATCCCGCCCAGTGCCCAGGGCAAGCGAGCGTTGATCTTCTCTCCCACCAGCATCACCGCCAAGGTGCCGGCCGCCAGGGCGATCGACCATCCACTCGACGACGAGAGGTGGTGAATGATCCAGTCCAGTCGTTGGATCACGGTCGTGCCGCCCGGGCCAATGCCTAAGGCGCTGGGTAGTTGGTGCACGAAGATGATGACGCCGATGCCCAGGAGAAAGCCAGTCACGATGGGTAACGAGAGAAAGTCGGCGATCCAGCCCAGCTTGAGCAGACCCACGGCCATGACGGCAAGTCCCGTCACCACCGCCGTCGCGGCGACTAGTTCGAGGTAGAGAGTCGACGAGGCCGGGGCCAGACGGATGAGGACCACCGCAAAGAGCGGGGCGATGGTTGAGTCCGCGCCCACTGAGACGATGGGATTGGATCCCACCAGAACAAAGACGAGGGTCGCGGTGATGAAGGCAATCAGCGCAAGGAAGGCCGGTACCCCGGCCAACTGGGAGGTGGCGAGTTGCTCGGGGATCGCGATCGCGATCAGGGTGACACCCGCGAGAATCTGGCCCGCGTAGTTTGCACGCGTCACGCCGCGGAAGATGTCGCGCGCACCGCCCCAGGGACGTCGAAGACCAATCCGCGTGCGTGATGACTCCGGGGTCACTGCGCTCGACATTTCTTCACCCTACGACGGCAGGGCGAGAGGTTCTAGCCGGTGACGACGACGCGAAAGCCCTCGGCGAGACGGCCCTCTTTCATGCCCGCGCTCTCGGCGGTCGCCGCCGACCACGCGCGCAGCATCTTCTTCAGACCCTTGCGGCTGCCGACCTGACTGACGTGTTTAGAGAGCGCGTCGAACTTCTGATCGAAGGTCTTCGTGATGTCGACGACCATGGTCGGCGACGCGCCACCGATCCACACTTGTGAGACGGTGTGGGGTTCGAAACCTTCGCGAACGAGTTCGGGAAAGGCGTGCGGGTTGCGGGCGTCGGGATAGACCGCGCGTAACGTCGCTTCACCCGTGGCCATGTGGTCGGGATGACTGGAGAAGATGCGCTCGTAGTTGCGCTCGGGGTTCTGAGTAATCACGAGTTGAGGGCGGTGCAGGCGGATGACGCGAGCGATCTCGCGGCGCAGCGCCATGGTCGTTTCGACGCGGCCATCGGGCCAGTGCAGGAACGTGAGGTTGGTCACACCCACCTCTTTGGCGGCTGAGGTCTGCTCGGCCTCTCGCACCGCCATGCGCTCTTCGCGGGTGTCGGTTGAGTCGTCGCCGCCCGCGTCACCCGAGGTCACCAGGCAGTAAGCCACGTCCACGCCACGATTCGTCAGGTACGCAATGGTGCCGGCAGTGCCGAAGTCGACGTCATCGGGGTGAGCGACCACCACGAGGGCGCGCGTCAGCCACGGCTCGAACTTAAAGATCGGTAGCTTCTCGTTCACGACAGAGAGTCTTGCATCGTCGGGTCCCAGTTGGCCAGATCGGCCAGTCGAGGGTCGTTCGAGAAGATTTCGATGATCGGACGTTGCAAGTTCAGTCGGCGCATGATCACTTCGGCTTCGATGACCTGATTCCACAGCAGAAGAGACACCACCACGCCAGTTGAACCGGCGCGCGCGGTGCGTCCCGAGCGGTGCAGGTAGGCCTTCTGGTCTTCGGGGGGGTCGAAGTGCATCACGCAGTCCACGCTGTCGATGTGCAGCCCGCGCGCGGCAACGTCGGTGGCGACCAGCACGGGAAGTTTGCCGCTCTGAAAGTCCGACAGCGCGCGCTCGCGCTGCGCCTGGCGCAGGTCGCCGTGGATGGCCGCGGCGTTCACGCCTTCTTTAATCAGTTGCTCGACCAGGCGATCGGCTCCGCGCTTGGTGCGACAAAAGATGATCGTCTTGTCGAACGAGCGACAGATCGTGGCCACGACCTTGATGCGGTCCATCTGGTGTACCTGCAAGAAGTGGTGCACCATCTGAGAGACGGTTTGGGTGTCGCTCGCCACTTCGTGGAAGACCGGATCGCTGAGGTAGCGCGAGACCAAGCGGTCGATTGCGCCATCGAGGGTCGCCGAGAAGAGCAGGGTCTGGTGGGGCTTATTCGCAATACGGCGCAGCACCCACTCGACTTGGGGCATGAAGCCCATGTCGGCCATGCGGTCGGCTTCATCGAGCACGAGCACGTCGAGGTGTTCGACGTTCACTTCTCCGCGGTCGCCGAGGTCGATGAGTCGACCCGGTGTGGCGATGACGACGTCGCTGCCCTTGGCCAATAACTTGATCTGTCGCTCAATATCGGCGCCACCGTAGACGGCGGTTACCCGTAGGCCGAGCGCTTCTCCGAGAGGCTTGAGGACCTCATAGACCTGTACGGCCAGTTCCCGGGTGGGCAGCAGCACGAGTCCGCGAGGGCGAGCGGGGCGAGAGGGCGTCGTGGCCGGGGCGCCGTCTAAGGCAATGCGTTGGAGCATCGGCAGTCCGAAGCCCAGGGTCTTGCCCGATCCGGTCTTGGCCTTGCCACACACGTCACGGCCCGCGAGGGCGTCGGCGATGGTCATGGCTTGGATCGGGAAGGCGGTCGTGATGCCTTGAGTGTTCAAGACGGCCACGAGTTCTCGCGAGACGCCAAGACCTTCGAAGGTTTGATTGGTTATATAGGAGTCACCGGCAAGCGCCAGGGACTCGGCTGTTTCACTACTCACGTATGGGTCGTTTCTCGGTTGGACCCGTAACCGTCATGCGTGCGAAGTGGGCCCCAGCTCATATCTTCGAGCTGCCTTCTATCCTACGTGAAGTCCACGAACTTGACGCAAGGAGTACCCATGACCCGTCTCTCAGAGGGCGTTCGCGCGCCCGCTTTCACGCTGAACGACCAGAACGGCGAGAAAGTCGCTCTGAAGGACTTCGCGGGACAACGTGTCGTCCTGTACTTCTATCCCGCCGACGACACACCGGGGTGCACCAAAGAGGCCTGCCAGTTCAACGACGAGCTCGCCGCGTTTCGCTCTCTCCAGGTCAGCGTCATCGGCGTCTCACCCGACGGCGCCGACAAGCACCAGGCCTTTCGCGCAAAGTACGGGCTGAACTTCACTTTGCTCAGTGATCCCGACAAGAAGGTCATGGAGAAGTACGGCGCGTTCGGCGAAAAGACGATGTACGGAAAGAAAGTCCTGGGCGTCATTCGCTCCACCTTCGTCATCGGACCGACGGGCAAGATCGAACGCGCCTTCTACGGCGTGCGCGCTGACGGACACGCACTCAAGGTTCTCACCGCCCTCTCGGCCTAAGTCGATCTCTCCTACAGCGTGTGTCCTATTTGGACCCACCGGTTCGCCTTGACCAACTGAGCGAAGTGCTCAGCGGTGCTTGCTCACCGTCCGACTTCCCAGACAATCTTTCGTCTGAGTACTCGGTTCCGACCCAAGGCCCTCATCACGGTGCCGTGACGGTTGTGCGGGTGACAATCGGCTCTTCCCGCGCGCTTCGCGGTGCAGATCCCAATGGGATCAGGCTGTGGACAGAAGCGCAGCGCGCGGTGGAACCAACGGAGTCACTGCTGAGGGCTCCGTGGGTCGCCAACGGGCGAGGTCGATGGCCGCGTTGAGATCGCGGTCAAGGGTCAAGCCGCAGGCCCCACACACGTAGGTCCGCGTCGACAGGTCGAGGTCGTTTCTGACCTCGCCGCAACCGGAGCACGTCTTGGAGCTCGGGAAGAATCGGTCAACTACTCGGACCTCGACTCCGTGCCAACGGGCTTTGTAGAGGATCTGACGGAAAAGTTCTCCCATGGCGGCGTCGGAGATGGATCTTGCCAAGCGGCGGTTCCTCACCATTCCCGCGACGTTCAGGTCCTCGATGGCTAGTACCTGGCATCTGTCCACGAGGGCCTTGGAAGCCAGGTGGACGAGATGTCGTCGAGTGTTGGCGACCTTGCGATGCTGTGTGGCGAATCGGGACTTCGCTCGTTGGCGGCCCTTGGACCCCGGTGTGGTTCTGACCAGGGCCTGGTTGGCCGCCTTGAGCTTGCCTCGCGCTTGCTTCAGTGTTGTCACCCCCTCGAAGCTCTCGAATGGAACGCCGTTGGCGTCAGCGGCGACGCAGAGGGAGATGATCCCCCGGTCGACGCCGACGGGAACTGCGTGACGGTGGGTACGGCTGCGCTCAGCTTGATGAAGTTCGGCGGCGACGCCGGTGAGCGACACGGTCCATCGACCAGCCCGTTGGGTCAGGGTCGCGGAGTAGACGTGGAACCGACCACCGTCGATCATCCGGCGAACCTTGCGGCTCGGGCCGAAGACCTTGACCGGTCCGAACGTGGGCAGTCGCAGGTGTGAGGGATCGGTGAAACGGATGGGTTGACTCGAAGGTGCCTTGCCTGGTGTAGCGCGGTTGCGCAACCGAAAGCGTGGCGTCACCTTTCCCTTGGCCTGGAAGCGGGGGAATCCGACGGGCGTTCCACTGCGCTCGCCTCGTCGCGACGCGGAGAAGTTCTCGAGTGCGCGGGCCGCGTCCACGCTCGCGCACTCGAAAATGTCATTTGACACCTCGTGCCGCCAGGCCAGGCCGCGACTGCCATCTTCGTTGACGGGTGAGTCAACGGACTGCCCATTTTTCCAGGCGTTGAATTCGTTAATGAACGAGAAGGCCGACCAGGACAGTGAAGGAGTTGATGGTTCGGGCGACTCACCACTTTCGGAGTGAGCTTCTCGTTCGGCCGATCGGGCATCCAAGTTGGTTTTCACTCGAGCCAGGTGGTGGTTGATTGTGAAGCGGCGAGCGCCCGCGCACTTGGCGAAGAGGATTCTCTGCCGCGGGTTCGGATCGAGGGCGAACTGGAACGTGACGGCTCGCGAGAGAACTTCGCCCGTGTGCGAGAAGATCGGGATCGTCGGTCGTGAGGCCACTGCGCCCAGTATGGGGACGAGGTGTGACACGGTTCGCGGGGAACGGTCAGTGATGGGGATACTCCGGTTCAGCGTTTGGCCGAGTACGACACTCCGTGAGCGACTGAGTTGATTCGTGCAACGGGCGCGAGGATGAGTTGGGGGCACAATGAGGGGTATGGAACTTCGGACCGAACGTCTCATGCTTCGAGAGTTTCGTCTCGATGACGAAGTCGCAGTTCACCGGTACGGATCCGACGAAGAGGTCACCCGCTACCTCACGTGGGGACCAAACTCGCCGACCGACACCACGGCGTATCTCCAGCGGGTCGCTCGCGAGGCGGCCCGAGAGCCTCGAACTTCATTCACCCTCGCCGTCGCGACTCTCAACGATGAGCTGATCGGCGTCGCCCACCTCGCCATCACCGGAAAAGCGTCGACAGGTGAACTGGGCTACGTCCTGTCGCGGGAATCGTGGGGACATGGCTACGCCACCGAAGTAGCCCGTCGACTCATCGTCTTCGGGTTCGACGAGCTGGGACTACGCCGGATAGCGGCGACGTGTCATCCCGACAACTTCGCTTCGGCGCGAGTCTTGGAGAAGGCGGGAATGCACTTCGAAAAGACACTACGAGACGACCTCGGAGTTCGTGGAGGGTGGCGAGTCTTCGCCGTCGCGGCCAGCGATGAAGGTGCTGTCCACTCCGACTGAAGAGCGCCGCCGCGTCCGCTCAACGGGGTTGTCCGTTGCGGTGCCCCAAGACCTACGAGTTCAGCACAGCGCTCGAAGGAGCTCGCTGATGGAAGCAACGTGCAGCCATCCGGTGGCTGAGCTCACGGTGTTCTCGAAGCAGCGCGCCAGGCGTCGCCGTCGCACGAGGTGGCCGTGGGCGACCTCAACCCGCCAGGCATGGCGGATAGGGCAAAAGACTTTGGCCCCGTGCTCGTTGCGCGGTGGCTCGTCCCATCCAACTCGGCGAACCTCGTAGTTGAACTTCGCTGACAACCGAGTGGCGGCAGAGCGCGCCGTGCCGCGGCCCACGAGCACGAGTTCCAGCCGTTGGTCAGCACCCGTGAGGACCAGGTCGTCGAGTATCTGTTCGACGGCGCTGGCTTCGGACGTCGAAGCGGGCACCACGCGCACGCAGAGCGGCAGGCCCGTGACGTCCACGCAGACGATGCGCTTGGCACCATTGGTTCGACCATAGGGACCGCCCTGCTTGTGGAAGGTTACGCCCCCATTGGAGGCTCCTCGTGCGAGGTGGGTGTCTATGACCACCATCGAGGGCCGCGGGTCCTTTCGACCTAGGGCGATGCGCGACGAGGCGTGCAGCGCGACAAGAACACGGGTCCACGTTCCGTTCCTCGACCACCGACGAAACTGGGACCAGATTCTGGTCCACGGTCCGAACTCCTCAGGCAGGAAGCGCCATTGGCACCCGGTGTGCGAGATATAGAGCATCGCGTCCACGACGTGGCGCAGGTCGGCTCCGTGTTTCGGGCCTCGTTTAGTGCAATGCGCAAGTAGGGGTTCGAGGAGGCTCAACTGGGCGTCGGTTAGGTCACTTGAATGGGCCACGACTTGATAGTGCCGGTCGTGGCGCTTCGGGCACTCGCCAAATAGAACACACGCTCTTAGTGCTGGTGGAGTGAGCACCAGTAGGTCGTACGTCCGCCGATGGTGGCGATGAGCATGGTGCCACCGTCCTTCGCGCACAGACCACCAGGAAAGCGGGCGTCCATGTGATCGCCCATATGCGATCCCCCACGGCGCTTCAAGGAGTTCATCGTCTGTCGAAAGGCTCGAAAGAGGCGGTCGCATTCGTCGGTGCTCAACGTCGCACACGACGTCCTCGGGTCGATTCCCGCGCGATAGAGAATCTCATCGCCGAGGAGATTGCCCACTCCCGCGACCTTGGACTGATCCAACAATCTCGCTTTGATCGCCGGACCTTCGCCGCGCGAGACCGCGATCATCTCGTCGAACTGGCGCCTCGTGAGGGTTAGGGCATCCGGGCCTAGCTCGTTGAGATCCGGATTGATCTCGAATCGCGCCAATCGTCGCGGGTCGTGCACCACGAGCTTGCGGCCGTCGTCCAACTCCAGTCCCCCACGCACCCACTTCGCATCAAACAGGTGCGGACCATAAAACAGACCCTCGACACCCGCATCGCCGTCCAAGAGCAAGACTCCCGTCATGCCAAATCGCACCCCCAGGGTGGGACCGCTCGTCTCCAAGAGGAGAAGCTTGCCGCGCCGACTCGTGCCCGTGATGCGAAGACCCTTGACGGTGCGCGCCCAGGCTGACGGCGAGGTGAGTTTCTTCGCCAACAACGCGTCGGCCCAACCTCGCTTCACACTCGCGCCCACGACTCGATCGGCGAGTTCTCGATAGGACTCGACTTCCAAGATTTCGGGCATTGAAGCGAATCTATCGGGGGCCGAGTGCCCGGAAGGCCTTACTAAGGTTGAATCCGTGGCCGTCGAGAAACCGCAGTGGCGAGAGCTCTTTCGTGAGGTGGTGACCTCAGGACTCTGTACGGGGTGCGCCGCGTGCGTCATTGCGTGCCCCCATCCCGTCCTTGACTACGAAGCCGACAACGGTGTCTATAAGCCCTTTCACCTCGACTTAGACGGCGGTCCCGACGACTGCACGCACGGCCAAAAGGGCTGCACCATGTGCACGAGGGCGTGCCCGCGCTTTCGCAACTGGGAGAGCGAGATCGACGTGCAGCGTTTCGCGCGCGAGCGCACCGACGACGAGGTGTGGGGAGTGGGTGACGTACTGCTCGCACGAGCAACCGACGAGTCGGTTGTCGACAACGGCCAAGACGGCGGGTTCGTCACCGCCCTTCTCCTGTACGCCCTCGAACACGACATCATTGACGCGGCCCTCGTGAGCGGTCTGGAAGGAGACGGTTCCACCTGGCGCGCGAAGCCCGTCGTCGCCCGCACCAAAGAAGACGTCATCGACACCGCCAAGTCGCGCTACACCTACTGCGCCAACTTGCTCGCCTACGACGAGGCCGTCGAAGGTGGTGCGGAACGAATCGCTGTGGTGGGCATGGGGTGCATGGCCTCAGCCCCGGGAGCGATGCAGGCCCGCAAGGCGGGCAAGGTGGCTCGCCGCCTCAGCCTCACCATCGGCCTGCTGTGCTCCAAGACTTTTGACGACGCCATCTTCGAGCAACTCTTCGAAGCGAAGTACAACATCCAACGTTCCGACATCGTCAAGATGAATATCAAGGGCGTCTTTCAACTCTGGACGAAAGACGGCGGCTACTACGAGATTCCGCTCAAGGAAGCCCACGCCTACACGCGCGAGGGCTGCACGCACTGCCCCGACTTCGCGGCCGAGCACGCGGACCTTTCCACCGGCGGCATTGGCGCGTTCGGCGACTGGACGCTCGTGATCGTGCGCACCGACCTCGGACGCGAACTCCTGAGCGCAATGAAGGACGAGGGACTCGTCGAGACGCGCCCCGGTGATGACGACCCCGGCGCTCTTGCGTTATTGCACAGGCTCGCGCGCGTCTCGCGCAAGCGCTGGCCCGAGTCAGCCGCCCCCGGACCGGGCCGCCTTCCCGTGACGTCGGGTTGAGCGTGAACCGAGGCTCAACCACCATCCTCTTTGTCCGACACGGCACCACCGCCACGACCGGCTCGGTTCTGCCGGGCCGTGCCCCGGGTCTACACCTCTCGCCGCGCGGCATCGAACAAGCAAACTTGCTGGCCGAACGACTGGGAGACCTTGCTCCCAAGCCCGCGGCAATCTACGTCTCACCCCTCGAACGCGCGCGCGAGACCGCTGCTCCCCTGGCCGCCGCCCTCAAACTCAAGGCCGTCGTGAACAGGGGCTTGACGGAGTGCGACTTTGGGAACTGGACCGGAAGGCGACTCGCCACGCTGGCCAAGCGGCCAGAGTGGGCGACGGTGCAACACTCGCCCAGCACCTTTCGTTTTCCCGGGGGTGAGTCCTTTAGCGAAATGCAGGCCCGCATCTGGGAAACGGTGAGCGCGATCGCCTCGCGCCACAAGCACCGTACGGTGATCGTCGTGAGTCACGCCGATCCGATCAAGGCCGCCATCACCTACGCCCAAGGAGTGCCACTCGACCTATTTCAGCGCACCGTCATCTCGCCGTGTTCGCTGAGTGCCGTGACCTTCAGCGGCGGCACGCCCATTGTGCTGTGCGTGAACAACACCGGTTCCTTTTCTGAACTCAGGCCGTCGTGAACTACGTCTTTGGCGATCCCGACAAGGTCATGGTGGGCGTGCTCGGCGACGTAGGTAATCGCCTCTTCCTCTTCCAAGTGCGCGAAGGTCGTCGCCTGGTGATCGTCAAGTGCGAGAAGATGCAACTCGCCGCCCTCGCCGAGTGGATCGGCCACGTGATGAGCGAGCTGGGACGGCCCGGTCATCTACCCGATGACTTTGCCCTCGAGCCCGAGTACGAGAGCGATTTTGTCGCGGGCGACATCGCGGTGTCGGTGGACGACGACGCCAAGACCATCGACGTCACGATTGAGTCGGTCGAAGAAGACTCCTCGCTCACCGTGCGACTCACGCGTGAGTGGGCCGGAGGCCTTGCGATCGCCATTGCGCGTCTCGTCGAAGCGGGACGGCCGCTCTGTCCTCTGTGCGGTGGTCCCCTGGATCCCCAAGGCCATGACTGTCCGCGCACCAACGGACACCGCGCCCCGATTCGCTAGCCGTGACGAGGGACGAACAGCGCGCGCTCTTGGTCCACGGCGAGATCGCCGTCGAGGGTCGGGTCGCCGGATCGTCGAATCACGCGCTGCTCGTGAGTGTGACGCTGGACAACCGGAGCGGGCTCGCCTGTTACAAGTCCGAGGCTGGCGAACGCCCATTGTGGGACTTTCCCGACGGACTGTGGCGCCGCGAGGTCGCGGCCTTTGAGCTCGACGTCCAGCTCGGTACCGATCTCGTGCCGACCACCGTGGGACGCGACGATGCGCCCTTCGGCCCCGGATCGCTGCAGTGGTGGGTGGACGACAATCAAGAGGACCACTACTTCACGCTGCGCGAGCGAGGTGAGTTTCATCACTGGTTCGCGCGCCTCGCCGCCTTTGACGTCGTGGCGAACAACGCTGATCGCAAGTCCGGTCACGTCCTCTACGACAACAATCGGCTCTGGGCGATCGACAACGGGCTGTGCTTCCACGAAGAAGACAAGTTGCGCACCGTCATCTGGGAGTACGCGGGAATGGAAGTAGCGCCCCACCTGCTCGAGCGCATCGACCACTTCGCCAAGGGCGACGTGGGTGGGGTTGCGACGTGGCTCAATCCCAGTGAGCTCGCGCTGGCGCAGTTACGCGCCCACGGTCTCGTCGAAAACGCGCTCTACCCCGAACCCGACGAGAACGCCGACTGGCCCCCGTATCCCTGGCCGCTGATTTAGCTCACGCTCACGAGATCCGGATAGCTCTGTGTGGGACCCGATTCGAGCATGAACAGCGAGATGATGGTACCGAGCCCAAAGAAGAGGGCGGCCCACCAAAACGCCACCGAGTAACCGTGGACGATGGCGTGCGATAGTCGCGTGGCGCTGAGCACGCCAGTTCGGTGGGGCAACGCCCGCAGCGTGACCGTGACGGCGATCGTATTGAGCAGCGCGGTGCCGATCGAGCCACCAATCTGCTGAAAGGTGTTGACAGTCGCCGACGCCGCCCCCGCGTCATCAGGCTTCACGCCCGACGTGGCGCTCGCGATCGCCGGTGCGAAGATAAGGCCGAGGCCGAGACCCGTGACGAGAAGGCCCGGCAGGACGTGTCCCCAGTAGTCCGGCGTCACCGGCACGCGGGTAAAGAGCACCATGCCCATCGTGGCCAAGGCCATACCGGTAGGGACGAGCGGACGAGGTCCGGTGCGCGCGAGCAGTCGACCGCTCGCAAAGGCACCCGACAAGCTGATGGCGATGACCAGGGGCATGAAGGCAAAGCCCGTGCGCAATGGCGAAAAATGGAGAGTCTCTTCTAAGTAGTACGAGAGAAGCAGGAACACCGCGTAGAGGCTGACCGAGGTCAGCAACAGGGCGATCAACGAGCCACCGCGAGTGCGGTTCATCACAATTCGCAGCGGCAACAACGGATGGTCGCTGCGTTTCTGCCACTCGACGAATGCCACCAAAATCAAGACGCCGAGAACGATCGACCCCCACGTGACCACGTTCCCCCAACCCGACATCCACGCGTGACTGAATCCGTAAACAATTGCAAAGAGCCCCACACTGCCGAGCAGCGTTCCTGGCACGTCCAAGCGCGTCCGGTTGGGACTTCGCCCACCCGGCACGAAGATGGCGACGCCCACCACGGCAATGGCGGCAAAGATGAGGTTGATATAGAGACACCAGCGCCACGAGGCCCACTGGGTGAGGGCGCCACCGAGCAACAGTCCAATCGCTGCGCCCGATCCACCGATGATCCCGAAAATGGCGAAGGCCATGGCGCGCTCTTTCGCTTCCGTGAAGGTAACGGAGAGTGCGGCCAGTGCGGCGGGCGCCAACAGTGCACCGAAGAGTCCCTGGATGGCGCGGGCGGTCACGAGCATGTCGAAACTGGTCGCCGCGCCACCCAGAGCGGAGGCGATAGCGAAGCCGGCCAGACCGACGTAGAGCGCGGTACGCCGCCCCCACAGGTCGCTCAGTCGTCCACCGAGCAACATGAGCGAACCAAAAGCCAACGCGTAGGCCGTTACGACCCACTGGCGATTACCAGCTGAGAAGTGCAACGAGAGTTCGGCCCGCGGGAGCGCGATATTGATCACCGTCGCATCCAACAGCACCATCAACTGGGTGAGACCCAAAACCGAGAGCGTCCACCACTTTCGTGTTCGCGCGTGCTCAGCCATGTCCCCCGCCCGTGCGCCGTCAAAAACGAGCACGTCTTCTATCCTTGCCCCACGGTGGGACTAACTACGACCTTTTAACGAGTCGATTAACGCCGGCAGTACCTTATGAACGTCACCCACGATTCCGAGGTCCGCGATCTGGAATATTGGCGCGTCAGGATCCTTGTTGATGGCCACGATGTTCTTCGAGCCCTTCATGCCGACCATGTGCTGGGTGGCCCCGGAGATGCCGCAAGCGATATAGACGAGTGGTTTGACCGTCTTGCCCGTCTGTCCGACTTGGTGAGAATACGGCACCCAGCCGGCGTCGACGATCGCCCGGCTGGCCCCCGCAGCACCATGCAGGAGCTTGGCCAGCTCTTCGATGAGGGCGTAGGAATCAGCACTGCCCAAGCCGCGCCCGCCGGAGACAACGACGGTCGCTTCTTCAAGTTTGGGTCCGGTGCGCTCTTCCACGTGAGAGTTCACGATGGTGGCACCCGCACTCGAGCCCAAGTCTCCCGGAACCGCGGCGATAGCGGGGGCCGCGGGTCCCTCACCGGGTTCGGCGGCAAAGGACTTCGCGCGCACGAGAACGATGCCGGGTCCCTCACCCGTGAAGCGAGCGCTCACGTCGAGAGAACCGCCAAAGACCGGGTGTTCGGTGACGAGACCACCCTCATCGCGAAGCCCGGTGACGTTGGCGAGCACCGGTCGATCCAATCGTGCTGACAGACGACCCGCGATGTCGCGTCCGTCGTAACTGGTCGGAATGAGGATGGCGTCGGGCGCTCCCTCGCGCGCAACGAGAGACGCGATCGCTGTGGCGACGGGCACGCCCGGCAACGCACCGCCAAGGTCGCCAACGTCGTAGAGGGTCGAGGCTCCATACTCGCCCGCCTGAGCCGCGAGCGACGAGCCCGCACCCCACGTAATGCCCGCCACGTTGTCGCTCATCGTGCGCGCCGCACTGAGGAGTTCGAGCGACGTGGTCGTAAAGGAGTCACCACTTGGTTCGGCGACGACCCACAGGCTAGAAAATGTCATCCGCTCTCCTAAAGGACCTTGATGGACTCGAGGAACGCGATGACCTTCTCAGCCCCGTCGCCCTCGTCAACGTACTTCTCGCCCGACTGGCGGCTTTCGGCCGCCGCGATCGAGGTGATCTCTTCGCGCGCGCCCGCCGCTCCGACCGGCGACGCGAGAGCGAGGTCGGCCACGCTCAGCACCTCGAGCGGCTTGGACTTGGCGGCCATGATGCCCTTGAAGGACGCGTAACGCGGCTCGACGACCCCGGCCGTCACGGTCACGAGTGCGGGTAGGGCCACCGACACCTCGTCGTAGCCGGCTTCGGTCTGGCGACTGACGTGCAGGGTCGAACCCTCCACGTTCACGGCCTTGGCGAAGGTGATCGAAGGTAGCCCCAGGAGCTCAGCCAGCTGCACGGGCATCGTGCCGGTATACCCGTCCGAGGACTCGGTCGCCGCCAGCACCAGGTCGAAGGGCTCGCGGGCAATGACAGCGGCGAGCACCTTGGCCGTGCTCAACGCGTCGCTGCCGCGCAGAGAATCGTCACTCACGATGACGGCCTTGCTCGCACCCATGGCGAGAGCGTTGCGCAGGCCCGCGACATCACTGGCCGAACCCATCGACACCACGGTGACCTCACCCCCACCCGCCTTGTCGACGAGTTGGAGGGCCATTTCGACGCCGTACGTGTCGGCTTCGTCGAGAATGAGTTTGCCCGAGCGGTTGAGGTTATTCGAGGGGTCGAACGATTGGGGGGCCGCCGGGTCGGGGATCTGCTTGACGCAGACGACGATATTCATAGAGGCCCAATCTACGCGATGCTTGGGCGCGTCAAATCTGGCCGCACGCCGAAGAAGCGCTCACTCTAACGACGAAAGTATCTCGAGCGCCAAGGTTGGCTCATCGGTAATCACACGGGCCACGCCCAGACGGCCCATGGCGGAAAGATCGCGAGGCGAGTTCACGGTCCACACATTGAGAGCGAGGCCCAGCTCGACGGCCCGACGAGCGACGTCGGCGTTCACGAGCGACACGTGGGGATTGACGGCAGTGAATCGGGCGTCGTGCGCGATCGCCAGAGCGTCGTCGAGCGATCGCTGAACCAACCACGCGAGATCGATCGACTCGCTCTGGGCCCGCGCCGCCTCGCACGTAGCCAGATCAAAGCAGGAGATAATCGCGGTCGTGTCCGCGGCGCCCTCGATGCTGGCCAGCACGTCACGCACCAGAGAGCCTGAGACGTCGTACCCGGGTTCCTCGGTCGAGTTTTTGATCTCGACGTTGACGCACAGTCCCGCCAGGACGTCGAGCGACTCATCGAGCGAGGGCACGTAGCCGGGCAGATCGCGGGCCGGGGTTTGGTCGATGGTCATGAACTCGACCACGGGATCGTGATGGACCACTAATACCCCGTCGGAAGTCCGACGAACGTCCAACTCGACGCCGGCGACCCCCAGTTCTTTGGCTTCGCGAAAGGCGTCCAGGGTGTTCTCACGAACGTTGAAGTGAGCTCCGCGATGCGCAAGAACGTCGGTCACGCCGCCAGCATCCCACGCGACCAGGGCCTATATGCTTCATTGCTGGGGTCCATCAAGAAAATTCCCTTGATATTTTTCTGATTCACCAGTAAAATTGCATCCGCACGTGCGTGGATTTTTCAAAAAATTCACGCTGCGTCCCCCCAAGCCACGAAGGAACTTTGCATGTCGTTAATTTGGAACCGCACCCACGCCTGGGACGACGCGGACTGGCGCAGCAATGCCGCCTGTCGCGACACCGAACCTGAGCTGTTTTTCCCCGTGGGCACGACGGGCATGGCGACTGACCAGATCGAATCAGCCAAGCGCGTCTGCGACCACTGCGACGCGCAGAAGGCCTGCTTGGAGTTTGCCCTCGCCACCAATCAGGAGTCGGGCGTGTGGGGTGGCACGACCGAAGACGAGCGCCGCAAACTACGCAAGCAGTGGCTGGCCGCGCGCCGTCGCGCCAGTCTGAATAACTAAAGTCGCGCGCTCAGCGGCACCGACACACGCACGTAGGTTCCCCCACCCTCCTCGGGTGCGAGTGACTTCATCTCAATCTCGCCGTACAACTGGGCCCGAATAAGGTCGCGTACGATCGACAGACCCAAACTGGTGGGCACATCGAGTGAGAAGTTCTCGCCGAGCCCCCGACCGTTGTCGCGAATCTCCGCGACCGCGTGAGCGTCTTCCTGCGACAGGCTCAGCGTCACGACGCCGACGAACTCTTCGAGCGTGTCGACGTCGGTAAAAGCGTGCTCGACCGCGTTGGTGAGGAGTTCGGCGAGCGCTACCGCCAAGGGAGTGGCGAGATCGGTGGAGAGCACGCCGAGCTCGCCGTTCACGACGATCTCGACGGGATGAGGAGCGAGGTTCGTGTCTTCGACCAGCTCAACGAGCGAGCGAACGATCTCGTCGAAGACGACTTCTTCGCCCGGCTCGCGCGAGAGCACCTCGTGGACGACCGCGATGGAGCGCACGCGTCGCTCGGCTTCGCGCAGGGCGATGCGCGTTTCGTCTTGTTCGCTACGCCTCGCCTGCAGACTCAAGAGCGACGAGATCGTCTGCAGGTTGTTCTTCACGCGGTGGTGCACCTCGCGGACCGCGGCTTCCTTGTTCAGAACCATGCGGTTGAGTTGTCGAATGTCCGAGACATCGCGCACCAGAGTCAAGACTCCCGTCACTTCACCGTGCGCAATGAGGGGAATACCGTGAAAGAGAATCGCGACGTCGTGGTCGCGGTCGATCTCTTCGATGGCGGGGATACCGAACTCCAGCGAGCGCTCGATCGCCCGAGCGCGAAGACCCACCTCAGCGAAACTGCGTCCCTCGGCCGAGGTGTAGATCCCCAGACGGTGCAGTGCGTTAAAGGCGTTCGGCGTCGCGAACTCCACGCGCCCGGCGTCGTCGATGAGGATGACGCCGTCGCCCACCCGCGGCAGGCCCGGGCCTGCCACCACGTCCTCGCGATAGGGAAACGTGGCGTCCGCGACCATGTCGCACAGGCGCTCAAAGACGGACAGGTACTGCTGCTCGAAGAGCGACGCCGAGCCACGAAGGTGCCCCTGGAGGCGCACCATCACCGCCACCACCTCACCGCGAAAGCTCACCGGAATGCACCACACCGGTACGAGTTCCTTTAGGGGCGCGACCGCCAGTTCTCCCACGACCCGGGTACCGCGCCGGGCCGCATCGCGCACCAGTAGCCATTCGTCCACACGATGGACGCTCCCCACGAGGTCATCCACGATCAAGGTGGTGCGATTGTTCGGACGCATCTGACCCAGCACGATGAGGTGTTCGTCGTCGCGGTCATCTTCGGTGACTTTGGCCATCAGCAGCATGTCGGAAAAGGACAGGTCCGCCAAGAGCGACCACGACGCGATGAGCCGCAGCAGATGATCAATGGTGGGTTCGTCGAGCGAGGTTTTCGCTTCAGCGAGCTCGGCGAGGGTGGCCACTACTGGGCTCGAAGGGGAATCATCTGGCGCTGGCGCTGGGTGTAGGACGCCAACTCGTGCACGCCGCGCGCCTCGAGCAAATCCGCCAGGTCGTTCGCGCGCTCTCCCACCCGCTCGAGACGATGCGCGTCCGAAGCGGTCGTGAAGGTGACGCCACTTGCAACGAGGCGATCCAGGAATCCCTCGGCGGGGTACTGCTCCTTGACGGGCTTCTTCCAGCCGGCCGAGGAGCACTCCATCGAGATATCGACTCGCGTGGCCGACTCAGTCATCGCGTCCCAGGCGTCGGCAGGCTTGGTCGCGAGAAAGCCCGCAACTTTGATGAGGTCGGGGTGGGCGATGACGTCTACGGCGTGCGACGCACAGAGTTCTTCGAGCGCAAACGAATAGTCCGTCCAACACTGATCGACGTCGCGCACCGTCCACTCGTGCATGTTGACCTCGTTGTCGATGTCGTCGAGTTGCCAGGTTCCCAACCAGTGAACCGAGCCAATCAACACGTCAAAGGGGTACTGGGCGAGCAACACGGATACGTCGTCCATCTGATCGCGGTAGAAGTCGACCTCGAGTCCGATTTTGACCGGCAGACCCTCATCTTTGGCACGCTGAGCCAAGGCAACGTACTCCTCGAGGGAGTTGCGCGCATGAAAGTCCCAGTAGTCAGCCATCGTGACGCTGGTGGGCTCGTGTCCGTACTTCAGCCAAAATGGCCCCACCACGGAGGCGACATCGACGAAGCGGTGCGAGTGCTCGGTGAGGGCCAGTTCGCTCACTCCGTTGCGAGCGGCTTCATCGCAGTACCGGGCAATCTGGTCGATCGTGAACCACACTGATGACTCCGAGTGGGGCCAAAGGTGCAGGTGGTAGTCGATCACGAAGTGTTAGGCAGCGCCGAATCCGACGACGCGATCGCTCGCGGGCGTGCCGAGTTCGACGTAGGCGATGCGACTGGCCGGTACGCCGACGCGACGGCCCCGGCGGTCCGTCAGCCAGAGCACGCTGTCACCGCCCATGGCCTCCTCCACATCCTTCATGATCTGCTCGCGATCGGCGTCAACAGGCAGTTCCACGTCGATCTCCTTCATTGACTGGACGATGCCGATACGAATATCCATGCGATTTCTCCTAGCGAGACAACTACGCCAATGCTATGGCGTTGAGGGATACTTGAAAACGTGAGCGCAGAACCGGTCTCGGAGCGAGCCCGACAGTGGGCCGCCACCATGGAGGGCTACGAGGGGGCGAGCGATGACGTCACGGTCGCGCATCGCAACTCCCGCGCCGTGCTGGGCCGCCCCGAACCGGGACGACCCTCGCTGTCGGGTCCTCGCGCCGAACGAGAAGAGCAGCTCGACGCGCTCATGGTGCCCGGCGCCACCCGTAGTTACGGTGCGGGGCAGCGTGCGCGCGAAGAAGAGGCCGATGAGTACCGCACGTGTTTTGAGCGGGACCGGGACCGGATCTTGCACTCCAGCGCCTTTCGCCGACTGGCCGGAAAGACGCAGGTCTTTATCTTTCCCGATGACCACCTCCGTACGCGCCTCACCCACGCCCTCGAAGTCGCCCAAGTCGCCACGGGCATCGCTCGGCCCCTCGGTCTCAACGTCGAGCTCACCGAAGCGATCGCCCTCGGCCACGACTGCGGGCACGGACCCGGCGGACACGCGAGCGAAGAAGCGCTGGATCCCTTCGTCGAGGGCGGTTTCGACCACGCCACGTGGGGGGCGGACGTCTCGCTCGCTCCTTTGAACCTCTGTCTCGAGACGCTCGACGGCATTCGCAACCACTCCTGGTCGCGGCCCGCCCCCCTGACCCCCGAGGGAGAAGTCGTCTCCTGGGCGGACCGCGTCGCCTACGTCTGCCACGACTTCGAAGACGCCGTCTCGGTGGGCATCGTGGACCCGGGTGAACTCCCCGCAGTCGTGCGCGAGCGCGCCGGTGTGCAGCGCCGTCAGCAGCTCGGCACGTTCATTAACGCCGTCATCGCCACCGTGCGCGATACCGCAGTGATCGGCATGGATGCGCACCACGGTGAAGCCTTGGCGGCCTTTCGCGCCTTTAACTACGACGCCATCTACCTGCGCGATGCCTCGCGTGAGCAAGGTGCGGCCGTGGTGAGAATGTTGCGTGCGCTGGTTGAGTACTACAGCGCGCACCCCGACGCCATACCGGACGTCGCGGATCGCGAAGAGACGCCCGATAGCGCACGCTCGCTGCACGACGCGGTCGCGTACGTCGCGGGAATGACCGATCGCTACGCGTGTCGACAAGCCATGAGTGCGCTGGGATGGCCGGCGAGTCGACTGCCCAACGGCCTCGACCGGTAGCTGCGACCGCTAGGGCTTGGTCGCGGCCATGAGATCGAAACGCATCGGCGGACCACCGCGCATCCACTCGAGTCGCAACTCAGTCGTGCGCACGGCCGAGCGCTCATGGGTCAGGATCCAGAACGTGTTCTCGCGCACCGCGCCCTCGACGGCCTCAGCCACCACGTCAGCGTCGATGCCCGCGTTCACCGCCTCACTCGCCATATCGGCGATCATCTGGGCGGCGGGCTCGTCGTTGTAGCTCGCGATCTCTACGGGCATGTTGCGTGACGACTCGTGGATCCGAGTGCGCACGAAGCCCGGACACAAAACTGAGACCCCGACACTCGAGCCGCGAAGGGCGAGTTCGTGGAAGAGTGACTCACTGAGCCCGACCACGGCAAACTTGGCGGCACAGTAGGGACCCATGCCCGGCGCACCACCCAAGCCCGCGAGCGATGCGGTGTTGACGATGTGGCCCTCGTTCTGTTCGAGCAAGAGGGGTAGAAATGCGTTGACGCCATGAATCACGCCAAACAGGTCGACGTCGATCACCCACTGCCACACCTTGTTCGGTGTGCCGATCGCCGCACCCGAGGCCACCCCCGCGTTGTTAAAGACGACGTGCACCGCCCCGAACTCAGCGAGGGCGGCGTCGCGCAGGGCCTCGAGGTCCTCTTCCTTCGTCACGTCAGTGGTGAGTCCGATCACCGGTACGTTGTCGGCGCGCAGGGCTTCCACCACGCTCGCCAGAGTCTCGCCTTCAATATCGCCCAACACGAGTCGTGCGCCGAACGTCGCCAGCTTCTTCGCGGTGGCCAGTCCAATCCCGCTCGCCCCGCCAGTGATGACCGCAGTCTTTCCCGCTAACTCCATCGACCCTCCTTCGAGGCGCTACACCAACTTGAGTTCTTGACGATAGACCCGAGAGGGACCCTGGGCTGCGACACGCTGGGCGAGCGCGACGAAGGCGCGGGCGGCCGGGGCGTCGGGAGAGGTGACGACCAGCGGATCGCCGAGGTCGCCACCGAGGCGCAGGGCCGGTTCGAGAGGAATCTGGGCGAGCAGCGTCACGCCGAGCTCGCGGGCCAGTTGCTCACCCCCACCCGCGCCAAAGATCTCATAGCGCGTGCCGTCGTCCCCCACGAACCAACTCATGTTCTCGATGACGCCGCGCACTGCGAGCTTGAGCTTTCGAGCGGCGTAGGCCGAGCGCTGCGCCACGCGTTGGGCTGCCGCCTGAGGCGTCGTCACGACGTACATCTCGATGCGCGGAAGTATCTCGGACAGGGTGAGGGCTACGTCACCCGTTCCAGGAGGCATGTCGATGAGTAAGAAGTCGGGCTCGTCCCACCACGCTTCGGTGACGAGTTGCTCAATGGCCTTATGCAGCATCGGCCCACGCCAGATGACGGGTTGGGCGTCATCCACGAAGTAGCCCATGGAGAGACAGCGCACGCCGTGCACAAGGGTCGGTATGACCGTGTCGCCGAGAACGATCGGGTCGTTCGTGGCGCCCAGCATTTTGGGCAGCGAGAACCCGTAGACGTCGGCGTCCAGCACTCCCACCGAGTGGCCGAGGGCCGCGAGGGCGATGGCGAGGTTGACGGTCACCGAGGACTTGCCCACTCCTCCCTTGCCCGACGAGATGCCGAGCACCCGGGTCTTAGAGAGTCGGTCCAAGAACCTTGGGCTCGATGCGCCAGCCTCATGACCGTGGCCCTCGGGTTCGCCAGGCGCACTCATGGCTCCGCGAAGGAAATTGCGCAGCGCCAGTCGACCCTGGTCGTCCATCGTGCGCACCACGACTTCGGCACCCGGTGCCCTCGCCAGAACGGCCTCGCGCAGGGTCTCGAGGTGCGGCCAATTCGTCACGGGCAGGACCAGTTCGACACGAACCTGGCCCCCGTCAACGCTCACCTCACCGAGAAAACCCAACTTATCGAGCGAGCGAACCAGCTGGGGCTCTTCGATGGCGGCGAGTTCGGCGCGCAGATGGGGGTCGAGGGTCACGAAAGTCCTTTAGTTGGGCGAACTGAGGTTACCGTCGCTCGACCGCCGCTCACCCGTAAACTTCCCTTGTGAGCGCAAGTAGTGACAGTGAACTGGACCCGGCGCTTTTTGCAGCAACCGTCACCAGTCTCGCGCACTCTTTTGGTGACAGCACACGGCGCAAGGTCTACTTCTATCTTCGCGACAACCCCGGCGCCACCGCGGCGGAACTGGCGACGCACTGCGACGTGCACGCCAACGTCGTTCGCCATCACCTAGAGCGCCTCACCGAAGGCGGCTACGTCACCTTCGACAATGTCCGCAAGACCACCGTCGGACGTCCGGCCAAGGGATATCGGGTCATCGACGAGAACGTCGTGATGGAGGGTTCGCTACGCCGCGACGCGCTGCTCGTCGCACTCTTAGAGATGGCCCTCGAACGCCTGGGACCGGACGCCTCAGAGAAGATGGCTCACGACGTGGGGCTGGAATACGGTCGGGTCCTCACCGAGGCGAGTGGCCAGGCGGAGTGCACCAAGACCGTCAAGAGTGCCATGGCCTCCATCGCGGGCCTGCTCACTGCCCACGGTTTTAGCGCGCGGGTCGAAGAGACCGAGTTCAGTAGCTCGGTCGTCTCCGAGAACTGCCCATTCGGCAGCGCCGCCCAGCATCACCCCGTGTTGTGCGCGGTAGATCGCGGACTCATCGCTGGCATGCTCGAGGGTCTGGGCGCCGAGCGCACGATCGTCACCTTGACGTCTAAGGCTTTGGGTGATGACACCTGTCGCGTTACCGCTTAACCGATCAATAAGCGGCCTTGAGGTACTTGTCAGTTTCCGGACGAATCCAGTACAGACATCCACTACCTGTATTTTCGATAGTTGCTTTCCTTCTAGCAACTATTGCTTATCTAGCCCCAAATACCGGGAGACACAATCAAGCAACGAAAAATCAGGACGTTGGCAGTTTCAGCTCCAACAAAAACCGCCGGGCGACGGCGAGTTGGGCGGTCGAGGGGTGGAGGTCCAAGAACACCTCGAACTCACTCTTGGCGAGAGCCTTGTTGCCCGGCGTGGAGTCCGCCACGATCGCGTAGTACAGGCGCGCCGCCGCGTTGCGCGGACTGTACGCGATGGCGTCGCGCAGGTCCTTGACCCCGATCGCGACGAGGGAAGGGTTCGCCGCCGAGCTGCCCGCCGAAAAGTCCAGCCATCCCGTCTCGGTGAGAGCGGAGACGTTCTTCGGGTCGAGAGCGAGCACGTTCTCGTACGCCTGAAGGGCCGCCGCAACGTTGCCCCCCGCCATGTCGTTCTGGGCATCGGTCAGATCTTGGGTGACCTGCTGGGCACCCGAGAGCGACACGTTGCCGGTGATCTGTCCGCCCGACTGGCGAAGTGAGAGGGAGGAATAGATGACGACCACGACGACCGCCAGCAGACAGACGATGCCCACGACAAGGAGCGACGTGCGCCGCTGGCGACCCGGCCGTGTAATCGACGGTGACGCCGCCATGCTCAACTCCAGGCGAAGGCGAGAGAGAGCCAACTCCTCGCGCGCTTCAATGGTGGCGGCCTGGATGGGGGTGAGTTCGCCCGCGGCGAGCTCTCGCTGGGCGTCGGCGAGGGACGCTTCGCGGAGCACGATCTCGTCACGTATCTGCTGTTCGGTCTGCTTCATCGCCGTCGCCGGGCCAGTCGAACCGAGCTAGCGATGAGCACGACCAACCCCAAGATTGGCACGACCCAGAGCAGCACGCCCAGGCCCGAGGTGGGTGGACTCAAGAGAATCGACGTGCCGTACACGGACTCCAAGGACGTCAAGATCTGGTTGTCGGACTGGCCAGCCTTCACCTTGGCCGTGATCTCGTCGCGCACCGCGATGGCCGACGTGGCGTTGCTTTCGGCAACCGAGAGATCGTGACAGGCGGGACAACGCACCAGGGTCTCTAGGTGAGCGATCCGCGCGGCCCGGGTCGAGGGGTGCGGGTTCAGGGCGATTGCAATCGCCGCCACGGCCACGAGCGCGACACACCATACGCCAAAGGACTTTAGAGCCTTCACGACGTTGAAGTCCGGACTTGGGCGACCGCGTCTTCGAGCTGTGCGGTGCTCACGGGTCCGATCAGCGAGGCCGCCACGACGCCCTTGGTGTTGATGATGAAGGTCGTGGGCGGGTCCGTGACGCCATAGCGATTGGCGATCTCTCCACCGGTATCGATGACCGAAGGGTAGAGCGAGCCGTAGTAGCGCGCAAAGGACTCCGCCGCGCTGATGGGGTCGTTAAAGACGACCCCGATCACGTCCACGTTGCGGTTGCGCTCCTGCCAGGCGAACGTGGAGAGATCCGGCGCCTCGGTCTTACAGGGTCCGCACCACGACGCCCAGAAGTTGACAACCACGATGTGTCCGAGATCGTGGCGCAGATTGAGTTTCGCACCTCCGCCCAAGCGGGGCCCCGCGAGCGCAGGCGCCGATTTGCCGAGGAGTGCCGTATTGACCTCATTGGCTCCAGTGACGGGCCTACGAGTGGCGAGAAAGAGCGACAGTGCGATCACCACGGCGATCGCCACCAGTGACGAGACCATGATCGATCGCTTCACGATCCCCCCTCGTCGACGTAGCGGCGCCGAATGAACGTCAGCGCGCTGCCCGCTCCGATAATCAGTCCCCCGAGCCACAGCCACGCGAGCAGTGGCTCAACCGTCACGCCCAGTACCACCGATCCGGCGGGCAGATTGTTCTGCACCTGGGCTCCCGAGGTCGTGCCGTTGCCCCCCACCGCGTCAAAGGTGACGTAAACGTCGCGCGCCAAATTCGAGTCAATGGCCGGCGTACCCACGGTCGTGCCGCCGCGTCCGTTGTACGTGGTCACGGCCGGCCACAGGCGATGCCCGTCCACGTCCACGGCGAGTTGCGTGGCCGTTTCGAGTGCGTCTTTGACGTTGTGAAAGCCCGAGAACGTAACGAGTTGGCCGTCGACGACGGTGCTCTGATCTCTCGCCAGCGTCACCTCGAATCGGTGCACGTACGTCGTGGAGGTCACAATGCCCAGCGCCAGGATCACGACGCCCAGGTGCACGATCATCCCGCCGGTGCTGGGCGCTCGCCAGACGCTGCGCCACGAGCCGCGACGAATCGCGGACACCAACGATCCGCGCAGCGTACGCAGGGCGGCCCCCGCTGCCAGCACCGAGAGAAAGACCGCAACCAGTTCGACCGGTCGACGCACGTCAAAGATGATGAGCGCACCGACCGCCACGAGCGCGCACCAGGCACTCACGCGAATTCGATTCCACAACACCGATGCGTTGGCGCTGCGCCAACTCACTAGTGGCGCGAGAGCCATGAGGATGAGTAGCACGACGCTCATGGGGGCGGCGACCGAAGCGAAGTAGGGCGAGCCCACCGTCACTTGGGTCCCCTCGACCGCTTGATAGAGCAGGGGAAAGACGGTGCCCAGCAGCACCACGATCGCAAAGCCCACAAAGACAATGTTGTTGGCGACGAAGAGTCCCTCGCGCGAGAGCGGATGGTCAACCCCGACGGGAGCGCGCAGGCGATCGCCGCGCCAGGCGAGCAGTCCCGCGCCTAGCACCACCACGAAGAAGAACAGACCGATGAGCAGAGGCCCAAGGGTGCTCGAGGAAAACGCGTGCACACTCACGAGCACGCCCGAACGAGTGAAGAACGTGCCGAGCACGGTGAGAGCAAACGTGGCGATGGCCAGCGAGAGGTTCCAGACCCGAAAGAGACCACGCCGGTCTTGCACGATGACCGAGTGGATGTAGGCGGTCGCCGTCAGCCACGGCAGGAGGGCTGCGTTCTCGACGGGGTCCCACCCCCAAAAACCGCCCCAGCCGAGGACCTGGTAACTCCACCACGCCCCGAGCACGATGCCCAGTGACAACGCCCCCCACGCGAGCACTGTCCAGCGGCGCTGCTCCAAGGGCCAGCGCTCGTGCACGCGTCCCGTGATCAGCATCGCGATCGCGAAGGCGAAGGGCACACTGAAGCCCACGAAGCCGAAATACAACAGGGGTGGGTGGACCGCCACCAGTGGGTTGTCTTGCAGGAGCGCGTTCGGCCCCGCGCCCTGGAGCACGTGGGCGGCGTTGTGAAGGAAGGGATCCGCCGGTCCCATCATCAATAGGGTGAAAAACGCGCCAATTCCAAAGAGCACAATCGCGGCCCAACCGACCACCGCCTCGCTCGCCTCTCGTCGGTAGTAGAGGAGGACCGCGAGGGTGACGCCGGTCTGGATGAGCACCCAGAGCATGAGCGAACCCTCTAGCGCGGACCAGAGACCGGTAATCGAGTACAGCAGCGGCGTGAAGGTGGCGTTATTTTCGGCGACGTAGGCAAGTGAGAAGTTGTGAGTGACGAGCGCGAACTCCATAACGCCAATAGCGGCCACGATGCCCAGCACGGAACCCGCAGCCCACCACAGTGCGCGCGACGAGCGATGGTGGCGAAGTGCAAGGGACTGTTCGACGATTCCGCCGATTGCACCCGCGAAGCACAGATACAGGGCGACGCGCCCGAGCCACGTCAGGATCATCGAACGGTCCCGTTGGGGGCCTTCACGCGCTTGGGGTGGGCGGCAATGTAGCTCGCCGTGTGCTTCACCAGGATCTGAGTCGCCACGAACTTGTCGGAGGTCTCGCTCGTAAAGTGACCTTCCACGACGACCGGGATGTTCGCCTGAAAGAGCTGCGGCGGAGATCCCGTGGCGTCGATGTAGACCTCCTTATTTCCTCCGGTCATCCAAAATGACGCACCCTTTGAGGTGCGATCAATCGTGTGGGGTTTGACGACACCCTCCAGACGAAACGTCTGCGTGCCGAGCTTGGTGCGCGAGTTCATGGCCTGATCGATGGTCTCGAAGTAGTTGAGCGAGTGCAAGAGGCCCTGACTCAGGAGAGCCAGTACCGCCAGGGCGAGCACGATCAACACGCCAATAGAACGCCACTTCCCGCGGCGCTTGGTGGGCGGCGCGGCGACAGGAGAAAGATCGAGGGTGTCCTCAGCGTCCGGCACGACGTCCTCGCCACCAGATAGATAGCGCATAGAGCGCCAACCCCCCAAAGGCGAAGGAGTAGCCGGCCGCGACGTACCCCATTAGTGGACCCCCTCACGACGGCGCTGGGCAAGCGCCTCGTCCAGCGTGGCGGCGTAGGCCGCGTCGCGACGAACCTCCAGGCGATAGCGCGCGCGCAGCAGCCAAAAGAACAACAAGGTGAAGGCGAAGAGGCTAATGAACAGCGTCCAGAGCATCGAACCGTGCACGAGGAAGTTGCCGTTCTCGGTAAAGACCGTCGCGCCCTGGTGCAAGGTGTGCCACCAGTCGACTGAGAAGTGGTCGATGGGAACATTGATGGCCGCGATGATGGCAAAGACGGCGCTGCGGCGCGCGCGCAGTTCGGGGTCATCGTTGGCACGACGCAGGGCGAGATACCCCAGGGCGAACACCAACAGGATCGCCGTCGACGTCAGTCGCGCGTCCCAAGCCCACCACACTCCCCAGGTGGGCCGTCCCCAGATGGAGCCTGTAATCAGCGTGAGGGCGATAAAGACGGCGCTGACTTCCATGGCGCAGTAGGCGATGCGGTCCATGACGACCGAACGCGTGCGCTTCCACAAGTAGAGGCAACTCGCGATCACCGAGGTCCCAAAAGAGACGTAGAGCGCCACCCAGGCGATTCCCGGGTGAACATAGAGCAGTCGGACCAGATTTCCTTGGACTTTGTCGGGGGGCGTCACCCAGAGGCCCAGCCACAGCGTGAGCGCCAGTAATGCGAGCGTGACCGGTCCCAGGAGACGTTGGGAGAGCTTAAGTATCATGATTCCTCCAGAACACCGTAAAGCAGAATCCCAATCGCCAGGTATGCAACCAAAGCGACGAGGGAAATCACCCACCACTGCCAAAGCGCGCCACCGTGAAGCGCGTCGCTGTACGAGCGCTCGCCCGCAATCAACAGCGGTGCGAACGCGGGAAACGACAGGACCGGCAACAGCGTGGCCGGACCTTGACCCCCACCACTGAGCGCTCCATAGAGGGTTCCCGCGGCCGCCAGTGCGGCCAAGATCACGAGCACGCTGGGCAGCGCCTCGGCACTGCCCACGAGTGCCGTGTGTAACAAGAGCACCGCTCCGGCGAGCACGACAATGCCAGTGAGCCACAGCTCCACCGCGAGGGCGAGGGCTTTGCCCAGAAAGACGCCGGCAGGATCGAGACCCAGAGTCGCGACCGACGTGCGCGTCCCGCTCGCCCCTTCAATGACTTGGGAACGGTTGATCATCAACAGCGTCACCAGCAGCATCACGAGATAGAAGAGACCCGGACCGGCACTGGAGTTCCCGGCGTGGTTGGGTCCCAGGGCCAGCCCGCTCAACACCAAGGCCATGACCCCAAAGGGCAGCACCTGCCACAGCAATACGCGACTGCGTCGCTCGATTCGCAGGTCCTTGCCGGCCACCAGGAGAGCGGTGCGAATCACGATTCATCCCCCACGATGCGACCGCCCGCCATGATGAGCGTGCGAGGCGACAGCGCACTCGAACGCAGCGGATCGTGTGCGCTCACGATCACCGTCGCTCCACTCGCCACGACGTCGCCGATGAGCCCATCAAAGAAGGTGCGCCCCTCATCGTCGAGCGAGGCATAGGGTTCGTCGAGCAGCCAGGTCTCGGGACGCCGCAGGAGCAGCCACGCGAGGCCGAGCCGCCGACGTTGGCCTGCGCTGAGGCGCTTCGCCTGGATGTTCACTCGACCTTCAAGTCCCACGCGCTCGAGCACGCGGGTGATCTCTTCCACCGGTCGACCCAGGGCCCTCGCGGCGAACGTGAGGTTTTCCTTAACGGTGAGATCGTCATAGAACGAACCCTCGTGTCCGAGCCACCCCACGCGGCGACGTAATTGGCGCAGGTCCCCCGTACGCAGATCCACGCCACTCACCACTCCTGTGCCACTGGCAAGAGTCGCCAGTCCCCCGAGCAGGCGCAACAAACTGGTCTTGCCCGCGCCGTTCGCACCGGTAACGACTGTGAGCGTGCCGGCATCGAGATCGAGCGAGACACCGCTCAACAGCGGAAAACCGTCCGCGAGCACGACTGCGTCACGCAGTGCAACAACCGGCGTGGGACTACTCATACGGGTGGGCTATGACTGCAGCGATTTGATATCGGCGTCGACCATCATCTCGATGAGCCCGTAGAAGTCGGTCTCGGGCTCCCATCCGAGGACGCTCTTCGCCTTGGTGAAGTCACCGATCAACAGGTCGACCTCGGCGGGGCGGATGAAAGCGGGATCAACCACCACGTACTGCTCATAGTCCAGGTCCGCGCAGCGGAACGCTACCTCACACAGTTCGCGCACCGAGTGGGTCTTGCCGGACGCAATCACAAAGTCGTCGGGGGTGTCGCGCTGGAGCATCAGCCACATCGCGCGCACGTAGTCGGCCGCGTACCCCCAGTCGCGTTGCGCGTCGAGGTTGCCGAGACGAAGTTCACTGTCCAACCCGGCTTTGATGCGCGCCACTCCGTGAGTGATTTTGCGCGTGACGAACTCGATACCGCGCCGCGGCGACTCGTGGTTAAACAAGATGCCACTCGAGGCGTGCAGTCCGTAACTCTCGCGGTAGTTCACGGTGATCCAGTGCCCGTAGACCTTGGCCACGCCGTAGGGGCTGCGGGGGTAGAACTCGGTGAGTTCGTTCTGGGGAACCTGGCGGACCTTGCCGAACATCTCCGAGGAGCTCGCTTGGTAGAAGCGAATTTCCGGATCGACGATGCGAATGGCGTCGAGCATGCGTGTCACTCCGAGTGCCGTGGCTTCGCCGGTCAGCACGGGCTGCACCCAGGAGGCTTGGACAAAACTCTGGGCCGCCAGGTTGTACACGTCACTCGGTCGGTGATCGCGCAAGACGTTGATGAGTGAGACTTCGTCCATGAGATCCCCGGATACCAGGGTCAAATGCTCTTGGATGTGACTGATCCGCTCGATGTTCACCGTCGAACTGCGGCGCATGAGGCCGATCACTTCATAGCCCTGATCGAGGAGGAGTTCAGCGAGGTAGGAGCCGTCTTGGCCAGTAATTCCCGTAATTAGAGCTCGCTTGGCCACCGGGCTTTCCTCCACTGCCTCGGCGATGACAGCGGTCATCGGCCTGATCAACTCTACTAGAGGCGCCCAAAGGTCCCCCTAGCCTGGGCGGGTGGCACACCTGGTCGTCGTCAGTTTTCGATTGGGCGCCACAGACGGCGTCAGCATTGAGGCTCAGAAGTGGATCGACGCATTTCGAGGTCTCGGACATCGTGTCACCACCGTGGCTGGCGAGGGCGTCGCTGACGTTCTCGTCTCGGGACTGGCCATTCGCTCCGCCGACATCCTTGACGTGCGAACCCTCTCTCACGCGCTGGCGGGGGCCGACCTTGTGGTCGTGGAGAACATGGCGTCTCTTCCTCTGAACTTTGCCGCCACTGAGGCGCTCTCTAACTTGCTCGATGATCGACCGGCGCTCTTTCGTCACCACGACCTCGCCTGGCAGCGACCCGAGTGGATCAACAGTCCCCCGCCGCGCGACCGACCCTCCTGGCGCCACGTCACGATCAACGAACTCTCTCGCCACGAACTTGCAGCGCGAGGCGTGAGCGCCATCACGGTCTACAACTCGTTCGACTGTGATCCCCCAGCGGGTCGTCGACAGGTCGCGCGAGCAATGCTCGATGTCACAAGTGATCGACTACTTCTACTTCCCACCCGAGCCATCGCTCGAAAGAACGTGCCGGGTGCGATCCAACTGGCTACCGAGTTGGAGGCGATGCTGTGGATTCTCGGCTCCGCCGAAGACGGCTACGAGGCGGACCTGGCGAACATCCTCGCATCAGTTCAGATTCCGCTGCGGCGCGGGCTCACCCAGGGTCTCGACATGCATGACGCCTACGCAGCCTGCGACCTCGTTGTTGTCCCCTCAACGTGGGAAGGTTTTGGCAACCCGGTGCTCGAATCGGTGACGCACCGGCGCCCACTTGCCGTTTACCCCTATCCGGTACTGGGCGAGATTCGCTCGTTTGGATTCGACTTCTTCGACCTCAATGACCGAGTGGGCATCACTGATTGTCTCGAGAATCCCGGAGAACGGCTACTTGGGGCGAACCAGCGCATCGCCCGCCAGCACTTCAACCTGGCCGATCTTCCCGCCCGACTCGCGCTCCTCCTGGAGATGTGGGACCTCAAGTAACGACAACTAGTCTTTGCGTGATGGTCATGAATGACGAGCGAATGTCTCCGGGCGAACGCACTCCCCCAGCAGAGCGCCGTGACCAACTTCTCCTCGTCGCTCGACGAATCTTCGCCGACAAGGGATTCCAAGCCACGACGATGGACGACATCGCCAAGGAAGCCGGCTTCACCAAGCCGATCCTGTACCAGTACTTCGACTCCAAAGTCGAGTTGTATCGCGAGATCGTGAATCAGACCGCCGAAAAGCTCATGAACTCGCTGCGCCTTAACGTCGACGCTGCCGAAGCGCCCCGAGCCAAGATCGAAGTCGCCTTTCGGGTGTACTTCGAGATGGTTGTGAGTGAAACCGACGCGTTCCGTATTCTCTTCCTGCAGTCGCACGAGGGCGAAACCAAGGGTGACCTGCGCGCGGTGGAACTCGGATGGGTGTCTTTCATGGAGCCGCTCATCGCGATGCGCATCAAGCCCGACCACCGGCGCCAACTTGCGGCGGGCGTCATCGGTATCGCCGAAGGCGCGGCCACGGCCTGGCTGATTCAACAAGAGGGCAAGGGCTGGCCCACCCCCAAGCCCGGAGCCGCTGAGCGACTGGCTTCGCGCACCGCCACGTTGGCGTGGGGCGGACTGCGCAGCGTCGAACTCGATTAACACGCCGCAACCCGGCAACAGTCCCAGGCACCGCCATGTCTCCTCGTGGAGGTCGCCTTATCGCGTTCAAGACTACGTTTCACCCCGGGCGACGAGCGTCAAGAATGCCTGAGCCAACTCCCACAAGTTGCTCGCACACTGGTCATACTGCAGTTGATCTCCCCCTGCGGGGTCATCGACGTCGTACGCGGCGTCGGGCTCCTGAAGGGCGATCAATTGGACTTGTGCACCGAAACCAACGTCGACACGCGCGTTGCGAACGAGTTGACCCAGAGTCACGGTCTTGGCCGAAGCCTCGGGATACTTGGCCCGAATGAATGTGACTTGAGCGGCTTCGCTGCAAAGGATCACGTCGCTCCATCGCACATCCTCGTGACTGATTTGGCGGCTGCGGTGTACTGCATAAGAAGACTCGCTCAGCACATCAAGGCGAACCATCGCATCTCGAGTTCGTGAACTCAAGGCTTTGCCCTCGAGCACGTGAGTACCCGCGCTACGGACTAACCAGTCCTCCCGGAAGTCCGCAGCAAGAGCCGTCAACATCAATCCGAGCATCGGCGATCGCGCAACGTTTCCAGTACAGAGCGTGAGAATCTTCAGCGACAGGTCCAAATCTCAGGCCCAAAATCGATCACGCTACCGAGTACCGATTCTGAGACACATACTGAATCGGACTGAATCAATCCGCAAATGGCGGCGTCGTCACCGATATGCCGGGACTCGTCGCGGTAATGGTAACTGTCTGAGTCGCATTGTCGCCGAAATAGCCCGAAGCGACGCCTGACGCGTTCGTGGTGATCGACAAGGTCGCGGTCCCAGTGACACCGTTCCTGGTGGCGAAGAATCCACTGCCCGAATTAGACAACGTGAAAGCCACGCCGCCCGTCAGTACTGGGTTCCCGTACTGGTCCACCAGTTGGAGAGTGACTTCGGTGTTCGTTCTCGTACTTCTTACGGGCGTCGGGCTCAGAGATATCTGAACCGAGGTCGCAGCTCCCGCCACTGGCGTCAGCGTGGACGTTCCCCAAACGTTCGCCCCGTTCTTGGCCGTGAGCATTACGGTACCGGATGACTCGTCACCAAAATAGGCCATTGCCGTTCCGACTCCGTCGGCAAATGTGATGCTCAGCGTCAAAGCGCCCGTCGAACCATTGGAGGCCGCAAAAAACCCAGAGCCGGACGCGCTCAGTGCGAGTGTCGTCGTGCCACTGCTGGTAACCGGATCGCCCTGTTGATCTTCGAGCTGGAAGGCGAGTGCGGTGTTGGTCGTCGAGGAGACCGCGGGCGTGGTGGTAACTGGAGTGATGAGCACCTGAGATGCCGGCCCGACCTCAACGGTGAGCGTCGCCGAGCCCCAGTTGGTTGTTCCGTTGAACGCGGAGATGGTGTCAGGGCCGAGATTCGGGTCACCAAAGTACGCCACGGCAGTGCTCTTGCCGTTGGCGAAGCTGACGCTAAGAGAAGACGCACCCGTAGCGCCGTTCGTCGTAGCGAATTCCCCGTTGCCAATATCGCTTAGCACAACGGTCGTAGTACCAACGCTGTTGACCGGTACCCCAACGGCGTTCTCCAGAGTCATAGAGATCGAATCGTTGGTTGACGAATTCACAGCGGGGGTTGAAGTACCAAGAACGATCGCCACCTGAGTCGCGGTCAATCCTCCCACCGAGAAACTCTGCGTTACCGGGACTGCAGCCCCAAAATTCGGATTGCCGCTCGGCGAATCTGTAAATGTGAGGGTGCACGTGCCAGGGTTCGTGAAGCTAACGGAGCCCGACGTAATACCCCCCGCCGTGGTCACACCACTGACGGCACAGACGGTCGGGGTCGCCGACGAACCAATACCTACGGCGTCGCCGGACGAGGCGGAGGCCGAAACCGAATACTTCGCACCACCCTGGGTAGCATTATTGGGAGCAGCCGACAAAACCTGGATGACGCTCTTTTTTATCGAGATCGCAAAACTGGACGACGTTGTGCTTAGACTTCCATCCCGGGCGGTAAGTACGACTGAACTCTCCGCCGTGTCGGGATAGAGATTCGTGAACTCAGCGACGCCATCGGCGTTGGTGGTCACGCTCAGCGTGCTCTGCGTCGCAGATATGCCGGCAACGCCATCAATCGTGACAGTGTCGCCCTCCACCGGGTTGCCGCTGGAGTCGGTAACCGTCACAGAAGCATCTGTGACGATGCCGACGCTCGTATCTGACGGTTCGTTCGTAAATTGCAGTTTGGCCGCAGCGCTCGCGGAATTTCCAGAGGCCGATGAACCCCACTTCCAACTTTCGATAGTCATTCCCGAGCCGCACCACGCCGAGCAAAGATCCAAGATCGGAGGAGAGTTTGCAGTCGGGTAGTCGTCGAAGTACACCTCAACTGTCAAGAGTGCGTTCGGCTGAGTAGTACTGGAACACGACGCGGCCGAAACGGTAATTGGACACGCGTAAAAGATGACGTCCCTAGTCTGAAGACTTTTTGGGTTCCAGGCGGTGGTGCACCACACGGCAATCTGGTAGCCGTTGTACGTGGGGATCGAGTTTGTCGAGGTCCCACCCCAGCAGGCCACCGGAGCGCTGATGTACGGCTCGATCGGTTGGCTCGTCGAGATCGTGGGGTTGTAGCGAATGTATTGGATCGCCGTGTTGGTCATGTTGGTCGCCGCCAACGTCAACGAGTTCGCCGAACTGAATTTTGTAGAGTTGTTTAGATCGTTGGTGGCCCAGGTGGAAAGAAGTGCCACCACAAGACCCACCGCGACGAGATAGGTAAACGCCAAAATCAAGATCGCACCGTCCTCGCCCGAAACACGACCACCTTTCGCGGCACTAACAGGCCCGCTGGCCCTAGCAACTCCAGAAAGGCGAGACAAGAGAAATGTACGAATTTTCTTCATTACTTGGCCTTAACGCCATTCGAAACGGCTGTGCTGTTGCTTACGTAGCCGGCAGGTGGATTCGCGGTGATCTGAACGTAGTACGTGGTTCCAGACTTGAGGTTCTTGATCTGCGCGCCCGACGTGTAGTTAGTGATTGGAGCGACGCAGCCCGTCACCATATTCGGGTTCGTACATACGTTGGCGGTGTAACTTGAGGGTGCGGTACCTGACGGGTTGAAGGTTGCCACGATCGCCCCAGTAGTGGTGGTCGACGTAGCCACCGCAAAGTTCGCCGGAACGCCGAGTTGGCTCATCTCCGCGTGACTCGCCTGGTTGGACGTGGGTGAAGCGAGATAACCAGCTGAGGCGTTGGCAGTGACTTCGACATAGTAGGTTGCGCCAGCGACTCCCGGTGTATACACCAGAGGGGTGAGGTTGGTACCCGAGGTGAAGGATGAGTTGGTAACGCATCCTGATGTCATCGCCATGTTCGTGCACGCAACCGCCGTGTAGGTTTGGCCGACCGGGGCGGGAACCGGTTGAGTGACGTTGACGAGGACCGATCCCGCGACCGTGCCGTATCCAACGGAGTTAACTGTCGGTGCCGCAAGTTGGACGGCGGCCATCGCTGGCCCTGATACGACTGAATTGTTGTTAACAAATCCCGCGGCGCCGACCGCCGTAATCCGCGTGTAGTACACGGTCCCCTGCACGAGTCCGGTCAACTGGGCGCCCGAGGCGTAGTTCGGAACTGATACGCATCCAGTTGTCATACCCGTATTCGTGCAGGCGAGAGCGCTATAACTGCTTGGCGCCGAACCCGTCGATGCGGCAAAGGTCACGACAATTGCGCCGCCCGTGGTAGTCGACGACGCGGCGGCCGGAGTACCCGGCGCTGCCACTTGACTGGTATCGGATTGGCCAATCGCCCCCGAGGGTGTCGACGCGAAGTATCCCGAGGAGCCGTTCGCCATAACTTGTACCCAGTACGTAGCACCGGCCGTACCGGCGGTGTATGCCAGACCCGTGTAGTTGGCGCCCGAGGTGAAGTTCGCGTTGCTGACGCAACCAGTCGTCATGGCAACGTTCTTGCATACCGTGACCGTGTAGGTCTGACCCGGTGCGGCCGGACTTGGCGGCGTGAACGATATCGAGACCGATCCAGCCACCGTTCCATAGCCCACCGTGACTCCGGACGGGGTCGAGAGTTGAACGGTTGCCACGGCGCTTGGTCCCGGGGTCGATGTCGTTGCCGACGCGTACGCAGCGTTTGACGAGACTGCGGTGATCGTCACGTAATACACGGCTCCAGGAGTAAGATTCGTGATCTGACCACCAGATGGGAAACCGCTCTGCGTTACACATCCGGTGGTCATCGCTGCATTGGTGCAAGCGGTCACCGTAAACGACGACGGTGCGAAGCCCCCGGTGGGTTCGTTGTATGACGCCGTGATTGCCCCAACTTGCGTGGCAGAAGGATTGGCAGTTACCGCAGCGGGAACTTTCACCTGACTCGTTGCCGCGTGACTCGCTATCGTCGACGGTTTAGAGGCAAGATAACCGGTCGATGCGTTGGCCGTCACCTCCACGTAGTAAGTCCCGCCCGCGCTCCCTGGGACGATGGTCAGACCGGTCAAGTTACTTCCCGAAGTGAAATTCGAATTAGTTACGCAAACGCCCGTCATCGATGAGTTGCTGCACGCTTCGACTGTGTACGTTTGTCCCGAAGGCGGAGCGTTAGCGGAACCACTAAAAGAGACGGACAGAGCGCCCGAAACTGCGCCGTAATTCAGAGTTGGCGCACTCGGGGCCGCCAACTGAATGGTGGCCATGGTGGGACCACTGGGCGGCGACGTGGTCGCAAGATAATTTGCAGAAGCCACGGCTGTGATTTGGACGTAGTAGTACGTGCCAGGCACTAATCCGGTGAGGTCGCTCCCCGAGGTGATAGTCGTTGGTGCCGTGCAGTTCACGGTCATCGCTTGATTCGTACATGCCTTAATTGTGTACGTCTGGCCCGGAATGGGATTCCCCGAAACGCTCGATCCTGTGAACGTCACGTTGATCGCGCCCGCGGTCACGGTTGAGGGCGTCACTTGGGTGATGACTGGCGTCGACGGTTGCGCCGAGAAGACGTCAAACGGAGTGCTGGTTGTCGTCACTCCGCCGTTCGACGCCAAAGTCGCCGTCAACTCGTAGCCCGCTCCGACTTCGTTGATGCTGCAAAACTCGTAAGTGACGTACGAGCCAGTCTCAATTCCCGAGCAGGCGGGGGATAGCACAGCTCCGGCGGGACCGGATCCGGGCGTAATCATCAAATTGATCGAAGAAAGGTCGCCTGTCACCGGAACGCCACCCGACAAAACTTGTAATTTTGGCTGTGTCGTGAAATCTGTGCCGACCGTGGCACCGTCGGGTTCGTTTATAAAAATTATCTGTTCGGCGGTGGAGTTGTTCTCCGCGGCGGCCTGGGCCGGGGTGGGGTCATCCACCACTACCGGGTCCGACTGTGAACGGCCACTTCCATTCGTAACGACCAGGTTGATGAGCTGAGGTCCACCCACATTTTCTGCCGTGCAGTTCGCCGTGAAAGTACCTCCATCGGAGTACTCAACGGCGGGCTGAGAACCCGAAGCCTCGATCGACACCGTGTACCCCGGAAGGCCAAGCGCACTTTCGAGTGCGCCCGAACTCGGATATGCCGAAAGAGATCCCGTCGGATTGGGGCACGCAGAAAATACTGCGGGGTCCGCTTGGATCTGTGATGTCGCCACCGACACCGAACTTGCCAATGCCGTGTCGAAGGCAGATAGCTCCCGATGCTCGGCCGACGCCGAGATATCGGTACCAAACGCCGTGATCAGGGCGACGGACGCCAGCGCCAGAATGATAAGTGCAAGCAGCACCTCAACGAGCGTCTCTCCTGACTCGGATCGACCGTCCCGCGTCCTCTCGCCAGTCGAGGATGCGGGTAGCGTCTGAGCCCGTCGAGACCTCTTATCGAACGCGCGTCGAAGAAACTTCATGAGAGCAGGAGCCCGAACGCCACCGCGTTGTAGCCCTCGCCTTTCAGTTGAGCCGATATAGTCACCGGTTCCGCACCTCCGCCATTAACGCTGGGGGGCGTTAACCCGATCATCGCCGTACCTGTTCGCAGATACGGTGCACCCGTCTGCCAGTTCGACTGACACTCCACCGTGTTAGTACCGAGGCCCGTCAGGCCACCGGTATAACTCGGGCCTCCGGCAGGTATTTGTTGAGTTGTGTCACCGTTGTCGATGGCCCAACCGGCCGCGCCGGTATAGCCGGCCGGTACTTCATTGCACGCATTACCCAGATCCGAGTACGTGAAATTTGGCACGAGACCGAAGGTGAGCGGCTTGGCGGCCGGGAGACTTGATGTCCATATGATGTCACCTCCTGGGTCAATCGTCTCGGCATCGGCCGTGATGACCTCGTATCCCGTCGCAGTGTTGCCCTCCGTGTCGTCAACCACAATGTTGGAGAGAGTGACGGTATCAGTCCCCCCATTGGTGGTCTGAAATATTGCGGGATCGATGCAGGATGATGTCACGACACCGTTCTGCGTGGGAAGAGTGCTGCCGGCGAGACATCCGATTCCGGCATAAAAGGGCGCTGCGGAGTTGGTGCCATTCACTTCATTGTCGTTACCCAAGAACCCTTGACCGTTGCTGATATCGCCGCCGTCGCACGGGGTCCCCTCGTCGCATGTTCCGCCTCCCACGGGAGTCGAAACTGCTATCACGGGCGTCCCGTTTTGATTTTCGCCTGCCCCAGGGACGACCGTGAGACAAAACTTCATGAAGAAACCGCCAGGGACGGCGACCGTCGTGTCAATACCTTGCTGTCCCGGGTCCGTGTTCTTGCAGGTGTTGCCCGCGTTCGGATACGCCGCTTGAAGCTCATCAGTCGAGAAGCCGATGAAGCACATCCTTGAGGCGTACTGTCCGGTCCCGGGCAAGGCAAATCCGCATGAAGGGTCGGTGAGGTCCGGAAACCCGAGGTTGGAAGTTTTGGTTGAGCTTCCCCCGGCAGGAGTCGCCGACAGTTGATACTGATAGGAGCTCTTCGGTTCAGTGATCGAGAACTGAACCGATGTGACTCCGATAGTCGATACCGGACTGCCCACCGTGGCATAGGGGCCTGTCTGGTTATAAACACTCGGGGGCGCCTGGCAGGGATTCGCCCCGCTGAGACATGGGGGGAGCAGATCGTAGGCGAGTGTGGTCGAACGGGTGGGAGTCGTCGATGTTCCGTTGTCGCACTCGTTGCGTATCAGCGAATATGTCGATCCGTTTTGAAGTTGCTCGACGTACGACACAACTTCAAGGCTGTTGCCCCAAACCAGTCCTACTAGCTCCGTTTCACTGGTCGGACCGCACAGCGGAGTGGCGCCGCTCGTCTCGATAGATGAGGCGCTCTGCACGTCCTTCGTGAAGCTTGCGGCGACAACTTGAGAATCGCTGGAGTCGCCGAGTCGCGCGGACACTGAACCTTGGAGTGAGAAGACGGTGATGAGACCGGCTGCCAGAGCCCCGACAATGATGGGAATGATCGTCACCACGATGAGGAGCTCGATCAGCGTGAAGCCATGATCCTCTGGATCTGACGTACGACGCGACCATTGGATCGTACGACCACGTAAGAACGCGGAAAGACTTGCGCGCGAGAATGTCGTTTCTCTACTCATGGGACCCTGTCACCATTCCCTACGCTTCGACCGGCGGGCGTTGAGCCTTAGGCCGACGACGGTAAGCGAAGGAACGAGAAGTAGCGAGCGTCCGAAAGTTGCTATCGCCGTTGCTCGCATTGCGCCACGATGAGGAGGTAGTCGCGCGTCGCGAAGCCCGACGGCAAGAGTGTTCCAGGGCCATACTGCTCTCCTCGCCTGCCCCTGCAGCCTGCAAGTCTCGCCCTTGGGCACAAATTTGTCAAATGGTGGGTTGTCGTAGTGATATTCGACTGGGCTCGTAAAGCAATTGGTGGCCCCGTGCCGCAATTATAAGTACTGGTCAGCACGGTTTTCCATAGGACGCACGGTTATGAGATGCCCCGTAGCGGCTCCATTTAGGTCCCGATTCAGAATGTTTAGGGGTGTGCAAGAGTGCCGTACCAATGGTGTGGCCCATGGACGATCATCTTTCGCACGGATCCCCCACCCGCGATCTACCCTACGAGCCCCCTATCTAATCTGTACACCCGATATAGCGCGCGCCACGATGAGGCGCTGGATCTCGTTGGTCCCTTCAAAGATCGTGTAGATCTTCGAGTCGCGGTGCCAGCGCTCGACCGGATAGTCGCGCACGTAGCCGTATCCCCCGAGTACCTGAATCGCCTCTTCGGTCACGTTCACCGCCGTTTCACTGGCAAAGAGTTTGGACATCGAACCTTCGCCATTCGTGAAGGGCTTGTGAGTAGCAGCCATCCAAGCCGCCCGCCAGATGAGGAGGCGAGATGCGTCGACGCCCACCTTCATGTTGGCCAGCTTGAAGGCGATGGCCTGGTTCTCGATGATCGCTCGGCCGAACTGTTTACGTTCCTTGGCGTAATCAAGCGCAAATTCATAGGCGGCGCGCGCAATGCCCAGGGCTTGAGCACCCACTGCAGGACGCGTCGCTTCGAACGTGGCCATGGCCGCTTGACTCGAGGCGCGCTTTCCCTCGCGCACGCGCGCGAGCTTCTCATCCAACTTCTCCTTGCCTCCGAGAAGACACGAGCCCGGTACGCGACAGTCCTCGAGGATGACTTCGGCGGTATGGCTCGCACGAATGCCCATCTTTTTGAACTTCTGGCCCATAGAGAGTCCGGGCGTCGCCTCGGGGATGATGAAGGACGCCTGGCCCCTCGCCCCGAGAGCTGGGTCCACGGAGGCCACGATGACGTGCACGTTGGCAATCCCGCCATTCGTAATCCAGGTCTTGGTGCCATTCAGCACCCACTCGTCGCTCGCCTCGTCGTAGACGGCCCTCGTGCGCAGCGACGACACGTCACTACCGGCGTCCGGCTCCGAAACACCGAAGGCGGCGATCTTCACGTCGTCGGGCGTGCCATAGCACTGGGGAATCCACTCAATCTGCTGCTCGCGGGTCCCATTCGAGAGAATCGCGGCGACGCCCAAGCTGGTGCCCATCAGCGACATGCACAGTCCGGCGTCACCCCAGGCCAGTTCCTCAAGGGCGATCATCATCGACAGACCGGTGGGGTCAGCAACGGCGTTCATCATGAAGTCCAGGCCGTAGACGCCGAGTTTGGCCGCCTCTTGAATGAAGGGCCAAGGGGTCTCTTCTCGTTCATCCCATTCAGCCGCAATGGGCCGCATCTGCTGAACGGCGAAGCCGTGCACCCAGTCGCGCAACGTGATCTGATCCTCGTTGAGATCCATTGAAAATTTGCTCATGTCGCACCTTGGTTTGAAGAGGTTACTTACCAGTAACCAAGGTACCGCAGCGAGGGATGCAAATAAACAACCGCCGCCCGAAGGCGGCGGTTGTTCCTAAGCGAAAAGTGGTGGTTAGGCAAGTATGACGCGCTTTGCCAAGGGACCACGATCGCCGGGTTCGATGTCGAACTCCACGGCCTGTCCCTCAACGAGCGTCCGACGACCCTCGCCTTGAATCTCCGAGTAGTGAACAAAGACGTCGGGCTGGCCATCAACTGCGATGAATCCCCAGCCCTTTTCGTCGTTGAACCACTTGACGGTTCCTGCAGCCACTGTGGGCCTCCTTATTGCTTCAAACGTCCGGATTACCGGCTTCTGGAGGGAACCACAACGGCAACCTCACGCGCAACGCTACTTGGTGGATAGTTGCGATGACAAGAAGAATTACGGTCGCCGTATGGCCGTTCCCGCCGGTCCGTCCTCGATGATCCAGCCCTTATCTGCGAGCGCCTGGCGTAATCGGTCGGCCTCGTCCCACTCGCCGGCCGCGCGGGCCACGTCGCGCTCCTGGACGAGGCGAAGGCTCTCCTCGTCCACCTCGTGACTGCCCGCAACGAGGGTTAGACCCATAGCGCCGAAGAGGACGTTGATCGATTGAGCGAGGCGTCGCGCGGCGACCGGTCGCCCATCGTCGGCTGCCCCATGGGCGACGCTCACCGCCTCGAAGAGTTCGGCGACCGCCTGAGGGGTGTTGAGGTCGTCGTTCATGAGAGCAGTCACTCGTTCGAAGAGCTCGAGGGACTCCTCTTCCCAGGCGTGCGAGGACGCGACCTCGAAGCGCGAACCCGCGAGCTCAGGCAGATCGAAGCGGCGCGCCAGCCCATCTAAGCGTGCGAGAGCCCGCTCGGCGTCGGCGACGATCTCGCGCGTCACCTCCAGGGGCGAGCGATAGTGCGAACGTAGAACCAATAGTCGATAGGCCCGAGGATCGGTGCTCTCCAATAGTTCGGTCAGCGTGGTGAAGTTGCCCAAGGACTTACTCATTTTCTCACCACCGACCATGACTGATCCGTTGTGATCCCAGTGGCGCGCGAACGCTCGCTGGGCCGCGACGGCCTGGGCTCGTTCGTTCTCGTGGTGGGGGAACTTCAGGTCGAGTCCACCGGTGTGCAGGTCGAAGTCCTCACCCAGAAGGTCGAGCGACATCACCACGCACTCGGTGTGCCAACCCGGGCGCCCGGCGCCAAAGGGGGCGGGCCAGGACGGCTCGCCGGGTTTCGTGTTCTTCCATAGGGCAAAGTCGAGCGGCGAGTGCTTTTCGTCATTTCCTTCTACCCGCGCCCCCACGCGCAGCGTATCGAGGGGCTGACCAGCCAGAAGACCATAATCAGGCACGGAAGTGACGTCGAAATAGACCCCATCGCTCGTCTGATAGGCGACGCCGCGCTCGAGGAACGAGCCAATCAGTTCGATCATCTGGGGGACGTAGTCCGTTGCGTGGGGCACGTCGTCAGGTTCCGCGATGCCGAGGCGCCCCATCGCGTCCCACCACTCGTGCTCGTACTGCTTGACGACGTCGACTTCGCTGCGATCTTCGGCCGCCGCACGAGCGATGATCTTGTCGTCGACGTCGGTGATGTTGGAGACGTAGTGCACGCGAAGTCCCACGAAGCTGAACCAGCGACGCGCCACATCCCACACCAGTGCAAAGCGACCATGACCGAGGTGGGGCAAGTTGTCCACGGTGGGCCCGCACACGTACATCGACACCCGCCCCGGAGAGCGCAATACGAGGTCGCGCACCTCGCCCCGGGCCGTGTCGTAGAGGCGAATCACTGTTCTAAACTACGCCAACCATGCCTGACGCTTCTACGCCCGCGACCTTTCCGGTGCCCGAAAAGCCCACCGTGGACGGCCTCGAAGCCATCTGGACAGCCCGCTGGGACGAGCAGGATACCTACCGCTTTCACCGCGAGACCACCCGCGGGGACGTCTTTAGCATCGACACCCCACCGCCCACCGTCTCGGGCGAACTGCACATTGGACACGTCTTTAGCTACACCCAGGGTGACGTGATCGCCCGGTTCTGGCGGATGCGGGGCAAGAACGTGTTCTACCCCTTGGGCTGGGACGACAATGGGGTGCCCACCGAGCGTCGGGTCGAGAACTACTACGGGGTGCGCTGCGACCCGTCCCTGCCCTATGACCCAAACTTTGCACCCCCCGAGAGGCCCGACGAGAAGCACCGGCTCTCCATCGGTCGGCGCAACTTCGTGGAACTGTGCGAGGAGCTCACCAAGATCGACGAACAGGCCTTTAAGCACCTCTTTCGCACCCTCGGCCAGTCGGTGGACTGGTCGACCGAGTACACGACCGTGGGTGGTTTTGCCCGCGGCGTCTCCCAAAAGGCGTTCCTGCACATGCTCGAGCGCGGTGACGTGTACCTGCGCGTCGCTCCCACCCTGTGGGACGTGGACTTCAAGATGGCTGTCTCCCAGGCCGAGCTCGAAGACCGCGAACAGCCCAGCGCCTATCACCGCATCGCCTTTTCCCGTGTGGGCGAAGAGGGCACCATCGAGGTCGATACGACCAGACCCGAACTCCTGGCAAGTTGCGTGGCGGTGGTCGCCCATCCGAAGGACCCGCGCTTCGCCGACCTCTTTGGGACGTCGGTTCGAACGCCGCTGTTTGGCGTGGACGTTCCCGTTGTGGCCCACGAGTTGGCGGATCCCGAGAAGGGCACCGGAGTCGCGATGATCTGCACGTTCGGGGACACCACCGACGTCACTTGGTGGCGTGAGCTCACGCTGCCCACCCGTACCCTGATCGGTCGCGACGGTCGCTTTCTACCGGCCGACTTCACCTCGGAGGAGTTCCCGAGTCAGGATCCCGAGAACGCCCAGCGCCACTACGCAGCCCTTGAGGGTCGCAACGTCAAGCAGGCGCGCAGTGCGACGGTGGAGGCCCTGCGCAGCGAGGGCCATCTCGTCGGCGAGGCCCGTGAGATCACCCACCCCGTCAAGTTCTACGAACGTGGCGAGCGGCCCCTCGAGATTGTGGCCTCGCGCCAATGGTTCGTGCGCACGCTCGAACATCGCGAGGAACTTCTCGCGCGAGGCGACGAACTGCACTGGGTGCCCGACTTCATGCGCCACCGCTACCGCTCCTGGGTGGAGGGCCTCAATACCGACTGGAACATCTCTCGCCAGCGCTACTTCGGGGTGCCTTTTCCCATTTGGTACCCAATCGACGAAGCCGGTGAAGTCGATTTCGACTCTCCCCTGGCTGCTACGGTCGATCTCCTGCCGATCGATCCGTCCTCGGACGCGCCCGAGGGATACGACGAGTCCCAGCGCGACCAGCCGGGGGGATTTACCGGTGACCCCGACATTATGGACACCTGGGCCACCAGTTCGCTCTCGCCCCAGATCGCCGGACGTTGGGGAACCGACCTCTTCGAGCGCGTCTTTCCGATGGACCTGCGCCTTCAGGCTCACGAGATCATTCGTACCTGGCTGTTCGCGACCGTCGTACGAAGCCACTTGGAGTTCGACTCGCTCCCCTTTACCAACGCGCTCATCTCGGGCTGGATCCTCGATCCCAACCGCAAGAAGATGTCTAAGTCCAAAGGCAACGTCGTCACCCCTCTGCCACTGATCGAGAACCACGGGGCGGACGCCGTTCGCTACTGGGCCGCGTCAGGACGCCCCGGCACCGACACCGCCATCGACGAGGGTCAGATGAAGATCGGCCGACGCCTCGCCATCAAGATGCTCAACGTCTCTAAGTTTGTGCTGGGACGATTGGACGCCCACGAAGTGCTGGTGGCGAGCGACGTCACGGCACCGATGGATCGTGATCTTCTCGCCCTATTGGGTGTGTTGATCACCGAGACGACCGCGTCCTTCGAGCACTACGACTACGCGCGCGTGCTCGAGCGAGCTGAGTCGTTCTTCTGGTCGTTCTGCGACAACTACGTCGAACTCGTCAAGGCTCGCGCGTACGGCGAAGGCGACGACGCCGATACCAAGTCCGCGCGCGCCACGCTGCACCTCACGCTCTCGGTTCTCCAGCGGCTCTTTGCCCCGATCCAGCCCTTCGTGACCGAAGAAGTGTGGAGCTGGTGGCACGACGGATCGATACACCTGAGCGCATGGCCCACCCTCGAAGAGCTAGGGCCGCTACCCGAACGACCGGGGTCGGTCTATCAGCCCGTGTGCGACGCTCTCGAAGCAATTCGCCGCGAGAAGAGCTCGGCCAAGGTCTCCCAACGCGCCGGCGTGACCAAAATGGCGGTGAGCGCGCCCAAGGAGTACGCCGACGCGCTGCGCGCGAGTTCGGCCGATCTGCGATCAGCAGGCAACGTCGAGGACCTCGTCGTCACCGACGCCAGCGAACTCACAGTCGACGTCACGCTCGCGCCGGCTTAGGAGAGCACGAGGTCCGAGGTGCTCTCGCGCACGAGGACGCCCTTAGCGCCTACTTCGTAGAACGCGAATTGCTCCCACGCCAGGGCCAGAGCCCGCGCCTCGTCGCGCGTTACCTCGAAGAGCGCGACCCCCAACTCATCGGGCCACGTTCCGCCCGGGTCGTGTCCGCGGGCCTCTGCGTACGCAATGTGTCGAGCGTCGAGGACCTCTCGAAGTTCGTGGCGACGATTTTCGTTGTCGAGGCCGTTCAGTACGCGCGAGTACGGATTATCGGAGGTGACCACGAAGAATTCACCGTCGACGACAGCATCAAGAACGTCGACCCACTCTTCGCGCTGGTACACCTGCAGTGAAGTTGGTGGAACTTGATAATTCGCAATCAACTCGCGGGAGAGTTGGGGGCGAGGTACAGCGACGGACTCGGCGAAGGCCAACGCCGCACGAGTGGTGGCCGAGGTGCGCGGACTCACCGTGAGGTCAAAGGCGTGCTGGGTCAACGGCAGTTCGATGTAGTACAGCGGCGCAAAGGCGATCGCTCGAAATTTGGCGACAAAGGACCGCGCCACGTTGACCTCCACCAGCGTGTCGGTGGTCCCCTGAACCACGAAGAACGGCGGCGAGTCGACCCGGATGCGCTCTAAAGGCGAGAGCGCACGATAGATCTCGTCGTTTCCGTCGTAGGGCAACTGCACGACCCGATGCTCGAGCAGCCGACGCAGCGCGCCACCCATGCCTCGCCAGTGCTCCTCGTCGCCGAACATTTCCAGAACCCCATAGAACGAGAGCGCTCCACGCACGGACCAGTCGGTGAGTTCGTGCAATTCAGCCGGCCGCCACGTGGGATCCTCACTCGACAGGGCGAGCAGGGAGGCGAGGTGTCCGCCCGCCGAGCCGCCCGCCACCACCACGCGGTCGGGGTCACCGCCGTAGGACGAAATGTGGGACTTGATCCATCCCAACGCACGCGTGGCATCTTCGATCTGGGCGGGCCAGGGAAACTGCGGGGCGAGGCGATAGTTGATCGCCACGACCACCCACCCGCGACTCACGAACTCGTGCAGCATGGGGCGCCCCTGTTGTCGCTTGTCTCCAAAAGTCCAGGCACCGCCGTGGATGTAGTAGATCACGGGCGCCTTGTCCGAGGTGGTGGGCATCTTCCAGATGTCGAGCCGTTGTCGCTCCAGGGGTCCATAGGCGATGTTGGCGTTGAGTTCCATCGCTCGCGGGTGGAAGGGAATCTGCAGCGTGGTGCGCCACCAGCGTCCAAACACGTCGTCGCGTGGACGCCCAATGCGCAAGGGCTGAACGGGCGCATCATTCATCGAGCGTCGAACGACGGTTCGCGAACGAAACAAGATGGCAATAAGCGCAAGATTCTCGAGCGTCACGAGGCTGGCGAGAACAGCAACCAGCACCCTCAGCCACGTTGTCGCGGGCCAACCCGACCACCACAAGGCCCCCAGGAGAATGGCCTCAACCGCAATACCCTTGCCCGGCAACTCACCCGCCGCCCAGCCCACGGGATAGGCGAAGGCCGCAAAGAGTCCGTGACGACTGGGACGCAACGCGGTCGCCGCCGACAAGACCAGGAACGCGGACACGATCGCGACAACGTAGGCCATCTGACCATTCTGACGGTTACCCTCACGAGCGCGCCGTACATAGGATGACGTGCATGACTGACTGGCCCCCGGCACTCGAGAAATTGCGACGCAGCGTCGGACTCTGGACGATGACCCTCGACGCTCAGAGTCCCGCGCGCGCCGCCGAGATTGCGGAAGACGTCGAGACGATGGGGTACTCGGCCCTCTGGTTCGCCGAAGCGTACGGCCGCGAGGCCTTCACCAATGCCGGACTGCTGCTGGCCAACACCTCATCCTTAGTAGTGGCGACGGGCATTGCCAACATATGGGCGCGCGACGCCGTGGCGAGTGCGAACGCCGCCAGGACCCTGAGCGCCGCCTATGACAACCGATTCGTCCTCGGCTTGGGCGTCAGTCACGAACCGCTCGTCAAGGGGATGCGCGGGCACGACTATCAGACCCCGTACGCCGCGATGAGTGAGTACCTAGGTGCGATGGATCGCTCCCAAATGTTCGCCGATGAGGGTTCGATCCGGTACGCGCGCGTCATTGCCGCTCTGGGTCCCAAGATGCTCGAGCTCGCCGCGACCGCCGCCGACGGTGCCCACCCCTACCTCGTCACCCCCGAGCACACCGCGCTGGCTCGTTCCGTCCTGGGAGACAAGTTCATCGGAGTGGAGCAGGCCGTGGTGCTGGGACAGGACCGCGAGGAGTTCTTGCGCCGCGCTCACCAGCACCTCGAGTTCTACACGGGCCTACCCAACTACCGCAATAGTTGGCGTCGCTTGGGGTTCGGGGACGAGGACATGGTGCGTGGCGGCTCCGAGCGACTCTGCGACGCCATCGTGGCGCACGGCGACGAGGAAGCGGTGCTCGCCAAGGTTCGAGAACACTTGGACGCCGGAGCAGATCACGTCTGTCTTCAAGTTCTTGGATCGGACCTTGCCGAGGTGCCTCTCACCGAGTGGCGACGACTCGCACCCGTCGTCAGTTCCCTATAACAGCGCCGATTTAATTCCGATCGGGGTCGATAACGACCACTCGGTCGGGGGACGCTCGACCGTGCAACGAACGCACCAGCGCCGCCACCATCGCGAGCCACGCCAACTCCACGAAACCGATACCGATCCAGCCGACCGTAATGATCAAGATCCCGAGGAGGAATCCCTTCAATATTCCGAAGTGGATCATGCTGGCGATTTCCATGGGAAACCAGGCGAAGAGCCAGTTGACGAATGGCGCCACCACCACGGTGCCCATCCGTCGACGCCACCCCAGTAGTCCGCCAAGAAGTGCCGTTAGGGCAAATCCCGCCACGGTCACTGTGGCCGAGGGGGCGACGATCTCGATGAAGAGGACCACCGTCATGGCGATCGCCCAGAGTACGACCGGAGTGGAGACATTCCCGCGAGTTCGCTGGCGAATAGTAAAGACCATGCCCACAACTCCAAACTAGCGAATTCGTCAATTATCCGAACGAGGTCACAGGGTACGCTTGCGCCGTGACCAGTGGCGTCCTCGCAATACTTGGGTCCGGGGAAACGGCACCGGGGATGACCAAAATCCATCGCAAACTGCTCAAGGCGATACCGGACGTTCGAGCGGTCAACCTCGACACTTCGTATGGGTTCCAGCTGAACGTTCCCCAGATGAGCGAGAAACTCGAGGACTACTTCGCCACCTCGCTCCATCTAGCGATGACCACGCTTCACTTTCCCGCCTACGAGCGAGCCAGTGAGATCGAACGAGCCCTCTTTAAGCAGGGGGTACGGGACGCTAACTACGTCTTTGCGGGTCCCGGAAGTCCCACGTACGCCCTCGCTCAATGGGCTCCGTTGCGCTTTGAAGAGGACCTCTTAAGCGTCCTGCACCAGGGCGGGACGCTCTGCATCTCGTCTGCTGCGTCGCTGACCCTCGGTGCTCACACCGCTCCGATATACGAGATCTACAAAGTGGGTGGCCTCTCACCACGGTGGAGCAACGGTCTCAATGTATTGGGAGCCTTTGGACTCAACTGCGCAGTCATTCCACACTTTGACAATGCGGAGGGTCGCAACTATGACACTCGGTTCTGCTACCTCGGTGAACCTCGTCTCCTCGAACTTGAGGGCCAGTTACCTACCGGGGTTGCCACACTGGGCGTTGACGAGCATACGGCTGTCATCTTGGACTTCGCTCGTGACGAACTGCGAGTCGAGGGACGATCAAACGGCTATTGGCGGTTCGATGGAGACTCGCTCACACTCGAAAACGGACATTCATACGAACTCGACAATCTACGAAACGCCGCGCCATCTCAGCCACCGGTTGAAGTTGACTCACATCACGACCACCGTGACCCACTCATCCAGCTAGCCGAAGTCGCAGCGCTACACACGGAAGCCGGGGTGGCCGCACTCGCGCGCCTCGTTCAGCTGGCGACGTCCGCGAAGGAAGGGCTTATCGACCCCGCACCCCTCATCGATGGTGTACTCCAGGCTCGTGCGAACCTTAGGGCTGAGGGCAGCTTCGAAGTGGCCGACGTGCTCCGTGAGCTGTTGGTCAACAATGGGATAGAGGTTCAGGACACTCCCTCGGGCGCCGTCTGGTCCATCACCGCACATATCTGACTCAGAGAGCCGGCGTCGCAAGGCGCGCCCCACGCCACGCCAAAGTTAGGGTCATCAGTCGTATCGCAAAAAGAGAGGTGGCCCGCTC
>JBARLO010000023.1:0-19601 GCA_049801955.1 Acidimicrobiales bacterium
GCGGTGGGGGACCTCGCGGATCGCAACGCAAGACCACGCGTCGCAGGCGCCGCAACGTCGAGGAGCTCGAGCCGACCCAGATGACCACGTGGCAGCCGAGCAACGCGCCGGTGCCCGAGGGCGAGATCATCATCGAGCGCGGATCGACCGCTAAGGACGTGGGTCCCAAGCTCAATCGCAGTGCGGCCGACATCATTCGCTTCTTGTTCCTCCAGGGCGAGATCGTCACCGCCGTCCAGAGCCTCTCGGACGACATGATCGAGCTCTACGCCGCCGAAGTCGGCGCCGAGGTACACATGGTGGACCCCGGTGAGCAACGCGAAGCGGAACTGCTCGCGAAGTTCTTCGACGAAGACGACGACGACGACACCATCGCCGCCGTGGCCCGACCGCCGGTCGTGACCGTGATGGGACACGTCGACCACGGCAAGACCCTGCTGCTCGACCGCATCCGCAAGACCAACGTGGTGGCGGGCGAAGCCGGTGGCATCACCCAGCACATCGGCGCGTACATGGTTAACTGGCACGGCCGCGCCATCACCTTTCTCGACACCCCGGGCCACGAAGCGTTCACCGCCATGCGCGCTCGCGGCGCCAAGGTCACCGACGTCATCATTCTGGTGGTGGCGGCGGACGACGGGGTCATGCCCCAGACCGTCGAGGCGATCAACCACGCCAAGTTGGCCAGCGTGCCGATCATCGTGGCGATCAACAAGATGGACCGGGCCGACGCCAACCCTGATCGCATCCTCCAGCAGCTTTCCGAGCACGCGCTTGTCCCGGAGAAGTGGGGCGGCGACACCATCGTCGTCGAGATCTCCGCACTCCAGGGAACCGGTATCGACGACCTCTTAGAGCAGGTGCTCCTAGTCGCTGAAGTTGCCGAACTGATCGCTCGCCCCTCGGGTCGCGCGGTGGGCACGGTGCTCGAAGCGAACCTCGAGGTGGGACGCGGTCCCGTGGCGACGGTCATCGTCCAAAAGGGCCTCTTGGAAGTCGGCGATCCGGTCGTGGCCGGGCCCGCCTACGGCAAGGTCAAGGCCCTCATCAACGACCAGGGTCAACAGGTCAAGAGCGCGGGACCCTCGACACCCGTGCAGATCCTCGGCTTCAGCGAACCGCCCTTCGCCGGTGACGAGATGCGCGTCGCCCACGACTTAGCCCACGCTCGCTCACTAGCCGAAGCACGCGCCCAGCGCACTCGACTCGTGGGTCAACAGCCGGTCGCCTCCTCGAGCGGCGCGCGACTCGAAGACCTCTTTGAGCAGATTCAGCGCGGCGAGACCGCGACCCTCAACATCGTGCTCAAGGCCGACGTGCAGGGCTCGCTTGAAGCCTGCACCGAGTCCCTGCGCAAACTCGAACGCGACGACGTGAAACTCGTGATCGTGCATCGTGGCGTGGGTGGCATCACTGAGAACGACGTTCAGCTGGCCAAGGCCTCGAACGCCACGATCATCGGCTTTAACGTGCGCCCCGACAAGCGCAGCCGTGAATTGGCGGCGAGTGAAGGTGTGCAGATTCGCACCTACGAGATCATCTACAAGTTGATCGAAGAGATCGAAGCCGCCATGCTCGGACTGCTTACCCCCGTCTTCGAAGAGGTCGTCACGGGCGAAGCCGAGGTGCGCGAGGTGTTTCGCATTCCGCGCATCGGCGCGATTGCGGGGTGCTTCGTGCGAGAGGGTGTCATCACCCGTGGTTCCAAGGTGCGATTCCTGCGCGAGGGCACCATTATCTGGAAGGGCTCGATCACGTCGCTTCGCCGCTTCAAGGACGACGCCCGCGAGGTCGCCTCGGGATTTGAGTGCGGTGTCGGACTCTCGGACTACCAGGACCTCAAGTCCGGTGACATCATCGAAACGTACGAAGAGCGCGAGATTCCGCGCACGGCGTGAGCCATGTCGCGCTCGTCTAGTTCCAGTCATCCCTACCCGCGCACCGCGCGCGTGAATCAGATCCTGCGCGAGGTGATCTCCGATGAACTGGTGCGCATCTCCGATGTGGACGAGCGCCTGGGACTTCTGACGGTGACCGGCGTCGACACGTCACCCGACTTGCGCCAAGCCAAGGTCTACCTGCACTCCCTTTCGGATGAGGCCAAGGAAGTTCTCGAAGAACGGCGCGCCCAGATCCAGGCGTCGGTGAACGCCCAGACGCGCCTCAAGCGCACGCCCAAGCTCTCCTTTGCCGCCGATCCCGCGGTGGCGAGCGGCAACGCCGTCGAAGAGCTGCTGCGCCATCAACACCATGACGACGAATAACGGTCTCCTGCTCATTGACAAGCCCCGCGGCGTCACGAGCCACGACGTGGTCGCCCACGTGCGGCGCGTGCTGAGCGAGCAACGAGTGGGACACGCGGGCACGCTGGATCCCATGGCCACGGGGCTCTTGATCCTGGGCGTGGGACCCTCAACACGGCTCCTACGTTTCGCCCAAAGCGAGATGAAGCGCTACGAGGGCGTGCTCACGCTCGGCGTGCGCACGGACTCACTCGACGCGGACGGAGCAGAGGTCGAGAGAGCACCGGTACCGTATCTCACACCTGAGGTCATCGACGCTGCGATCAACGGTCTCCTCGGCGATCAGGAGCAGATCCCGCCCATGGTGTCCGCCATCAAGGTCGACGGTAAGCGCCTGCACGCCCTCGCGCGTGAAGGCGTGGTGGTCGATCGTGCGCCGCGCGCGATCACGGTGTACACGCTCTCGGTGACGCCGATCGACGAGCAGCACTGGAGTTTTGACGTCACCTGTTCGGTGGGCACGTACGTGCGGGTGTTGCTGTCCGACCTCGCGGAGCGACTCGGCACGATGGGTCACCTCAGTGCCCTGCGGCGGGTGGCGAGCGGTGAACACGAGGTGAAGGACGCCCTCACCTACTACGAACTCGAGCATCGCGTGAGCGAAGACGTGCCGGTACTGCTACCCCCGAGTGCGTTCGTCAATCAGTTGGCGCGCGTGAGCGTGAGCGAGGACGAGGAGACGCGTCTTCGCATGGGTCAGCGTCTCGAACTGGACGAACGCCCGGGAGACGAGATTGCCGCCCTGAACGCCGAGGGTCACTTGGTCGCCGTCCTGCGCCGGCGCGGTGATGTGTGGCAACCCGAGGTTGTCATGCCCGCGGTCGAATGAGACTCCGGTAGGTTGCCAGTCGTGAAAGTGTGCCGAGACGGTGAGGTGAGCGACAACGGGCCCTCGGTGGTCGCCATTGGCGTCTTTGACGGACTGCACCGTGGTCATCAGGCCGTCCTCGAACAGCTCGTCGACCTCGCGCGTCGCCACTCAGCCATCGCCACCGTCGTGACGTTCGACCCCTCGCCGGCCAGCGTGCTCGCGCCCGGACGAGCGCCGCGACAGATCGCGACGCTCGATCAGCGCCTCAACGACATGGCGGCCCGGGGGGTGGAACAGGTTCGGATCCTCACGTTCTCCAAGGAACTCTCCAGTGAGACCGCGCGCGAGTTCATCGAGCGGGTCCTCGTGGGTGAGCTGCACGCGACGTGCGTGCTCGTGGGGGAGGGCTTTCACTTCGGTCACAACCGCGAGGGAAGTCCCGATCTCCTGCGCGCAGTCGGGGGCGAACTGGGCTTCGATGTGGTCGTCGCGCCTACCCACGGCGAGGGAGATCGATTCAGCTCGAGTGCCGTGCGGACGGCGCTCGAGCACGGCGATCTCGATGACGTCGAGCGCATCTTGGGTCGGCCCTTCACCCTGCGGGGGGTCGTGGAGCACGGCGACAACCGGGGTGAGGAGTTGGGGTTTCCCACCGCCAATCTTGCGGTGGCCAGTGACCAGGCCCTCCCGGCCGAAGGCGTGTACGCCGGCGCGACGGCGATCGATGACGTCTGGTGGGCGGCGGCGATCTCGGTGGGCACGCGACCCCAGTTCTACGAGGACGGCGCGCTACTCGTCGAGGTGCACGTGGTGGACTACGACGGGGCCCTCTACGGTCGAGAACTCGACGTGGTCTTTCTCGCCCTGCTGCGAAGCCAGACGACCTTTGACAGCGTCGAGGAGTTGGTGGCTCAAATCGGCCGCGACGTGGACAAAACCCGCCAACTCTTCGCCGCCACGGCGACGGATGAACTGAAACTGCTAGGATGAGTGCTCGGTCAGCGACGCTGATCACGTGGGTCGTCCCGTGACGGCTCGCACCGGGACACCCGACTCAACTAAGGCACAGACGTTATATGACCGAGAAGCAACAGATCATCGAGGACTTTCGAGCCCACGACACGGACACCGGCTCGCCCGAAGTCCAAGTCGCGCTCTTGACCGACCGGATCGCGCATCTCACCGAGCACCTCAAAGTGCACAAGGGTGATCACCACACCCGACGTGGACTGATGAAGCTCATTGGTCAGCGCCGTCGACTGCTGGACTACGTACAAAAAGGTGACGTGGAGCGCTATCGCGCGTTGATCGGTCGGCTCGGCATTCGTCGCTAGCCGCATCACCCGCGTCGACGCCGTCGACGCGTTTCAGTATTCGAGGCCCCGAACGCCAGTGGAGGATCGTCGCGCCAGCGAAGGTTGCCCACTGGGATTCGGGCGAATGCTGCTACACAAGGAGCACAGCCATGACAGACGCGATTCGCGTTAGTAGTCCCATTACGGGTACCGACAAGACAATGAGTTTTGAAGCCGGTCACCTCGCCCAACTCGCCGACGGCGCCGTGGTGGCGCGCATCGGCGACACCATGTTGCTCGCCACCGTGGTGGCCTCAAAGTCGCCCCGCGAGGGAATCGACTTCTTCCCCCTCACGGTCGACATTGAAGAGCGCGCCTACGCCGCGGGCAAGATTCCCGGGGCGTTCTTTCGCCGCGAGGGAAAACTCTCGGACCAGGCCATCTTGATCTGCCGTCTCATCGACCGCCCCCTGCGCCCGTCCTTCCCCAAGGGTTTCCGCAACGAGGTCCAGGTCGTGGGCACGATCTTCTCGGCCGACCAGGAAAACCCGCACGACATTCTCGCCATCAACGCGGCCTCGGCCGCGCTCATGATCTCGGGCATCCCCTTTGACGGTCCCATCGGGGCCGTGCGCATGGCGTACACAACCGACGGCGAGTGGGTGGCCCACCCGACGTACCAGGAAGGTGACGCCGCGACCTTTGAACTGATCGTGGCCGGACGCGCGCTGAGTGACTCCGTGGACGCCGACGTCGCGATCATGATGGTCGAAGCGGGCGGTACCGAAGGCTCCTTCGAGAAGTATCTCGACGGTGCGCCCAAGGTCAGCGAGGAAGTTCTCGCCCAAGGCCTCGAAGCCTCGAAGCTCTGGATTCGCGAAGCGATCAACCTGCAGCGTTCGCTGGTGCGCGACTTCATCGCCGACCGCGGTCCCTTGCCCCACTTCGAGTACGAAGCGTTCGTCGACTACACCGACGACCTCTACGCGCGCGTGGAAGCGATCGGTAAGCAAGCGCTCTCCGACGCCAATCAGATCACGACCAAGGCCGCGCGCAACGAAGCCTTGGACGCCGCGACCAAGTCCATCCAGGAGCAACTGGCTGGTGAGTTCGAAGGTCGCGCCAGCGAGATCAAGGCCGCCGTGCGCTCACTGACCAAGAAGCTCGTGCGAGAGCGCGTCGTCACGAACGGCGTGCGCATCGACGGACGAGGCCTCGCGGATATCCGTCCGCTCTCGGCCGAGGTTGACCTGTTTCCCATGACCCACGGGTCCGCCGTCTTCCAGCGTGGCGAAACCCAGGTCGTGAATGTGACGACGCTCGGCATGCCGCGCATGCGTCAGCAGCTCGACACGATCTCGCCTGATGAGTTCAAGCGCTACATGCACCACTACAACTTCCCGCCCTATTCAACGGGTGAGACCGGTCGCGTCGGTGCGCCCAAGCGTCGCGAAGTCGGACACGGCGCACTCGCGGAGCGTGCCCTCATTCCCGTACTGCCGAGCGAAGAGGACTTCGCGTACACGATTCGCGTCGTCTCAGACGTCATGCAGTCGAACGGATCCACGTCAATGGGTTCGGTCTGTGGCTCGACCCTGTCGTTGATGGCCGCTGGTGTGCCGATCAAGGCGCCGGTGGCGGGTATCGCGATGGGCCTCGTGTACGAAGGTGGCGAGTACGTCACCCTGACTGACATCCTCGGTGCCGAAGACGCCTTTGGTGACATGGACTTTAAGGTCGCCGGCACCGCCGACGCGGTCACCGCGTTGCAACTCGACACCAAGATCGACGGTCTGCCCGCCGACGTGCTCGCTAGGGCGCTGCACCAGGCCAAGGACGCGCGTCTCACGATCCTGAAGGTTCTCACCGACACGATCGCCGAGCCGCGCAGCGAGGTGGCCGAGGTCGCCCCGAAGATCGTCTCGATGGAGATTCCGATCGACAAGATCGGTGAAGTGATTGGGCCCAAGGGCAAAGTCATCAACACGCTCCAGCAGGAGACCGGTGCGGACATCGCGGTTGACGACGACGGCGTCGTCGGCACCGTCACCATCGGCGCCAAGGACGGACGAGCCGTCGAGGAAGCTCGCCGACGCATCTCGCTGATCCTGGATCCGCCCTCGGCCGACGTCGGAGCGATCTATCAAGGTCGCGTCGTCTCCCTCGCCAAGTTTGGGGCGTTCATCAACATCTTGCCGGGTCGCGATGGTCTCTTGCACATCTCGAAGTTGGCGCCGCTCAACGGTGGCAAGCGCATCGGCCAAGTCGAGGATGTCCTCGAATTGGGCCAGGCCCTCGAAGTGAAGGTCGACGACATCGATCCTCAGGGCAAGGTGTCCCTGTCGTTGGTGGGTGACTTCCCCGACATGGTCGAAGAGCCGCGTCGTGATCGCGATCGCGAGCGTTCGCCGCGTTCGAGTGAGCGCTCGAGTAGTTCGAACTCCGGACGTTCGAACTCGGGCGGTTCCCGCTCCAGTGGTTCTAGCTCTAGTGGTTCGAACAGTTCGTTCGAAGCGAGCTTTGAAGCCGAGCTGGCCGGCGAGATCGGTGACCTGGGACCTGGCGGTCCCAGGTTTCACGGTGACGACGATGGCAGTCGTCGCAGTCCGCGGCCCCGTCGACGCTAAGTAACCAAGGACCGTGTCGCGCCCGACGTGTCGCGACACGGTCCTTCTGGTTTTCGTAGCGTGGGAACAATGAGTAGCGACCTGGCGACCGTGGCACGCGCGCCGTGGTGGCGATCTCCTCAGCGCAGCGATCGCCGGGCTCTGGCGGCGCTCGTGGGTATTCCTCTCGTGTTGTTCATCGTGCCGGCCCTGTTCGGCCACCCCGCGATTGACGCCGACAACCTCATCCAGAACTTTCCCTTGCGCGTTCTTGCGGGCAAGCAACTCGCCTCGGGGCATCTTCCACTCTTCGATCCGCTGACGGATGCCGGCACGCCGCTCTTAGGTGGACTGAACGCGGGAGCGTTGTATCCGCTCACGCTCATCTTCGCCTTCATCCCACCGATTACCGCCTGGATCATCAACATGATCGTGGTCTACGTGAGCGCGGGCGTGGGGATGTTCGCCCTCCTGCGGTGGCACGGGGCGCGCCCGTCAGCGGCCCTCGTCGCTGGCATTAGCTACACCTACTGCGGAGCGATGATCGGCCAGATGATCCATCTGGGCGTGATCCAGGGCTACTCGTTCGTGCCCTGGGCCATATTGATCATGGTCGCTCTCTCGCGGCGACTCGCCTCAGTGCCCGACGGTGCGAGCGTCCTGTCGCTCGCACGTATCGGTCTGCCGTGGGCGCTCGGCGAAGGTGCGTTATGGGGACTCACGTTTCTCTCGGGCGAACCGCGCGCCATCGCCACCATCGAACTGCTCACCATCGTCGTCATTCCCTGTGTCCTGATTCTTCGCAGTTCCTACTGGCTCACCTCGTGGCGCCGACGAGTCGCCTACCTCGTCACGCTGGCGGTGGGCTTTGTCTGGGGGCTCGGCATGGGGCTGGTGCAGCTCCTACCCGGATGGTCGTTTATCAACTACTCCGAACGTTCCGACGTCGGGTACTCGTTCTTCGGGGCGGGCTCACTGGCGGTGCACTGGAGCGCACTGCTCTTTACGCCCGATCTCTTTGGCGGCAACGGGGCGTTCGGTCAAAAGGGCTACTTCGCCAACTACAACCTCGCCGAGGTGACGGGATACGTTGGCGTGCTCGCGCTCGTCGCCACGGCCGCCTTCCTCACCCGACTTACCTGGCGCGGCTGGCGCGGGGGCGAGCGCGACTACATGGTCTACGTCGTTATCGGGGTGGTGGGGCTCTTTGCGACCTGGGGTAGCTTCACACCGCTCGGTCACCTGTTTCGCGCGATCCCGCTGTATGGGTCGACCCGCCTGCAGAGCCGCAGCGTCATCCTCGTCGACTTTGTCGCGACCGTCTTTGCGGGCTGGTGGATAGAGCACATCCTCGACGGACATCCCGAGAGGGCCGGTCTGGGCAAGCGATCGCGCTGGGTAACGGCCGCGCCCGCGATCTTCATCGTGGTGCTCTCGGGCGCCCTCATTGGCTGGGGACCGTGGGTCATCACGAGGATCGGCATCGCGGGCGGAACTCCCGCGCTCGAGGCGGGACTGAAGACGACCAACGCCATCCATCTGGCGATCGCTCTAGCGGCGGTACTGGCGATCGTGGTGCTCGCGCGACGCACCAGGCTCCTCGTTCCCGTGTTGCTGGCGGTACTGGTCGCGGACCTCGTGGTCTTTCTCCTGCTGACCTCGAACGGGCTGATCGGAGGTCAGGGCCCGCGCGAGGCCTCGCGCTCCTACGCCGAGACCTTGATCAGCAGCAACGGGCGTTTCGCCCTGGTCGACCAGAGCGGGGCGCACACCGAGATCTATCGCGAGTTGGGTCAGCCCAACATGAACGTGTTCACTCACATGGCGAGCGTCCAGGGGTACGGCGCGCTCGAGTCGAATATCTACGACAACGCGACCGGCACGCACCCCCAGGCCTGGCTGAACGCGTGTCACCTCCAAGAGGGCGTTTTTGTCCCTCTGCGACTTGCGGTCGTCGTGATCGCGTCGGGCGAACTCATGACGCCCACGAGTGAACAGTCGAGCGTGCCCACGAGATGTGAGAGGGTGACTCCCGCAACGAGCGTGCCGCGCTACTTCGGTCAGGTGCTCCCGGTGGGTAGCATCTCGCTCGCCGGCGTCAACGGAGGGGCGATCTCGTCGACTCCCATTACGATCAAACTGCTCTCCAGTGCCGGCACGGCACTGTCGAGTCCTTCCTGGACGCTCCCGGGTGAGACGAGCACGCTCACGGTAAAGGCGAGCGACGCGACGAACAGCGCCGCGGGATTCGTCGTGTCGTCCAAGAGCGGCGTGAGTCTCGGCGACGCGGTCGTGACACCGCAGAACTCCTCGACGAGCTATCGACTCGACTCGCACTTCCAACTGGCGATCGCCACGTCGAAATGGCATCTCACCTCGACCGAGGATACGTTCTCGGTGTTCAAAGCTGACAAGTTGCTACCTCGCGCCTGGTTACTCACGCCCTCGGCCGGCACGGTCACCCACGTTCGCACGGCGATCTGGGGTGACGCCTGGGTGAGTGTGACGCTGCAGCACGCCAGCGCGCTCGATCGTAGTGAGGCGTACCTGCCGGGTTGGCGCGCCACGGCGGTGAACCAAACGACCGGCAAAGTCCTCCAGTTGAGCGTCGAGCGAACGGGCCTCATCGAGAAGGTTCACGTGCCCAAGGGCAAATGGATCATTCACTTTCACTATCGTGCTCCCTACATTGAAATCAGCGTGGCGGCGAGCGTGATCGCGGTCCTCGCGTGGCTCGGTGCGGTCGTCTGGCTGGTCATCTCGGTGCGTCGTAAGCGCACCAGTAAAGTTCAGGCGTGAAGACTCTGGCGATCGTCGGTGGCGCGGGTCGCATGGGCCAAGCGCTCGGCGAAGGACTGAGCGCGACGGGTCGATTCACCATCGGCGCCCTCATCGACGAGCGCGAACCGCGCGAGCGTTTTGGTGCACGCTGGGTCGCCTCACTGGAGGACCTCGACGCCGGCACGATTGACGCCGTGGTCGATTTCTCCTCGCCCGAGGGCGTTTCGCACTCGGCGAAGTGGTGCGCGAAGAACACGGTGCCCCTCGTCGTGGGCGCGACGGGACTCACCCCCGAACAGCGACAGGACCTCGACGATGCAGCGACGCGAGTGGGCGTCGTGGTGGCCTCGAACTTCTCGGTGGGTGCCGTGCTCGCCGAGCGCTTTGCCGCCGCCGCCGCGCCGTACTTCGATCGCGTCGAAATCATTGAACTGCACCACGACAAGAAGGTGGACGCGCCCTCGGGCACGTCGATCACGACCGCAAAATCCATCGCCGCCGCCCGACGCGCGGCGGGAGCGGAGGCCTTGGTGGAACCCACGTCGCGGTTCACCATCGATGGCGCACGCGGCGCACGAGGTGAGGATGGTGTCGCCATTCACTCGGTGCGTCTGCCCGGGCTCGTCGCCCATCAAGAAGTTCTCTTCGGCTCACCCGGTGAGGGCCTCACCATTCGCCACGACTCTTTTGATCGTCAGAGTTTCGTCCACGGGGTTGCGCTCGCACTCGACGCCGTGTCGACGTCGCCGGGACTAATCGACGGCATCTCCTCGCTGCTTGCCTAAGGGTTCGCTCGCGCCAGGCCGACTGGTAACTTCGTACCATGAGTGAGCCTCGTTTTGGACGCCTTCTCACGGCGATGCTGACGCCCTTTCACCCGGACGGCTCGCTCAATCTCGACGTGGCGGCCCAACTCGCCCAGTACCTCGTGAGTCAGGGCAGCGAGGGTCTCGTGGTCGGTGGTTCCACCGGCGAGGGCTCGTCACTGAGCGACGACGAGAAGCTCGATCTCTTTGCGTGCGTCGCGGAAGCGGTGAGCGTTCCCGTGCTTGCCGGCAGTACGTTCGCCAATACGCAGGCGTCCGTCGCTCTCACGACCCAAGTCAAGGCGACGGGGGTAGCGGGCGTGCTCGCGACCACGCCGGCTTACGCGCGTCCCAACCAGGCCGGCATCGCCGGTCACTTTGGCGCCATCGCCGAGAGCACGCCACTTGACGTGATGCTCTACGACATTCCGGGGCGCACCGGAAGAAAGATTGAGTCGTCCACCACGATCGATCTCGTTCGCTCGCATAAGAACATCGTCGCGATGAAGGACGCCTCGGGCGACACGGCCCAGGCCGCTCACACGAAGTCCGTGCTCGGTGACGAGCTCGACCTCTATAGCGGCGACGACTCGATGGTGCTCGCCTTTATGGGGGTGGGTGCGGTGGGTCTCGTCTCAGTCGCCGCTCACTGGGCCGGTCCCGAAGTCTCGGCCCTCGTGCACGCGGCCGCGCGCGGTGACTGGGATAGCGCGTGGCGCTACAACGAACGAGCCCGCGAGAGTTTTCTCTTCGAGGCCTCTGACGCGTATCCCAATCCGATGCCCTCGAAGGCCGCGATGCGCGCGCTCGGCATCGCCGTGGGGGAGTGCCGACTTCCTCACGGACCCAGCGACGCGGACCTCGACGCTCGGGCGTCCCAGGTGCTGGCGGCGCTAACGAGTACCCGTGCCTGATTCCGTTCGCGTCACGTTCCTCGGTGGCCTGGGCGAAATCGGGAGAAACTGTGCGGCGATCGAACAGGACGGGCGCATCGTGGTCGTCGACGTCGGTCTCATGTTTCCCGAGCCGACGATGTACGGCGTCGACATCATCCTGCCCGACTTTCGCTGGTTGATTGAGCGTAAGGACCGGGTGGACGCGATTGTCTTGACCCACGGTCACGAGGACCACACCGGCTCCCTGCGCTACTTGGTCAAAGACGTCAACGTCCCCATCTACGGCTCGGCGCTGACGCTCGGCTTCGCGCGGCACCGCCTCACCGAGGCCAAGGTTGCCCAGGACCTCACGTTCATCGAGGTCACCGACGGCGAGCGCCGACGCATTGGTCCCTTTGAGGTCGAGTTCATTCCCGTGACTCACTCGGTGCCCAGTGCCTACGCATTGGCCTTCCACACCAAGGTCGGAGCGATCGTGCACTCGGGCGACTTCAAGTTGGACCTCACGCCGGTTGACGGGCGTCGCACCGACCTCAATCGCCTGGCCGCCCTCGGGGACGAAGGAGTGATTTTGCTCCTGGCGGACTCCACCAACGCCGAAGAGCCGGGATTCACGCCCTCGGAGACCAGCGTTGGGGTGGCCTTACGTCGCCTCTTCCTCGAACGACCGAATCGTCGCATGGTGGTGGCGTGCTTCGCGAGCCACATTCACCGCATTCAACAGATCGCCGACATCGCGCACAGCACCGGTCGCAAGATCGCTTTCATGGGTCGCTCGATGGAAGCCAACGTCAAGTTGGCGCGAAAGATGCACATGTTGCGCGTCGATCCCGCGGACATCATCGATGTGGAGAACGTCAGTCGCTTTACGCCCGGCGAGGTCTGCATCGTCTGCACCGGCAGCCAGGGTGAACCTCTGGCGGTACTCTCCAAGCTCTCTCGCGGTGACGCGCGAAACTTCAAGGTGGGGGCCGACGACACCATCATCTTGAGTTCGCATCCGATCCCCGGTAACGAGTGGTCAGTTGGTCGCGTGATCGACGACCTCAATCGCGAGGGCACCGAAGTGATCGACTCGAGCCGCGAGCCGGTGCACGCCTCGGGACACGCGCGTCAGGGCGAACTGCGCACCTTTCAACAGATCCTGCGACCCCAGAACTTCATTCCGGTGCACGGCGAGTATCGCCACATGGTCCATCACGCCGACCTCGCCCAATCGATGGGACTCAACTCGCGCCACGTGCTGATCTGCGAAGACGGGGACCAGGTGGAGGTGACGGCCAAGGGAATACGGCGCTCGGGCACGGTGCCCGCGGGCTTTCACTACATCGACGGCAGTGCCGGCGACCTCGACGAGCGCCCCCTCGAAGAACGACGGATGCTGGCCGAGTACGGGGTGTTGTTGATCTCGGCGGGAGTGGACCGTGAACTCGCCAAGATCGCCCAGCCGGTGACCGTGTCGGCACGAGGATGGTTCGAGGGCTCGAGTGACGCGGAGTTGATCCTGCACGTGACCAGTTCGGTGCGCGCGGCCTTAGAAGAGGCGATCGCCGATGGGAACTTCGACGCGGAGTCGCTCTCCAAGATCGCCCAACGCAGCGCGGGTCGGCTCTTGGGTCAGCGGTATCGGCGCCAGCCGGTCATCCTGCCGGCCGTGATCGTCCTCTAGAGCGACGCGAGTCGACTAGGACTTGTCGGGTTCGCCGTGCTCGGCGTTGCTCAGCCCATGGCGCCAGTAGGGCTTATGGCTGATCTGCTCGGGGGCGAGACCACGATCTAAGACGGCCGTCAACATCGCGCGCATCACGTGGAACTCGCCAAAGAGATAGGCGTGACCGAGGTCGGGCGGCAGTTCGAAGGCCGCCAGGCCACCCATGAGGCCCGAAGGATCGTTGAGTTCGCGGCCGCGTCGCTCGACGAAGATTCCCGTCACGCCCAACCCTTCATCGAAGGTTGCGGGAAGTGCGTCATCGGGCTCGTCGATTTCGATGATGAAGATGGCGCGACCGGGCACCTCAATGCTTTCGGACATGCGGTACGCGGCGGCGAGCGCGCTGACGTCACCGATGAACAGATGCCAGTCCGCGACGGGGTCTAGGGGTATCTTGCCGCGCGGTCCGATCATGTCGATCTCGTCGCCGGGTTGCGCGTCGTGCACCCAGGTGCTACCGAGTCCGACGTGGTCCGTCGTGATCCACAGGGTGAGTTCGTCCTTCGCGGCGTCTAGGGAGCGCACGCTGTAGCGCCGGCTGACGAGTCGGCCGTTCGAGTCCCCGAGGCGAATCATCACGTCATTGCCCGGGATGCCCGCGAGTGTGGCTGCGGGTCCACTGAGCGTGATCGCCATTACTGAGGTACTGAGTCGATCGGTCCGCACCACGCGGCAACGCGCTGCGCTGGATCCAGTGCGTTCGGCGAGGCGCAGGGTGGTGGGGTCTGGTTCAGTCGTCACGAGCCACAAGCCTAGGGCTCGCGCCGAACGAGCTAGTCGGAGTGTCGTTCGAGGAGAGTGACCGTGTGTTGATCGATCGAATGTTCGATCGCGTCGAGTTGGTCAGCGTTCGCGGGGTTGTAGCGACCGAGCAGTCGCGGCTCAGACCGCGCGTTCGAGACCGAGACACGAACGCGCGCCACGGCCCGTAGCGCGGCGCGGCGTAGTTGGTTGCGTCGAATGGGGTCATCGGTGGGGGAGTCGGCGCCGTAGCGCGCGGACGCGGACCGCGCGTCATCCAGTTGTCGCTCGGGGCGTAGTGACGGCGCCGTCGTCCAGAGCAGGACGTCGACGAGTAGGACAATGACCGCACCCAGCGCCGTGTCGAGAATGCGGACGCCGAACAGGTCCCCGCTCTCGCCGATCAGCCCCAAGAACACGAAGACAATCGGCGTGAAGGTCATCACCGCCAGCGCGTGGGAGCGACGCTGCGCCCCGGGCTGAATCGAGGCCATGACGCACGACAAGATGATCAGTTCGATCTCGGTATTGCCTGACAGCGCCACGAGAGCGGCGATCCCCACGCCGAGAGCGGTGCCGACGGTGCGCGCGAGTGCGCGCGTGATCACCGGTCCCACGTCGGGACGCAGAATGAAGGCGACCGCCAGGGGCAGCCAGAATCCGTGGGGGCCGTTGAGGATCCGCGAGATGATCATCGCAAGGGTCACGGCGCATGTCACGATGGCAGCAAATCGCAGCCGTTCGCGCACGGGCAGGAGTGGGGTGGTCGAAAAGCGCGTGACTTGGTGCGGGAGGATGGTCAGGTCCAGGCGCAAGGTGTCGGCCGCAGCGCGCGAGAGGCCAGGCGACGAGAGAAAGCTCTCGCGCACAGAATCGAGCACCGTAGCGGCTGCGATCGCGCCGACACTCAACAGAGTGCGCGCCACGTTGCGCAGGGCCGGTGCGACCGAGGAACTCATGGCAACGTCCTTGCCTTCGACGTACGAGATGACCTCACCCGATCGCAAGGCCACGATGAGGCATTGATAGAGCGAGCGCTCTTCGGCGTTCGACGTGTCGAGGTTGATGGTTCCCACCACGTCCTGGGCGTGGTCGACGGACGCCAGAGACGCCGCGCGCGACGAGTGGAATGACGCGGCGCCAAGTGCATCGATATTGTTAGCCAGCGCACGGAAGGCGGCAGCCAGAACGATGCGTTGGTTCTCTAAATGGAAGATGTGATTCATGAGGGCCGCCACCGCGTAGACCCACAGCGCTCCGGTCACGATCGCCAGAGTGGACTGCCACTCGACGCCCGTGAACTGAAGGCCCACGCCCATGACGGTGCCGATCAGAAAGTACGCGCCGGCCGTGGCGTGATGGGATGCCTCGATGAAGCCCGCGACGAAGGCGACACCGGCCACGAGGAGAACGAGTGATAGTGACGATGAGAAGTGATCGACGTACGCCGAGCCGAGCCCCACACCCGCACCACCGGCACCAGCCACCCATAACAGTCGAGGACCCCGTACTCGCCACGAATCGAGGCCGTCTTGGCTCACGGCCCACAGTGCGCCGATGCCGGCCACGATCGCGTATAGGCGCTGATGGACGATCAGTCCGATGATGAGCGGCGCGCTCAGGCAGAAAGCGGCGCGCAGCGATAGGCGCACTTCAGGAGACACCGCGAGACGTACCCGAGACCGCCTGATCACGCTGGCCCCTTTCGCTTGTCCCTCGAGTGGTTCAAGAAACGAACAGGTCGTTAGTAAGTTAGATGGTTGTGGCACCAGCGCGGCACCAAAAAACGCCGGTAAAAAAGACGGCATCTCGCGCTCGCGCGAAGAAAGTGGCCGAACCCAACCTCTGGCGGCGCCACGAGCGCGACTTCTCGATTGTCGCTCTCTTCGTCGTGGGGCTGTTCGTCGGTTTGGCCGACGTTCATACCCTGGGACCGGTGGGACGCCAAATCTCGCGCGGCCTCTCGGACGCGCTGGGGGTCGGACGTTTCGGGTTGGCGATCATCTTGTTGGCCCTCGGGGTGATCTTGGTATCGGGCAAGGTCGAGTTTGACCAGACCCGCGTGGTGTGGGGCGGGGTCTTTGCCCTGGTGACCGTCAGCGGTTTGGCCGATCTCGCGGGCGGGCGGCCGGGCATTCACGCGACCACCCACGCACTCGGCCAGTCGGGCGGTTGGCTCGGCGTGGGCACCGGAGGAGCCCTCGCGAGTTGGATCGGCGTCGCCGGTTCGACCATCGTGCTCATCGCGCTGTTCGTGGTGGCGATCATCGTCGTCACGGGTGTGGGGTTGCGTGGGTTGCTCGTGGGAGTAGGAACGGGACTCGGTGCGACCGGTCGATTGCTCGCGCGCTGGTGGACGGTGCGGCCACGTCGCGAAGAGCTCGACGACGAGATCCCGAGCGAAGAAGAGATCGCACCCACTCGCCGCTCACGAGTGCGCGCAATCGACTACGAACCCGAGCCGGTCGTTGAGCACGACGAGGCCGAGGACGAGGTGGACGAGGAGTACGAAGAAGACGACGACGAGTACGAGGAGGAGGCGGAGGACTTCGAAGAGGAGACCCAGAGCGACCGACCGCTCTACGTCAGTCCGCCCAGTGAGTGGGAACTTCCTCCGCTGTCGCTCTTGGGGCGCACCCGCGACCAGAGGCTTGACCGCTCGCTGACCGACGCGGCCGGTGAAGAACTGGTCGACGCCCTGGCCGCCCACGGGGTGGAAACAACCCTGGTGGGCTACACCGTCGGGCCGACGGTGACCCGATTTGAACTCGAGTTAGGCCCCGGGGTCAAGGTGTCGCGCGTGACGTCCCTGAACAAGGACATTGCCTACGCCATGGCCTCGCCCGACGTGCGGATCCTGGCCCCGATTCCCGGACGATCCGCGATCGGCGTCGAAGTGCCGAACCGTCAGCGCTCATTGGTGGCCCTGGGTGACCTGCTCTCTTCCGATGAAGCTACGGCGGCCACCCATCCACTCGACGTTCCCCTCGGGCGCGACATCGCCGGGCGAACCATCATCGTGAACTTGGGTGAGATGCCCCACGTCTTGATTTCGGGCGCGACCGGGGCGGGCAAGAGCTCGGCCATGAACTCACTGATCACCAGTCTCGTGATGCGCGCGACGCCGGACCAGTTGCGCCTCTTGTTGATTGACCCCAAGCGGGTCGAGATGGGCCAGTACAACGACTTACCGCACCTGCTCTCTCCGGTGGTGGTGGATCCCAAGAAGGCGGCCGGTGCGCTGCACTGGGCCGTGAAGGAGATGGAACGTCGCTACGACTTGCTCGCCGAGAGCGGCGCTCGTGACATCACGAGCTACCAGCAGATGGCGGCTCGCGGCGAACTGGAAGTGGCGCCGAGTTCTCGTGAGATGGTCGCCGACGCCTTCGAACGCGCGACCGGTCTGCCCGCGGAGGCGGCGCCGATTGGACCCGAGGACTTGCCCTACATCGTGATTCTGGTCGACGAGCTCAACGACCTCATGATGGTGGCGGCACGCGACGTCGAAGAGTCGGTGGTACGCATTGCCCAGATGGCGCGCGCGGTGGGTATCCACCTGGTGCTCGCAACCCAGCGACCGAGCGTTGACGTCATCACCGGTGTCATCAAGGCCAACATCCCGAGTCGCATGGCCTTTGCGGTCTCGTCGCTCGCCGATAGTCGCGTCATTTTGGACCAGGCGGGGGCGGAGCGACTCATCGGCAAGGGCGACATGCTGCTCGTCACGGCCTCGAGCAACATTGCCCGGCGACTGCAGTCTCCCTGGGTCTCGGAAGAAGAAGTGCGTCGCGTGGTCGAAGCGTGGCGTCGTCAAGGCGGTCGTCGCGAGTCCGTCGTCGCGCTCGACGTTCCCTCCTCCCGTGGCGGATCGTCGGGCTCTGGTTCGGGAGATGACGACGATGAGATCCTTCGACAGGCGCGCGAGATGGTCATTCGCACGCAGTCAGGTTCGACGTCCATGCTGCAGCGCAAGTTGCGCGTTGGTTTCGCGCGCGCGGGACGAATCATGGATCAACTGGAGATAGAAGGGGTGGTCGCTCCCGGTGACGGCTCCAAAGCCCGCAAAGTCCTGGTCTCGCCCGAAGAGTACGACGAACAGACGTCGCTGTAGTTTTGGCGCGTCACTCGGCTGCACCCCATCCGCGCCGACGCGGTCTCTTCACTCGCTTCCTCGGGCTACTACTTGGGGCGATCATCGCCGTCGCGGGCGTGGTGGCGATGCAGATCCCGCTGCTGCACCGTCCCGCGCGGACCTACGTCTCCATCTCCTCTTCCGTCGCCACCGCGACGACGGCGTCGCTCGTGTGGCCAAGTGTGGGTTCGGCCGCCCTGGACATTCCGTCGTTGGGCGTGCTGACGAGCTATCACCAAGCAGTCGTGCCGATTGCCAGTCTCACCAAGATGATGACCGCCTACGTCGCTCTCCAACACCTGCCACTGGCGATCGGCGAAACCGGCCCGTGCCATACCGTCACGTCGGAGGACCTGGAGTCCTACAACCAGCTCGTCGGTCTCGACGCGTCCAGCGTGCCCGTCGACGTCGGCGAGCAGCTGTGCGAGAACCAACTGCTCGAAGGAGTACTCGTCCACTCCGCGGCGAACTACGCCGTCATGTTGGCGAACATGGTGGCCGACTCCAACACGGACTTTGTCGAGCTAATGAACGAAGAGGCCCAGACCTTGGGTCTCACCCAGACGACGTACGTGGACGTGACCGGTCTGTCCTCGGAGGACGTCTCGACCGCGAGCGAACAGGCGCGCCTCGCGGTACTACTGATGACCTCGGCGCTGGTGCGATCGATCGTGATTCAAACGAGCGTGACCTTGCCCGTGGGCGGCGTCGAGAACTCCTTCACCCCTGACGTGGGCATTGACAATGTGATCGGCGTGAAGTCTGGCCGCACCCTGGCCGCGGGCGGGTGCGACGTGATGGCCGTCACGTTTCAAGAGGGGGGCGCCACGCGCGTGCTGTACGCGGTGGTGCTCGGTCAGCAAGGCGGCGACCTGCTGACCCCGGCGGGTGAGGCGGCTTTGGCACTCGCGAACTCGGCCGTCGCGAGTCGTCAGCACTACACCTTGGTCGCCGACCGCGCCTTTGGCGAAATCGCCTACGACGGACGGCGCGTGGGATTTGGTCTCACCGCGTCGCGAGAGTTTTGGTGGTGGCCGGCTCAAGGAGAGCTGCACGTGCGCGTGCACCTCGTGCGCATCACGCGCAATGTGCGGCGCAATGAAGTCGTCGGCCGACTCGTCGTGAGTGGACCGGTGCACGCGACGCTCGTGCTGCGCGCCCTGGGTTCGCTCAACGCGCCCACGCTTCTCCAGCGCCTACGCTGAATCAATGTTTGCGCGCGCCCCCGCGACGTCGGCCAACCTGGGGCCGGGCTTTGACACGTTGGCCGTCGCCCTCGGCCTGTACGTAGAAGTCACCCTCGATCTCGCCGACGAGTTCCGCATTACGAGCGAGGGGTGCGGGGCCGGGCTGCACGACGACGAGAACCACCTCGCCGCTCGCGTGGCTCGCAGTGTCCTGGGTCACTCGAACTTCGCTCTCCACGTGAGTTCGTCGATCCCCTTGTCGCGCGGACTGGGATCGTCGGCCTCACTGGCGGTGGCCGCAGCCGCGGCGGCGGGCTCGCTCGACCCCTTGG
>JBARLO010000024.1:0-24342 GCA_049801955.1 Acidimicrobiales bacterium
GCACCCCCAACGGGATTCGAACCCGTGCCGCCACCTTGAAAGGGTGGTGTCCTAGGCCGCTAGACGATGGGGGCCTATGTTTCTGTCACCGGTACTACTTGGTGGTCGGGCTGCCGGGATTTGAACCCGGGACCTCTGCGTCCCGAACGCAGCGCGCTACCAAGCTGCGCTACAGCCCGCAGCGAGTTGCCTCGCAGCCCGCCAATCCTACTCGTTGGAAGGGATCCATCTCCCCGGCCAACCGGGGAGGTCGAATGCGGACGGCGCGGTTCACACCAGTCCGTGCTCAATCGCGTAGCGCACCGCCTGAGCGCGATCCCGAACCCCAGTCTTTGAAAAGACTCGATTGATGTGCGTCTTCACCGTCGCCTGACTGAGGAACAGTTGCGCGCCGATCTCTTGATTGGAGCGGCCCTCTCCGATGAGCGAGAGGACTTCGGCTTCTCGCGGAGTGAGGTTGTCGGGGAACGGGTGCGAGTGAGGCGCAGACTTTGGCACGTCGTCGTTCAATGCGTTGACGAGACGCTTCTGGGCGACCGGGTCGAGCCACGTGTCTCCCAGAGACACGGCGCGGATCGCTGCTTCAATCTCTTCCGCACTGGCATCTTTGGTGAGGTAGCCCGACGCGCCGGCGCGCAACGCGGGAAAGATCGAGTCGTCGTCGACGTAAGTGGTGAGGACCACGACGCGCGATGAACTGGATGACGTGATCTGTCGGGTTGCTTCGACGCCATCCATCTCGGGCATTCGCAGGTCCATGAGTACGACGTCAGGCGAAAGGTCCGTCACCAGAGCCACCGCCTCGGCGCCGTTTGATGCGGCGCCCACCACCGTGATTCCCTCGCACAGGCCGACCAACACGACGAGTCCATCGCGCACCACTCGTTGGTCGTCGGTGATGACAACCGTAATGTCGCTCACGTCGGCACGCTCGCGACGACGGACCACCCTGATCCGAAGGGTCCGGCGGTGACGGCTCCATTGAGTCGCCTGATACGTTCGCGAACTCCGGCCAATCCCCATCCACCGCCTTCATCGGCGTGCTCACTGGGCTCTCCGGCACTATTAATCACGAGTAGGCGCACGGTGGTGGGTTCGAAAGCAAGTTCGACGCGTGTCGACGCCCCTCGCGCGTGGCGAGAGACGTTGGTGAGCGCTTCGCCAGCCACGCGATAGAGGGCGAGGCCGATCTCGGGACTCACCCCTCGGGACTCTCCTTCGACGGCGAAGGTGACGTCGAGATGGAGATCGCGTGAAAAGTGATCGACCAGATCCGGAAGTTCCTCGAGACCGAGTTGGTCGTTGTGGCGCAGCACGCCGACTGCGTCGCGTGCACCAATCAGCCCTTGCTTGGCGAGTGCCGCGGCCGCGTCGATGGCGGCGCGGACGTCCTCGCTCACCTCGACGTTGCTCGTGAGCTTTCGTACCATCTCGAGTTGAATGGACAGACCCGACAGGCTGTGGGCGAGAACGTCGTGCAGGTCGCGCGCGATCGTGGCTCTCTCCTCGGCCGCCGCCGCGCGAGCCTGGTCGTCACGGGCCTCTTCGAGTTCAGCCAGCAGTAGTTCGGTTCGCTCCTGACTGAGGCGGTAGCGACGCAAGAGTCCGCCCGTGACGGCGAGGACGGCACACAGCAGAACTGATGCCGCGATGGATGCGCCGCCGCCACTTCCGGCGACAGCGAGGGCGATGGCGACGCCCGCGGTCACCGCCCCACCGACCAGGAGAGCGAAGACCGGAGCGAGAGCGACACCGGCGATGAAGACGACGGCGCTGCCGGGTATCTCGGAGACACCATTGGGCTGCAGTGCCACGAGGGCAACGGCGCTCGCGCCCATGATCGACAGCTCGCCCAGGCGCCAGGAGAGATTTCCCGCGTGAAGGCCGGGACGAAAGATCGGCCACCCCAACATTTCGATCACAAACACGAGGAAGCAGATGGCAAAGGCCAGGTGGTGGCCGCTCAGGCCAATGGTGGGCTTGGACGTGAGAGCAATGATGATGACGATGGCGACGAGCCCGAATCGCAGAGGCGCGAGTTGGCGTCCCTCGCGCTGAAAGCGGCGCAGGGCCTCAGCCTGCACCGCTTTCACTCGATCGCTCATGGGTGAAACTCTACGGGCCGGGATCTTGGTGGTCGTGGCCCCAGTGAGGACCTCGCTCACGCGGCCACGGCCTCCTTGGCGGCCGTGGGAACCGGTTCGTCGATGGTCATGGTACGAGCTGCACGTAGTCGAATCACGATGAGGCGAGAAATCACTTCGGCGAGCGCCATGATGACGAGGCCGGCGACCCACGCGCTCTGGCTCGTAATGTCGTGGGCGATGGAGAAGTTCTCGATGGCGTGCGTCCCGCCGTGGCTCCAGTACTCCTCGAAGGCCAGGCGACTGCCGATGCCGATGACCCACAGCGCGGCGGCGGCGACTCCCGCCTTCGAGTACTGAAATCCCTCCGCGTCCTTCCAGACCCGCGTGGTCATCGCGCACCCGACGCCGAGGGCCAGTCCGACCCCGCCGAGGACCGCGTCCAGAAGGATGTCGTTGCCGGCAGTGGGAATGCCTTGGAGGTAGTAGATCGCGGCCGCGGCGACCAGGATCACCGGGCGCAGCGCGGTCTTCAGGGTGAGTCGACCGCCCTTCACCTGAAGGATCACGAAGCCGATCAGAGCAAAATTGATGAGATAGTCGGTGGTTGTCATGCATCCATTGTCGGAAAATAGCGACCGCGTGTCATCAGTCCAGGGGTTGGTTCGAGGCGGCGATTCGTCTCAACCCGTAGGTTGAGACGCACCCGAGGCGGCGAGTCAAACCCTGTTAGGAGTGGTCGACTACGTCGGGTACGCGCGGCGGATGATGCTCGATCACGAGCTCACTGATCCGTCGTTTTTCCACTGACTGCACGCGAAAGGTCCAGTCACCCGAGGTGTAGGTCGTCCCGGCGTCGGGGATCTCGCCCGCCAGGTCTAAGACGAAGCCCGCGATCGTCACGTACTCACCCTCGGGGACAGCGAACCCGATCTCTTCTTCAACTCGGTCCACGTGCGTCTGTCCGTCGACCAGCCAGCGGCCCTCGCGGATCTTGACAATCTCGACCTCGTCGTCCTCGTCGAACTCGTCGTTCAGGTCACCTACGAGTTGCTCCAGGATGTCCCGGATGGACGCCACGCCCGCCACGCCGCCGTGCTCGTCGAGAATGAGGGCGAAGGTCCGGTGCTGCTTGCGCATCTCCCCCAAGCTCTCGAGCAGATCGAAGGTCTCGGGCAGCATGAAGGGGCGTCGAATCTTGCGGGTGATCTCCTCGGTCGTGGGCAGCGACACGCCGATCGCGCGCTTCAGGGTCGAACTGCGGAACAGGTCGTTGACGTAGATCACGCCGAGTACGTCGTCGAGGTCATCGTCACTCACGACGGGAAAACACGAGTGTCCCGTGTCACGCACCGCCTCAGCGATGGCTTCGGACGTGACGGGAAAGGTGACGTAGGCGACATCGACCCGCGGGGTCATGACGTCGCGCAGCTCCAGTTCGCTCAGTTGATCGACGCGCGCGTGGATGGCGGCCGCCTCGGGTGAGATCGCCGGCTTGGTTTCATGAGCCGACAGTCGCGCGCGGATCCGCGCGAGGCCCGACGGGGGAGGCTTGGCGTCGCTCATCGAGCGTCGGTACTGCCGACGCGCACGGTCGCGGGTCGAAGCGACTCGTCCTCGTAGGACTCGCCGCGCAGCAACGCTCGCACCGCCGCGCGCATGCGCTGGGGGTCGAGGGGTTTGACGACGAAGCCGTCGGCCCCCGCACGCCGTGCCAGAAACACGTCGGGGCGCCGATCGAGCAACATCAATACCGCGACCGACTCCGCGGCGCCGTAGGACTCGAGGTTGCGCAGCTCCATGGTGATCGCCATCCCGCCCATGTTGCCGATCTGCAAGTCCACCACCACCAGATCCACGTCGCCGCGCTTGACGCGCTCGATGGTCTCGGGTCCCGAGGTGGTCTCTTCGATCAGGACGTCGGGCTCGGCCAGCATGGTGTCGAGTTCGCGGCGAAGCGACGCCAGATCGCTGGCGAGCAAGACGGTGGCCACCGAATCAGCGTAGCGGAGTCGGGAATTGGCCTATTTGGCTCGCCACGCGAATGCGAAAAAGTTCCCTTGTCACCGTCGGGGTCGATGGTTATCCTGCGAGACGGGGGTTACAGGGGGGTTTCCGGGATGTCGATGACGTTGGATTGGACGGTCGGCGCCGCCTGTCGAGGTAGCGAGGGCTCGCTGTTCTACTCGGCCGACAGCGTCGAGCGTAAGGAAGATCGCCTCGAGCGCGAACAACTGGCCAAGCGCATTTGCGCGAGTTGTGGGGTGCGCGAGGCGTGTTTGCGCGCGGCGGTTGATCGCCACGAATCGTATGGAATATGGGGTGGCTTGAATGAAGTGGAACGACGGGCGCTAACGCGCGCGTGATCGATTCCAGCCCAGTTGCTCCGGGCTGACGATGGTCAAGACAATTAAGAGGGCGAACGTGACGATATGGACGCCGGTGCAGTACAGGCAGATCGCCCCAATGATCTCCACTTCGGCATAAATCAGCCACAGGACAAAGCACATCGAGACGATGGCGAGTGCGAAGCGCGCGACGTGGATCGCCCGAACCCGAGAGTGCCAGGCCCACGGAGAGTTGAGGGCCACCATCACCGTGTAGTTACACAGACCGAGAATCGCCACGGGTATGCCGAGCACGTAGGACTGCGCCGAGGTGGTGACCTTCAAGCAGTCAATGGCCCCGCCGCCACTACAGACGAGGGCGTGGGGCTGAAAGTGCGTAATCGTCAGATAGATGGAGAGAGCGAGACCCAAGAGGCTGAGAGCGAACGTGGTGATGACCGCCCAGTGCGGCGCGCGGTAGGTACTCTCGGTGCCTCGTGGAGAGAGGCCGAGATCGGCGGTCACTTAATGCCCATCGCCTTGGCCGCAGTCTTGACTCCAGAACTCGAGCAGACGTTGCTCGGCATCTGATTGGTCAGCGAGCAGATGGTCGCGGTCTGGTAGTTGGCCGATGCAACAATCGCCTGCGTGATGGGACTGGCCGCATTCGAGAGTCCCGCTGCGATACCGGTGCGCGTGGAGCCCGTCAGCGTTGACGGACTGTAGCTGGCGCCCGAGGACAAGAACTTGTTGGCGTAGCTCATGAAGGGAATTGACTCCGCCGTACTCGCGGTCAGACCGGTGATGTACTTCTCGACGTCGTAGGTGGAGATCTCGTGCTCTTCTTGCTTCGTCGGCTTTTGGAGCGTGGCGTAGTAGGACTTGGCCGCGTTGAGATAGTCCGCGTACAACTCCACGTGCTCAAAGACGAGGTACTTCGAGGTGTAGGTGGCCTTTAAGAACGTGAACGTCGGTGTGTTGGGGTACGCGTCGTTGTAGTAACTCGACTGGTTGCCGAGGCCGCTAAAGGTGCCAAAGCGGCTGAGTGCCACGATGATGGCCCAGCGCTGGGCGGCGCAGTAGGGGCAGAACTCGCCACCCATGTACAAGATGACGGGAACCGTCTGGCCGCTGGCGTTGGTCGCGGTGAGGTCGGGCAAGTTCTTCTCGGCCTGGGGTGGACTCACCGGTGCGACCGGCGACGTGATGCCGACTTGGTTGAAGACCGAGGCAGGTACGTTCGTGATCTGCTGGACGGTTGCGGGACTGGCGGCTTGCCAACTGGAAGAACTACTGGGCGGAGTCGAACTACCCGAGGTCACCTTGATGATCACGAGAGCCGCTACGACCACCACCACCAGGCCCACCGCGAGCCAGGTGAACAGACCCGCGGGCCGACCACGACGCGCCGGCGCTCGAGTGGGACGACCACTGGTTGGTCGCTTCGCAGGGGGCTTCTTCTGGGCCACGGTGCTCCTTTGATCTTCGACCCACAAACTTAGTGGACGCCATTGTTGCCAAACATTGCGATTCGGTGACTCGGTAAGTTGTCGTCCATGGCCGAAACCCTCGCTCCTCGCCCCGCAGCCACGGTTTTGACACTGCGCGATGCGCCCGATGGTTACGAAATTCTTATGGTGCGCCGCAACGTGCGCAGCGAATTCATGGGCGGCGTCTTCGTCTTTCCCGGCGGCGCACTCGACGACGATGACCACGCGGCCCCCGTCTTCGGGCTCGACGACGAACGCGCTTCTCGTCGTCTCGGTCTCACTGGCGGGGGTCTGGGGTATTACGTCGCGGGACTTCGTGAGCTCTTCGAGGAGGCCGGGCTGCTGGTGGTCTGTGACGACGAAGGTCGCGGTGTCCTCTACGACGACGCCGCGGAGCGTGGGCGACTGGATGCCTACCGCGCAGCCCTGAACGCAAATGAGACGACACTGTCGGAGTTCCTTGGCGCCGAGAGAGTTCGTCTGGACCTACGGCGCATCGAATACCTCGCGCACTGGATCACCCCGGTCGGTCCGCCCCGGCGCTACGACACCCGGTTTTTCGTGGTGGAGGCCCCCGAGGGCCAGCGCGCCTCGCACGACCGCAGCGAGACGACGGACTCGCGCTGGCTGCGGCCCGATGACGCGCTCCTCGCCCACGAGCGCGGCGAGATTGAGATGGTCATGCCCACGATCAGGAATCTCCAGGCGATCGCTCGCCACTCCTCGGCCCAGGAGGTCCTGGCGTTCGCCACCTCTTTGGACGACATCGAGACGGTTCATCCTCACGCCACTCGGCGCAACGGCGAGGTGGTCATTCTGCTGCCCGGCGACGATGGATATGACGACACCTCGTCCGAAAACCCCTAATTGGTGGGGTGTTCGCGGACAGATTCGTTCGCTAGCATTGGTTGTAGTAATTCTCGAAGGAGTTGAGTGGCCATGAGTACTGTCACCCCCGTGAACTTGACCCCCAAGGTCGCCGAACCGATTGCCTTGACGGACGCCGCCGTCGCCAAGGTGGCCGAACTGATCGCGGCAGCCGGGGCCGAAGAGGAGCTGGCGCTGCGCGTGGCCGTCAAGCCCGGTGGCTGCTCGGGATTCAACTACGACATGTACTTCGACTCAGAGATCGTCGACGACGATGTCGTCAGCGCCTTTGGCGAGATCAAGGTGGTCGTCGATCCGGCGAGTGCCGATCTGCTCACCGGTGCGACGCTCGACTTTACCGACGGCCTTCAGGGCGCGGGTTTTCACATCACGAACCCCAACGCCACTCGTACCTGCGGGTGCGGCAACTCCTTTAGCTGAGCCGGCCGTGTCGTCGGTTGGTCAGTATCCCCCGTACTCGCCGTGGCGCCGTGCGGGCGACTTCGTCATCGTCTCTGGTCAGATTGGCCGAGCCCCCGAGACCGGCGAACTCGTCGAGGGCGGTGCCGCCCCCGAGCTGCGTCAAGCCATCAAGAACGGCGCCGCAGTTCTGGCTGAAGCGGGGGGAACGCTCGGCGACGTGGTCAAGGCAACCGTCTTCATCTTGGACATGAACGACTTCGCCGCGTGCAACGAAGTGTGGCTGGCGGCCTTTAGCAACCCCTTGCCCACTCGCAGTACGGTCGCGGTCGCCGGCTTGCCACTCGGCGCCAAGGCCGAGATCGAGTTCTGGGCGCACATTCCCCAGTTCTAGTCGGTGCCCTCATTCGAGGCGCCGAACTTATAACCCACCGAGCGCACCGTATGGATGAGATGCGCGTGTTCCTCGCCCAACTTTGCTCTCAGTCGACGCACGTGAACGTCAACCGTGCGGGCCCCGCCGTAGTACTCATAGCCCCACACGCGACTGAGCAAGGTGGCGCGGGTGAAGACGCGATTCGGATTGGTCGCGAAGAACCTCAGGAGTTCGTACTCCATGTAGGTGAGGTCCATGATGCGCCCGGCGATCGAGGCCTGATAGGTCTCTAAGTTCATCGAGAGTCCGGCGTGCTCGAGGCGGGGCGCCACGCTCTCATTGCCCGCGCGGCGCAGTCGGTGGCGCAGGCGAGTGGCGAGTTCGCTCACGTCGTAGGGACCGACGACGAAATCGTCAAAGAGGTCTTCACGAAACGTGAGGTCGTCCAACTGGTAGTGGTCGAGCAACAAGATGATCGGACCCACTCCGCGCTCGCGCTGGCGCAGTTGCCGACAGAGGTTCATCGCCTCGTTGAAGGGAAGAGCGGCCGCGCTGATCACTGCCCCCGAGAAGCCGTCGGCGGGCTCAAGCGCAATGATCTCATTCATACGGGCGGAGGCGGCGACGGCGGGCGTCACGCCGGTGACGTCGAAGGCCTTGCGTACCGGACCTTCGCACGAGGGCACGCAGAGGACGACGTCGATACTCACAGCAGTGGCAAATACCGTTCGAGCTCGAAGGGGGTGACCTGGGTGCGATAGCCGTCCCACTCCGAGCGCTTGTTGCGCAAGAACCACTCGACGAGGTGTCCGCCCAAGGTCTCGTGCATGAGCGGCGAGCGCTCCATCAAGTTGAGCGCCTCGGAGAGCGACTGGGGCAGCGAGGCGATGCGCTCGCCCTCCTTGGGCAGTTCGTAGTTGCCGGCCACCCCGCGAAGTCCGGCCGCGAGAATGACCGCGAAGGCGAGGTACGGGTTCGCCGCGGCGTCCGGGGAGCGGTACTCGACGCGAGTGGAGTCGATGCGCCCCGGCTTGACCGAGGGCACGCGCACCAGCGCGCGTTCGTCGAAGCGCGCCCACTCCACCCCGACTGGCGCCTCGCTGCCCGGCACCAAGCGCTTGTAGGAGTTCACCCACTGGTTAGTGACCGCCGTGATCTCGGGCGCGTGCTCGACGAGTCCCGCCATGAACTTCATCGCGAGGTCGCTCAGCCCATACGTGTGCTCACCGATGAAGGCGTTGCGGTCGTCGCGCCAGAGCGACAGGTGGGTGTGCATGCCCGAACCCTGTACGCCCGAGATCGGCTTGGGCATGAAGCTCGCCGCCACCCCGCCCTGGCGGGCGAGTTCCTTCACCACGTGGCGAACCGACATCACCGTGTCGGCCATGGTGAGGGCGTCGGTGTAGCGCAGGTCAATCTCGTGTTGGCCCGGTGCGTCCTCGTGCTGGGCGTGCTCGACGCCGATGCCCATCTCTTCGAGCGTCAGCACGCTGCGCCGGCGCAGTTGACTGCCGATGTCGTCGGTCAACAGGTCGAAGTAGCTTCCGCGATCGAGCGGCATCGGGGCCACGGCCGGGTTGAGGTCGCTGAAGTAGAAGTACTCGATCTCGGGCGCGACGAAGAAGGTGTAGCCCTGGCTGAGCGCGTCATCCAAGACTCGTCGCAGTTGCTGGCGCGGACACCCTTCGAAGGGCGAGCCGTCAATGTTGACGATGTCACAGAACACCCGGGCGATCGCCTCGTCCTTCTCGTACCAGGGCAGAAGTTGGAACGTCGTAAGGTCGGGGCGGGCCAACAGGTCGGACTCGGTCGTGCGCGAGAACCCGTCGATCGCGCTCCCGTCAAAGGTCATGCCCTCGGCGAGGGCGTCTTCGAGTTCGGCCGGGGTGACGTGAAACGCCTTGTGGCGACCCAACACGTCGGTGAACCAGAGTTGCACGAAGCGCACGCCGCGCTCCTCGACAGTTCGAAGTACGTACTGCGCCTGACTCTGCATGTCACCCATTCTCGCACCTACCGTCGCTCGTCGATTTTTCGCCGTCTCGTCACGAAATCCCGCCGCAGCACGGCGGGATTTCGTAGCCCGTGGGGCGTAGTTGATCGAGGGACCGCGTTATCGCGCGGCCACCCTCTTTGTCACCTTCTTCACGACGGCCTTCCGTGTGGGGGCCTTCTTGACCGTCTTGCTCACGGCAGTTTTCTTGGCCGCAACCTTCTTGGTGGCCGTTGCCTTGGCGGCGCCACAGATGGTCTCGGTCATGACGGCGGCCACGACGTACGGGTCGATGTTCGCGTTGGGACGACGGTCCTCGATGTAACCACGCTTCTCACTCGCCACGCGTGCGGGAATGCGCACCGACGCCCCGCGGTTCGAGACCCCGTAAGAGAACTTGTTGTACGGGGCCGTCTCGTGCGCACCCGTCAAGCGGTCCTCGATACCCGCGCCGTAGACCGCGATGTGCTCCTTCACGCGCGTGCCGAGCGCTTCGGCGCCCGCGATGATGGCGTCCCAACCACCGGCCGCGCGCATCTGCTTGGTCGAGAAGTTGGTGTGCGCACCCGCCCCGTTCCAGTCGCCCTTGATGGGCTTGGCGTCGAAGCTCACGTCGACTTCGAACTCCTCGGCGATGCGCTCGAGTAGCCAGCGCGCCAGCCACAACTGGTCGCCGATGGCGACGCCATCGAGCACGCCGACCTGGAACTCCCACTGTCCCATCATCACTTCGGCGTTCGTTCCTTCGATGCCGATGCCCGCACGCATGCAGGCGAGCGTGTGGGCTTCCACGATGTCGCGTCCGGGCATCTTCGCTCCGCCGACGCCGCAGTAGTACGGGCCCTGCGGAGCGGGGAAGCCGTCCTCGGGCCAGCCGTAGGGACGACCTTCCTGGAAGAAGGTGTACTCCTGCTCGATACCGAAGAGCGGCTCAAAGCTCGCGTAGGTCTTGGCGACCTCGACGGCGTGCGCGCGGTGGTTCGTGGCGTGCGGTGATCCGTCCGCACTCAGTACCTCGCACATCACGAGCACGTCGCTTGCTCCGCGCAGCGGATCGGGCACGACAAACACGGGCTCCAACAGACAGTCCGAGTGCGCCCCGTCGGCCTGGTTTGTGCTCGATCCGTCAAAGCCCCACGCGGGCGGCGCCGCACCATCGGCGACGATCTTGGTCTTGCTGCGCAGTTTCTGCGTGGGCTCGCTTCCGTCAATCCAGATGTATTCAGCCTGATACGACAACGATGCTCCTTACGTTGGTCACGTCCTCACGTGATGTCTTCCAGTCTGATTGGTGACCCGGTGGCGGGGCCACGGGTTCTGTTAATGGCGTGTGAATATTTGGCGCTGCGCACGAGGAATTTCCTCGTGGCGAGAACACGACCCCCCATTAGGCTTCGATCGTGGCCACGCTGCGACTCGCCCTCGCCCAGATGAATGCCGTGGTGGGCGGTTTTGCCCAGAACGTGGAGACCCTCACTCGCTTTCGTACCCAGAGCGCACTGCTCGGCGCCGATCTCGTCGTGACGCCCGAGTTGTCCCTGATGGGCTACCCGCCCGAAGACCTGCTTCTCAAGGAGGGCTTTATCGAGGCGAGCGCCCAGGCCCTCCAGGATCTCGCGAAGTCCGACAACCTGCCCCCGATCCTGGTGGGCACCGTCGTACCCGAGGGCACCTTTGGCGTGACCCTCGCGCCGTCGAGCGACGGCCGCGACGAGGTCAACGTCATCGAGGGGCCGAGGCGACCTCACGTCGCCAACGTGCTGGTGGCCCTAGGCAGCGATGGCGTCGTCGCCAGTGCGGCCACCAAGCGCTTGTTGCCCAACTACGACGTGTTCGACGAGCGTCGCTACTTCCACCCCGGGATCGGCCCGCAGTCGATCATCAACGTGGGCGGCGTGGCCGTGGGCATGCTGGTCTGCGAAGACGTGTGGACGACGATGGGTCCGGCCGCCGAACTCGCCCTGCAGGGCGCGACGCTGCTGGTCGTTGCCAACGCCTCGCCCTACGCGCGCGGCCGACGAGAAGAGCGAGAACTCGTGATCGCCGAGCGCGCTCGCGAGACGAACTGTCCGATCGCCTACGTCAACTTGGTGGGGGGACAGGACGAACTGGTCTTTGACGGCCAGAGCTTTGCCGTCAATGCCCAGGGCGAGGTCGTCGCGCGGGCCCGAGCGTTCGGAGAGGATCTACTGGTCTGTGAGTTAGAGGCGCGCGATTCGAACGTCGGGGTGACGCTGGACGTGAGTTACGTGCGCGACGACGCGCGTGCGCGCTCCGCCGGCGTGAACCGACTCGAGCTAGTGCTCGATCCGCGCCAGGAGATCTACGACGCTCTCGTCATGGGGACGCGCGACTACCTGCGCAAGAACGGCTTTCGCGAGGCGATCGTCGCGCTCTCGGGCGGCATCGACTCCTCCCTCGTCGCCGCCATCGCGGTAGACGCCGTGGGCGCTCGCGCGGTGCGCGGCTTTACGATGCCCAGTCGATTCTCCTCGGACTCGTCAACCGTCGATGCCGATGAACTCGCCGCGCGTCTCGACTTCGACGTGACCGCTCTGGCGATCGAAGATCTGCACCGCGCCTTCGCGTCCTCCCTTGACGCGGTTCTGGGTGGGGAGCCCAAGGGACTGACCGATGAGAACCTCCAGTCGCGCATCCGCGCGGTGCTGATGATGGCGATCTCGAACGACAGCGGCGCGATTGTTCTGACGACGGGCAACAAGTCGGAGATGGCAGTGGGATACTCCACCCTCTACGGCGACTCCGCGGGAGGATTCGCCGTGATCAAGGACGTGCCCAAGACCCTCGTCTACGAACTGTGCCGGTATCGCAACGAGATCGCTCGACGCGACGGCGACCCCGAGCCCATTCCTCAGTCGGTACTCGACAAGGCGCCCTCGGCAGAACTGCGCGAAGATCAGCGCGACGACCAGTCGCTGCCGCCCTATGAGATCCTCGATCCGCTCCTCGAGCTCTACGTCGACAATGACGCCACGGCCGAAGAGATCATTGCGCTGGGATACGACCGCGCTCTCGTGACTCAGATCACGCGCCTCGTGGATCGCAGTGAGTACAAGCGTCGCCAGAGCCCCCCGGGCGTGCGGATCTCAAAGAAGGCGTTCGGACGAGACCGGCGCATGCCGATCACCAACGCCTTTCGCCCCGAAGCCTGATGGCGCGCTCGACGCTCGAGCACTTCCTCTCCTTATTTGACACGTCCTATCGGGTCCTGGGCGCGAGCGCCCCGCGCCTCACCAACGACGCCTATACCGTGCGCACCTACGAGGTGGCCCGCGCCATGGGTGAGGTCGCCCTCACGCTGCGCGAGGTCCTGGGGGAGGGCGACTGCGAGGTCGTGGCGCCCCTCGAGGACGTCCTGGGCGAGTCGGTGGCCGGTGATGCCACCGGGGCGCTGGCGATGTACTGCTTTTCGTCGCTCGTGGGTTCACGCCTGCTCGTGTCGCTGCGCGACGCCCGAGAGTTCGCCGACCTCGACGAGGACGAGTTCGCGCTGCTGAGCGAGGCCTCAGGCGTCGTGCTGGCCGAGATGGTGGGGGTGGGCGAGATCGCGAGGTCCCAGGGCCCCCTTGAGGATGACGCCTGGCAGGAGCGCGCCCGAGCGCTCGGCCAACACCTCGACGACGCCGGGTTCGCCGAGAGTTTCGGGTATTCCCTAAGTTGCCTACCTCCGTATAACTAGTAGTAGCGGGGGCGAACACCCCCAATGAGAAGAGGACTCCATGGCGAAAGACCGTATAGATCGTGACGATGAAGACCTCGTACGTCTCTACCTCTCCGACATTGGCCAGTACACCTTGCTCACCAAGGACGACGAGGTGCACCTCGCCCAGACGATCGAAGAAGGCCGCGAGGCCAAAGCGGAGCTCGAGGCGGCCGAGAACGACAAGAAGATCAAGCTGACCCCGAGTCGCAAGCAGGCCCTCAAGCGGGCCGCGCACCGCGGTGACCAGGCCGAACGCGACTTCGTGCAGTCCAACCTGCGCCTCGTTGTCTCGATCGCCAAGAAGTACCAGGCGTCGGGCCTGCCCCTGCTGGACCTCATTCAAGAGGGCAACCTGGGCCTCATGCACGCGGTCGAGAAGTTCGACTGGCGCAAGGGCTTTAAGTTCTCGACCTACGCCACCTGGTGGATCCGCCAGGCGATCACCCGTGGCATCGCCAACACCGGTCGCACCATTCGCCTACCGGTGCACGCCGGCGACACGCTCGCGCGCGTGCAAAAGGCCCAGTCACGCCTCGAACTCAAGTTCGGGCGTCCCCCGACCATCAAAGAACTCTGCGAAGAGTGCGAAATGCCCGAGGACAAGTTGATCGAGGCGCTGCGCTTTCGCTCCGAGCCGATCTCGTTGTCCGAGCCGTTGCGCGAAGACGGCGACGCCGAACTCGGTGACGTCGTCGAGGACCGCTCGGCGGAGTCGCCCTTTGATGTCGCCGCCGTCAAGATGATGCCGGCCGCTATAGAAAAGCTTCTGCAGCCGCTCGATGAGCGCGAACAGAAGATTCTGCGCATGCGATTCGGCCTGGACGGCGCGGGCGAGATTCGTACCCTCGAGGACGTGGGGGCCGAGATGAACCTGACGCGTGAGCGCATTCGCCAGATTGAAGCGCGCGCCATGAGCAAGTTGCGTCACCCCTCCTCGGACACCGGGGCGCGGGACCTATTGACTCTTTAGCGACGCTGAAGGTGCAGTCCGCCTAGAGCGGCCGCCACACCAACCACGACCGCGCTCACCACAAAGGGCGTGTGGGACTTTGAACGGCTGAGTGCGGTGACGGGGTGGCTGAAGTTCAGTATCGGCCAGCCGCGTTCATGGGCGATGCGCGAGAGCACGCGATCGGGGTTCACCGCGTAGGGATTCCCCACGACCTCGAGCATCGGCACGTCGGTCTCGGAGTCCGAGTAGGCGTAGGACGCTTCGAGGTCGATGCCACGCATAGCCGCGAGCTCCTTGATGGCGACGGCCTTGTTCGGTCCCTGAGCCCAGAAGTCCATCTCGCCGGTGAACTTGCCATTCTCGTCGATCGTGGCGCGCGAGGAGATCGCTCCGGTCATGCCCAGAAGTTCGGCGAACGGCTCGACGATTTCGGCCGGCGCGCTCGAGACGAGGTAGACCTCGTCGCCCTGGGCCAGGTGAAAGTCCACCAGTTCCAGGGCTTCGGCGTAGATCAGCGGTTCGACGACTTGACTGAGCGTCTCTTTGACGACGCGACGCACTTCGTCGCGGTCCCAGCCCTGGGTGACCTTGAGGGCGGAGTCGCGCACCTTGTCGAGGCGCTGGTCGTCGGCGCCGAAGTGCTGGAACCATACTTGACCGATGACCGCCCGCACCAAGGTGCGCCTGTTGAGGAGGCCGTGGGCGTGCAGCTCGGGCCCGAGAGCGATGAGCGACGACTTGACGATGACCGTCTTATCTAGGTCAAAAAACGCTGCCGCCACTTACCCATGCTACGCGGGGCGTGATTCCAAAAACCCTGTCATTTAACCAATAAAGGCGGCCGTCGCGTCGTCCTTGGCGTCACTTCGCGACATTAAGACGACGTGGTCGTGTTCGAGGAAGTACATCGAGCCGGAGGGAACCAAGGGTTGTTCATTGCGCACGACCGTAACGACGCGCAGCGAATCGGGCAATCGCAGATCATCGAGCGTGAGATTTCCCACGACGGCCGGCGAGTCAGCGTCGAGCGTGACTTCGATCAGACTCATCTTGCCGTGGGCGAGGGTCATCAGTTCGATGATCGCTCCGACCTCCACGGCCTCGTCCACCAACGACGTGATGAGTGCGGGTGTGGAGACCGACACGTCCACGCCCCAGCTCTCGTTAAACAGCCACTCGTTGCGAGCGTTGTTCACCCGACTGATGACACGCGGCACGCCGAACTCCTGCTTCGAGAGCCAACTGATCACGAGGTTGTCCTCGTCGTCACCCGTGGCCGCGATCATGACGTCCGCGCTGCGCACGTCGGCTAAGGCCAAGTTCGAGTACTCGCACGCGTCCGCCGCCAAGACCGTGACGCCGGGTAGGTACGACTTGAGCTTCTCGGCGCGTTCGGTTACTTGCTCCATGAGGGTGACGTCGTGGTGGCGATCAATGAGGTCGAGCGAGATCGACGTTCCCACCGAACCGCCGCCCGCGATGACGACCTTCATTGGGGCGCTCCTTCGAGAAGATCACTTAACGCCTTCAGTCCGTCGTGGGTCACGAGGAACTCCAACAGGTCATCCTCTTGGGCGAAGAGACCTTCGATGTTGACCCGACCCACGCCCGCTCGTATGAGACCCACCAGTCGCACCGTCTCGCCGGCGTTGAAACTGGAGACCGGGCGCCCGGCGAGGGCGTCGGGCACGATGCGCTCAACGAGGTGAATGGAGTCGGCCATGTCGGACCACTCGATCGAGTCATCGGCGGGCAGCATCCAGCGCTTGACCTGTCGGGTGGTCCACAGCGACGTGGCGACGGTCGGGATGCCCAACTTCATATAGATATCGGCGCGCGCCGGATCGTAGATGCGCGCCACGACGTTCTTGATGTTGTAGTGGTCGCGCGCGATGCGCGCACAGAGGATATTGGTGTTGTCCCCGCTCGTCACCGCCGCCAGGGCGTCGGCGGTGGACGCCTCGGCGCTCGCCAGCGTGTCGCGATCGAAGCCCGAACCGACCACGGTGCGACCGGCGAAATGCGTGAGTCGACGGAGATTGTCGCGATTTTTGTCGATGACCACGACCGAGTGGCCGTCATCGGAGAGTTCCATGGCCAGTTCGGAGCCGACCCGGCCACAACCGACCACGATGATGTTCACGACCTCATCTGACCACACGGGCGGAAATTGCCGCAACTTCGAAGGTCGAAGGTGCACTCGACGTCGCTCGTAGAGCAGTGGGAAGTGAGACCAAGTGACTTAGTATCGACACCGTGTCTGATGAGGGAAAGATAGCGTCTCCGCGCGCGCCGTTACTTACCTCACACGCCAATCTGGCGAAGTTTTACCCCGAAACACTGAACTATCGCCTGAAGCGGATCCTACTCGGTAAGCCGCTCGTAAGTGAGCAACTCAGCGGCGAGCGCCTGAGTCGCCCGATCGCCCTGGGCGTGCTCGCGCCCGACTGCATCTCGTCCTCGGCGTACGGTACCGAAGAGATCCTCACCCAGATGACGCCCTACGTGGGCCTGGCCGCCTTCGCCCTGGTCGTACCCATCATGTTCGTCATCATCGGGGTGCTGTTGTTCGTCACGATCTCGTACTGGGACGTCATCAAGTACTACACCACGGCCGGGGGATCCTACGTGGTGGCCCGCGACAACTTCGGTCCCAAGGTGGCCCAGGTCGCGGCCGTGGCCTTGCTCATCGACTACACCGTCACCGTCGCGGTGCAGTGCTCGGCAGGCACGGCCGCACTGACGACGGCCTTTCCCGCACTGACCAAGCACTTTCCGCTCTTTGGCAACGGCACCGTTCCCCTGACTGTCTTCGTTGTGCTGGTGCTCATCTTTGGCAACCTGCGCGGCCTACGCGAAGCGGGCAGCTACTTCGCGTTTCCGACCTACTTCTACGTCCTGGCGCTCGGCTCGACGATCATCCTGGGGTACTACAAGAAGTTCGCCGGGACGCTCCACGTCATTCCCGTGCCGGCCGCCCACCTGCTCGTTGAAGGTCGCCTCGGCCACTCGGGTAGCGGTCTGCTGATGGGCCTCGCCTTCATCTCACTGCTGCGGGCCTACGCCAACGGCGGCTCATCGCTGACAGGACTCGAAGCCATCAGCAACGGCGTGGGGAGCTTTAAGCGGCCCGAGTCCCACAACGCGCGCACGACGCTCGTGGTGATGTCGTGTCTGCTCGGATTTCTCTTGATCGGCACCGCGCTGCTCGCGCACTGGACTCACGCGCTGCCCTACGCGGCGGGATCGCCCACCGTCGTGGGCCAGGAGGTCTCGGACGTCTTTGGCGCGCGCGGCGCGGGACACGTGATCTTCTTCATCGTCCAGATCGCGACCGTGGCCATTCTCTACACGGGCGGCAACACCTCGTTCAACGGCTTTCCGTTCCTCGCCAACTACGTGGCCGGCGATAAGTACTTGCCCCGCCAGCTCTCCAAGCGCGGTCACCGCCTGGCGTTCTCCAACGGCATCCTGGTTCTGGGCGTCGTGTCCCTGCTGCTTATCATTACCTTCAAGGCGTCGGTCAACGCCCTCGTCGCGCTCTACGCGATTGGCGTCTTTACGGGATTTACCCTGGCTGGTGCCGGCATGGTCGCTCGGCACCTGCGAGAGCGCGTGGGCCACTGGCGACGAGGCGTCGCGATCAACCTCACCTCGGCGACGGTCACGTCGCTGGTGGTGCTCATCTTTGTCATCGTGAAGTTCGCCGAGGGCGCGTGGATCATTGTGGTGGTCGGACCGATCATGTACTGGGGACTCCTGCGCTTCCACCGTCAGTACATGCGCGAAGAAAAGGCCTTCGAGGCCAACAGTGCGCGCGCCGGACACATGATTCGCACCAATCGCGTCATCGTGTTCGTGGACAACTACGACCTGCCCACCGAACGCGCCCTGCTGTACTGCAGTTCGCTCACACCCTTCTCGGTGCGCGCCGTGCACTTCGACGTGGACAACCTGGTCACCAAACGATTAGAGGCCAGTTGGGGCCGACCGAACACCGCGTCGGCCACGATCGCCCTCGAGGTCGTGGAGTGCGAGGACCGCCGGATCGACCGCGCCGCGCTCGAACTGGTGGCCGACGTGGTGCGAGACCCCGACGTGTTCTGCATGGTGATTTTGCCGCGGCGCGGGTTCGTCTCGCGCCTCCAGCGCCTCTTGCATGACCGCACCGCCGACCAGATTGCTGACGCCGTGATGCACGTACCGCGCGTGGGGGCCACGATCATCCCGTATCGCGCGATGCGTCGACTGAGCGAGGGCGTGATCCAGGAGGAGCCCGCGGGCGACGAGGTCACCCGCGGGGGCCTGCGCAGTACGGGCACCATGGCCGCGGACGTGAAGCTGGCCGAGCGTTCGACCGACGCCGCGCCCATCGGTGGACTGTTGGAGCGAGAGTTCGTCGAGATCGCCGGACGGGTTCGCGCCATGTCGATCGGCAACGAGAGCGGCGTGCACGAGCTGCGCTGTGTGATCGCCGACAACACCGGATCAATCACGCTGGTCTTTCAGGGTCGCACCAACGTGCCCGGCATCGAACGCGGCACACGATTGATGGTCAAGGGCACCGTGACATCTCTTCGGCGCGAGGCGGTGATCCTCAATCCGCAGTACGAGATCGTGGCGTCTCCGCTGGGCGATCGCTAAGACATCGGCAACGCGTCGCGCCACGTTGGGTGCGGCGAAAGACGTGATGAGAGTCTTTGTCGCGCTTAGGTTGTGTTGAACCAATAGACGTGGACGATAGTGTGTCACGCCGTGAGAGACCGCAGAGGTGGTGAGCATGGCTAGAGCACTCGTGATTGTCGAGTCGGTGGCCAAGGCGAACCGTATTCAGGGCATGTTGGGTTCGAACTACATCGTGCGACCCTCGGTCGGCCACATCCGTGATCTCCCCCAAAGCGCGGCCGAGATTCCCGCGTCGGTGAAGGGGGAAAAGTGGGCGCGCCTCGGCATCAACGTCAACGACCATTTCAAGCCCGTCTACGTGGTCTCGAGCGACCGCAAGAAAATTGTCGCGGAACTGAAGGCGGCCCTCAAGGAGGTGGACGAGCTCTACCTCGCGACCGACGAAGACCGCGAGGGTGAGGCGATTGCCTGGCACCTCCAAGAGGTGCTCAACCCCAAGGTGCCCGTGAAGCGGATGGTCTTTCACGAGATCACCCCGGCCGCCATCACCAAGGCGGTCGATGAGACTCGTGATCTCGACTTGCGCCTCGTGGACGCCCAAGAGGGTCGACGCTTTCTCGATCGCCTCGTGGGCTACGAGGTGTCGCCGGTGCTGTGGCGCGCCGTCGATAAGGCGCGCTCGGCGGGACGCGTGCAGTCGGTCGCCATTCGCCTGGTGTGTGAGCGCGAGCGCGAGCGCATGGCGTTTCGCTCGGCCACCTGGTTCGACGTGACCGCGACGATGGACGCCTCGACGTCCTTTGACGCCACGCTGGACAGCGTGAACGGCGTGGCGCTCGCCACCGGCAAGAACTTCGACGCCCACGGCCACCTCGAGGCCAAAGGCGTCCTCGAGGTACTAGGTGAACGCGCGGCGCGCTCGATCGCGCGCGAACTCACGGGAACGACTCTCGCGGTCGAGTCGATCACCTCGACCCCACGCACCCAGCGACCCCAGGCCCCCTTTATGACGTCGTCACTGCAGATCGAAGCCAGTCGCAAGTTGCGCTTCGACCCCGAGCGGACCATGCGCGCCGCCCAGCGGCTCTACGAAAACGGCTGGATCACCTACATGCGAACCGACTCCACGACGCTCTCGGATGAGGCGATTCGCGCGGCGCGACGTCACGCCGGCGAGATGTTCGGTGACGACTACGTCGCTGAGTCCCCACGTCGCTACGACCGCAAGGTGAAGAACGCCCAAGAGGCCCACGAGGCGATTCGTCCGGCCGGTGAGTCGTTTCGCTCACTCGATGAGGCGCAGAGTCAACTGGGGGGAGATGAGCGTGCGCTCTACGACCTCATCTGGAAGCGCACGATCGCCTCACAGATGGTCGACGCGCGCCTCACCCAAGACCGCGTGCGTCTCACGGGGCGTCTGTCACACATCGAAGAGCGCGACGGCGAGGTCGCGGTGGGCTTGAGTGCGAGCGGACTGCGCATCGAGTTCGCGGGATTTCGACGCGCCTACGTCGAGGGCACCGACGACCCGGAGGCCGAGCTCGCCGACCAGGAGCGGATCCTGCCCTCGTTGAGCGAAGGTGCGACTCTCGCCGTGGCCAAGGCCGAAGCCAAGGCGCACGACACCCAGCCGCCCGATCGCTACTCCGAAGCGACATTGATCAAGAAGCTCGAGGACCTCGGCATCGGGCGACCCTCCACGTACGCGTCGGTGATGAAGACGATCGATCGGCGCGGGTACGTGTGGAAGAAGGGCAAGTCCCTCGTGCCGACGTTTCGCGCCTTCGCGGTCGTCAATCTGCTCCAGAGTTACTTCGCCGATTTGGTCGACTACCAGTTCACGGCGGCGATGGAAGATCAGCTCGACGAGATCGCCCAGGGTCGCCAGGACCTCGAGCCCTGGCTGCGCAAGTTCTATTTCGGCGACGCCGCGGCGGAGACTGATTTTGCGCGCCTGGGTCTGGAGCACGTGACCCACGAACAGCACGACTTCGACTTCGCCGCTATCAACTCACTCATTCTCGGCGAGGCGCCCGACGGCCAGGTCGTCTCGGTGCGCTCGGGCCGCTACGGCCCGTACCTGGTGCACGGCGAGGATCGCGTCTCGATTCCCGAAGCGACCGAGCCCGACTCCCTCAGCGTCGAGCGCGCGTTAGAACTGCTGGCCGCACCGAGTAACGACCGCGAGTTGGGCGTCGATGACGCGGGCGACACGATTTATCTCAAGGCCGGGCGTTACGGGCCCTACGTGCAGGTCGGCGAGATCACCGACACCAAGGACAAGCCGCACACCGCCTCGCTGTTCTCTTCGATGTCGCCCGAGACGATCACGCTCGACGACGCCAAGAGATTGTTGTCCCTGCCGCGCGTGGTGGGAACACATCCCGAGGGCGGCGAGATTCTCGCCCAGAACGGTCGCTACGGTCCGTATCTCACCTGGGAGAAGGAGACGCGATCGCTCGAGGACGAGAATCAGATCTTCACCGTCGGGCTGGACGCTGCGCTGGCTCTGCTCGCTCAGCCCAAGGCCCGGGGTCGAAGAACGGCCGCAGCGCCACTGGCGGACTTAGGCGAAGATCCGCTCACCAAGCGCCACGTGGTGGTGCGCAGCGGTCGCTTCGGCCTGTACGTGACCGATGGTGAAACGAACGCAACGCTGCGCCTGGGCGATACTCCCGAGTCGATGACGATGGACCGGGCCAATGAACTCCTGGCCGAGCGGCGCAGTGCCGAGCCCTCGACGAGGGTTCGCAAGACCGCGAAGAAGCCAGCAAAGGCTCCGGCGAAGAAGTCGACGAAGAAGGCCGCCGGTTCGACGAAGAAGACCACGGCGAAGACGACGGGAGCGAAGAAAGCCACCAAGGCAACGGCCGCCGAAAAACGCGCGGCCATCTCGCAAGGGGCCGCGGCGAACGCGGCGCTGCTCGCCCCGCGGCCCGAGGACTCGTGAGCGAGCGCGGCGTCTTTCTCGTCTTTGAGGGCATTGACGTCAGCGGCAAGAGCACCCAAGCCCGTCGAGTTGCTGAGTTGCACGACGCGCTCTTTACTTTCGAGCCGGGCGACACGCCGCTGGGGGTCGGGCTGCGCCACCTCGTGTTGGACGCGGCCACACCGATGGAACCGGTCACCGAAGCGCTCATGATGCTCACCGACCGCTCGCACCACGTGGCCACGGTCATTGAACCGGCCCTTCGTGCCGGACGCTCAGTGGTGAGTGACCGCTTCTTCGCCTCGACCCTCGCCTACCAGGGATACGGTCGCGGGGTCGACCTTGGTCTGCTGCGTTCGGCCAGCCGACTCGCCATTGGCTCGAGCGTCCCGGACGCGACAATTCTGCTGGACCTGCCCGTCGACGTCGTCAACGAACGACGCGGGCACGACACAAGGGATCGCTTCGAGTCGGCGGACTTCGCCTTCCACGAGCGCGTGCGCGAGGGGTACCTCGAGTTGGCCGAACACGAGGGTTGGATTGTGGTCGACGCCGCGCCCAGCGTGGAGGTCGTAGCGACGGTGATTGATCAACACGTTGCCCACTTACTCTGGTGAGATGAGCGACGTCTTTGACACGTTGGTGGGTCAAGATCGCGCCGTCAACGCCCTTCGCCAGTACGCTCGCCGCCCGGTGCACGCCTACCTCTTCAGCGGGCCGAGCGAGGCAAGTGTGCACGACGCCCTCATCGCCTTTGCCGCCGCACTGCAGTGCCCGCGACACGGCTGCGGGACCTGTGAGGTGTGTCGCCTGGTGCTCGATGGAGCGGACGCCGACGTGTACGTCGCCGAGCGCGCGGGTGTGTCCTGGCGCATGGAGGAGATTCGCGAGCTTGAGCGCGTGGCGCGTCGCCGCCCACTCGGCACGGGCTATCAGATCATCGTCATGGAGGACGTCGAACTGACCACGACCGGCACGTCGCCCAGTGCGACCGCCCTGCTCAAGACGCTCGAAGAGCCACCCGGTCGCACCATCTTTCTGCTGAGTGCGCTTGAGGTCGTCGATGAGCTCGACACGGTTGCCTCGCGCTGTGTTGAGGTGAGACTGCGCGCACTGAGCGACGCCGACGTCGCGACCATCCTCGTCAACGAGGGGGCCACGCACGAGGTGGCCGAGGACGCGGCCGTAGCCGCGAATGGCAACCTGCGCCGGGCGCGCGTGCTGGTTCGTGATAGCGATCTCGCCGAGCGCATGGCGAAGTGGCGCGCCGTACCGGATCGACTCACCGGTCAGCCCGCGGACTCCACCCGGGTTGCCAAGGAACTCGCCGCGTCGATCGATGAAGCGATGGGTCCCCTCGAACGCCTCCAGCACGAAGAGTGGGAACGCCGGTCGAGTGACGCGCGCGAACTCGGACAACGCACCGCGAGCAAACGCGACGTCGAAGCGCAGTTCAAGCGCGAACAGCGCCGCTTTCGACTCGATGAGCTACGTTGTGGACTCAGCACGTTGACCGGTGTGTACCGTGAACGGTTGGTCGAGAACGTCGAGGCGAACGACGCGCGCAGTGACTATCGAGTGGGGGCGTCACTGCGAGCGATCGATGCGCTCGCCGAAGCGAATCGACGTCTGGAGACGAACCTCGACGAGTCGCTCCTGCTCAACGACCTGATGTTGTCGTTGATGGACTTTTAGGCGAAGGAGCCGACGAAGTCGATGGGCTAAAGTGGCTCTCTGCGCCTGGGTAGCTCAGTCGGTAGAGCAGCGCATTCGTAATGCGCAGGTCAGGAGTTCGAATCTCCTCCCAGGCTCCAATGTGATGAGTCGGGACATCGTTTATATATGAGTCGCGACATCGTTCAGAGTCTGGGCCAACGACCCGGTGGTCGTAGTTGGTTCCTCCAATATCCCGCGCGAGGGTCGATGGTGTTGAGAGCGAGCACTTCGCCGGTGTCCAGCGACGTCACGGTCACCTGGTTCTCATCGACCAGCATGACCACGCGCACCTTTTGGTGTGCGATGCCCACGCCTAGGTGATGAAGACGTCCGGCACGGCGCAGGGTGAGTTTGCCGTCCTTAGTGACGATGTCCAGACGCACGCGGTAGTGGGCGCTCACCGAGTCGCCGTGCGGTGATGCTTTGGGGGTTGCTCGATAGACCGAACCGGGTGTTCGCCGAGTGAGCGAACGATGCTGGCGCTGTTCGTTGTAGATCGCGCGGAAGCAGTCGAGTTGGGCTTGGAGTTCCTCGAGGGTGTCGCACGCGGGTTGGGCGCGCAGCCAGCGCTTGAGGGTCTGGTGGAACCGCTCAATCTTGCCTTGGGTCTGGGGGTGCGCCGGCGAGCCGTTCTTCTGATCGACGCGAAGGGCGCTGAGCAGGTATTCAAAGGCGTTGGTGCCACCCACGAAGCGCGCGGTGTAGACCACACCATTGAGTTCTTAAGCGATGTCAAGTCCGAATTTGGGCTGTTCTAACCTTGGCTGGGGACGAGCCGATCGACGGAGCGCCTAGCGACTCCTTTATTCGACGGCTCGTTCCTTTGTTCAGGGTCCGT
>JBARLO010000025.1:0-33532 GCA_049801955.1 Acidimicrobiales bacterium
GGGCAACCGAGCACCCGGCCAGCACGTACCAGGCGGCGTGGCTCGACGACACGAAGGCACTTCCTGTGCCGGCCGCCACGATCGAGCCGGTCACGGCGACTCCGAGTGAGGATCCGACTTGGCGACTCGTCGAGGCGATCGCTCCCGCGACGCCCGCCTGGTCGAGGGGCATGCCGGAGACCGCAGTGTTGGAGATCGGCGCGTTCACGAGGCCACAGCCGACGCCCACGAAGAGATACGCGACAACCAAATACGGGATTGACGTGGTTGAACTGATGTGGGCGAGTAACACCACGCCGATGGTAAGCGGTACACCGGCCAGGACGAGGGGGGTGCGAGGTCCACGGTGGCCAATGAGATATCCGGACACTCGCGAAAAGACAAAGAGCATCGCCGCCATCGGCAACAGCAGCAACCCCGCCTTCAAGGCGCTGTAGTGACGAATGTCCTGAAGATAGAGCGTGTTGAGGAACAAGAATCCGCCCAAGACCGCGAACGCGGAGACCGCGGCGACGCTCGCCCCGGCAAAGGGCACGCTGCGAAAGAAACGCATGTCAATGAGAGGTTCGCGCTGACGAAGTTCCACGAGCACCATCGCGACCGCACTCACGAGCGCCACGCCAAAGAGGCCCAGGATGAGTGGAGAGGTGAATCCTCGACGAGGTCCTTCGATGATGGCGTAGGTCAGCGATCCGAGTAGCAGGATAACGATCACCTGTCCAAACGGGTCCACGCGTCGCGCGCGAGCCGCTTTCGATTCAGGCACGAACATCTGCGTCAAGATGATGGCCGCCAGGCCCACGGGAACGTTGATCCAAAAGATCGAGCGCCAGCCAATTCCCGTCACCAAGAGTCCCCCGAGCACCGGACCGAGCGCCAAACTCAACCCGAACACCGAACCCCAGATACCCATGGCGCGACCACGCTCTTTGGGGTCCGTAAACGTGTTGGCGATGATCGAGAGTGCGACCGGATTCAGCATCGAGCCGCCGATCGCCTGCAGGGCGCGAAAGGCAACGAGCCAACCCAGTCCGGGAGCGATGCTGCACAGCAGAGAGCCGAGCGCGAAGACGGACAACCCGATCTGAAAGACCCGGCGACGCCCGAAGCGGTCGGCCATTGAACCCGAGAGCATCAAGAGACACGCAATGACCAGTGAGTAGGCGTCGATGGTCCACTGCAGGTCGCTCACGCTCGCGTGAAAGCTCCGTTGGATGGAGGGCAGGGCGACGTTCACGATCGTGACGTCGATGCCAACGATGAACAGGCTCATGCAACAGATCCACAACACCAGTTGGCGACGACCGTGGCTTAACTCGACCATTCAGCGTCTCTCTTCGAGGGGTGTGCCCGCATCGAGGGTCATTTTATTGTGATAATACAATTGTCTGACACCCTTACATTTCAAGGTCTGTATGGTTTGACGTCGCACGAGGGGCCGCCATAATGGCCCCGAGCACATCGAGACAGCGCAAGGAGACATCCATGGAACTGCGAATCTTTTGCGAGCCCCAACAAGGCGCGTCCTACGACGACATTTTGCAGTTAGCTCGCGTCAGCGAGGAGGGCGACTTCGGGGCGCTCTTTCGCTCCGATCACTACTTGAAGATGGGCGCGGTCAGCGGTCTGCCCGGTCCCACCGACGCGTGGATCACCTTGGCGGGACTCGCGCGCGACACCTCGCGCATTCGCCTGGGCACGTTGCTGACGTCGGCCACGTTTCGACTACCCGGACCACTCGCCATCGCCGTGGCCGAAGTGGACGCGATGAGTGGGGGCCGCATCGAGTTGGGACTGGGTGCGGGATGGTTCGGCGACGAGCACACCGCCTACGGAGTTCCCTTTCCGGCCCTCGGCACGCGCTTTGATCGCCTCGAAGAACAACTGGCCATCATCACGGGCCTCTGGGGAACCGCAGTCGGCGACACCTTTGACTTCTCGGGCGCGCATTACACCTTGGCGAACAGCCCGGCGCTGCCCAAGCCGTTCCAATCGCCTCGTCCGCCCCTCATCGTCGGCGGACACGGTGCCACCCGCACGCCGCGACTGGCGGCAACGTACGCCGATGAGTTCAACGTACCCTTCGCGTCCTTCGACGCGACATCCCTCCAATTCGAGCGCGTCGACGCCGCCTGTGAGGCGATCGAGCGCGACCCGGCGACCTTGGGTCGATCCGTCGCGCTGGTGGTGTGTTGTGGGATGAACGACGCCGAGGTGGCACGTCGCGCCGACAACATCGGGCGCGGAGTCGACGAGATGTCGCGCGACGGCCTCGTCGGGACCCCGGCCCAAGTGGTTCACAAGATCATGACGTACCGCGCGATCGGCGTCTCACGGGTGTACCTGCAAGTCCTCGACTTCCACGACCTCGATCACGTGCGACTCCTCGCCTCGGACGTCTTGCCGGCGGTGCAACACACCTAATCATTGGGCAGAAAAAGCGTGATGTCTCGCGCGAGCGCGCTGCTGGTACCTTCGGGTTGATGATGCATGACGCCCGCTGGGACACGCGACGAGTGACGACGCGGGTGGCCGCGGCGCTACTGGTCGTGGCCGTAGCCACCAGCATGACGTCACTGGCGTCGGCGACCACCAAGTCGCCGCGCGAGTTCGTGCCCGCCGGGGCGCATGTTTTGTACTGGAGCGATCCCGTGGTCGCGGTGAATGGATCAACGCCCCGCCAAATTACGGTGACCAATCCCGCGGTGATTGCCCGAGTGCGAGCTCTCATCAACGAACTGCCGCTCACCACGACCGAACATCGCGCGTGTCCCGACGACATGATGATCCCGATCACCCTCTCCTTCTCTTCCAGTAAGGGTGCCGTTCCCTTTACGAGGGTCGTCTTTCAACTGGGTGGATGTCCGAGCGCGGAGGTCTTCCAACACGGCGCGGCCGTGCTACCGACCTTGGGCGGCGCCACGCTGTCGAGTACCTTTGCCACCATTCGTCAACTCATGGACCCCAGTTCCGCCTCGAGTTGACACCGCCGCGCCTCAACTCAGTTCGAGCATCGCTACGTACGGCTCGCTGAGCTGTGAGCCACAGATTCGATCTACGCGCCAGCCCGTACCGCGAACGATCGAAGTCAGCTCGGCGCGACTGACAAAGAGCCAGGTAAACCAGCCCCCCACCGCACCGTCGTAGCGATACCGCGCCCGTAGTTCTCCGGGAGAACGTCCCTGTTCGCGGTTTCGCCGGTAGTACGTCCGATCGATCCCGGGCGCTCCCCCGCCGTAGGCGCTCGTGCTCTCGACGAAGATCCTCGCATCGGGCTTTGCCCGGCGCGCCCACTCGGTGAGACGCTCTCGCGCCCGCTCGGGCGTGGCGAAGAGCCCGAAGTTATTCCCGAACATCACAATCGAGTCGAACTCGCCGATTCTTTCGCCCACGTCATCGAGTGACTTTCGCCAGACGGTCTTTACACCGCGACGTCGCGCCCCGCGCGCGGCGTACCTCGACGCGTCGAGACCAACCACATCGAGACCCCTCACCTGTAGTTCGAGAGCGACGCGGCCCGCACCGCACCCCACGTCCAGCACTCGACCGCGCACGTCGCGCATGGCCCGACGTTCGCCACGGGGCCACTGAGAGAACGACGAAAGGTACACCTGCGGCCCGGCCCCTTCTTCGAAGTAGCCGTCGTCACGCTCGATGATTTCGGGCACTCGCCCGCCGTTCGCCCAGTCCCAGACCGCGCGGCCAAAGGTATCGGGAGGTGTGGGTGCGCTCGTTGATGCCACTCTGAGGTCACTCACCGTGATCGAGCGAGTCGTACAGGTCGGGACGTTGCAAGTGCCACACGTCGATTTGGGCTCGACGCCGGGCCACCTCTTCCTCGCTAATCGTTGCGTAGATGACGTCCTCACCGTCGCTGGTCGACTCGGCCAAGACCTCGCCCCAGGGACCCACGATCATCGAGTGTCCGTAGGACGACACGCCTTCGTCGGTCGTTCCCACCTGCGCGGCCGCCACCACGTAGGCGTGGCTTTCAATTGCCCGGGCGCGCAACAGCACCTCCCAATGCACGCGCCCGGTGGGAACCGCGAACGAGGAAGGAATGGCGAACACGGTGGCACCGTGCAGGGCCAGTTGGCGGTACGTCTCCGAGAATCGCAGATCGAAACAGACCGACAGGCCGAGGCGAAAGTCGGCCAGGTCGACGACCACAAGTTGGTCACCCGGCACAATCGCCCGGGACTCTTCGTAGTCAACTTCACCCGGAACGTGAACGTCGAATAGGTGCCCCTTTTGGTAAGTCGCGAGGATCCCACCGTGAGGACCGATCACGACGCTGGTGTTGTAGGTCCTGGTCGGATCCGGCGAGCGTTCGAAGGTGCTGCCCACGTGCAGGACGATGCCGAGTTCCTTCGCCAGGTCGGCGAGGCGCGCCGTCGTGGGACCGGGGATCGTCTCGGCAATCTCGACATAGCGAGACGTCTTACCTCGATAGTTGAAGTACTCGGGCAACTGGACGTACGTGGCACCCTGTTTGGCCGCACGCTCCACGAGAGCGATCGCGTGCTCAACGTTCACGTGGGGATCAGGTCCCGCCGCCAGCTGCACGGCGGCGATGCGAACTTCGCGGTTGCTCGCCAGCACCTCCTCCTCCATCACCGCGGGCACGGTGTCAACTTCCTCGCGCTCTTTCAGCAGCATTATCATCGACCTTTCGTGAGCAAAGTCACTCCCACCTCCACGACCGCCATCTTCGGGGCATCCGACGGCCTCGTCGCCACAATGGCCCTTATTCTCGCCACCGAGTCGCACGGGCGCAAGGTCGTTCTAGCAGCGGCCATTGGTCTGCTGATCGCTGAAGGATTCGGTATGGCGGCCAGTCAGTACTTGTCAGACCAAAAACGCGATCTCCGACTCGCCGTGATCATGGGTGTTGCGACGTCACTCGCCATCATCCTGCCGGCCGTGCCGTGGACGCTCGGCGGAGGAGCGGGCGCGGTCGTGGGCTCGTGTTGCATCGGAGTGGTCCTGGGCGGGGTCATTGCCTACCTGCGGCCCGGCGGATGGGGCGAGTGGGCCCAGACCTACGGCGTATTGATCAGTGTCGGAGCGATCGCGACCCTGGCCGGTCGCCTGACTTAACGGGAGTGGCGAGAAGCGCGGCGCCGCGACCACTTCTTATCGCGCTCGTACAGAGCTTTGAGTTCATCGACTCGATTACCGGTACGAGAGCCGTCGACGGTTGAGGGGTGGTACGTCGTTGACTTTGGCACGGGGACGTCGCTGAGGGAATAGTGACCAAGCGCACAACCGGCGAGCAGAGCCGCTCCGCGCAGTTGCGCCACCAGGGGCTGATCGATCTGTTGAACCTCACGATCGAGAGTGTCGGCGAAGATCTGGCACCAGAGTGCGGACTGCGCGCCGCCGCCGACCAAGCGCACGGGCGAAAGGGTGTGACCCGCCAATTTCTCGACGTAGGCAAACAGCCAGGCGCTGTTGGCGGCGACCCCCTCCATCACCGCACGCACGAGATCAGCGCTCGTTGTCGTTAGCGACAGATTTGAGAAGCCTGCGCGAATGTGCTTGTTGTCGATCGGCGAACGCTCCCCCGCGAGCCACGGAGTGAAGAGCACGCCGTTCGACCCCGACGGCGACGACCCCGCCAGGCTGTTGAGCTCGTCATACGTGGGTGTGGGGCCAGATCCGATCATCACGCTTCGGAGCCACTCGAGAGCTTTGGCTCCCGTTTCTTGATTGTCGATCAAGACGTAGGAGTCGTTCGAGAGTCCCGGCACGGCGGCGATATTGTGCGTGATGTCCGTTTTCTTCGACGGCACGGGACAACTGATCCAGGACGTCGTCGACAGAGCGAGGTGGGTCTGGTAGAGCGACGTGGCGGCCGATCCGATGGCCGCCGCGTGCAGGTCGGGCATCGCCGAGACGACTACGACGTCCCTCGAGAGACCCAGTTCCTGCGCCACGACGTCACTCAGGGTCGCCACGACTGATCCAAATGGTTGCAGGGGCGGAAAGTACTTCTCGTCGAGACCCACCAGTGACAAGAGGTGAGGGTCATAGCGGTACTCATCGAGTCGGCGGTTGTCGGTCATCCACATCGCGAGGCGTGATGCGTGCGTGGCGCTCGCCACCCCCGTGAATCGCATCGTCAAGTAGTCGATGGGCTCCATGTACCAGCGCGTGGCCCGTGCGACCTCAGGCATCTCGCGGGTGATGAAGTGAATCTGGCCGATCGGATCGGCCCCCGCTGTGGACGGCGCCCCGCCGGTCTTTCTCACGAAGGGCAGAACTTTGCGCGGGTTGTAGCCGAGAAACCAGCCACCGACCGCCTCTCGCGTGTAATGACCCCCGCGAACGTCCAGCCAGGTAATACACGGACCCGTGGGAATCGCGTTGGCGTCAACGGGAACCGTTGATGCGTACTGACCCGTCACCGCAACGGCCCTGACGCTGGTAGGCGCGTCCGGGACCTCATCGAGCAGGCGCTTGGACGCGGCCAAGATGAGCGTCCACCACTCCTCGGCGTCTTGGGTGGCCGCACCGTCGTCGCCGAAGTGCGTGGTGACCGGGTGGACTTCGCTGGCGAGGATCTCGCCTCCCAGGGTGACCAGCCCGACCTTGGGACCACCCGTGCCCAGGTCAATGCTCAAACACAGTTCCGAGGTCACGGTGCGGGAATGGAGGCCTGCTTATCCATCATGTCGGCCATGAAGAACTTGATGACCGCGTCGGCCTCGTCCGTCATGCCTCCGGCCACGCCGCCGTAGATGGCCCCCGACTGGGGCGCTTCGTCCTTGTGCTCGAGCGCGTAGGCGACCGCGTCGGCCAGATCGCTGCGCCACCGGTCGCTCACGCCCGGCTGAGTCTGAGGACGAGTGACCGCCATGTGCAGCGCGTTGGGATACTGCTGTCCATTGAGACGCCAGCCGCGCCGACGCAGATAGTCATTAACCAGGTAGACATCGAACTCATCGGAGGTGAAGGAAAAGAGAAACGTCGGCTGGCCCACGATGCGTAGCGACGGGTATTCGCGAACGGCTTCCTGCATCGTCAACGACGTGGCAAAGATCGCCTCGGCGTACCGCCGGTACCCCTCTCGTCCCAGGTGCACCATGGCGGCCCAGGTAGCCGCCAGCAGTCCACCCGAACGAGACCCGTCCATGCCCGGAGAGCAATATTTCCCGCCCGACCAGTCGGTCAGATAGAAGTACTGTTCGTTGCGCAGGGCCTTGTCGGCGAAACACAAGACGCTGGTGCCCTTAAGCGCATAGCCGTACTTATGCGTGTCGGCCGAGATCGTGGTCACGCCCGGGACCGAAAAGTCAAAGGGCGCGATGTCATATCCCAATTCGCGACCGAAGGGCAATATCCAGCCGCCGAGGCAGGCGTCGACGTGCAGACCAACGTTCTTCGCGAGCGCGAGGGCGCCGAGCTCGGTGATCGGGTCGATCGTTCCGTAGCCGTAGTTGCACGCCGATCCGATCAGAGCGACGGTGTTCTCGTCGATGTGCTCGCTCACCCAGTCGAGGTCAACTTGGGTGGTGATGGGATCGACGGGCGCGATCTTCATGTCCACGCCGAAGAGGTGTCCGGCCTTGCTGAAGGCGGGGTGCGCGGTCTCGGGCTTGATCATGTTGGGACGCCCCGAGGTGCGGCGGTGTTCGCGGTACGCGAGTACTGCATGGGCGATCGATCCCGAGCCGCCCGATGTCACGAGTCCGGCCGGTGCCGTCTCGGTGAGATGCTTAGCTCCGAGCAGATCCAGCGTCATCGCGATGATTTCGGCCTCGAACTTTGTGTTGGAGGGGCACATGTCACGTTGCAGTGAATTCACGTACGAGAAGTACGAAAAGGCCTCGTTGAGGAAGTCGTAGTGATCGTGATCCCCGCAGTACATCGTGCCGGAACACTGCCCCGTTTCCCACGTGGGGTTCTCCGCGTGGGACATGACTGCCAACATTGAAAGAACAGCATCCTTGTCCATTCCGGCCTCGGGCAGGGTCCGATGTATCTCAAACTCGTCTTCGTAGGGAAAACCGGCCATGACTGCCTCCTCGCTCTTCGTAGCGTAAGCCACCGGCGCAATTCCGTTGGACAACATGACTTTGGCGAGCACTACGCTCGGCCTCATATCTACTCGGCGGACGCCGAGTCGATACCCCGAGGAGGTCGACGAGATGGATCTGAAGGACCTTTTGAGTCGCGCGAGTGACCACTTATCGGTCGCTCGAGCGTTCGGTACTGCCTACGAAAGAGAAGGCGCTCTCATTATTCCTGTCGCGATGGTCGCCGGCGGCGGCGGAGGCGGCGGCACGCATGACTCAATGAGTCGTGCGGCGACACGCTTCGATGGGGACGTCGATGACGTGGATGACGATGACGTGGATGACCATGACGAGTTCATCGCGTCCGGCGCCGATGCTCGTGGGACTGCGGTCGGCGGTTCGGGCGGTGGCTTCGGCGGCATGGTGATGCCGCTGGGCGTCTACGTCGTAAAGAATGACCGCGTGCGTTGGATGCCCGCAATCAATGGCACCGCGGTGTTGGTCGCGGCCATTGGACTCATTGGAGTACTCGCGCGCGCTTCAAAAGGTCGTCATCGCCACTAATCGGAGATCAGTGGTGTGTCGCGGTGGTGCTCTGGCCTCTGATGGCCTTGCGCATCAGAGAAGAGAGTTCCGAACGCTCGCTTGCGTCCAGCGCTCCAAGAATCTCGTCCTCAAGTGTCTGCTGCGCCGCTTCTGCCTGATGTAGTGCCTTACGACCTTGCTCGGTCATCGTGACGATGTGTCGGCGCCGGTCCGAGGGATCGCGACGACGCTCGACGAGGCCCGACGCCTCGAGATCGTTGAGCAACATCACGCAGTAGTTCGTGTCGATGCAGAGTCCTTCAGTCAACTGCTGCTGGGTGGGCTCTTGATACTCGCGCAAGTATGCGAGCACCGCCACCTCTTTGAGCGTCTGGCCAAGTAGCTCAGGCGTGCTGCGCCGGCTGATCAGTCGTGACAACTGGGTGATCAAAAGGATCGGTCCAGCTGACGAATTTTCCTCCACGGAAATTAATGGTAGCGAGGGACTTATATTCATGCTATAGTGATTATATCAACTTCACGATGATATTGATTCATTGTTCCTCTTGTTTCACATTCTATCCCGAAAGAAGGTCTTTATGACGCAATCTCCAGCACTCTCATCAGGACAAACAGATCGTCGTCGCTGGATTGCACTCATCGTGGTGTGCCTGGCCATGCTGATGAACGCCCTCGACTCGTCCATTGTCAACGTGGCCCTCCCCTCCATTCAGCGCGATCTGCACTTCTCGTCGGCGAACCTGACCTGGGTCGTTGACGCATACCTGATCGCCTTTGGCAGCTTTCTGTTGCTCGCCGGTCGCCTCGGCGACTTGATCGGTAGAAAGAAAGTCTTCCTGAGTGGCGTCGCGCTCTTTACAACGTCGTCGCTCGTCTGCTCAGTCGCAACCAGTCAAGCAATGCTCATCACCGCACGATTCTTTCAAGGTATGGGCGGGGCAATTTCAACGTCGGTCATCGTGGCGATTATCGTCACTGAATTCTCCGGAGTCAACGAACGCGCCAAGGCCATGAGCGCCTACATGTTCGTCGCCGTCGGTGGAGGATCCATCGGCCTACTCGTCGGTGGCATCTTGACCCAGGCGGTGAACTGGCACTGGATCTTCGTCATCAATGTGCCCATTGGCATCGTCACGTTCATCCTGGGCGGAATCTTGATCAAGGAGAACGAGGGCCTCGGCGTTCGTGAGGGACTGGATATCAGGGGCTCGTTACTCATGACGGTCTCCCTGGTGATCGGCATTTACGCGATCGTCACCGCCTCGACCTACGGCTGGTTAGCCGCCCACACGTTGGGCTTTGGGGCACTCTCCATCATCTTGATGGGTGCCTTCTTCCTCCTCGAGTCACGAATTGCAAAGCCGATCATGCCTCTGCGCATCATGAAGCTGCGCAGCCTCACCACCTCGAGTGTCGTGCGCGGTCTCTCCTTTGCGGCGATGTTCGCCGTGTTCTTCTTCGGCGCCCTCTACCTCGAGCGCGTGTTGGGCTATGACCCGATCCGCACCGGCGTCGCTTTCCTGCCACTCACCCTGGCCATGGCCTCGATGTCCTTGGGCGCTACCAGCCGACTGCTCGCGCGCTTCGGGCCGATGAGGCTACTCATCCCCGGTATGACCATGGCTGTCGTCGGACTGCTGTGGCTGTCGCGCTCCGGGGTTCACGTGAATTACTTCATCTCGATCCTGCCCGCGTTCTTGTTACTCGGTGTTGGCATGAGTTTGGTGGCCGTTCCGCTGCTCACCATCGCCATGGCTGATGTTCCGCGCGAAGACGCGGGTCTCGCATCGGGCATTGTGAACGTGTCCATGTGGCTGGCCTCGTCGGCGGGCCTGGCCATCTTTGGCACGCTGGCGGCGAGCACGTCTCGCGGGCTGGCCCACCAGGGCTACTCACCCGACCGGTCTCTCGTGGCCGGGTATCACGAGGCTTTCTTCATCGGGGCCGTCTTGGCCTCGCTTGCGCTGCTCGTCATCGTCACGGCGCTGCGGGCACCGGCGAAGGAAGCCCACGACGACAGCGAGAGCATCGAAGAAGAGATGTCCCACTTCGAAATCGTCGCCGAGTTCTAGTTCCCAACGCTGCCCAGCATTTGTCACAACGACGACGGGTGCTGGGTAGCGTTGCGCTATGAAGCTCGACGTGTATCGAAGTTGCACGTGGCGTGAGAAGCGCGAGGTGCTCGAGGCGTTTTGGAGTTCGCGAGTGGAGTCCACGGGTCGCATCCACGAAGCGGCCGTCCAGTATGCGCCCTACGCGATCGCTTCGCTCTCCATCGTGGCCGTCGAACTGGTCGTGGTCTTCATCGCCGCTCTCACCCGCGTCGCGGTCGTGAGCTGGATTGCGGTCGTCGTGGAGGCCGTCGTGATCGCCTCGCTGTGGTGGGCGGTCGTTCGCTCTCGCGCGCTGAAGCAGCCTGTCGCGTAGCGTCAATCACACACGTCGCACGGCGACCACCACCCACGACATCCGACCTCGGACCTGCGAATGCGCACGCCTACGATGCACACATGGCGTCGCACCCACGAGAAGTGAGAGTCGCGAGTCGCAATATCTGGTCGCTGCTGATCGGACGGCCGCTTCGATCCAGCGAAGCCTCCAAAGAACAGATCACCCCCGTTGAGGGACTGTCGGCTCTCTCCCTCGATGCGCTGACGTCGGTCGCGTACGGGCCCGAAGCGATCATCGTGGTCCTGGCCGCCGCGGGGTCCAGCGCGCTGCACCTCATCTTGCCGATCACGATAGCGATCGTCGTCCTGCTTGCAGTCCTGGTCGTCTCATATCGCCAGGTCATCGACGCCTATCCCGGAGGTGGTGGCGCCTACGCCGTCTCGCGAGCGAACTTCGGCGTGGGTGCGAGCCTCGTCGCGGGCGCGTCGCTCATCGTCGACTACACCTTGACCGTCGCGGTCTCGATCGCCGCGGGCGTCGCCAGTCTGACGTCAGCCTTCCCGAACTTGACCTCGTATACCGTGCCGATCTGTTTAGGAATCCTCGCGGTCATTACTCTGCTCAACCTGCGCGGACTCGGCGATAGCGCTCGCGCGTTCTTATTGCCCACGTTCATCTTCATCATCGGGCTGCTCGCCATCATCGCCGTCGGGCTCATTCACCCGCTCGGGCTTCACGAGTCCGAACCCGGACACTCGCTGCTCTCCACCCACGACCTCCAGGTCGTGTCGGTGCTGCTCATTCTCAAGGCGTTCTCGGCGGGCTGTAGCGCGCTCACGGGCGTGGAGGCGATCGCCAATGGTGTGCCGCTCTTCAAGCAGCCCCGGGCCCAACGCGCGAAGCGAACGGAACTCTTCTTGGGCCTCATCCTCGGGGCCATGCTGCTCGGCCTCGCCACCCTGGCGCACCGCTGGCATATCGCGCCGCGTTCGCACGTAACCGTCTTGAGCCAGATCATGGGTCTGGCCGTCGGCCGGCACTGGGCGTACTACGTCGTCTCGCTCACGATCACCGTCGTTCTCGCCCTGGCCGCCAACACGTCGTACGGGGGCCTGCCATTACTCGCGAGTCTGCTGGCTCGGGACAACTTTCTCCCCCACATCTTCGGTCTGCGCGGCGACCGTCAGGTCTTTAACAGTGGCATCTGGGTTCTCGCATCGCTGTCGGCGATATTGCTCATCGCCGTAGGTGGCAACACGAATGATCTGATCCCCCTCTTCGCAATCGGGGTCTTCACCGGTTTCACGCTGTCCCAGTCGGGCCTCGTGGTGCACTGGTGGCACCAGCGACCCAAGAACTGGCGATATCGCGCCATCGTGAACGGCACTGGGGCGATCGTGACGGGACTCGCCACGATCGTCTTTCTCATTTCGAAGTTCACTCAGGGCGCGTGGATCGTGGTCGTGGCGGTCCCCCTCTTCATCGTGTTATTCGTGCGCATCCACGCGTACTACGCCCAGGTCGGCGTCAATCTTGGAATCGGCGGGGTGCCACCGGCGCCCGAGGGTCGCGGGACTCAGGTGATCGTGCCGATCGTGAACGTCTCGGATCTGACGAGTTACGCGCTGTCCGAAGCACTCTCGCTCAGCCACGACGTCATCGCCATCACCGCAGTCGCCGAGAGCGAGACCAGCAAAGAACGCGAAGACGAGCTGACCAGCGAGTGGGACAAGTGGAACCCCGGCGTGCCCCTGCGCGTGCTGCGCACCGAGTACAGCTCGGTGGTCGGGCCAATCATTGAGTTCATCGACAAACAACGAGCGTCGACCGACGAGCAAATTGTGGTCCTGATTCCCGTGTTGATGCCAGCTAAGTACCGCTATCGAATACTCCACAACCAGCTCGACGTCGTGCTCGACAAAGAGCTCCACAAGCGGCCCGACCTGGTGGTGGCGCGCGTGCAGGTCGCACTTGCCCCGCCCCGCGCCCGCGCGAGACGATCGTCAGCGAAGCGCCGGACCGCCAAAAGCGAAAATCGGAGGAGCTGACACGCCCACGTCGACACAGAAGAGCCGTCCCGCGAGTGGGTCGGCCCGACGTTCCTCGTCGCTCATTCGCTCCTGTCCCGTCGTGATGTAGAGCGTCGTGCCATCGGTCCCGCCAATCGCGCACGACGTCACTTGAGCGGTGTCGACCCGCACGGTCGTGAGCAACTCGCCCACAGGTGAGTACTGGCGCAGTCCATGTCCGTTGAAGAGCGCGACCCACAGGTCGCCGTTGCCGTCGATGCACATCCCGTCGGGGTAGCCCTCGCGCTCCCCGTCCAGTTGCACCACCACCCGCCGGCCCAGCAACAGACCTTCCTCGTCGAGGTCAAAGGCGCTCACCGCAGCCGTGGCCGTGTCGATGTAGTACATGGTGGAGCGATCCGCGCTCCAGGCGAGCCCGTTGGAGATCGTCACGCTCGAAAGAACGGTCGTCACGCCCGAGTGCTCATCGAAGCGATAGAGGCTGGCTCGACCCTCACCTTCGTCATAGGCCATCGAGCCGATCCAGAATCGTCCCCAGGGGTCCGCGGCGCCGTCGTTCAGTCGCACGTCGGGCCGAGCCGCTTCGGGGGCCGCTAGCTCGTGGGTCGATCCCTCTTCGCCGAGCGTGAGGATCGACTGATCGCGAGCGATAATCCACCCGTCGGTTCTCGATGCCCGTGGTGCGCTCGCACTGACGTGACCCCCGAGGTCGTAGCGACGAATCACCTCGACGTCCTGACCATCGGCGTGGGCACGAAAAAACTGACCGCCATAGACGTCGACCCACGAGAGCTCACCGCGCACGTCGTCCCAGCGACACGACTCACCGAGTTCGTATCGTTGCGCCGTACAGGGCGTTGCGACTAGTTCCCTCATCGTCCCTCCGGTCGGTCCCGCGTCACTGTAGAAGATGGCGGTGCGCTAGCGCGGGCGACGAGGGCTCGGGTCAGGCAAAGTAGTGCCAGTGGCCTTCGGACACAACATCGAGGGCACCATCGATCATCCTGATGGCGCTCTGGTCGTCGAGTGCGTACGCCGGTCCGGGCACGGTGGTGGCCCACTGCTCGGCGTCGGCCAGGGAGTTCTCGGGCATGTCGATGTGATCGAGGTGGGGAAAGATCGAAAAGTCAACCAGCCCGAGCGTGGCGTCGCCCGCCTCGGGCCGCCATCGCACGAAGTCCGGTCCGACGTGTGGGGCCAAGACCATGCTCCCCGCGCTCAGTCCCACGTACACCCCCTCGAACTGGTTGGCCAGGACCTCCTCAAACCCAGACTCGTGCATCCAGTAGGCGAGAAACATGGGGTCACCGCCATTGACCAGTATCGCGTCGGCCTCTTGGACCATGGGGACCCACAGGTCTCGCTCGATGCTGGGCAGGGCGGCGAGCTCGAGCACTCCCAGGGACCTCCAGGCCAACTCGCACATGGGGGTGGAGGCTCTGCCGGCGATGAAGCGCCAGGCCGAGGCGGCGCCTCCCGGCGTGACGTAGGTCGCGGTGGGAACACACAGGGCGCTGGACTCTTCAATCGGCTTTCCCAGCATCTCTTCGAGCGCCCCGCGGATCGTGGCGTTCTTGATGCCGACAGAGGTCAGAAGCAGTTTCATCGTGCCCCCTCGGTGAGAGCGTCGTGCGTGCTGACGAGCCTAACTCTGGTCCCGTCGCGAGCCCCAACCCCTCGTCAGACCCGAGAAGTCAATGGCTACGCTTCGATTATGAACCCCTACATTCCCGCACCGGATCGCTATGACCACATGACGTACCGGCGTAGCGGTCGCAGTGGTATCCGCCTACCGCAGGTGTCGCTCGGTCTCTGGCACAACTTCGGCGACGATCGGCCAATCGACACGCAGCGCGCCATCTTGCGACGCGCCTTTGATCGAGGCGTCACGCACTTTGACCTCGCCAACAACTACGGCCCGCCCTACGGCAGCGCCGAGATCAACTTCGGGCGCGCGTTGCGTGAGGACTTCTCGTCCCTGCGCGATGAACTGATCATCTCCACCAAAGCGGGCTGGGACATGTGGCCCGGGCCGTACGGCGATCTCGGTTCGCGCAAGTACCTACTCGCCAGTCTCGATCAGAGCCTTACGCGGTTGGGCCTTGAGTACGTAGACATCTTCTATCACCATCACTTTGATGCCACCACGCCCCTCGAGGAGTCGATGGGCGCACTCGATCACGCGGTGCGCCAAGGCAAGGCGCTCTACGTCGGCATCTCGTCCTACTCCGACGAGCGCACCAAGGAAGCGGTGACGATCCTTCGGTCGCTCGGCACGCCACTCCTCATCCACCAACCCTCGTACTCGCTCTTTAATCGCTGGATCGAGACGAAGTTGCTCGATGTTCTCGAAGAAGAGGGCGTGGGCTGCATTGCCTTTTCTCCGCTCGCCCAGGGACTCTTGACCGATCGGTACTTGAACGGCGTGCCCGAGGGTTCGCGGGCGTCGCGAATCGACTCGCTCGATCCTTCGATGCTGAGCGAGCAGAACCTCCAACACGTGCGCGCCCTCAACGACCTCGCCCAGGCTCGCGGGCAGTCGCTCGCTCAGATGGCCATCGCCTGGGTGCTGCGCGATCCTCGGGTGACGACCGCACTCATTGGCGCAAGCAGCGTCGCTCAACTCGACGACAACCTCGACGCGCTGAAGAACCTTGCTTTTAGCGCTGAGGAACTTGCCACGATCGATCAATACGCCGTCGAGGGCGGCATCGACCTGTGGCGCGGAGCCGCGACCAGCTAGTCAGCACACGTTCGATCTACAGGTTCTGCTCGAACTCCTCGAGCACCGCGACGCGGTCCTCTTTGGCGGGCATGTCGAAGTACGGATTACCTTTAGCCCAGTAGTAGAACATCGGAATTAGTCCAAGGCCCATTGCGCCCAGACCCACCCACAGGGTCGCCGCGTTCAAGTTGGGAATGGCCTTGACGAAGAGGTACCCCATGAAGATCGCGCCCACCAAGGGCCACAGGCCCATCAGAATGAAGTTGGACACGGACTTGGTCAGCTGCTTGCGATACAGCACCACCACCGAGAGTCCCGCCAGGGAGTAGTAGATACAGATCTGCAGTCCAATGGCGTCGATCGCATCAGAGAGGATGCTCGAGATCGAGCCGATCTTCTGCGATCCGATGAACAGGGCCAGCGAGATGATCGTGACGGCGACCGTGGCCACGATGGGCGTCTGGCGCTTCTTGTTAATTCGTCCCAGAATCTTGGGCAGCGTGTGATCACGTCCCATCGCAAAGAGCGTGCGCGTGACTTGGATCAGCGTCGTTTCGAGAGTCGCCACCGTTGAGAGGACGACCGCGAGCACGATGATCTTGCCCCAGCCGCCGTGCCAGACCTCTTGACCGAGAACATTAAGGACGTCGGCGGCGTTGGTGTTGATCTGGTGGGTGGTCAGGACCATGTTGGTCGAGATCGTGAAGACCTCGAAGAGCAAGAAGACCACGATGATGCCCAACATCGCGCCCAGCCCGGGCGTCTTCTTGGCGTTCTTGGTTTCTTCATTCAAGTTGGCCGTGACGTCCCAGCCCCAGTAGTAGAAGGCCGCAACTAGGGCGCCCGCGGCGAAGCCGGACTGGCCGTGGAAGATCGTCGGCGAGAACCAGTGCCAGGTAAAGGCGTGCACGTGGTGGCCGTGGAAGATCGCCAGAACGGCAAAGAGCAGCAGCAAGAACAGCTCGATGCACGACATGATGATCTGCACGGTGACCGTAATCGTTACTCCCGCCGCGACGGCCGTCACCATGGCGAGGAAGAAGATCGCTCCCACGAGGGTCACGTCGAACGTGTTGTTCGCCGCACTGTGCGAAAAGAGCCCGAGGATGTACGAGCCAGCGGGTACCGTGGCCGCCACCATGAAGATGAGCGCCGAGACGACGAGCGCCCAGCCCGAGAGATATCCGAGCACTGGGTGCAGCGCGCGGCGCACCCAGGAGTAACTAGCTCCGGCGTTGGATTCGACGCGACCCAGATAACTGAAGGCAAAGACAATGCCGAACATCGCGATGCCGCAGTACAGAAGAGCGGCGGCCCCGCCGAGCAGAACCGCGCCAAAGAGCACCGCCGTTGAGGACGCAATGGAGTACGCCGGCGCCACGCCCGCAATCCCCATGATTACCGAGTCGAAGAGCCCGAGAACCCCGGCTCGAAGACTATGTTCTGGCGCTGCCTCGGGAACCTCGAGCGTCTCGGTCATGACCGCAAACTCCTTTGTGTATCACCTTCATTACGTTGACGGGGGGCGCCGAAATGTAACACGAACTTACGTGAATGCCGAGCTCGAAACCTCCATCATCTTCAGAAAAGATCCGAAGTCAAAGGGACGGGACCGTCACGACTAAATTCGTCGTCGAGCCTTTCGCATGAGCGTCGCTCGCCAACAGAGAGATTCAAAGACCCGTGCCACTCCTCCAACGATTCGACGAAGACACCGTCACTCCCCTCACGCCCGAGGAACTCAAATCTCGCTGGGTCCACTTCCATCAGGAAATTCGCCGCCTCTCGGGAACGCGACTGCAGCGAGTCGCTGGTCGAATCCTCGGCGAAGACACGTGGCGCTACAAGACGGCTCGCACTATTTTTCGTCCCCCGTTGCGGGCGTGGCGAAAGTGGCGCAAGAAGGAAAAGACGCGACCAACCCTTGTTTCGGCGGCGCAGGCGACGGAAATCTACCCCGTGAACTACCGCCCCCGCGTCACCGACTATTCGCTCGAATATGCGGCCCTGAATAGCGATCTCAATGACGTAGCGATCATCCAGGTGGCAGAGGCCGAACATCCTCGCGAGGTCATCGAGTCGCTGAACACCGCGCTCAATGAGACGACCGCCGAGTGGATCTTTCTCTGTGACCCCTCGACGTCGGATGACGAGCGCCGCTACAGCGCGGCACGGCTGCTCCTTCACGCGACCACAGGCGATGACGTCGTGTTTGCCGACGAGGCCGGCCCCAATCAGTTCGCTCCCATCCTGAAGAGTCCGGGCGTGGGCCCCCACACCCTGCTCAGTTACAACGTCGTCGGTCGCCCCGCGCTGGTGCGCGTGGAGTCGATCTTCGCCTCGGGCGGATTTTCATCCGGTGCGGGCTGGGCCTTCGAGCACGACGCGTACCTTCGACTCTCCGAACGCGGTGCGACGTTCCACCACCTGGCTCGCGTGCTCCCGGCCGCTCGTAGCCCGCAGGACTTCGAGGCGGCGCGCATCGACGACGACACCGTGCGCGTCGTCCAAGCCGCTCTCGATCGTCGAGGTTGGAAGGGCACCGCCGCTCGGGGAGAGCGAGCGGGACTGGTGCGCTGGACGCTGGCAGCGCCCAGCCCGGCACCCTCAATTGACATCATCATTCCCACTCGAGATCGCATCGACCTGGTGCGTCAGTGCATCGACGCCATCGAGGCGGAGACGACCTATCCGAACTACAGCATCATCCTGCTCGACAACGACTCGATCGAAGAGGCGTCACTCGCCTACTTCCGCGAGACCAAGTACCGGGTCGTGCCCTGCCCGGGTCCGTTTAACTACGCCAAGATTGTGAATCGCGGTGTTGATCACTCGAGCGCGGACTATGTCGTCACCCTCAATAACGACACGGTGGTCGTGACGCCCGACTGGCTCGAGCAATTGATCTCCCTCGCCTCACTCACGGACGTCGGGATCGTGGGCGCCAGCTTGCTCGATCGCGACGGTCGCCGCGAGCACGAGAGTATCGTCATCTCCCCCTACCCCCAACACTTGCGCACCGACTCCAACTACCCCCACGTCGACAACTTCTCGCTCGCCGTGCGCGACGTCGCCGCCGTCACGGGTGCCGTGCAGATGGTTGAGCGAGAGTTTTGGCAACACCTGGGCGGCATGGACGAACAGTTGGCGGTGGTGATGAACGACGTGGACATCTGCCTGCGCGCTCAACTGGAGGGTCGCCACGTCGTCTTCACCCCGCACGTTCGCCTCTATCACCACGTTGGCTCGTCGCGTGGCGACCTTGATCCCTTGGAGGACCGCAACCGATTCATCGCGCGCTGGGACATCTTTGGCTCGTTTCGCGACCCGTATTTTCCTGAATCCCTTCTTCTCCTGGGCGAGAAGATGTACTTCTTCGCGCGATGAGTGCGTCACGAGGGGCCCAAAGAGCCCTTGTAGCCTAAGAAGGTGAATTCGTACGGGGCGAGGCTGTTGGGCGCCTATCGCCGACTCTCCCCCTCGACCAAAGCCATTGCTCTCATCGTGTTGGTGGTGCTCGCGGCCAACGGCTTCTACGTCTTGGGGCTGGCTAACAATGACCCCATCTCGTGGACCGCGGGTATCTCGCACCATCTCTGTCGCATCACCTGCGGGCGTCCCGCGATTGACCCCAACGTCGGATTCGTCACCCAGACCCTCGGCCACGAAGCGGCCATGGACCTCTTGCACTTCCACTTTCCCTGGTGGACGTACACCCAGGGCCTCGGCCAACCTCTGGCCGGCGACATGCAGTCCGGGGCCCTGTTTCCCCTAACCCTGTGGTTCGCCCTCTCCTCGGGTCTGGTCTGGTTCCACATCAGTCTCGAAGTCATCGCCGGTATCTCGACCTACTTCCTCGCGCGGCGCCTCTCGCTTCCCGTCCTCTTCGCCACCTTCGCCGGCATGCTGTTCGCGATCAATGGCACCTACGCCTGGCTCGGCAACTCGGTCATGAACCCGGTGTGTTTCCTGCCCATGCTCATCCTGGGCGTGGAGATGGTCTACGACAGCGCCTCGAGTCCGAAGAATCGCGGCTGGTACATCATGGCGATCGCGCTGGCGCTGTCGCTGTACGCCGGATTCCCCGAGGTCGCCTACATCGATGGGCTCTTTGCCTTCGGGTGGGCCGTCGTGCGCTTCTTCGTGATTCCGCGCCTCAATCGCCCGCGCGCGGCCCGGCGCCTCGTGCTCGGAGGCGTTACGGGGTTGGTCTTGGGCCTGCCCATCATCGTGCCCTTTAAGGACTACCTCAAGGTCGGCTTCATCGGCAGCCACACCACGGCCGTCGACGGCTCACTGGTGCTGCCCCACTTCGCTCTTGCGGGCTTCTTCGACCCCTACGTGTATGGTCCGATCTTTGCCAACACCAAGGCCGATCAGATGTGGGGCGGCATCGGCGGCTTCTTTGGCGCGAGTGTGTGCGCGCTCGCGCTCGTGGGTCTCTTTGGCGCGAAACATCGTGCCCTGCGCATCTATCTCGGCGCTTACGTGGTGGTCGCTATGGCGGGGGCCTTTAACTTCTTGGACCTCCACAAACTCTGGAACCTCATTCCGCTCGTGAGCCGATCGTCCTTCGAGCGCTACAACACGCCGGGATGTGAACTCGCCATCATCGTGCTCGCGGCCCTTGGACTGTGGGACTTCACCCAGAGCGTGCGCGCCAAGCGCCTCCTCACCACCGCCAGTGCGTTCATGATTCTCGTCGTTGTCTTGTGCGTCCTTGGAGCGAGGGCGACCAACGAGGGCCAGACGTTCTCCTCGGCCAAGATTCACGCCGTCTACATCGCCCTGCAGTTCCTGCCCTTCGTCACGCTCGCCCTCGTGTTGATCCTGAGTCGACTCGGGCGATGGCGTGTCACAGCGTTCCTCGTCGCGCTCGTCGTCGTGGGCGAGGCGCTGACCATGTTCTTGGTGCCCACCGCCGAGTCACCCAAACAGCTCACCGTGGACACGGCCCCGATCACGTACCTCCAAGAGCATCTCGGTCAAGAGCGCTTCTTGGACTTCGCGGTGCTCTATCCCAACTGGGGCACGTACTACGGCATCAACGAACTGAGCGACATCGACCTGCCCTTCCCCAAGAACTTCAAGGACTTCATCGAAACCAACCTCGAGCCCGGGCTCACTCCCGGTAACCAGTTCACCGTCAAGGGCGGCGGCATCGGCGTGCGTAAGCTCGAACACTCGGTGATCAACCACTTCCACCAGTACGAAAAGGCCGGCGTGAAGTACCTCTTGATTCCGAGCTCGGTGTCCCTGATGCCCGGTCTGGCCCAGCGCGGCGTGAAACAAGTGTTCGAAGACTCCATCGCCACCATCTACCAGATGCCCAACCCTCGTCCGCTCTTTTCGACGGCCAACTCCTCGTGCACCGTGACGAGCACGAGTGACAACGCCGCCAGCGTGACGTGCCCGAAGGCGACCACTCTATTGCGCACGGAACTCTCGATGAAGGGGTGGAAGGCCTACGTGAATGGCAAGGAGGTGCCAATCACCACGGTGCACCGCGTCTACCAGGAGGTCTCGGTGCCAGCCGGGACGTCCACGGTGACCTTCACGTTCTTCCCGCCCGACGAGCGCTATGCGCTGCTCCTCGGCTTCCTTGGCTTCCTCTTCCTGCTCGGCTCGGTGGTGAACGAGCGCCGCCGCTTCGTTCCCACGCGCAAGCGCCCCCCGCACTCCTAGGGCGAACTCTCGTCGGCTACCTTTTCGCCTATGGCCAATGACGCGAAGAACCCCGTCGACGCAATCGATCTCACCAAGTCCATGTCCAAGGAGGAGTCGGACAAGCGCGTACGCAAGGCCCAGAACCGTCTCACCCAACTGCGACTCTTTAGCGCCGGTCTCCTCGAGCCCCACCCGGCCGGACCCGGTCTCATCGTGCTCTTCGAGGGCTTCGACGCCGCGGGCAAGGGTGGGGCCATCCGTCGACTGACGGCCAGCCTCGACCCGCGCCACGTGACGGTGCACCCCGTGGGGCCGCCGACCGACGAAGAGTTGCGTCACCACTTTCTCTGGCGCTTTCAGCCCTACATTCCCGGCACCGGCGAGATGACCGTCTTCGATCGTTCGTGGTACGGCCGACTGTTGGTCGAGCGGGTCGAGGGACTCATCGACGACGACCAGGCTGCTCTCTCGGCCAAGGAGATCGTCAACTTCGAACGCATGCTCACCGACGCCAACACGACCATCGTGAAGTTCTGGCTGCAGATCTCCAGTGAGGAAGAACTCAGACGCTTCAACGACCGTGAGAGCAACCCCCTCAAGCGTTGGAAGCTCACCCCTGACGACTGGCGCAACCGCGAAAAGCGCAAGGGCTACGAGAAGGCACTGCGATTCATGGTGGAAACAACCAACTCCAAGCACGCGCCGTGGGATCTCATACCCGCCGAGAGCAAGCACTACGCTCGCGCGGCGATCCTCGAGACATTGATCGATCGCTGGGTGCACGACCTTGTGCGGCGCGGCAATGACGTCCCCGCTCCCGTGCACGGCAGCTACCTCAAGGGCAACTAGCAATGTCAACTCGCTACGGCATCACAGTCCCCTTCGAGGGCGTCACTCTGCTCGAACACCGCGACTGGTTCCAGCGTCTCGTCGATCTGGGGTACACCGACGTGTGGTCGGCCGAGGTTGACGGCGCGGACGGCTTCACTCCGCTCAGTGTGGCCGCGCTCAGCCAGCCACGGCTCAACCTTGGCGTCGCGGTGACGCCCGCCTTTACCCGCGGCCCCGGTCTGCTCGCCATGAGCGTCGCGGCGATGGCCGAGATCGCGGGCGGTCGCTTCACCATGGGCCTGGGCGCCTCGAGCCAGCCGGTCGTCGAGCGCTGGAACGGTATCGCCTACGAGAAGCCCTACCAACGCACGCGCGATGTGCTGCGATTCCTCAAGCGCGCCCTGGACGGCGAAAAGATCGATGAGGAGTTCGAAACGTTTACCATCCGGGGCTTCAAGCTCTCGCGTCCCGTCATCGAGCGACCCGCCATCCTGCTCGGGGCGCTGCGACCGGGCATGCTCCAACTCGCGGGCCGCGAAGCCGACGGTGCAATCCTGAACTGGCTCGCCGCGAGCGACGTCGCCCAGTGCCGAGCCGAAGTCGGAGCGAACAAGACCATCGCCGCTCGACTCTTCGTCATCCCGCTCGAGGACGCTGGCGTCGCGCGGATGATTGCGCGACGCATGATCTCGTCGTATCTGACGGTAAACGCCTACGCCGAGTTCCACCGGTGGCTCGGCCGCGGGGACGCTCTCACCCCGATGTGGGACGCGTGGCGCGACGGCGATCGCAAGCGGGCCAATGAGGTCATTCCCGATTCGGTCGTCGACGAACTCGTCATTCACGGCAGTTTCGCGGCGTGCCGCGAGCACATCAACCAATACATCGAAGCCGGAGTCGAAGTGCCGACGATCGCGATCGTGCCGGTCGGGGTCGACCTCGCAGCGGCCGTCGAAGGACTCGCCCCGCGCTAAACCTTCTCAGCCTCGAGGAACTCGAGGATCTCGGCGTACTTCACCCGCGCGGCCTGCGCGCGAGTGGGAATGTGATCGCTGGGCACCTCTCGCGCCTCGTAGTTCTTGAGCGCATGACGCGCGACCGTTTGGCGATGCACCTCGTCGGGGCCGTCGTAGATGCGAGCGGCACGGGCTTGGCGATACATGGATTCAAGCGGCATGTCGCTCGAGTACCCGAGCGACCCGTAGGTCTGGATGGCCCGGTCCACGACATTGTGTAAGACACTCGCCCCGTAGTACTTGATCATGGCGATCTCATCGCGCGACGCCGCCGCCCCCACCTGGTCCATCTTCCAAGCGGCGTGCAGGGTCATGAGGCGCGCCGCGTGCATCTCGGCCTTGGAGTCGGCGATCCAGTTCTGAATCGTCTGCTTCTCAGCGAGTAGCGAGCCGTGCGTGTAGCGACTGAGCGCGCGCTCGCACATCATGTCAAAGGCCCGCTGGGACTGACCGAGCCAGCGCATGCAGTGATGGATTCGTCCCGGCCCCAGGCGGGTCTGGGCTAAGAGAAAGCCCGAGCCCTCGGGTCCGATCAGATGGTCGGCCGGCACGCGCACGTCCTGGTAGAGGATCTCGGCGTGGTTGCCGAACTGCCCGTAGACCACGTCGGGGTGATCCATCGCTCCCACATCGCGCAGGATCGTCACCCCGGGAGTATCTACAGGCACGACGAACATCGATGAGCCCTGGTACGGGTGCACCTCGGGATTGGTGACAGCCATCACGATCAAGATGTCGGCGACCGAGCCGTTCGTGGTGTACCACTTGCGACCGCTGATCACCCACTCCTCGCCGTCGCGCACCGCGCGCGTGGCGAGCAGGCGCGGGTCGCTGCCGGCGGTGTGGGGTTCGGTCATCGAGAATCCCGAGCGAATCGCGCCACTCAGTAGGGGCGCGAGCCAGCGTTCACGAATGTCCTCTCGCCCGGTCATCTCCATGCCCGCCGCCAACAGTTCGGCGTTGCCGCTATCGGGGGCGTTGTTGCCAAAGACGACCGGCGCGTACATCGACTGACCGAGGATCTCGTGCATGAGCCCGAGCTTCACCTGGCCAAAGCCCATACCGCCCAGTTCGGGCGGCAGGTGGGCGGCCCACAGGCCGCGCGCCTTCACCTCATCCTGGAGCGGCGTGATGACCGCCAACAGTTGATCGCGGGTCAGAGTGAGGGTCTCGATGGGAAAGATCTCCTCGCGCACGAATCCGCGCATCCACTCGAGCTGCTCTTCGTACTGCGCGTCGGTCGAAAAATCCCAGGCCATGAGCGGCGTTCCCCTTCGTCGTGACCACTCTAGGGCCCGACATTTTCCTCTTGGTGTGGCGACGTGCGTGACTCTCTACAATGAGACCCAGATCGGAGTGCCGTGGCGAAGAAGAGCAAGACCAAGTCGAACAAAACCGAAACGTCGGAGCGTGACCCTGGAGGTAAGAAGGTGATCGGCGTCGTGGACACGATGTTCGCGCGCTTCGACATGGGCGCCGCCGCGCGGCGCGAGCTCGCCAAGTGCCCGGGGTACGGCGAGACCTTCGACGTCGTGAGTCAGACGGTGCCCGGTTTCAAGGACCTCGCGGTGGCGGCGAAAAATCTCATCGAACGCGACGGCGCGTCCATCGTCGTGGCCCTCGGCATGCCGGGGTCGGCCGAGATTGACAAGCAGTGCTCGCACGAAGCCTCGACGGGCATCATGACCGCTCAACTGCTCACCTCCACGCCCATCCTCGAAGTGTTCGTGCACGAAGACGAGTCCGACGACCCTCAGGTGCTCGCCAAGGTCTTTGAGAACCGCTCGCGCGACCACGCGCGCAACGCCTACTGGATGCTCTTCGCGCCCGAGGAGCTCGCCAAGCGCGCCGGCCAGGGCATTCGCCAGGGTTTCGCGAACGCGGGCACGCTGCCGAACGCGTAGTCGCGCTGCACTCAGTCGATATGCTCACCTGAGCCGTCACTCACGAGGAGACCGTCATGCCCGAAGCCGTCATCGTCGCCACCGCGCGCACTCCGATTGGCCGAGCCTTTAAGGGGTCCCTGGTCGACCTGCGACCCGACGACCTCACCGCGTTCATCGTGCGAGCCGCCCTGGAAAAGGTGCCCGAACTCGACCCCCACAGCGTCGAGGACCTGATTGTGGGTTGCGGTCAACCCGCGGGTGAGTCGGGCTTCAACGTGGCGCGCGTCGCGGCCATCCTGGCCGGTCTCGAGGACGTCCCGGGCGTCACCGTGAATCGCTACTGTTCTTCCTCGCTCCAGACCATTCGTATGGCGGCCCACGCGATTCGCGCCGGCGAGGGTGACGTCTTTATCGCCGCCGGGGTCGAAACCGTCTCGCGGTTCGCCAGCGGCGCGGCCGATAGCGGCGCGGCCATCAACCCGCGCTTTGCGGACGCGATCGCGCGCACCAAGGAGCGCACGCCCAAGACCGGTGCCCCGTGGACTCCTCAGACGGGCCTGCCCGACGTGTACATCGCCATGGGCCAGACCGCGGAGAATGTGGCGGAGTTCGAGAAGGTCCCGCGTCTCGAGCAGGACGAGTTCGCGCTGCGCAGCCAAGAGCTCGCGGTCACGCACCAAAAGAATGGCTTCTTCGAACGAGAGATCACTCCCGTCACCACCCCTGACGGCACCGTGGTCACCAAAGACGACGGACCGCGCGACGGCACGACCCTCGAAAAGCTGCAGAGCCTGGCGCCCGTGTTCCGCGAGGGCGGCACCGTGACGGCGGGCAACGCCTGTCCCCTCAACGACGGGGCCGCAGCGGTCGTCGTGATGAGCGACACCCGGGCCAAGGAGTTGGGCATCACCCCGCTCGCGAGAATTGTCGCCAGTGGCGTGAGCGCGCTCAACCCCGAGATCATGGGCCTCGGCCCGATCGAGGCCTCGCGCCAAGTGCTGGCGCGCGCCGGTATGAGCATCACCGACATCGACCTTGTCGAGATCAACGAAGCCTTCGCCGCCCAGGTTCTCCCCTCGGCCAAACACCTCGAGATTCCTCTCTCGAAGTTGAACATTCGCGGCGGCGCGATCGCACTCGGTCACCCCTTTGGCATGACAGGGGCACGCATCATGACCACGTTGATCAACTCACTCGAAGACGCCGACAAGCGCTTCGGACTCGAGACGATGTGCGTCGGCGGCGGCCAGGGTATGGCCATGATCGTCGAGCGACTGAACTAACTACTCGCTCTCGCCCGTCCATCGAGCACCGGGATCCGCCTCGTAGGTAGCGGCGTCTTCGTCGTTCACCGCGCGCGCTTCGTCCGGCAACATCACCGGAATCGAGTCACGGATTTCGTAGGCGAGACGCGTGCGTGGATTAAAGAGCACCTCGTGGGCCGGTACGTAGAGCAACTTGCCGTGATCGACCGGGTCCTCGAGCAACGAGAGCAGAAAGTCATCCACGGCCATCAGCTGAACTCCTTGATCATCGACACGACCTGGGCCACGTGCACACGCAGGGACTCCTCGTCGACGTCCTCGACGTTGAGGCGCAAGAGCGGCTCGGTGTTCGACGGACGAAGGTTGAACCACCACGTGCCGTAGTCGCCAGTCAGTCCGTCGAGCTCGTCGGTCGCCACGCCCTCTTGCTCCAAGCGTTCGCGAACCCTCGCCACCACGTCCAGCGGACTGGCGACCTCGGTATTGATCTCACCGGAGTCGGCGTAACGAATGAAGGGGGCCGCGAGAACGGACAGGGGCAGATCGGACTGACTGAGCATCTCTAAGACGACGAAGGCGGTGATGATGCCCGAGTCGGCGCGATAATTGTCGCGGTAGTAGTAGTGCCCGGAGTGCTCGCCGCCGAAGATGGCTCCGGTCTCAGCCATCGTCTGCTTAATGAAGCTGTGGCCCACGCGCGTGCGCACGGGCACTCCCCCGCACTCTTCAATGACTTCGGGCACGGCCTTGGAACAGATCAGGTTGTACAGCACCGTCGCGCCGGGGTGTCGGCGCAGCATGACCGACGCCACCATGGCCGTCGTCGTCGATCCACTCACCGGGTTACCCAGCTCGTCGATCAGGAACACCCGATCGGCGTCACCGTCGAAGGCGAGTCCGACGTCGGCCCCCGTTTCGCGAATACGCGCTTGCAGGTCGACCAGGTTGGCCGGATTCAGAGGGTCGGCCGGGTGGTTCGGAAACGTCCCGTCCAACTCGCCATAGAGAATGTCGACGTGAAAGGGCAGGCCGTCAAATACGAGCGGCACCACGAATCCCCCCATACCGTTGGCCGTGTCAGCCACGATCCGCAGCGGACGAAAGGTCGTCACGTCCGCGAAGGAGTGCACGTGGGTGACCCACTCATTGGTCAGATCCAGTCTTGAGTACTCGGCCAGCTCGCCCTCGGCCGGGTGTTCGTAGAACTCATTGGTGAGCTCTCCGATCTCCACCAGCCCCGACTCCGCTCCGATGGGCTTGGCTCCCGCCAGGCACAGTTTGATGCCGTTGTACTTGGCGGGATTGTGCGAGGCGGTGAACATCGCACCGGGCACGCCGAGATAGCCCGAGGCGAAGTAGAGAAAGTCGGTCGAGGCGAGTCCGAGATCGGTGATCTCGACTCCCACGGCGCGAGCACCTTCGCCGAAGGCCGCCGACAGCGACTCGCCCGAGGCGCGCATGTCGCGCGCGATCACGATGCGCGGCGACTTGGCGAAGGTCCCAAACGCCGATCCCACCGCCCGGGCGATGCGTTCATCGAGTTGATCGGGATAGGTACCGCGGACGTCATAGGCCTTGAAAATCTGGGACGTCTCCACGGGGGCTCAGTCTACCGAGCGCCTTCTTCGACGCCGAAAGGCCAGCACGAGTACGACCAGTCCGCTAATCACGGTCACGTCGCTCACCACGTGTCCCACCGTGTACGAGGGGGTGCTGCCGTAGACGAGCGAGACATTCTTCGACGTCGGCACCACCGCCATCAGGTTGGGGCTGACGCGGTAGGGACCCGTCGCGCCGGTCACCTGCCAGCGCGGGTAGTACGAGATCTTCACCAGCATCGGCACACCCACGCGGCTCACGTGGAACGAGATCGATTGCAGCCCGACCTTGACGTGAGTGACCTTGACTTTGGGTAACGCGCCCGAAGCCGTCATCGAGTTGATGCCGGTCGCGCGAGGCCAATTCGATGGACCGCTCTCGGCGGCAAAGACGTTTTGGAGGTTGTTGGTGAGCCACCACGCTTCGTTGTCGCTCAGCCAGTTGTGCTGAGAGGAGATGTTGGCCACGACGTTGGGATCTTCGCCGAGCGACTGCACCATCGGGCTGTGGGTGATCAGGTAGATGCGCCACTGCGCGCCCGGCGCGGGCCAGGCCTTGGTGGTCGCGATGAGCTTGAGGTCCGGGACCGCGGACGCCTGCTGAATGACGGCGGGCGAAAACGCCATGAAGTACTTCACGCCCAGTATCTGGAGGTGTCGCACCCCTTCGGCGACGTCGAGTGGGCCATAATTCAGCCCCACTTGGGGATCACTAGGCGACAGGCTCAGTTCGGACTGGTCCAAGTAGTGATAGGGCGTCGTCGGCGAGGACTCCATGAGCAGACCCTCCATCGAGTCCACGCAGTTGTCGGTCCAGTACGGCAGGAGCATCAGCGCCTCGGGCGTGCCAAATCGATTCTCGGTCGCGCTGTACTCCCACATCGCTCGACCACATCCGTATTTTGACGACACCCTCTCCATCGTCGTGATGATGTCGTGATACTCGGGCCACGAGGCTTGGGCTTGATAGCCCGCGTAGTTATCGGCCGACCACGACGAGACCTGGTTGCCGTTGAGGTTGAGATGCAGGAAGTTCGCCACCGGCGTGATGAGACCCGGCACCGTTGAACCGAGTCCTAGAAGCGCGACCAGGCAGGTCGCCCAAAAGAGACGACCGCGACGCCAGTTGCTGTCCTCGGACTGGTCGATGGACACCGCGATCGTCGGTGCCGACCCGTGAGGAGATTCGAACACTCCCTCGGCGGATTGATGGGCGATGTTGTCGCCCTCAACGTAGGCGGGCTGCCATCGTCGGCGTCGCGGAATGTAGTTCGCCCACCGCGCTGCGAGGTAGCCCACCATCCAGCCTGACACGAGGTAGATCGAGATGAACCAGAAGGGTATAAGTCGCTGATTCCAGATCGCGCTCTGGGGATCGAGGACAAAGGCCCAGAACGAGGCGACGGTCGTCCAGGCGAGGATGAGGCCGAGGCGATCGCGCACGAAGAACGCAATCAGCACCGACACGCACGCCAGACAGATGATCCAGCGATCACCGGCCGCACCACCGGCGGAGTTGAACCAACCCAACGTCGAGAAGATCTCGCGCAGGTTTCCGACCGGCACGTTGGTGTAGCCGAGCGAATCGGTCAGTGACTGGGAGACCGCGAAGGGAAAGAGCCACCACGCCGAGAGCCCCACCGACAACAGACCTGCTCCGAGGGCGAAGCGCATCGGGCGTGACTGGTCGCCACGAAAGAGGGACCGACGCTCTTCGCTTCTCATGTCGCGGCGTTGCACGAGTTCGGCGGCCGTCATCACGAGGATCATCGCGAGCGCGAACCGCACCGCGACGAAGCACGAGGCCACCACGAAGAAGACGGCGATGACCGTGAAGTTTTGGTAGCGCCGCGAGAGGATCACCTGGACAATGCGACCGACCGCGAACAGGACGAGCAGCAACGTGAAGATCAATGAGTAGGGCGATTCGCGCGTCGAGAGAAAGCCTGTGGCGTTGGTCGTGGCCGCCGTGTCGAAGAAGAAGGGCACGAAAGCGATGCACAACGAGGCTCCGACGACGACGAGGCGGTTCGTGGCGCTGCTGAGTTCCTTCGCACCCCCGTCGTGCTCCACGAGTCCGTAGCGGTACGCGAGCTCGTAGAGCAGCACGAGGACAACCGCGCCGATGGTGAACATCCAGGGCAGGACGTGCGCGGCCAGGGTCAGGCTGAGCGCGATCGCGGCGAGCCAGAACCCACGACCCGTGCGCATGCCACGTGCGAAAAGACCGATGGTGAGTAGACCCAGGGCCAGCGAGAGCGAAAAGGCGTACTCGCCCGCCATCGTCGAAAAGAGATTGCCGCCATCGATCGTGAAGGTGGCGTCAAAGAGAAAGGGCAATGTCGCGAGCGCCAGCGCGGCGGGGATGGGACGCGGCGCTCGGAAGAGCCGGCCCATCGCGTAGGCGGTGATGGGTATGAGGACCGAGCCCAGAATCGTCGCGAGCTTCATCGCCACGGCGAAGCCAATGATGTAGCTGGCAAAGGTCGCGATCACGTCGGGCAACACGAAGTAGTAGGTGTAGAGCGGAAAGCCGTCGAACCACCCCGGATCCCAGGGCGTGAAGTCAAAGGGATTGCCGGTCGTGCGCAAATACGCCGGCGCGGCCAGGTGCGACCCGGTGTCGCCGCCCGTTATCAGCGTGTTCGAGAAGATGAGGTTGGGGTGCAGCTCCCAGACGGTGACGAAGATCACCGCGAGAACGAGCACGACGTCAAAGACCCGCTCGGTCGTCCACCAGGCCTTGAAGCGCTCCATCAATGTCCCGAGCGCAGATGAATGACCATGACGAAGGCCGTTGCGTTAAACGCGGCGTGCGTGAGGTAGCTCGGGACGAGGCGCCGAGAGCGATAAGCAACGATCGCCAAAACGACGCCGAGAACGAAGAGACCCGCGAACTCCAAGGGCTCGCCATGCGCGAGACCGAACAGGGCCGCGCTGACCACGACCCCGATCACCACAGCGCTGGGGCGCGTGACGCCGGAAGTGCCTTCGGCCAGGGCGCGAAAGAGGACCCCGCGAAAGAACCACTCCTCGAAGAGCGGCGCGAGAAACACCGTCATGAGTCCGACCAGGATGAAGCCCCCGCCGTGCGAGGCCGCAAAGAGGTGGTTGACCGGCTGGTTCAGGCTCTTGAAGTGAAAGGGATAGTAGGCAGCGTCGATGAGGTACTGGCACGCGACACCCAGGACGACGTAGATCGCGTCGCTCGCCCGAGGTCGCCACTGATCGGGCCAGGGGCGAAGGTGACCTTCGCGGTAGGCGAAAACGATCGCCGCGGCGAAGCCCGTCCACACACCCAGCAGCCCCAGCGCATTCGCCCACCACGGTGGATTGGCCACCTTCGTGAGCGCGCTCAACCCTCCGGGATAACTCGTGAGGGCCGCGCCGAGGGCTTCGAGCAGGGTGGCCACAACCTGACCGACTAAGAATCCGATAAATCCCGCCACCACAATCGCGACGACGCGTGGTCGATTTTCCAGCGCGGATACGGAAGGAGAACTCAAGGGGTGGCGCTTTCGACTCGGAGGTTTTGCACAGGCCCAAACGACTTGTCGCGGTAGACCTCTAGATTAGATACGTGGCTGATGCACCGAATGATCAAAACGGATACAAAAAATACCTACCCAACGGGGAGAAGCCGATGGCGCCCCAAGTTCGGCGCCGCATCATCATCATTGGCCTCATTCTCTTTGTCATCGGAATTCTGGTTATAAACTCCGCGTTCTCGCACCAGAACGTGAAAACGCTGACCTACTCGCACCTGTTGCGCGAAGCCAAGGCCAACCGGGTCGATACGGCCACGATCAACAACACCAGCGGCGTCGTGACGGGCCAGTTGACCGACGGTACGAACTACACCGCCAACGGCCCTGTGCCAGCCCTTTCTCAGGAAGTGAACGCCCTGCGCACCGAGAACGTGGCCGTCACCTTCGCCAATCCCTCCAGTGTGCTCGATGAGTTCCTGCCCTACCTGATCTGGATCCTGATCTTTGGTGGATTCTTGTACTACGCGAGTCGCCAGGCGCGCGGTCAGATGAACGGAATGATGTCGGTGGGCCGCTCGCGCGCCAAGCAGTTCAGCGAGGATCACCCCAAGACCACCTTCGCGGACGTCGCGGGATACCTCGGCGTGAAGCAGGAGATCAGCGAAGTCGTTGAGTTCTTAAAGAGTCCCTTGCGCTACAAGACAATCGGCGCGACGATTCCTAAGGGTGTGCTTCTCGTCGGTCCCCCCGGTACCGGTAAGACCATGCTGGCGCGCGCCGTCGCGGGCGAAGCGGGTGTTCCCTTCTTCTCGGTCTCGGGATCGGACTTTATGGAGATGTTCGTCGGCGTGGGGGCCAGTCGTGTGCGTGACCTCTTCGCAACAGCGCGCAAGCAGGCTCCAGCGATCGTCTTCGTCGACGAGATCGACTCGATCGGTCGAAAGCGCGGCGCGGGCCTCGGTGGCGGACACGACGAGCGCGAACAGACCCTGAACCAGATGCTCAGCGAGATGGACGGCTTTGAGCCCACTGAGGGTGTGGTCGTTATCGCGGCGACCAACCGACCCGACGTGCTGGACCCGGCACTACTGCGCCCGGGCCGCTTTGATCGCCAGATCGTGGTTCCCCTCCCCGACCTCGAAGAACGCCTGCCGATTCTCGAAGTGCACTCCAAGGGTAAACCGCTCGATCCCACGGTGGATCTCATGATGGTCGCACGCGGCACGCCCGGCATGAGCGGCGCGGACCTGGCCAACCTCGTGAACGAAGCGGCGCTCCACGCGGTGCGACGCAACTCAGCCACCATTTCGATGGAGGACTTCGAGACAGCGCGCGACCGCGTCCTCATGGGACAAGAGCGCGACACCATGGTCCTCCAGGACGACGAGCGCGAGCGCATCGCCTTTCACGAGAGCGGTCATGCCTTGCTCGCCTACGTCCTCGAAAAGACTGACCCGCTGCACAAGATCACGATCATTCCGCGCGGCATGGCCCTGGGTGTCACCATGACGCTGCCCGAAGAAGATCGCCACATCATGGATCGCCAGGCGCTCGAAGACTCGCTGTGCATGCGCATGGGCGGACGCGTGGCCGAGCTGCTCGTCTACGGCGACCTGTCGACCGGTGCGGCCGACGACCTGCAGCGCAACACCGAGCTCGCGCGTCGCATGGTGCGCGAGTGGGGCATGTCCAAGGAGATCGGACCGATGGCCTGGGGCTCGAACAATCAGGTGTTCCTCGGCGAAGACCTCATGCATACTCGCGACTACTCGGATCACACCTCTAAAGTGATCGACGATGAGGTCGAGCGCATCCTGCGCGAGCAGGAGTCGCGCGCTATCGAGGTCGTCACATTGCATCGCCGGGGGCTCGAAGCGCTCACGCGCGCGCTGCTCGAGGCCGAGACCATTGACGGCGCCGAGGCGGCCCGACTGATCGACGAAGCCAACGGCGAGCCCGTGCACCCAGTGGGCACCAAGACGGTGAGCGCGTTGTCGGCCAGGAGCCGAGCGGCGGCCAAAGAGCAAGCCAACGCTCCCGCCGCCACGACTCCGGCACCCGCCACGCC
>JBARLO010000026.1:0-1914 GCA_049801955.1 Acidimicrobiales bacterium
GGTCAGGTCTCGGTGCTTGAGGGTTCCCATGGGGTGAACCGGGTGCGCCCGGCCGCGTCGAACTCACGGGGGGCCTCCGCCTTTCAGCCCGAGCGCGACGTGGCGATCGTGGTGCCCGAGAACTACGACGACTCGCGCCAGATCACGGACTTCCTGCGCCAGAACCGCGCCGTCGTCCTGGTAACGCTCGACGTCGATCCCGGCCTCACGCGTCGCCTGGTCGACTTCACCGCCGGCACCGCCTACGCGCTCACCGCACGCATCGAGATGCTGATCCGCGGGGTGTACCTCATCAGCCCCCAGGGTATGTTCGTCGGACCGGAAATGAAGGAGCGGCTGCGAGCAACGAACTATCACGCCCTCGATAGGGCATGACCCTCGTCCACACCCTGATCTCGATCTACATCTGGATCTTGATCATCACCGCGTTTGTCAGTTGGATCCCGGTGCGCAACTCTCAAGGTCCCCTGGTGACCATCAAGCGCATACTCGCCGATATCACCGAACCCGTGTTGCGACCACTGCGCGCGATCATGCCGCGCATCAACGCGGGGGGAGTGGGCATCGATCTGTCGGTGTTCGTCGCGGTCATTGTGTTGCTCATCGTCAACGCAGCGATCTAGCGCGCGAAGTTCCACCGCGCGCAAAGAGCGGCGGTAGGGTGGCGGAATGGATAGCACGGATAACGCCACCTCCGCCCTCGACAGCATCGACACCGTCGCCTTTACGATCAGTCTTCGCGGCTACAAGGTCGATGAGGTCGACGACTTTCTCGAACGCCTCTCCGTTGAAGTACGACAGCTCAAGGACCTCGCCGCCCAGCAGCGCCAGCAACTTCGCCAGGCCGCCGAACGCATTAGTCAGCTGGACGCGCGTGAGGGAGCGCCCGCATCGGCTCCTGCGACATCACCCGCTCCGGCTCCCGCACCAGCGCCCAGTGCACCGGCACCGGCACCTTCACCTTCGATTCGCACCGGTGGTGCGGCGGGCGCCGAGCAGGTAACGACGATGATCGCGATGGCTCAGCGCTTCATCGATGAGGCGCAGGGCGAAGCCGAAGAAAAGGCGCGCGAGTTCACCGCCGCCGCGCAAGACCGCGCGCGTGAGATCGTCAACGAAGCACGCAGTCGGGCCGAAGACGAAGTCAATCGACTCAACGGCATGAAGCAGCGCTTGAGTGAAGACGTCGAGACCCTCGCCCAACAGCTCAACGCCGAACGGACGCGTATCGCCCAAGTTCTCGCCGAGTTCACCGCGTGGGTGGAGACCTCACTGCAGGCCGACACGAGAGCGACGACGCCCCCTCGACCCACGAGCGCGGCACGTCCCGCTCCCGCGCCGTTACCCACTCCGGCACCGGCGCCCAGCAGTGGTGCCCCTCGACCGAGCGACGTGCCGCCGCCGGCGCCGGCCCCGTCCACGAATGCGGGTGAAGCCACGATGGCCCAACCCACCATCGGTCAAGTTCTTAAATTTGACCGCGACGATCGGTAGCACTTTCGCAGACAACTGCTAGCCTCGGCGGACACTGATCACGGCAAGGCGAGGAGTTTCAGCATGGCGTCGAACGCGAAAAACACGAAAAAGGTCCCGGCGAAGAAGGCTGTCGCTAAGGGACCGGTCTCGCGTGCGTCCGCGAAGAAGGTCGTGAAGAAGACGGCTAAGTCCGCCCCGGCGAAGAAAACGGTCGCGAAGTCCACGAAGAAGGCGCCCGTGAAAAAGGCCGTCGTCAAAAAGGTGGCGGCTTTGAGCGCCGCGCAGAAAGCCGCCGCTTTGAAGAAGCAAAAAGCTCTCGCGGCTGAGGCGTTACAGAAGGAGCGCGACGCCAAGGCCAAGGTCGCCGCGCAGAAAGCGCTCGCGCGACAGAAAGCCCAGGACGTGGCCAAGGCGAGGAAGGAACGCGACGCCAAGGCT
>JBARLO010000027.1:0-3797 GCA_049801955.1 Acidimicrobiales bacterium
GAAGTCGTGCACAGCACACGCTTCGATCGGTCAGCATCGGTAACGGACAGGCGCCGGGCACCCTCAATCTTCACGCAGCCGGCCGGACCTCGTGGAGAGTTGCGGGTCGCCACTTATCTTGAATGTCCGTCAATGTCGAGGCGGGCACGCCGTAGTCATTGACGCATGAAGAGAAGGTGTCGAGCACGAGGGGTCCGGTGGCGCGGGGGTGAGCCGTCATCGACAAGAGGTAGCGCGAGTGGTCGTCGAGCCAGTTGATGATCTCCACCTCGCTCTCGTCGCGCAGTTGCCAGTGGGTGAAGTCACCCTGCCAGGTCTCGTTGGGCTGGTCGGCCACGAAGCGCCGTAGGGAGGAGCGTGGTCGCTTCTTGGGCTCGGGCGAAATCAGGCCCGCGTCGTTGAGGATCCGTCGGATCGTCGAGGTGGACGGCACGTGATACCCCCGCTCGCCTAAGTGCCCCGCGATTGTCTCGGGGCCCGCGTCCCAACCCTGGGTTGCTAGCTCATGGCGCACGGCGACGACGGCCGTGCGCACCTCCTCGCTGGTGCGTTGGGGACTCGAGTGGGGGCGCGAACTGCGCGCCTCCACGGCCTCGAGGCCGCCTTCGTGGTAGCGAGTAACGAGAGTGTGCACCCACTGCCACGACACGTCGTAACGACGAGCGGCCTCCGCTTGGCTCAGACCCTGGTGGACAACGGACAGGACAATGACGCGAGTTTTGGACATCTCCTATCGTCATTGAGTGGACTATCAACAATGTCGCGACTCATCTATCAACAAGGTCCTGAACCTGCACATCCTCCCAGGCTCCAATACGTCACAGGAATCTCCTTCTCCCCCTTGAGTTCCTTGCGCACATGAGACGGCGATCGTCCGGATTCAGGGTTCATCCAGTTTGTTCCACACGTGTGCGATCATTTTCGCGTGCCCGATCGAGTGACCAGTCAGAAGGTTCAAAGTCGGAGTCTCGTTCGAGATTTTCCGCCTGGCATTCGCTTTGCGCCGTACGCACTCCTCCTATCTGCGTTCGCAGCAATTTCGTTCAGCGTGCTCAGCATGTCCGCTCCCTCGGCGGGGGCGGACAATGTCACGCACGTGCAACTTGTGAGCAAGGACGAATCTTCCAACCGACCGACCGCCGGGCACCTCATCGTGGGGACGTCGATCAAATTGCCTCCGGCTCTGTTCGCGGCTAACGCTCCGGGGTCCGCCTCGCTGGTGACACCTTCCGAGGCGCGAAGCGTGGCGATAGCGATGTGGACGGCCTGGCAGTCTGCACTTGATACGAACGACACCCGCGCACTGACTCAGTTGGCGGTTCCAGGCCCGATGCTTGAGGGTACCGTCTACAACTGTGCGTATCCCGGCGACTGCCTCTCGGGCGCGACACAACGTCCTGCATTGGGCGGACTTGAGGTCGTGGTGCCACAACAACGCTCATACCCCCTGTATTTCTTGGCATCCGTCAAGACCACGAATCTCGTCCAGAACGAAGACGGATTAACTCAAGAGGGACCATGGATGGATCTCCAGATACTCACCAAAGCGTCGAGCACTGCTCCGTGGCAGCTCACTTTTGATTCTGGATATAACGCACCCAAAGGTGATGCCCTGCCTTGGTTGCCATTCGAATTCGTGACGAAAGCGTCGCTACCGACGGGGAAGTACGCCGCAAGTCCAACAGTTTCGACGTTTGTGCCGGCGCCTCAGCGAGCTGTGATCCCGATCAAGGTGTCTGCGTCGAGTTATCTGTCGCGCCTCGCGTCATATTGGCAGAGCTACAAAGACGCAGGGCACGCCCCGGCGGGAAATTTCTTTCTTACGGGCGGCGATAGTTCTGGTGAAGGCACCAGTTTGGCCGAGTCGAGGGAGGGCTCGATCTACGCCGGGAGCCGCAATTCGTACATGTTCACCTTTGATGCCAAAGCGGGAACGTGGCGCTTCGCGGTCGGCGGGGGATACCCGATGGTCTGCGGATCAGTACTCGACACCGGAACGCAAACGCCGGTCTCGGGTCTGCTGTACCAAGACTCAGATGAGAACAACTTCGGTGCACCACTTCAACCGGGTTCGTATTTCAAGATCGTCACGAGTGCCGAACACGAAGTGTGTGTCTATCCCGCGAGTGGCGGCAGCGGAAAAAAGGCATCAATCGGACTCTCAGTCGCCGGCAATGACGTATATACAGCTGACGTAACCGGCCGTCGCGCGCCCGACGACCTTGTTGACCTGACAACTGGGTTTGGTGTTCTGTCGGGTGAACTAGAGCAATACGAGAAGCGATACAACACATGCGCTGCTACAAGTAGTCGGTCGTGTGTGAAGGCATTGGCCCAGGAATCCACGCAAGAATATGCGACGTTTGACACTGTCATCACGACTGACTCGTTTCCAGCCAAATACCAAGGTGAAGTTGGCGCATTAAACACGACGGCACGAAAACTCACTGGACTGTACGAATCGGTATACGAGGGGAAGGGAACGGAAAAGATCGTCTCCTCTATTACTGCGGCAGAGAAGAACCTCGTGAGTGAGTACAACAAACTCGTGAAGAGTTTGTCGCCGGATTGATCTGGCGCAGCCGATCTTGAACACTGTGATGACGGCTAAGGCGGCAACACTTCCTGTGGGTCCGTCATTGTGATTCCGGTTGGGATGCCCGCGGATACATCAGCGCGCCAACCAGTTACCTGCCCAAATTGAAACACGAGGGACGGCTGGATAGGCTCCTCACTGAAGGGGAGGACAGATCGTTGGCATCGAAGTTAGGCGAGGTCCGCGCCGCTACCGAGGGGTCGACGAGTAACTCCGCGGTCCGACTCGAGCACGTCACCAAAAAGTACAAGTCGATGATCGCCGTCGACGACCTATCACTCGAGCTCGCCCAGGGCGAGTTCTTCGCGCTGCTGGGGCCGTCGGGGTGTGGCAAAACCACGACCCTGCGAATGGTCGGAGGTTTCGATCAGCCGACGTCCGGCAACATCTTCCTCGGGGGTGAGGACATCACCTGGACGCCGCCGTATCGCCGCGACGTCAACACCGTGTTCCAGTCCTACGCGCTCTTTCCACACCTCAGCGTCTACGACAACGTGGCCTTCGGATTGCGTCGACGCGGGGTCGACAAGGGCCAGGTGAAAGAGCTCGTCGAAGAGCACCTCGAACTGGTGAGCCTGGGCGGATTCGGCCCACGGCCCGCCACCCAACTCTCGGGTGGCCAGCAACAGCGCGTCGCGCTGGCGCGCGCGCTGGTGAATCGCCCGCGGGTGTTGCTGCTCGACGAGCCCATGGGTGCGCTCGACGCCAAGATTCGCAAGACCATGCAGATCGAGTTGAAGCGAATCCAGCGCGAAGTCGGTATCACCTTCTTATACGTCACCCACGACCAGGACGAAGCCATGGCGCTGGGCGACCGGTTGGCGGTCATGCACGGCGGCAAGTACGAAGACTTGGGCGAGCCCCAGCGCGTCTACGACCAGCCCGCCACCCAGTTCGTGGCCCAGTTCTTGGGAACGTGCAATCTCTTTGCCGTTACGCCGGACCACGGGATCTTGACGCTGCCCGACGGCACCGCGATTGGCGCGCGCCCCGGCGTCATGTCCGCGACCCCCCAACTCATCCGCCAGGTGGGCGTGCGGCCCGAAAAGGTTCTGTTGACGCCGGCCGATCGCGCGGCGACCAGTGCGCCGGCCGATCTGGTCAACCGCGTGAGCGCCACGGTGGATTCGGTCGTCTATCTCGGAGCGACCTCGGAGTACGACCTCACGACTCCGTGGGGCGGGCGGGTGCACGTCCTGGC
>JBARLO010000028.1:0-13019 GCA_049801955.1 Acidimicrobiales bacterium
CGGCAGCCACCTCGGGGATGAGTCGGGGCCACCAGTCGCGGGCGTGGTTCGCGAGCTCGCTGGTCGAGGTGCCGACCGTGAGTCCGGCCATCGAGAACTCGCTGACAACGTTGGGCGCGAGCGCGGCCGGGGCGTCGAGGTCGCTCGGGTAGGCGTTCGGCATCGTGGGCTCGCTCACGCGAGTTGCAGTCCGGCGGCGGCGAACTCGCCGCTCGCGAGCGACAGATACGCGTCGACTTCTCGTCGAATATCCGCCTCGTCCCAACCGAGTATGGGCGCAACCAGCCGCGCGACGGTGTCGGCTCCTTGTGCCGTCGTGCGCGCATTGTGAAGGTGCGCGCGACTCCGGCGCGTGAGGAGGTCGATGAGCGAACTCACCATTTCGTGATGCGCGCTGTAGACATATTCGGCCGAGAGGTAGGGCTGATCGGCGAGGGGGGAGTTGCCCAACGTCGGATCGTCGTCGATCAGGGCCAGGACCTCTTGAGCTTGCTCGCCGAAACGACGGTACAAGTGCCTCTCGCGCTCGTTGGCGGGTCGCCACGCGCCCACCCCGTAGAGCGCCAGGGACTTCGTGCGCACGCGAGCGAGGGGCGAGACGTACGGCGAAAGTGCATCGACGGCGTCTTGCGCCATCTGACGATACGTCGTCCACTTGCCGCCGGTGATGTGGATGACGCCGTCGCGGGAATCGCTCACCCGGTGGCGACGTGACAGATCCGCGGTGCGCTCGCTCAACGTCCGTCCGGACTCGGGGGCGAGCAGTGGACGGAGTCCGGCCCACACGCCGGTGACGTCGTCGACATCGAGGTTGGACGAGGTGGACGCGTTGACCGCACTCAGCAAGTAGGCGACATCCTCGGGAGAGCACAACGGCTCGTCCAGCGAGCCTTCATAGGCGGTGTCCGTTGTGCCGATGTAGGTGTAGGGCGCGTCCACGAAGGGCACGACAAAGACACTGCGTCGATCATGGGGCACGTTGAATACGGCCGCCACGTCGGCGGGCAGCCTCGACGACAAGACGCTCACGTGCACGCCCTTGGCCGGAGTGATGCGATGTGACGTACGGTGCTCGGTCATCGTGAACACGTCGTCCGCCCACACGCCCGTGGCGTTCACCACCGAGAGCGTTGCGATGTTGAACTCGTCGCCCGAGCGCTCGTCGCGCACCCGCAACACCTGGACGCGTCCCCCGTCACTCTTCACCACGTCGAGCGCCCGCACGTACGTGGCGACCTGGGCGCCATAGGAGAGTGCGGCGGTCTTGGCGAGCACGAGGGCGACGCGCGCATCATCACCGCGCGCGTCGTAGTAGAGGAAGCCAGCCACGAGGCGATCGGTGCGCAGTGTGGGCAGGTGCTCGAGGGCTTCGTCGGCGGTGATGCGCCGATAGCGATGTCCGATGCGCCACGCGCCGCTCAGGTCGTAGATGCGCAGCGCGGTGGCGTAGCCCTTGACCAGCGCCCGGGAGGCGACGCCGTTGGAGCCAAAGAGCGGTATGAGAAAGGGCAGCGGCTCGACCAAGTACGGCGCGTTGCGCAGTAGTCGTTGACGTTCGCGAAGGTTCTCATAGACCAGGCGGAACTCTTTTTGCTGGAGATAGCGCAGGCCGCCGTGAACCATCTTGGAGGACTTTGAACTCGTCCCCGAGGCGATGTCGCCTCGATCGATCAGTGCGACGCGCAACCCTCGCGACGCCGCGTCGAGCGCGACCCCGGCGCCCGTCATGCCCGCACCGATCACGACGACGTCAAAGGTGGAACTGGCCATCGCGCGCAACGCGGGGGCGCGCTCGAAAGTCGTCACTCCGCAATGTTGGCACAGGGCTCCGGGGTAACTTGCTGGGTATGGACTTTGAGTTGTCGCCCGAGATGCAAGAGCTGCGCCAAAGCGTGCGCCGCCTCGCCCAGACCAAGATCAAGCCGCGCACCCGAGAGATCGACACGACGGGGGAGTACCCCCAAGACATCTTCGAGGAGCTGCAGCGCGCCGACTTGTTGGGACTGTGCATTCCCGAGGAGTACGGGGGTTCGGGCGCGGGTATCACGGGCCTCGCGATCGCCATTGAGGAGGTGACGAAGTACTCGAACGTCATCGGGCTCATGCTGTTGCTCACGCGACTGCCCACCGGTCCCATCATGATTGCGGGCAACGAGGAGCAAAAGCAGAAGTACCTACCGGGCATCGCCAACGGCACGCAGCGCGCGGCGTTCTGTTTGAGTGAGCCGGGCGCCGGATCTGACGTGGCGGGGATGCGCACGCACGCCATTCCCGATCCCGACGTGGAGGACGGCTTCGTCCTCAATGGCACGAAGTGTTGGATCTCGGGGGGGATGCAGGCCGACTGGTTTGTCGTGTTCGCCAAAGTCGGTGACCCCTCCCTGCGTCAGCATCGCAACATCTTCGGATTCATTGTGGCGGCCGACTCACCCGGCGTCACGCGCCCTCGCGTTGATGAGAAAATGGGTGTCAAGGGAATCGACACGACCGAGATCGTCTTCGACAACGTCAAGGTCGGTCCGCGCGAGGTCATTGGCGGCGGGTTCTTGTTGGCTATGCAGTCGCTCAACGCCATGCGCCCGATCGTGGCGGCCCGGGGACTCGGTCTCGCCGAAGGCGCCCTGATGTACGCCACCGAGTACGTGAAGGATCGCCAGGCGTTTGGACAGACCATCGCGGACTTTCAAGGCATTCGCTGGGAGATCGCCAAGTGCGCCACCGACATCGAGGCCGCTCGGCTCTTGACGTATCGCGCCGCGTGGCTCGCCGACCGCGGCCTGTACGGAAAGGAACACGTGCCGATGCTCTCGATGGCCAAGTACTACGCCACCGAAGTGGCGGTGCGCGCGTCAGGTCTCGCCGTGCAGCTACTCGGAGCGGCCGGCTACATGCACGATCATCCCGTCGAGCAGTACTACCGCGACGCCAAGCAACTCACGATCGTTGAGGGCACCAGCCAAGTGCAGCTCAACCTGATCGGTCAGGGCGTGGTGCACCGCGACCTGTGGTGGGACTAGGTCTAGTTATTCGATATTGACGACGGGGCAGGTCAGGGTACGAGTGATCCCCGGGACCTTTTGGATGGCCCCCACGATGAACTTGCCCAGGTCGTCGACGCTGTTCGCCTCGCAGCGCACGATGACGTCGTAGGGGCCGGTGACCTCAAATGACTCCAGCACGCCCGGTACGGCGCGGGTCGCCAGTACGACCTTTTCGCTCGATCCAATCTCCGACTGAATCAGGATGTACGCCTGTACCGCCATGAGAATCCTTTCCCTTCGCTTGTTCCCATACTGCCCGTTTTTTGAACGACGCGCTAATCCGCGCGCCGGGAGTTACCCATATGCCACTGATGACAAAACTCACAGCGATAGACCCCGAGTTCCGCGCCGTGGAGCGTCCAGGCCAGCTGCGCGGCACTTTTCGCTTCGCGTTCGGTGCGGTAGGCCTTCTTGGGTGAGCCCTCCCGTGTGACGTGCGAAGAGACCCGTCCGGTGGAGTGCGTCGGGATTCGCGGGCGTCGCCGTCGGGCCTTCATGGCTACCCAAAGTACCGCGCTCTCGTTAAATTGAAGTCGTGACGATCCAAGCGCAACCCGACGTTGTTGTGGAGTCGACCGTCGAAACTGACGAGGGCGACCGCGAACGTTTCACTCACTTGGTCCTCGAGGGCTACACCCCCAAGGACGGGGAGTTTGTGGCCTTGGGTAACTCCGTCGTGGACGGAATGGTCAACGCGACGCCCGTGATGTCGTTATGCGGCAAGGTCTGGGTACCGGGAAGAGACCCGGCGAAATACCCGCTCTGTCCAACGTGCAAGGAGATTGCGCTCGGACTGGGCTGGTCGCTGCCCAGCACCTAGATCGCACTTCGTTCATTAGAGTCGAAGTGACTATGAAACGTGCTCTTGCACTGCGTCATCACGCGGAAGATCATCCGGGCCTGGTCGGTGAGGCGTTTGTGGCGCGCGGCTACGGCGTGGACCTCGCCATGATCGATGACTCGGCGAGCGCCCCGTCGCCCGAGGGATACGACGCGCTGATCGTTCTGGGTTCGAAGTGGGCGGTCTATGACGAGCACGAGTCGACGTGGTTCCGCCACGAACTCGCCCTCATGGCCGAGGCCGACGATCGGGGTATTCCGATCCTGGGTATCTGCTTTGGCGCGCAGGCTCTGTGTCATTACTTCGGCGGTACCGTGCGTCGAGCGGCGCACCAGGAGCTCGGTTGGTTCGAGATTGACGTGCGAGAGGGTGTGGCGCTTTCGAGCGGTCCCTGGTTGGAGTTCCATTTCGACGAGTGCCTCTTGCCGGACACGGCCGAGATCTGGGCGAGCACCCCTCGCGCGGTTCAGGCCTTTGTCGTGGGTCCTCATCTCGGGGTGCAGTTTCATCCCGAAGTAGATGACGTGCAACTGAAGGACTGGCTGTCGGCCGATGACGACGACGTGCGTGATTTCGGCATCGACGCGGACGCCTTCATCGCCCGCACGGCCAAGGAGACGCCCGCCGCACGAGTGCGAGCTCAGGAACTCGTTGACCTGTTCTTGAGTCGCGCTGGCTAGCTGGTGTCCTCCGAGAACCACCTTTTAACGATTCGCATCGAGCGACCCGCCACGGGGGGAGGGGTCGGTCGCGCAGAAGATGGCCGCGTCAGCTTCGTGCGGAACTCTCTCGTCGGGGAGCTCGTGCGCGCACAGGTGACTGAAGTGACCACCAAGTTCTACCGGGGCGAGGCGATCGAGATTCTCGAGTCCAGTCCTGATCGTGTGTCGCCGCCGTGTCCCTACGCCCACCCGTCTGGTTGTGGCGGCTGTGATCTTCAACACGCGGACGCGCACGCCCAGAGCCAGTGGAAGACTGCACTCGTCGGCGAACATTTACGCAGAATCGCAGGGGTGGAGTGGGACGGGCAGATCGCCGCCCTTTCGTTGGGCGAAGCCACGCGCACGCGACTTCGCTGCGCGGTCGACGAGCACGGACGGCTCTCACTACGTCAGGCACGTTCGAATGATCTGGTGCCCATTCAGACATGCTGGGTGGCGCAGCCCGCGTTCAACGAGGCTTTTTCTCACGCGTGGCGCGGCGTCGAGGAAGTCGAGCTGCGAGCGATTGGTGACGGCGAACCCTTTGCCGTCACGCGCACCGGCCGCGACGCGTACGCGAGTGTCGAAGTCCGGGCGCTCAGCGGTGCCTCACTCGATCCCTCGACGCACTCGCGGGTGGGCGTGGGTGGGCACGTCTACCGAGTGGGACCGCGGTCGTTTTGGCAGTCGCATCGCGACGCGCCCACGATTCTGAGCGACGCCGTCATGGAGCTCGTGCGACTCGATAGTGGCGATGACGTGGTCGATCTGTACAGCGGCGTCGGCCTCTTTAGCGTTCCTCTCGCCCGGCGCGTGAGCGAACGCGGTCGCCTGACTGCCGTGGAGTCATCGCCCTACGCGGTGCGCGACGCGCGAGAGAACGCCACGGGTCTTCGCCAAATCAAAGTGCGCGAGTGGTCGGTGACGCCACGTTCGGTGAATGACACCGTGCGCGAGGGCTCGGTGGTGGTCGTTGACCCGCCGCGCCAGGGTCTCGCCCGAGGCGTCGTCGACGCACTCGCCGCGCGACGACCCCAACAGGTGGTCTACGTATCGTGCGATGCGGCAACATTCGCGCGCGACCTTAAAAACTTCTTAGGTCACGGGTTTGTCCTAAGTGACCTGCGAGTATTTGACCTCTTTCCGATGACCGAACACGTGGAGATCGTGGCGAACCTTGACAGCCCGACCTAAAAGGTGGATAGTGCTGGTGGAGGGACAAAAAAACCTAGACCCGTTAAGGGGGCTGAGTATGTCGATCAAGTTAGATCATCACCACCGTGTCACCGCTCAGAAACTGTTCTGTCACCCGTTGAACCACAACATTCAATGGCATGACGTCTGTTCTCTGCTGGCCCGTTTCGGCGAAGTCCACGAGACTCATCGCGGTAACTGGGCTGTGACGGTCGACAGCGAAACTGTCTCGTTCGGTTCGACTCGCACGCGCGAACTTACCGAAGACCAGGTGGTGAGAGTTCGAAACTTTCTTCGTTCCTTTGGTGTGACGAAAGATATATTGAGCGCGGCCTGAGCACTACTCTGGCGCGATGTCCTCGCGCCTCTTTGTGTTGGTTCCGCCGTCACAGGGCAAGGCCGAGGGCGGCCGTCGACGCCCGGGACATGGTCGATTTGACGACGTGCTTACTACAGCGCGCCTCGAGGTCACAGCTGCTCTGAGATCCTTCTTAGGGCGCGCGACGTTGTCCGAACGCGAGGCCACGTTTGGCGCTCGAGGACCCCTGCTGGATCGCACCGTGCTGGCCGCGCAGGCGTTGGTCGAGGGCACCGCACCGCTACTTCCTGCGTGGCGCAGGTACCAAGGGATCGTGTGGAACTACCTGAACCCCGGGACGCTCACTTCCTCACAGCGTCGTCGGATACTGGTTCCCTCAGGCCTCTACGGACTCGTGGCCGGTGAGGATCCGGTTGCCGAGTACCGATTGAGGATGAACGCGGGTCTGGCGGGCGTGGGCGTGCTCGCCCGGTACTGGCGGCCCCACGTCACGCCCGTGCTCCTCGAGGCGACGACGCGAGCGGCCATCGTCAACTTTCTTCCTCACGAACACGCGGCGAGCATTGACTGGACGAGTGTGGAGCAACAGCGTCGTGTCGTCACTGTACGCTTCATGGCGGCTGACGAGTCGCGTGCGGTCGGTCACGACGCCAAGGCGATCAAGGGCGAACTGGCCGGTGCGGTGCTGCGAGACGGGCTCGCGGCGTTTGATGTGGAGAAGCGACTGGGTTGGACCATCGAACGGCGTGGCGACGTCGTGATCGCCCGCGCGCCGCTGGCCCGTGAGATCGGAGTCAAGTCGTAGGTTGTAACGATGGATGAGGGGTCGGTGGTTCTGGAGCAACAACTTCACTCGTCGTGGATCTCGGCCGTCATTGGCGGCATCTCGTTTCTCTACGTGGTCTTGGCCACCATCTTTCTGGAGAGCGGTTCGAACGTTCCTCTCGTGGCGATCGTCCTCGTGCTGTGCGCCTTCGCCGTTCAACTGTTCGCGATCACGGTGTTTCTGCGCGTGGTCGTGCGCGTTGTGCAGGTCGAGTCGGGGCGGTCCCTCGTCGTCGCGTACGGCCCGGGCGGACATATTCGTCAGGTCTTCGAACCGTTCGAGATCGAGTCCGCTCAGGTCCGCCAACTTTCATTTACTCAGATGGGTGGCTTTGGATATCGGGGGAGCTTGCGTCTGCTCCGGCGCGCTGCGCTGTCGACTCGACGGGGTGACGCCCTAGAACTGATGCTCACGCGAGGACGTCGATTCTTTGTCACCGTCGACGACCCCGCCGACTTCGTGAGGGCCCTCAGTAAGACGTAGGCACGAATGCAGAACGCGCGCCGATCCGAAGGGACCGGCGCGCGTGACCGCCTGGTGGAGGTGGGGGGTAACGAACCCCCGTCCGTCAGTTTCTGAGTGAACATTCTCCGAGCGCAGCTGGCAGTTGATTGTCGGGAGCGTCACCAGTGTCAGCGCCGGTGGCGTTCCGTAGATGGCTGAAGTGTCCCCGCGAGATCACCAACGAACCTCACGGGTAAGCCCTACTTTTATGACACCCGTTATCTAAACCGTAAGGCAGGGTCTAGGCGGATGTTGCTACCTAAGCAGCAAACGCAAGCTGAGGCTTGGCGTTTATTTTGTGTTTCCGGCTCTTTAACGTGGTTCCGGAGACCACGGCTCGCTTCTTTCACCGAGACGACTCACGTCGAATCAATTCACCCCCAGTGGGTACCGCACGATCGTTCTGACCGCCCATAAAGCCTACCGGTAGTGGCGACGTGAGGTACTTAGCCCTGGGCGTACTTCTCGCGCTGGCGTGCGGCACGGGCCATGTCGCGATCGGCGTCGCGTTTAGCGATGGCCTGTCGGCGGTCTTGCTTCTGGCGTCCTCTCGCCAGGGCCAGTTCGACCTTGGCCCGACCATCTTTGAAGTACAACTTCAGCGGCACGATGGTCAGTGACTGAGTGGCCGCTTCTTTTTGCAGACGCTCCAGCTCAAAGCGGTGCACGAGGAGCTTGCGCTTGCGATCCGGGTCGTGACTCCCAAAGCCCACCGCGTAGACCCAGGGTGGGATGTGCATCTGAAACAGCCAGAGTTCGTCGTTATCGACGCGGGCGTACGCCTCGGCGATCTGGGCGCGCCCCTCACGAAGGGACTTGACCTCCGAACCCACGAGCACGATGCCGCACTCGATTGAGTCGAGGATCTCGTAGTCGTGGCGGGCGCGACGATTCGAGGCAACCACGCGGTCGCCCACGCCGTCTTCGCGACTTTTCGCGCGACGTTGCTGCATCTGCTTAGCCCGAGCCACGTGGCCAGCGTAGTGACGTGACCGCACACAACCCGAACTCGTTAGGGTGGTTTGGTGCTGACGATGAGCGTGGACCAGCGCGACGCGATGGTCGCCACCTGCATACGCGCGCTGCCCAATGAGGGCTGCGGGCTGCTGGTGGGCACGCTGGAGGGGCTGGTGCACGGCGTGATCGCGAGCCCGAATGTCGCCGACTCAGCCAAGGTCTACGAGATCGACCCCGCAGTGGTCTTGGGTGCCGCGCGGCGCGCCGACGCCGAGGGGCTCGAGGTGATCGGCGTCTTTCACTCCCACACCCACAGCGAGGCGTACCCGAGCCCGACCGACGTGTCCCAGGCGCCGGACCCGTCCTGGCACTACGTTTTGATCTCGCTCGTCTCCTCTCCCGCCGAGGTCATGAGCTATCGCATCGTGAGCGGTGAGGTGGCCATCGAGGTCCTCGACGTCACGAACGACTAAATCTTTGCGGCCTGGTGGGAATGGATCCTTTTTGGACACGACGCCACGCCCACCCGCTATTGTTGACTTAGCAGGTCATATATACATCGAAAAGTCGAAAGTGGGCGCTATGTCGGCTGTACTGCGAATACCTACCGTGCTTCGTCCCGCCATGGGCGGCGAGAGCGTGATCGCCGTGGAGGGCGACACGGTCGGCGAGGTGTTCTTGCGACTGACCAACCTCTATCCCGAGATTAAGAGCCAGATCCTGAACGAAGACGGATCTCTGCACCGTTTCCTCAACGTGTACGTCAACGACGATGACGTGCGCTACATCGGCGGCGTGCAAGCGTCGGTTGAGAACGACGACGAGATCACGTTGCTGCCCGCGGTCGCTGGTGGCGCCTGGTAGTGACGCGCTACGCGTCAGTTCTCGATCTCATCGGTTCGACGCCGGTCCTTGACGTCAGTGCTCTCTCTCCCAATCCCCGCGTCGCGATCTGGGCCAAACTCGAGGGCCGCAATCCGGCTGGTTCGATCAAGGACCGCGTCGCTCTGTCCTTGGTGGAAGCGGCGGAGCGCGACGCTCGTTTGATTCCCGGTCGCTCCGGCCAGATCCTGATCGAGCCGTCCTCGGGCAATACGGGCATTGCGCTCGCTCTGGTGTGTCGGCTCCGTGGTTATCACCTCAAGGTGGTGCTGCCGACCAATGTGTCGCCCGAACGTCGCCAGCTGCTCGAGGTCTTTGGCGCTGAGATCATCGACTCGCCGGGTGGCGAGGGGTCGAACGGCGCGGTTCGACTGGCGCAGTCCCTCGCGGCTGCGAATCCCGACTGGGTCTTCTTGTACCAGTACGCCAACCCGGCTAATCCCCTCGCGCACTATCACTCGACGGGCCCCGAGATTTTGGCGGACGTTCCCGAGATCACGCACTTCGTCGCCGGACTCGGTACCTCGGGCACGCTCATGGGCGTGGGTCGCTACCTCAAGGAACACCGGCCCGCGGTTCAGATCTGGGCGGTGGAGCCGCCCAGCGGTGAAATCGTGGACGGGCTGCGCAGTCTCGACGATGGGTACGTGCCACCGATCTTCACCGACAATCACGGCGAAGAGCTCCTCGATCGCAAAGTTATCGTGCGACCTCGCGAGTCGGTGGAGTGGACGCGGCGCCTGAGCGAACTCGGACTCTTTGTCGGGATCTCGTCCGGGGCGGCCATGGCCGGGGCGATCAAGTGCGCGGCCGCCATTCCCTCCGACGAGGACGCCGCCATCGTGGTCATCATGGCCGACGACGGGTGGAAGTATCTCTCGACGGGGGCGTGGAGCGACGATCTCGACGACGTGGTCGAGCGAGCGAAGTCGACCATCTACTTCTAAAGCGCGCTCGATTTCCACTACCGTGGAACGGCACCGAGCGTACAAGACGAGGAGAACGATGCCCCAACAACGTGCTGATGGCCGCGCGCTCGACGAGGCCCGACCCCTGACATTCGAGAGAGACTTCACCGACATGGCGGCCGGTTCGGTTCTGGTGAGCTTCGGGCGCACCCGCGTTCTGTGCACCGCCTCGGTCGACACCGACATTCCTCGCTGGCTCAAGGGCAAAGGACAGGGTTGGGTGAGCGCGGAGTACTCCATGCTCCCCGGTTCGTCGCCCGAGCGCGCGACGCGCGAAGCCGCCAAGGGCAAGCAGTCGGGTCGCACTCAAGAGATTCAGCGCCTGATCGGTCGTTCACTGCGCGCCGTCACGCGACTGGAGCTACTGCCGGACGTGCAGATTCTGGTCGACTGTGACGTTTTGCAAGCTGACGGGGGGACGCGCACGGCGGCGATCTGTGGAGGGTACGTTGCCCTGCACGACGCGATCACCCGTCTCGTCATGGCCGGTACCGTCACCAATCACGCGCTCACCGACTTGGTGGCCGCGGTCTCAGTAGGGATCGTCGGCGGCGTGCCCATGCTGGATCTGCCCTACGAAGAAGACGTGCGCGCCGACACCGACATGAACGTGGTGATGACTGGTTCGGGCCGATTCGTCGAGGTTCAGGGCACGGCCGAGCACGAACCCTTTGACCGCGCCGAACTGGGCGCACTCTTGGATCTCGCCGCACTCGGCATCGGGCGGATTCACGACGCCCAGCGAGCGCTCCTCGCGACCCCGCCCGCGCCGCGCTGATGGCGACGTTCGTGCTGGCCACGGCGAACGAACACAAAGCTCGCGAGATGCGCCAGGTTCTCGAGCCCCTCGGAATTGGTCTTCTCCCTCGCCCCAGCGATGTGGATGACGTCGAGGAGACGGAGGCGACCCTGGAAGGCAACTCGCTGCTCAAAGCGCGCGCGTTGACTTTAGCGACGGGTCTGGCGGCGATCGCCGACGACACCGGGCTCTTCATCGACGCGCTCGACGGTCGACCCGGGGTCTACAGCGCGCGCTACGCCGGCGAACACGCGAGTTTCGAAGACAACGTGCAAAAGGTTCTACACGAACTCGAGGGCGTTGACTCGTCGCAACGCGGCGCCCACTTTCGCTCGGTGATCGCGCTCACGTTGCCCGACGACACGGCCTGGTGGGTCGACGGTGTTCTCGACGGGCGCATTCTCACCTCACCGATTGGCGGGGGCGGTTTTGGGTACGACGCGATCTTTGCGCCGACGAACTGCGAACGCTCGCTGGCGCAACTCGGGGCCGATGAGAAAAATGCCATCAGCCATCGCGGTCGCGCCCTGCGCGCCTTCGCCACAACGCTCACTTCGTCGTAGGTTGCGAGAGTAAAGTTCACCCGTAGGGTGGGGGAGTGATGAGCGGCACGATCGCGATGTTCCCATTGGGGATGGTGGTATATCCGCATCAGACCGTGGGACTGTGCGTCTTTGAACCGCGCTATCACCGACTCTTAGAGGACGTCGAGTCCGAACGTCGATTCGGAACGTGCCTCATTGAGCGAGGTTCGGACGTCGGTGGTGGAGAGCAGCGCACGTTCGTTGGTTCGCTGTTGGAGATTCTGGGCACCCACCGCCTCTCGAATGGTCAGACCCTCGTCGTCGCAGAGGGCGTCGAGTGTTTCGAAGTGGTCGAGTGGCTGAGCGATGATCCCTATCCACGGGCCGTGGTGGGAGAGCGTTGCTGTGACAGCGTGGCCATCGATCCGGGACTGCTCAAGTCGACGGAGTCGGCCGTGCGGGCGCTGCGATCACTGCAGAGTGAGATGTTCGCGGACGAATGTCTGCAACGAAATGTGGCCATGGACGACGACGATCGTGTGCGCAACTGGCAGTTGTGCGCTCTCACGCCCATGCCGATCCTGGATCAATTCAAAGTCCTCAGTCTGAGCAATCCCAATGATCGACTGCGACTTGTCGCCGAGATCTGTGCCGAGCGCTATGGCGACTACCAGCGCATGTTGGCCGTCGACGAGTTGCGCGCGCCGACGTTTTAGCGAACGTCGAGTAAGTCGACGACGAAGATCAAGGTCTCGTTGGGACCAATGACCCCACCTGCGCCGCGCTCGCCGTAGGCTAGGTGTGCGGGAATGACCAGACGGCGACGACCGCCCACGCGCATTCCTTCGACGCCACGATCCCAACCCTGGATCACTTGGCTCGCACCAAGATCGAAGTCGAAGGGATCCTCGCGGTTCCACGACGAGTCAAACTCGTTTCCACTCGTCGCGCCGACGCCGACGTAGTGCACCACGACGTGCTTGCCAGCTAGCGCTTCCGCCCCGTCGCCGACGATGATGTCGTCGATGACGAGGTCGTCGGGCGGCGCGCCGAGATGAGGGTCAACCAGTGGTTTGTCTGCCATGGTCGAAAACCTTAGCGGCGACGACTTCCACCCACCACGCGCACGTTGCGCGCTTCGCGACCCTTGGGTCCACTCGCCTCTTCAAACGTAATGGTCTGACCTTGACTCAACGTGCGAAAACCGTCACCTTGAATATTCGAGAAGTGGATGAAGAGGTCGTCGCCCTTTTCGTCGCTCGCGAAGCCGAAGCCCTTTGAGTCGTTAAAGAAACTCACGACCGCTTCACGCCCGCGGCCGGCCGAACGCTCGACGCGCGGCGCATCGGAACGTGCGGTGTCACGGCGAGGCGCAGAGCTGCGCTCAAATCCGCGTGAGTGCCGCGTGTCCGCTTCGCGCAAAGTGTGCTCGCGTCGAGCGCGGGCGGGACGCTCTCGCAGCT
>JBARLO010000029.1:0-25509 GCA_049801955.1 Acidimicrobiales bacterium
GCCTCGCGCACGTGATCGACGACGGCGTCGCGGTCGCGTCCGCCGCCTCGAGGGCCGCGACGCAGGGTGGGGGGTGCGTGGTCGACCACGTCGTCGAAGTAGTTCCAGCAGTCCTGCAGGAGCCCGATCTGTCGGGCGAGTTCCTTGGGGGAGAGCGCGGGGACGTCAAAGGGTCCCCGGGCATCGGGCGCACCAAAGTCGGTGGTCGCATTGCCCGTCAGCGTCGCCACCACGTGCAGGTCCCCAGGGTTGAAGATGATCGAGGGGATCTTGGCGTAGCGGTCCCGATAGTCGTCGAGGGCCTCGAGGGCGAGGTCGGCGGTTCTCGCTCGACGACACCAACCGGGCCAGTCCAGCGAAACGGCGAACACCGCGGTCTTGCCCTGCTCGAGGTAAACCTGCGACGTCACCACCGTTCTCCTTCCCTCCGGCAAAGTAGCCCTTCGGTGTATCAGCGCTCGCGACGAACTAGAGAGTGGCCGCGAGCGCGGTGGCGTTCGCGAGGGCGCGCCGGCCAACTTCTAAGTAGCTCGCCCGCTCGGTGAGGCCGAGCGACACCATGATGAGGCCAAAGTTCGTCGCCCAGCCGATCGTGCGCCACCGAGCCGCCGTATCCAGGGTTCCGTAAGACGAAAAGAACGTCTCGAGGCACTCGAAAGGCAAGGTGAGTAAGCCGCCCGCGAGATCGGTGGCGGGGTCACCGGCGCACAGGTCCCCGAAATCGACGACCCCCGCGAGATCCGACTCGTGAAAGATCATGTTGCCCGGGTGAAAATCACCGTGCAACCAGCGAGGAGCGAGTGGCCACGGTGCTGCGGCGCAGGCGCGCCGCCACAGTTGGAGCGTGTCGTCAATGTTGACTTCGCCCCCGAGTTCCCAGATTCGTCGTTCGACATCGACGCTGCGCTGAGTGAGCGAGACGCTGCGCCACGGGTTCATCGGGGCGTCGCTCGGCGCGTCACTGTGGAGTTCTCCCAGGAAGGTGGCCATCGTGCGTGCGACGGCGTCGCCGGCGACAAAGTCGGTCTCGTCGCCCGGTTCGCCGTCGATCCAGTGCCCGACCAGCCAGGGCCAGGGGAATCGCTCGCTCGGAGTTCCCTCCCGCAAGGGAGCGGGCGTTCGCAGGCTGAGGCGCGAGGCGAGAGGATTGAGCCACGCGATTTCGTTCTCGATTGGCACGACCGCCGCCACGCGCCGCGGTAATCGCACCACGAGGTCGTCGCCCAGTCGCCACAGGAAGTTGTCGAATCCCTCACCGATATGCCAACACTCGTGCTCGGCGATGTCGGGAAATTGAGCGCGCAAGATATCTCGCACCAATGACTCATCAACGTGCATCTCTGCGTGGGGCCAACTCACTGAGTAAAAACTAGGGTTTTACTCGCGACGGCGCTCGCGCAGTGGGGTCCCTAGGCACCCGGCGTCGGAACCGGAATGAGGTCCCACACGCTGCAGTTGCCAACCCCCACCATGGAAAGACCCTCCAGAGGCGAGTCCTGGACGTACGCGTGCAGTGCACGAATGGTGCCGCCGTGGGTCGCTACGAGGAGCCGCGAGTCCGCCCATAAGTCCAGGGTGTCGTCGAGGAAGGATCCCGCCCGGTTGACGAGGTCGCGAAACGACTCGCCGCCCTCGGTCCGAGCATCGGGGTCCAGAAGCACACCGTTGGTGATACCGCTGCTCGCGGGGTCGAGCAACCTCAGGGGTTGGCTCTCGAGTGAGCCGAAACACCGCTCGCGAAGTCGAGAGTCTTCGCTCACCTCGAGCTCGAGCACGGTGGCGATGATCGCCGCGGTTTCGCGGGCACGTCGAAGGTCGCTCGAGATGATGTGAGTAAATCCCACCGATTTCAAGGTTTCTGCGACAAAAAGGGCTTCGCGCTCGCCCTGGGTCGTGAGCACCGCGTCGTCGTTTTGGCCCTGGATGAGGCCGCGCTCGTTCCACGTACTTTGACCGTGGCGCACCAGCGTGACCCGAGCGTTGGGCGGGGGTGATGTCATGACGGCCAGGCTAGTAAGCCACTCAATGTGTCCCTGTCGCGACGAGGCACGACTCGCCACCGCATCTCACCAGGGAAGAGAAAGTATTCACAGGAATATCGAAGCAATTCCTGAGAAGATCACACGTCAATCTTAGGTACTTCTTTAAAGAAATGGCAAAGACATCGTTACGATAACTGTCGTGACATTGACCTTGCCTCAGAGAAGCTCCAAGCCCCGCACCAGTGGCCTCACGATGATCATCGACAAGGGTCTGCCCACCCGCCAGTTCGAAGACCTCATTGACAGCCACGCCGCGCACATCGACTTCGTCAAATTCGGGTGGGGGACGTCCGTGGTGACGACGAACTTTCGCGCCAAGCTCGACATTTTGAAGAACGCGGGCGTCGATTTCTATTTGGGGGGCACGCTCTTCGAAAAATACGTACAACAGCACCGTTTCGAGGAGTTCCGCGAACTGTGCGTCGAGTACGGGTCCAGCTTCGTTGAGGTGTCCAACGGCACGATCGACATCACCAACGACGACAAGGCGGACTACGTCAAGCGTCTCTCGGACGACTTCTTCGTGATCTCCGAGGTGGGGTCCAAGGACCAGGAGGCGTCTGACCTGATGGCGCCCAATAAATGGGTCAGCTACATCAACGCGGACATTGAAGCGGGTGCGGTTCTGGTGACCCTGGAGACTCGCGAAGGCGGCAAGGGCGGTATCTGTCGCTCGAACGGCGAACTGCGGTACGGACTGATCGAGGAGATCCTGTCCGCCAAGATCGACTACGGCAAACTCCTCTTCGAGGCGCCATCGACCGAACTCCAGACGTACTTCGTACGACGCATCGGCCCCGACGTTAACCTCGGCAACATCGCGATCGCTGACGTCATCCCTCTTGAGACCATTCGCCTCGGCCTTCGCAGTGAGACGCTTCTCGATTTTGAACCTGGCTCGCGCGACGACTTCTAACCATGAGAGAGAGTCGCGATGTTTTTCACCTCGCCATCCCGGCCTACGACCTCGACGAGACGGTTGAGTTCTACGTCACCAAGCTGGGCTGCAAACTCGCGCGCCGCTACGACGACCGCGTAACGTTCGACTTTTTCGGAGACCAGTTGGTCTGTCACCTCAGTGAGGCGTCGGCCGAGCGGGTGCCCATGAATGAACTTCCCATGTATCCGCGCCACTTTGGGGTGACCTTTCGCGAGCAGGGTGACTTCGACGCGCTCTACCAGCTCTGTCAGCAGCGAGATGTGCCGTTCTTCGCCGACGTCAGCCTTCGCTTTGAGGGCCGCGTCGAAGTGCACCAAACCTTTGTCGTGTGCGATCCGTCCTCGAATCTGCTCGAGTTCAAGCATTACGCCGACCCGCGCATGATGTACTAAGCGGCGGGTCGATGGAGCCCCCCACTTCGACAGACCCTCTCCTCGCCCTCGTTCGCTCTCGGTCGCACGAGCGCGCGGATGCGCCGTACCTACTCGACGCACGCTCGACACGCGTCGTGTCGTATGACGAGTTGAGCGAGCGGATCGATCACCACCGCCGCGCGTTGCGTTCGTGGGGACTGAGTTCGGGCGAGCGCGTTGGGCTCGTGATCGCCGATCCGTTGACGTTCGCGGAGTGGTACCTCGCGGTGATCTCCGTGGGCGCGTGGGCGGCCCCCCTCGACCCCACACCGGCAGCCCTCGCTTCCTCGGGCGCGCGCGCGAGCAGATTAGGTGTGACGTTCGTCGTGAGCGATCAGCCGCACCCCGTGAACATCTCCACCAGGTGGATCGAGATGAACTCGCCCATGCTTCTCCTGGCGAGCGTGCTAGACGAAGACCATCCCGCTCTCGGCGGGCTCCTCTTGTCGTCATCGGGAACGACCGGTGCACCAAAAGTAATGGCCCTCGGCGTCGAGCAGCTCTTGGCGACAGCCCAGTTGATCGCGCATCACCACCGGTTCTCTGCCTCGGACCGGGGCTTCAATCCCTTGCCGCTGTGGCACGTCAACGCCGAGGTGGTGGGCCTCCTGGCCACTCTCGTCGCGGGAGCGTCCCTCGTGCTCGACGAGCGATTCCACCGGACCGGGTTCTGGAAGCTCGTCAACGAACTTGACGTCACGTGGATCAACGCCGTTCCGGCGATCATCTCGCGACTCGCCACGGTCGATGGGGGTGAGTCACCTTCCCCTCGAATTCGTTTCATTCGCTCCGCCTCCGCGCCACTGGCGCCCTCACTCTTCGAACGCTTCGAGGCGGACGTCGGTGTGCCGATCGTGCAGTCCTACGGCATGACCGAAGCGGCGAGTCAGATCTGTGTCTCGCCGATCGATGAGGTCCGCAAGGCCGGTTCGGTCGGTCGACCCGCCGGCGTGCAGGTACGGGTACTGGCTGAGGGTTCCGATGTCGGTCCAATCGAGATCAAGGGTCCCACCGTCATTACTCGGTACGAAAGCCCGGGCTACGAGGGTCGATTTGATGGGGACGGGTGGCTGCGCACCGGGGACCTCGGCTACTTCGATGACGACGGCTACCTCTTCATCATGGGGCGCGACGACGACGTCATCAATCGAGGTGGCGAGAAGATCTACCCACTCGAAATCGAAGAGATTTTGGCGAGCGTCGATGGCGTCGTTCGCGTGGCCGTGGTCGCGCGCGAAGACGAGGTGTTTGGCCAGGTCCCCGTTGCGTTCGTGCAACCGCGCTCTGACCTACCGGCGGGTGACTTCGCGTCGCTGGTGGCTCGTGTGCGCGACACGGCGAGCGAACGTCTCTCGGCGACGCGTCGGCCGACGAGCGTGAGCGTGGTGGCGGCGTTGCCCGCCCACGCGACCGGCAAAATCCAGAACGCGACCCTGCGCCGCGGCGACGTCACCGTCATCTACGAAGAACGTCTGTAGTTCGATGGGAAGATGGTGGCGGTGAGCGAGAACGTCGAGGCGTCCACGGGGACTCGCCAGCGCCTCGATCACGTGGACGCCATGCGTCCGATCAAACAGACGGCCGTCATCTCGACGCACGCGCTGATCTACTTCTCGCCGCTCTCGACGAGTTTTGTGGCGGCCAGTTTGCTCACGGTGACGCACTTCTCCCGAGACGCCTTTCTCTTCGTCTCGGCGTGCATGCTCGCCTATAGCTATCGCAACGCCACCAGCGTCAAGTTGGCTCCGTATTGGAAGCGTCGTTTCATGTCGGTGGGTCTCGTCTACATCGTGTGGAGCGTGATCTACTTTCCCCTCGCGGCCGCCCAGGACACCTCGACCTTTCCCTACCTGAAGATTCCGGGCTCCGCGATCTTTAGTCACCTCGGACTGCACGACTTCCTGTTCAACTTCGCCACGGGCTACTACCACCTGTACTTCTTGTTGGTCTTGCTCGAGTTCTACCTTCTCTTTCCCATGATCTTTTGGTACCTCCAGCGCTATCCGCGCTCTCGGATACCCGTAGTGATCGGGGCACTGTTGTGGCAGATCGTCTTTCCCATCGCCATACGACGCAACTGGTTCGGCTTCATCATGCCCTCCAAGATTGAGACGCGCCTGGTGTTCTCCTACCCGCTCTATCTTCTGGGTGGCGTGGTGTGCGCGTTCTACCTTGAGAGGTTTCACGACTGGGTGCTGCGCCATAAGAAGGCGATTCTGATCGGGACCGTTGTGTGCGCGGCCGTCCCGCTCATCGTGGACTACGCGTCAAAGCACGGCACGTCCATATCCGGGGTGCTGGTACCCGGGGGGAACCCCTTTGCCGCGCTGGTGATCCCCTACGACGTCGCGGCGATCCTGTGCGTCTACCTCCTCGGGGTGTATCTCGTGAGTCCCAATCGCAGTGCGCGCACGCGAGCGATTACCGCCTCGGGATCCGAGGCGGCGTACGGCATCTACGTGTCCCAGATCGTCTGGATCATCGTTGAAATCGCGTGGGCCAAGCACTTTCACCTGTACCAGCGAGTCCCCTGGGGCTTCCTCGCGTTCGGGGCTCTGGTCATCACGTACTTCGCGGGCTGGCTCTTCAGTGCGCTGTGCGCGCGTACGCCACTCGCGCGTGCCCTCGTGGGCCGCGCCCAGGTTCCCTGGCGTACGTTGTGGCCCCGTCTCGCCACGTCGTCCGAGCCGGACTTCGGCGAAGGCCCACTCAATCTCACCGATCGCTAACCACTTGATCTAGCGAGATTGTCGATATTCGCCGACGGCGAAACGTGCGATGCTCGAACCGTGTCGAGGTCCAAGCGCGAGAGTGAGCGCCAGCGCATACCCCCGCCGCTCATCAAGCACCGCGTCCCCTCGGGTCGCGGGGCGATGGAGCAACCCAACGTCGCCCACGACGGTGATACCCGACTCACGCCCAAATTCTGGTTGGCGGTCGTACTGACGGGGATAGCGGCGGGGCTCTTCGGTGACCTGCTCATGTGGGTCCTCAGCCTGGCCGAACGTGTTGCCTTCGACTACCACTCGGGCAGCTACCAAGCCTCGGTCGCCCACGCCTCAGACGCCCATCGCGTGGTCTCGCTACTGGTGGCCGGCGTGATCGGGGCGGTCTCGTGGTACCTGATCCGTCGGTACCTCCAGAAGGAGCACTCGGAGATCGACGAAGCAGTCTGGACGGGCGACGGCGAGCTCTCGATGCGCCGCAGTTTTCTCACTTCACTAGTGTCCGAAGTCGTCGTCGGGGCCGGCGCGTCGATCGGCCGTGAGGCGGCGCCCAAGTTGATGGGCGGCGCGTCGGGCTCGCTGATTGCGCACTGGTTCCATCTGACCAGCGCGCAAAAGCGCCTGCTCGTGGCCTGTGGCGGGGGTGCGGGACTGGCCGCGGTCTACAACGTCCCCTTGGGCGGCGCGCTCTTTACCGCCGAGGTTCTGTACGGCAGTTTTGTCCTGCCGGTCGTGTTTCCGGCCCTGGCGACGTCGGTCATTGCCACGGTCGTGTCATGGATCTACCTGCCCAGCCACGCCACGTACGTCGACGTACCGAACTACCGCTTGAGCGCGTCCCTTTTGGTGTGGTCACTGCTCGCCGGCGTCGCCATTGGTCTGCTCGCGGTGGGCTACGTCCGACTGGTGGGCTGGGTGTCGTTTCATCGCGCCAAGGGCCCGCACATCTTGTGGCAGATGCCCGTGGCCTTCGTGCTGGTGGGCGTGGTCGGCATCTGGTATCCCCAACTCTTTGGCAACGGCAAGGACATGGCGCACGAGGCGTTTCTCGGCGTGGGTGGCATCGGTCTCTTCTTCGCGCTCTTCGCGCTCAAGCCCCTCGTCACGTCGCTCACGCTGGGCAGCGGCGCGGCGGGTGGGTTGTTCACCCCCTTTCTCGCGACCGGAGCCATGTTCGGCGCGTTCTTTGGCGCCGCGTGGGTGCACCTGTGGCCGGGAACTCCCGTGGGCGCGTTCGCACTCGTGGGGGCTGCTGCGATGATTGGTGCGGCCATGCAGGCGCCGCTGGCGGGGCTGGTGCTCGTCCTGGAACTCGTCCACGGAGCCTTTAACATCAGCATCCCGATGATCGCCGCCACGGTCATCGCCACCCTTTTGGTGCGTCAAATCGACGGATACTCGATCTACTCGGCCCGTCTCCCGCAGCGGGCACCGGTACACGAAACCTAGGAGCCCCGTTTCGGAGGAATGAGAGACTGGAAAAATGGTCCCCTCGTCGCACGCTCATGGCTGAGAGCTCGTATCGCGTGCGACGCGTGGAGCGCGCCGACTGGGCCGCACTGCGCGCCATCCGTCTGGAGGCGCTCAGCGACTCACCCGAGGCGTTTGGATCGACGCTGTCGGACACGCAGCTCCTCACGGCTCGCCAGTGGCGCGCCAAGATCGCCACGCTCGTGTATTTCCTTGCAGAACGTGACGGCACGGTCGTGGGCATGATCTCGGGCGGCTACAACGACAACCGGCCCGGGACCCACTGGATCTACGGGATGTACGTGACGCGCAGTTCGCGGGGAACGAAAGCGGCAACACTGCTGGTCAGAGCGGTCATCGACTGGGCGCGCGGCGAAGGAGCACGCGAGGTCTACCTACACGTGGCCGCCGCCGCTCCGCGGGCGCGCACGTTCTATCGCAAGGAGGGTTTTCGCGAGACGGGAGAGATCTTCGCAATGGAGAGAGACCTTCGCGTGACGTTGTACACCATGGTCAAGGACGTCGCCGACGAGTTCCACGTCGAGCGCGTGGAGCCCTCACGGCTCTACGAACTTCGCCGGCGCGTGCTGCGCAACAACGATCCGAGCGTCTCGGTGGAGGAGCCGCGCGACCACGACCCCGACTCGCGCCACTACGCGGGACTGCTCGGCGAGCGAGTAGTGGCCAGCGCCTCGTTCTACCCCGTGGCCGCCCCTGTGCGCCCGGAGCTCGCGAGTTATCAGTTGCGCTTCATGGCCGTCGACGCGGACGAACAGGGGCACGGGTACGGCGCACGACTGCTGGCGGCGGCTGAAGACTCGCTGCGCGCGACCGGCGCGCAGCAACTGTGGGCGAATGCGCGCGACACCGCTCTGGGTTTCTATGAGTCCACGGGGTGGACGATTGTTGAGAATTCTGCTCACGTGAGCGCCGTAACCAATCTGGCACACCACCAGATCGCAAAAGTTCTCTAAAGACTCGTTAAACGAGACCTCGAAGCGAGGTTGACGCTTACTAAGTTTGTCGAAATGCGCAAAATCGTCCCGATCATCGTGGCCGTCATCGTGATCGCCGCGGCGGGGGCCATCTTTTACTCCCACAACCGTTCCGCCAAGGGAGCGACCACCACCACCAGCACGACGCCTCCCACCACCACGACGACCGTGCCGACGGGCCCGATCGCGCCCCTCACGGGACTGCTGGATCCAACGGGCGTGTCGCTCACGAGACCGGCTCTCACGGTCAAGATCGAGAACACGCCGGAGGCTTTGCCCCAGTGGGGCATCAGCGAAGCCGACGTCGTCTACGAGGAGATCGTGAACGGCGGCATTACCCGTCTGGCGGCCATCTTCAACTCCCACGCGCCCACGAAGATCGGACCGGTGCGTTCGGTGCGGCCCACCGATACCCAGGTCGTCTGGCCGATCGGAGGCATCTTCGCCTTCTCGGGCGGCGCGCCCTACGCGATCGACTCGATCGAGGCCGCGCCGGTAAAGCTCATTGACGAGGACGCGGCCGGAGCCGCCATGTTCCGCGACCCGGACTTAGAGGCCCCTCACAACCTCTTTGCGAGTGGCCCGTCGCTCTTCGCCTTCAAGGGCACGCCGACCCCGCCGCCCGCTCTTTTTAACTACCGCGCGTCGGGAACCGCCGCGATTGGCTCCCCGGTGACGAGCTTCGTGGTGCCCTTTCCGAGTATCTACCCGGTCACCTGGACGTGGGATACGACTACGCAGTCCTGGGATCGTACGATCTTCGACCAGGCCGACGTCACGGGCACCGGCCAGCGCGAGTCGCCCAAGAACGTGATCGTGATGTACGTCAACTACGTGAACGGCATCGGGACCCTGAACTCCTACGCCGACCTCCAGGGTTCGGGTACCGCCATGGTCTTTAGCGGTGGCAAGGAGATCGTGGGTACGTGGTCGCGGGGCGCCTCGAAGGCGGACATCATTCAGTACGAGACTTCGAGGGGCGCGACCATCAAACTCACGCCGGGCCAGACGTGGGTCGAGCTGCTTAACGATGGCACCGCGCTCAGCATCACTCGCTAGACATCGCCGTCGGCCCTCACACCAGCGCTGTTAGCGTCGCGAGTGATGGACGTCGGTGAGGTGGTGCTACTTCGCAGCCTGTACGACGACCGAGTGCGTTGGTGTTTTCCTCATCGGTACGTTGGAATGTGGGAGGGCCGGTTGGGCTTCTACTGCCAGCCCGACAGCGAAGGAAAAGTCGTGAAGCGGGCTGTGGAGCGAACGGGCTCGTACATTGACTACTGGATCGGGCCGCAACCGCCATTCGATCACCGCTGGAACTCCACTCATGTCCTGCGATTCATCCGTGCGGGGGATCGACACACGGTCGAGGTGTATTGGGATGTCGAGTGGAATCTGCTCGGTTGGTATATCAATCTTCAGTCGCCGACAATCGTGAACGAGCGGGCGATCGACGCCACAGATTGGGCGCTCGACGTGGTCGTCGATTCGGATGGAACCTGGCACTGGAAGGACGAAGACGACCTGGCAGAGATCGTGAGCCGGGGCATCTTGAGCGACGAGCAGGCCGTGGAGGTTCGAGCAGAAGGCGAACGGGTGATTCGCGCGCATCCCTGGCCCACCGGATGGGAAGAGTGGCGCCCACCGTCCGACTGGACGCCGCTGAGCCTTCCCGCCAACTGGTCGGTCGTGAACCACGACGCCGAAGCATGAGATCGCGACCGTGTTCGTCACCTCGTAAAGTTCTCCCGTGACACGAATCGGCAATCTCTTTGGTCCCGACGCGACGTTTCTCGGCGTGCCCGCCGTTGATCCCGACGACGTCGAGGAGTGGTCGAAGGCGGCCGCGGTCATCATCGGGGCGCCCTTTGACGGTGGTACGTCGCACCGACCCGGCGCGCGCTTCGGTCCCCAGGCGATCCGCATCACCGACTATCTGCCCCATGACGGCATGCGACCCTCACTGGCCCTCGGTCTGGACCCGCTCACGGAACTGCGCGTCGTGGACCTCGGCGATGTCGAGATGCCCTCGGGCGAGACGGAACGATCGCTCGGCCTGCTCGAAGATCGCGTCGCGATGGTGGCGCGCCACAACGTGATTCCGATCATTCTCGGCGGCGATCACACCATCGCCCTGCCCGACGTGACGGGCGTGGCCCACCATCTCGGCTTCGGACGGGTGTCCGTGATCCACTTCGACGCCCACGCCGACACCGGCGACACGCAGCTCGGATCTCTCTACGGTCACGGCACCCCGATGCGTCGGCTCATCGAGTCCGGCGCGTGCCGGGGTGATCGATTCATCCAGATCGGCCTGCGCGGCTACTGGCCCGAACCCGCGACTCTGGATTGGATGGCCGAGCAACACATGCGGTCCTTCGAGATGAGCGAGATCGTCGCGCGCGGACTGGACGACGTGCTGAGCGAAGCCCTGGATCTAGCGATGGACGACTGCGATGCCGTGTTTCTCTCCATCGACGTGGACGTGGTTGATCCAGGATCCGCGCCGGGTACGGGCACGCCCGAGCCGGGCGGGCTGTCGAGTCGACAACTACTGGACGCGGTGCGACGCATCGCCATGAGGGTGCCGGTTGCGGGGATGGACGTCGTCGAAGTCGCGCCGCCCTACGATCACGCCGAGATCACGGCCTACCTGGCGAACCGAGTGGTGCTCGAAGCATTGGGTGGCATCGCCTGGCGGGTGAACGATGCGCTCGGACTCGACGTGCGCCGCCCGAGTGATCCCCTGCTCGATCGGTAGCGATCGAGCGCCGCTCGTTGAGCGACGTCGCGGGTAGCGTCGGCGCGTGAGTCGAACCCATTTGCGCATGGTGCCGCGCGACCCCCACGAAGCCAATCGCGCCTCCACGCCCTTAGAGATGTTCTTCGACCTGACTTTTGTGGTCGCCGTCGCGGCGGCCAGCACCGCGTTCGAAGAGGGTCTGCGCGACGGGAACGCGCGCCACGTGCTCATCACCTTTCCCCTCCTGTTCTTCGGCGTCTGGTGGGCGTGGATGAACTTCACGTGGTTCGCCTCGGCGTACGACGTGGACGACATTCCCTATCGATTGGCCGTCTTGGTGCAGATGACCGGTGTCCTCATCTTTGCGGCCGGCATCTCTCGAGCGATGTTGCACTGGGACTTCGGACTTACGGTGCTCGGGTACGTGGTGATGCGACTCGCGATGGTCGCGCTGTGGACTCGGGCGGCGTTCTCGGACCCAAGCGGTCGGCGCGCTGCGATTCGCTACGCCGTGGGCGTTGCGGTGGTGCAGGTGGGCTGGTCCGTGTCGCTCGCGGTGCCCTTGAGCGCTCGCGCACCACTCTTCGTCGCTCTGGTGATCGGCGAGCTCGGCGTGCCCCTCTACGCCGAGTCGGCCAGTCGCACGGCCTGGCATCCGCACCACATTGCCGAGCGCTTCGGGCTCTTTACCAACATCGTGCTCGGCGAGGCGCTGCTCGCCGCATCACTGGGCGTGCGCACCGCGCTCACCGAACGGGCGTCCCTGCACGATCTGCTGCCGGTCGTGGCTGGTGGTCTTCTCTCGGTCTTTTCGATGTGGTGGATCTACTTCGAACTACCGTCCGAGGCGATCGCCGAGAGTGTTCGCGAGCGGTTCTCGCGGAGCATCACGGGAGCTTTCAGTTGGGGGTATGGCCACTACGTGGTGTTTGCGAGCGTGGCCGCGACGGGCGCGGGTCTCAGCCTCGCCATCTACCAGGCGCGTGGTTCGAGCCAACTGACGAACCTCCAGGCGGGATTCGTGGAGACGGTGCCCGTGGCGCTATATGTGTTGTCGGTCTGGTTCGTGCACCGACCGTACAAATCCAAGGGTCCCTGGCGCGACGTCGCTCCGCCCCTGGCGGTCGCGATCATCGTCGCCACCAGTGCGCTCCCCGAACCGGAACTCGCCACCGGCATCGTGATGGTGATACTGGTGGCGAGCAACATCGTGGTGAGCCGGCGTGCGTCGCCACTCACGACAAGCGCACCGCCCATCTAGTCGCGCATCGACTCCAGGATCTCGCGAACCATCTCTTCGGTCGTATTCGGGTGCAGGAAGGCAATGCGCCCCACGGTCTCGCCCTCCCACTTGGTCGGCGTGACGAAGGCGATCTGGCGGTGCAGGAGGTCCTGGCTCCAGCGGTTGTAGCGCTCGGGGTCCCAGCCCTTGCGGCGAAAGAGCACGATCGACAGGTTCGAGGGGCGCACCATCTCGAGGTGGTCGCTCTCGTTGATGAGTTGCTGCGTGCGTTGGGCCAAATCAATGGCAACTTGGACGGCGGACTCGTACGCGGCCGAACCGTTGGTAACGAGCGAGAACCAAAATGGCAGGCCTCGTGCGCGCCGCGAGAGGTGGATGCCAAAGTCCGAGGGGTTCCACTCGTAGTTCTCGTCGTCGCTGTCGTGCAGCACGTCGAGGTAGCTGGCCTGCTGGGCGAGGACCTTGCGCGCCACGGTCGGATTTCGGTAGATCAGCGCGCAACAGTCGAGCGGCGCGAACAGCCACTTGTGGGGATCGACGATGAAGCTGTCGGCGTGGCGAATGCCCGACATGAGGTGGCGGTGGGTCGTTGAGAAGATGGCGGCGCCGCCGTAGGCGCCGTCGATGTGAAACCACAGGTCGTGCTCGCGCGCGTAGCGGCCGAGCCCTTCGAGGTCATCGACGATGCCAGCGTTCGTGGTGCCCGCCGTGGCGGCGATGCCGATCACCGTTTCGGGGTGCGGGTCGTTTTTGAGCGCGGCTTCGAGGGCGGCGAGGGAGAAGCGGTGATCCTCGCTCTCTACGATCAGCGCCTCGACGTCCAGGACGTGCAGGGCCTTGCCGACGCTGGAGTGCGCGTCGCTCGAAATGGCGAAGCGCACACTGTGCGGATCGAGCTCGGGGTGCTTGGCGCGACCGACGTCACGGCCCACCGTCAGACTCGAGAGGTTGCCAATCGAGCCGCCCGACACGAAGGCGCCGCCGGACGCTTCGGGCAGACCGGCGGTCTCCGAGAGAAACGAGAGGGCTTGATTCTCGGCGACCACGACGCCACTGGACTCAAGCCAGCTGGTGCCGTTCAGTCCCGAGCAGGCGACCACCATGTCAAAGAGCAGCGAACTCTTGGTGGGCGCGTTAGGAATGAAGGCCAAGAAGCCCGGTGAGTCGATCGAGACGACCGCGGGCGCGAGGGTCTCTTTAAAGAACTCGAGTATCTCGTCGGGCTTGCGGCCCTCGGGTCGAATCAGTCCGGCCATGGCGTCACCCGGAATATCCAACTGACTGCCGTAGTCGAGTGGCACGGGTGACATCGAAAGGCGCTCGCGACAGTAGTCAAAAACCGCCTCCGCGAGGTCCGCGTCGTACTCGAACATCTGGTGCCCCATTGCACTCCCTTTCGTGATTGGTCCCTCGCTATCGTACGGCCTCAAACGAAGTCCAACGTCTCGTCGCGTGGGACCTGATCAGTGCACAACTATCATTCCGACATGACACAGGACCGCGTGGGCTATCTCGGCCCCCAAGGCTCGTTTTCCCACGAGGCCGTAACGACGCTCGTCGACCTCGATGCCGTTGCCTACGCCTCGATTGAGGATCTGCTGGCCGGCGTGGCCGACGCCAGCGTGGAACTCGGCCTGGTGCCGATTGAGAACGCGCTCGAAGGCACGGTGTCGGCCACCATCGATGGCCTGGTCTTCGCCCACGACCTGGTCATTCTTCAGGAGATCGTCCTGCCGATCCATCTTCATCTACTGGCTCGCCCGGGTGTGGCGTTGGGGGACGTGACGAGTGTGCGCAGTTACGTCCACGCGCTCGCCCAGGTCCGCGGGTTTCTTCATGAACACGGCCTCGAGACCGTCCAGACCGCATCGACCTCCCAGGCCGCCTCCGACGTGGCCGAGTCCGCTGAGCCGTGGGCGGCCGTGGGCTCAGCACTCGCGGGCGAGCTCTTCGGACTCGACATCGTGATGGCCGATATCGAGGATCACCCCGAGAACGCGACGCGCTTCGTGCTGATCGGCCGTGACGCCATCGCGGCACCGACGGGACACGATCGCACGACGATCGTCTGCTTTCAAGACGCCGACCGACCCGGAACCCTCTACGCGATCCTCGGTCGATTCGCCGCGCGCGACATCAACCTCACCAAACTCGAGAGTCGCCCGACCAAGCGCGGGCTGGGTGACTACTGCTTCGTGATCGAGTTCGAGGGCCACGTGGCCGACGACGTCGTGGCCGACTGCCTCGCCGACCTGCAAGCGCACCTCGCGCGCGTGAAGTTCCTCGGCTCGTACCCCGTGACCGGAGAGGGCGCCGCAAACCGGCGCGTCGAGGTCGGTGCAGCGCGGCTCGCTGCCTCGCACTGGATCGATGAGATCCGTGCGCGCGTGCGCGCTTCTTAGGGTTCGACCTGGCGTTCGAAGAGCGTCACCGCCTCGTAGCTCTTCGAGGGTCCACTCACGTGCCATCTCTCCTCGAAGCGATCCGGGGAGTGCACGAAGGTCGTGATGTCGTAACGGTCGCGCTCGCAGAGATGCACGTCACGCGAGGTGCCACTGGCCAAGTCGATGGACACGAAGTGATGGCCGTCGACGAAGCACACGTCGATCGACGAGTCCGGACCTTCTGTGTAGCGCAGGCGCCGTCGCGCCGGTCCGCGGTAGGCGCCGAGGAACATCACGCCGGTCTCTTCGAACGCCACGCCCTCGTCGTTACGAGTGAACGTGGCCGTGCCCTCGAACATTCCGTCATCGTCGCTCAGTGAATCAGTGATCGTGCGCTCGACGTGCCAGGTACCCACGAAGTAGTCGAGGGGGCGTGGCGCCACCGACTACCAGTTCTTGGGCAGGGCCGCCTGAATGGCACTCGCGATGAGCGAGTAGCCCGCGTCGTTGGGGTGGTCGTCGGGTCCAAAGGGCGCGCCGTAGCAGAACCACGAGAGCTGACAGGCCTGCTCCACGTTGGTGGGCACGGTGCCGATGTTGTCGAGGGTGTCCGGCGTGTTGTCGTTGATCTCAAAGACCTCGGGAACATTCGCCACCGGGATCCCGGCCTTGGTATAGATGGTGCCGAGCATCTCATCGAGCTGGTCCATTCCCACGAGGGTCGAGGTAGCCAGGGCCGGTCCGCTCGGCCCGCGCAGGTAGTAGCCGAGGTAGGGGTCGGCGTACTCGACGCCCACGAAGTGCGTGTCCGAGGTGGTGGCGGCCTTGAGTTGGGCGATGACCTTGGGCAGGTCGACGCCCACGGCGGCGATGCCCGCGGCCAGACACGTCTGATTCACGGGATCCTGTTCCATGCAGGGCCGCACGTCGTTGAACCCGAGATCAATGGTGACGAGTCCAGGTCCGCTCTGGGCTTTGAGGAAGGCGACCGCCTTGGTGAGCTGAGTCTGGGGTGGTTCGTAGCAGGCGTCCTTTTCGCTGGTGTCGAGGACCGACTGGGGCGTATCACCCGGACAGCCCATTTGCGTGAGAGTGAGGGTGACGCCGTCCAACGCCTCTCGCTGCACGAGATCGTTGGCGTAGCCCGTGTTGGTGCGCGCGCCGTTGTGCCCGTGGATGCCGGTGGGCTGAAAGCCCAGGGACTCTGACGCACCGAGATCCAGGTAGAACGCGTTGATTGTGTTCGATGTCTTCGGAGCGAGCGACGTCGCTGCGCTCGCGCTGCCGTTCGTTGCCGCACTGTTGCGGCCAAAGTAAAAGGCCGTGGTGATGAGGGCGACCGCGACGATCACCGTGAGGGGATACTTCCATTTCCGTGCCACTGCACCTCCGTCGCCCCGTGGTTCGTTGTAACCACCGGGGTCTCTCTGCAACCAGCGGCGCAGTACTCAACTCTGATTTTAGGCGACAGCGCGGGAGACCAGGGGAGCCACCCGGGGCCCTCCTCAGAGTATTCACACGCACTTCTCAGGCCCGACGAGCCTAGGTGGTCGTCCAGGGGGGTCGGTGGTGTCGTGATCCGCGACGCGAATCCCGAGGCGACCAGGCACGAACCTGCGCCCACCAACAGCGCCACGCGCGCTCCACCCACGTCGGCGATCCAGCCCGTCAGTACACTGCCAATCGGCGTGGTGCCGATATAGACGAAGACCCACAGGGCCATCACCCGACCGCGGTAGGTCGAGGACGAGTGCAGTTGGAGGGCGGTGGAGGCGAGAGTCACGAACGAAAAGCCCCCGAGCCCCGCGAGGACGAGCCCCACGCAGGCGAGGGGAACGTTAGGCGCGGCGGCGGTGAGCGCAAGGGCGATCCCAAAGGCGAGGGAGGCGAAGACCAGGTAGCGGCGCTTGGGTGCCCAACGAACCCGACGCCAAAGGACCCGAAGATCGATCCCACGCTGAGCATCGTGGTCATGAGTCCGTACGTGCCACCCGAACCATGGAATGTGGACTTGGCGAAGACCGGCAGGATCACCGAGAAGTTGAAGGCCAACAGCCCGACGAGGGACATCATGAGCAGAGGTAGCCAGAGCTGATTGCGACTGCGCACGTAGCGAAGGCCCTGACGTACCGCGCGCTTCGCGCGCGGAGCGATCTTCTGGGGATGCAGCGGTCGAATGATGAGTAACGCAATCACCGCGGGAATATAGGACAGCGCGTTGACCGCGAAGCACGGCGTCGTGCCCACGGTCACAATTAAGACGCCGGCCAGCGCGGGGCCGACCACTCGGGACGAGTTGATGAGAACGCCGTTGAGACTCACGGCACTCGCGAGATCACCCGGGGGGACGAGTTGACTCACGAAGGCCTGGCGCGCGGGGGAGTCGACGATCGAAACGAACCCACTCACGACGGTGACGGCGATGATGATGGGAACTTTGGCCAGGCCGGCGGCGGCCAGCGCCCACAGCGTGCCCGCCAGGAGGCCAAAGGTGATCTGGGTCACGATGAGCAGCTTGCGCAGATCAATGCGGTCGGCGATGGCGCCGCCCCAGGGGCCGAGGACGAGTGACGGCACGCCGCCCGCGGCGAGGACGAGTCCCAGAGAACCCGCCGAGCCGGTGAGTCTGAGTACCAACCAGCCGATCGCGGTCTGCTGGAGGAACGTGCCGCTCGCCGACGCCAACTGACCAGCGAAGTACCGGCGAAAGGGCCGCGAATGTAGCGCGCGCACCGAGCCGTGGCCCGCGTCCTTACCTCGCGGCGGCGACGCCAGCGGCGTCGCTTCGGGCATGGCGCTTAGCGCGTCGCGGTCCATTGATGTTCGTGTGCCGGGAAAGTCATCGACTCATCATTGCGTGTTGGACGGACGTCTGACGCCGCGGACCACGGTGGTCAGTCGATCTTCTGATAGACCGCAACGTGGCTGGGGCTGTCGGCGGTGAAAGCCTCTCGTCGCCACCCGGCCCAGCGATCGACCAACTTCATGCCGGCGAGGCGGGCCATGAGATCCAGCTCAGATGGCCACACGTAGCGAAAGCGTCCCGAACGGCGGCGCAGGGTGCCGTCGACCTCGAACCAGTGGTGCGAGGTCATGATCTGATTGACCGCGTCGTCGACGGTGTCGATTCCCACGTGGTCGTCCTCCATCGCAAAGACGTGTTCACGCGGCCGGGGGACCTCGACTTCGAGCACGAAGTGGCCGCCCGGACCGAGGTGCGCCGCGGCATTCTCAAACACCGCTGCTTGTCCGTCCTGGGTCGTGACATTCATGATCGAGTTCCACACCAAGTAGACGAGCGTGAACGTTCCCTCGACGTGCGTCGTTGTCATGTCGCCGACGACGATCGGCACTTGGTCGGCGCCGGGCTTGGCGAGCATCTGACGGGCCATGTGAGGAGATAGTTCGATCCCCGACACGGCAACGCCCCGCGCACTGATCTCCAAGGCAACGCGCCCGGTACCGGCGGCAAACTCGAGCACGGGGCCACCACTCGCTAGCTCGACCAGGTAGTCGACCGCGGGGCCAAGAACGCTCGGATCGAACATCGCTGCGGCGGTGACGTCATACTCGCTCGCCTCTTCCTCCCCCCAGACTTCCGATGCCACCCTGTTCTCCTATCACGCGAGTATCTCCCTTGTGCCGCTCCAGCAACGTAGCCGACACTTCACTGTCGCGATTGAAACGAAGCATGCACAATCGAGATCGCGGATTCGGGGCCCAGAGACTAGAAAGGGGGAACCCTCAGTCAAAGGAGTCGCGCCCATGCCCGAGACGATGCCGGTGAGCGGGGTTCCTCGACTCGCCGCCGACGCCTAGAGCGCCGACGTCGTGGTGCGCAACGCTCGTGTGTTTACCAACGATCCGCAACGACTCGAGGCGACGTGCGTGGCGGTGCGCGGCGGGCGCATCACCATGGTGGGCGGTGACGCCGACGCCGACGGAATGATCGGCGCCTCGACCCGCGTCATCGACGCGCTCGGACGCAGAGTTATTCCCGGCCTCAACGACTCACACCTGCACGTCATTCGCGGGGGACTGAACTACTTGTTGGAACTGCGCTGGGACGGCGTGCCCTCACTGGCCCTCGCCCTCGCGATGCTGCGCGACCAGGTTGCGCGCACGCCGCCTGGCCAGTGGGTGCGCGTCGTGGGGGGCTGGACGGGCGATCAGTTCTTCGAACGACGTCTGCCGACCCTGAGCGAGTTAAACGCCGCCGCGCCGGACACGCCGGTATTCGTGTTGCACCTCTACCAGTCGGCCATGCTGAATCGAGCCGCGCTGAAGGCGGTTGGGTACACCAAGGACACGCCCAACCCGATGGGCGGCGAGATCGTGCGGGGTCACAACGGCGAACCGACGGGTCTGTTGCTCGCGGCCCCCGCGGCGGGTCTGCTCTACGCCACGCTCGACAAGGGGCCGCACCTGAGCGCGGATGAACAGATGGAGTCCACGCGGTTCTTCCTTCGCGAGCTGAACCGCTTCGGCCTCACCAGTGCGATCGACGCGGGAGGGGGATACCAGAGCTTTCCCGAGAACTACGCGGCGGTCATGGCCTTAGCCAAGGCGGGCGAGATGACGATGCGGATTGGCTATCACCTCTTTCCCCAAGTGGCGGGCCAGGAACTCGCGGACCTCAAGCGATTCACCGAGATGGTCAAGCCCAACGAGGGCGATGAGTGGCTGCGGGTGAACGGGGCCGGAGAGAACTTGGCGTGGTCACCAGCGGACTTTGAGAACTTCACCGAGCCGCGACCCCAACTGGCGGCCAAGGCGCCTGGTGAACTCGAGGCGGCGGTGCGCCTGCTTTTAGATAAGAACTGGGGCTTTCGCCTGCACGCCACCTACGGCGAGACGATCGCCTCGGACCTCGAGGTGTTCGCCAAGATCGCGGGCGATGGCGGATTCCCTCGGGGCGTAAGGTGGTTCTTCGACCACGCGGAAACCGTCAGCGACGAGAGCCTGGAGCGCATCGCCGATTTTGGCGGGGCCGTATCGATTCAGAACCGCATGATGTTTCAGGGGCGTGCCTTCGTCGATCGCTACGGTGCCTCCCTCGCTGAAACGGCCCCGCCGGTCAAGAAGATGCTCGATCGGGGGCTCACGGTGGGTGCGGGCACCGACGCCACGCGGGTATCGAGTTACAACCCGTGGCTCTCACTGGAGTGGCTGGTGCGGGGACGCGATGTCGGTGGTCTCCTTCTCACACCCCCCGCCAATCGGGTCGATCGAGCAACCGCGATGACTCTCTACACCTCGGGCGGAGCGGCACTCACCGGTGAAGCTGACGTGAAGGGACGACTGAAGGAGGGCTACTACGCGGACTTAGCCATTCTCTCCGACGACTTTTTCACCGTGGCTGATGACGACATCTCGCACATCGAGTCGGTCCTCACGCTGGTGGGCGGCAACGTCGTCTACGCGGCCGGACCGTTCGAGGGCTTAGAGCCCGAGTCAGCGCCCACGTCCGTCGCGTGGAGCCCCGTAGCCCACTACGGGGGATATCACGCGACGCCCGCACCCAGTGGGTGGCGACAAGCCCAAGGCGTGCTTGATGTGGCGGGTGCGTCGAACGAGGAGAGAACGTGGCGAGCGTCGAAAGAGGGCGTGTCGCCCGCGCTCAGCACCGAACAGTGTTGAGTGTTTCGGCCACCTAGTCCTTTCTCATGGCAAAGAGGATGTGGGTGCCGCCGTCGAGGGCACCCGGTTCGGCGCAGTTGGCAACTTCATTCGTGAGGAATCGATCCCAGCGTCGCGCATCACTCTCGATTTCCGCTACGACGTCTTCGGGTGCGAGCGACGCCCAGTTGCTCGCACTCATGGCCACCAGTTCCGCGCCGCACGACGACGCGAGAGCGTCAATGTCGCGGCTGCGAAACATTTGGCAGATATGTTCGGTTTGGACATGACGAAGATCTCCCGTGGTCATGGCGAGGTCGCCTGCTTCTTCACCGACTCTCCATTCGTCGTCGAGTACACCTCGTAAGAAGTAGCGCCAGGAGCCGAGCCAGGACATGACCGAGGCCACCACGAATCCTCCGGGCTTGGTGATGCGGAGAAGACCTCGTAGAGCCGACTCCGTCTCTTCGAAGGCGTAGGAGAGCGGACCGCCAAAGGCGAGGACGAGGTCGTAGAACGCGTCGGGGTAGCGAGTGGTGTCACAGATGTCGACGAGATCCCGTGAGCGAACAAACGCTTCGGCGGTCGTATCCGCGAGGTGCTGGCGATTGAGCTCGAGTTGGACGGCCGAAACGTCAGTGACATCGACTACCGCGCCGAGGCGAGCTAACTCGAGCGTGAACCGACCAGGCCCCGCACCGATCTCCAGAACCTGATGGCCCTCGGCCACGAATCGAGAGAGAAAGCGTCGATGCACCTCGAAGCACACTCGTCCACGTGGCGTTGCTTCAAGTCGGGTCCACTCGGCTTCTCCCAACTCGTCGTAGAACTCTCGCATACGGTCACGATCGCTCTCAGACATGGGTGGAGTATCTCACGACGAGAAGGAACCCTTTCATGGGGATCTCCTACGGCGAAGGTTGCTCACCGTCGTGGCTGCTAGCGCTGAAGAAACTCAATGGCAGCGTTTACCAACTCTCGAGCGGAATTCACGGCCCTCGTCGCAGTACTCGTTGACACGTCGAGAAAACCGTAGTGTGCTTCGTCTTTGACGTCGAGAAGTCGGATCAGGAGCGTCTTGTGGCGTGTTCCACGGCTCGACGCAGTCTTCACCGGTTCGGCCGCTTGGCGGTGGTCTTTGTCTCGTGATCGCAATCCCAGACCCTTGCCGCAGAGAGCGTCGGTAGCCGCGATTCCTGCAAGTATCGCGTTTCCCGCGGCGACGCTCGCAAATTCCTCACGAGCATCTGTCAGGATCAACTCGGCCGCTTCGAGATAAGCCCTCGCTGCCTTGAGTCTGAGCCTTGCTTCTCTATCGCTGCAAACTACCGTTCGAACTTTGGTCGTCAACTCTTGCTTCTCTCCTTCGGAAACCGATAGAGAGTTGGCCCTAATTCGTCGTACAACCGCACCTCGTCGTTTCTGATGTTGTTGTAGATCTCAGTCTTATTGTGACGTTGCTCAGCCCAGGCGACGGAAGAGATATTGACGACCTGAAGAGGGTTACCTGTCCAAAGTTGGACTCGACTTCGAAGCCTCTCGACGCTCTTCTCCCACACGTCGAGTTGCGACTCAAGGAGTACTCGAAACGTCGGTGCGGTCACGCCAAATTCGAATTCCGCGAGCACCGCACTGTTTTCTTGCTTCTCGCTGATTTCAGAACGGGTGGACGGCCGAACCAGCAACATGTCAATATCGCTCTCGGATGTACCGTCGCGTCGAGCTGCTGAGCCGAAAGCACTGGCATACAGGGGCGGATATTTCCACCTCTCCACGTCCCGAGCAATCAAGCGCCACAGATCGGCGCGAAGGCCAGCCAGTCTGAGGGCAATCTCTGCCGCAATGTGATCTCGATTCAATTGATACGCCCGTGAATTTCCAACAACCGTGGCAATGACGATGCCTTGATTGACCAGGCGGCCGAGAGACTTTCGTATCCCTATTTCCGAACCTCGCACCGACAGCGAGGCGACCTCCGACACGGTGAGAGATTTTCCAGCGTTCGCCAGGACAACGAGAACTGGCCCGTCCAAGGTGGACGTGATTGCTGAGGAGGGGTCGGTTAAGTTCATTATTATAAAGTATAGGTTCGTATACCTTAGGATATAAATCTATCGTTTGGGAAAATTGAGCCCGTCTGAACACGCCGATGGAGTCCCGGACCCAAGGATTGCACTCACCCGCGGCCGTTTGATCAAACGATTCAAGCGCATCGGTGTCGACTTTCGAAACTTCCAGAACTATCGATTGCGGGCTCACTACGCCGTCAAACCTAACGGGCGAGTGCTCGGCTCGATCGGGGTGCGCTGACGCCCGCCTCGCGAGAACCCGATGACCCGGTCAACCCCACGTGGCGGAGGAGTGGCGGAGGGAGTGGGATTTGAACCCACGGTGGGCAAGCCCACGCCGGTTTTCAAGACCGGTACATTCGGCCGCTCTGTCATCCCTCCGGGGACAACACTACTGGGCGACGGAGGTGGCCTTCTTGTGGGCGCGGTGTCGCGCGGCGACGTCGAGCACCACTTTGCGCAGTCGCACCGACTTCGGTGTAACCTCCACGGCTTCGTCGTCGGCGATGAACTCTAAGGCTTGTTCGAGCGAGAAGATCGTGGGTGGCGCGATTCGCTCTGTGTTGTCGCTGCCCGACGCGCGCATGTTGGTGAGCTTCTTTTCCTTCGTGGGGTTGACGTTCATCTCGTCGGGACGCGTGTTCTCGCCCACGATCATTCCCTCATAGACTTCGACGCCCGGGCCGACGAAGAGAACGCCGCGCTGTTCGAGGTCGAGGAGCGCGTTCGCAGTTGTGTCGCCGCGGCGATCCGAGACGAGTGTTCCCTTTTGGCGAAGTCGGATGTCGCCGTACCAGGGCTCGTACCCGTCCGAGGTCGAGTGCATCATGCCCGCCCCACGAGTCTCGGTCATGAACTCGGTGCGAATTCCGACCAGTCCGCGCGCCGGGATGCGCCACTCCATGCGAACCCAGCCGGTGCCGTGATTGACGAGGTCGACCATCGTGCCCTTGCGGGTGGCGAGCAGCGTGTTGATCGGACCAATGAAGTCCTCGGGCGAGTCGATGGTGACGTGCTCCATGGGCTCGTGCACCTTGCCGTCGACCATGCGCGTGACGACTTGGGGCTTACCCACGGTGAGCTCGAATCCCTCGCGGCGCATCGTCTCGATGAGCACGGCCAGCTGCAGTTCGCCACGACCTTGAACTTCCCACGCGTCGGGACGATCCGTGGGCAGCACGCGCAGTGCGACGTTGCCCACCAGTTCGCGATCGAGGCGGTCCTTGACCATGCGCGCGGTGAGGAGCTTGCCTTCGGTGCCGGCCAGTGGTGAGGTGTTGATGCCGATCGTCATCGAGAGGCTGGGCTCATCGACGTGCAGGGGCTCCAGGGGTTGGGGATCCTCAGCGTCGGCCAGCGTCTCGCCGATGGTGATGTCCTCAAAGCCCGCCACCGCCACGATGTCGCCCGGGCCCGCGCTCTCGGCCGAGATGCGCTCGAGCGCTTCGGTGATAAAGAGTTCGGTGACCTTGGCGTACTCGACCGAGCCGTCAATGTGACACCACGCCACACGCTGGCCGCGCTCGAGGTGCCCGTTCACGACGCGACACAGCGCCAGTCGTCCTAAGTACGGCGAGGCATCGAGGTTGCACACCAGCGCCTGGAGTCCGTGACCTTCGATGTACTCCGGAGCCGGTACGTAGTCCGCGATGGTTTGAAAGAGCGGCGTGAGGTCGCCCGAGGTGACGCTCGGATCCGGCGACGCCCAGCCCTGACGGGCACTCGCGTAGAGGATGGGAAAAGAGATCTGGTGTTCGTCCGCGTCGAGGTCGAGAAAGAGGTTCTCCACTTCTTCGACGACCTCGCTCACGCGGGCGTCGGGGCGGTCGACCTTATTAATGAGCAGAACGACGGGTAGGCGCTTCTCTAAGGTTTTGCGCAGGACAAATCGAGTCTGGGGCAGGGGGCCCTCGGCGGCGTCCACCAGCAAGATGACGGCGTCGACCATGGCCAGGCCGCGCTCCACCTCGCCGCCGAAGTCGGCGTGACCAGGGGTGTCGATGATGTTGATGGTGAGGTCGTTCCACTTCACGGCGGTGTTCTTGGCGAGGATCGTGATGCCCTTTTCGCGCTCGAGGTCGCCCGAGTCCATCACCCGCTCGGTGAGCTCGGTGTGGGCCGAAAAGGAGCCGGTTTGGCGCAGCATCTTGTCCACCAGCGTGGTTTTGCCGTGATCCACGTGGGCAATGATGGCGATGTTTCGAAGTGAGGAGCGGGTGGCCATAGCCTTACCACGCTACTAGGTGGGGTCCTTTGGCCGAACTAGGCGGCGAGTCGCGCGAAGGGTCGCCGGCGCACGACGGCGGTCCGTACGAGGTCACGCGCGCCGGAACGCAGATCGGCCATCGTGCCTTCGACGCTCAAGAGAACGCCCGCCTCGGGCCATACTCCAATGATGCGCGACGCGCTCATGCCCTGGGCGTTCGCGAGTGCGTCGATGGTGAGATCCGCGCGCAGTCCCGGTCCGGCACTCTTGCCCGGTGCGCCGAGGCGCGTTCTCACGAGCACCCGGTTGTGTTCATTCGTCACGATCACGTCACGGCGTCCGCGCAGCGTGGTGCGAGCGCGCGCCACGTCGTAGTACACGTCGCTGATGGCGACCTCCCAGGGGTGGGCGATCACGTCAGTGACCTCGGCCAGTTGCGTGGTCCAGTTCGCCGCCTCGCTGCGCACGAGTCCCAACTCCGCGCTCGAACATGCGGCCAGATACGACGCCAGAGAACCGGGCCGGGCGTAGCCGCTCACGTAGCGCAGCAACTGCTCCTCGAGCTCCACCTCCACGGCACTCAGTCGCGTGAGCGACGCCTCGGCGATGCAGCGTCGCAGCGCGGCGTTGCCGAGCACGCGTCGAGCCATGGCCGGTGA
>JBARLO010000030.1:0-22641 GCA_049801955.1 Acidimicrobiales bacterium
GACCGGTGGGCAGCGTGCCGGCGGTGACACTCCAGGCGTAGGGCGTGGTGCCACCGGTGCCAGCGAGGGTCTGGGAGTATGCCCCTGTCTGCGTTGCCCCGGGAAGTGACGTGGTGGTGATACTCGGCGGACCATTAACCGAAATTGGAAGGTTGTTGGACGTCACGCCGTCCGCACTCGCCGTCAGAATGTCGGATCCCGCATTCGCGGCGAGAACTGTCAGATTCGCTACGCCACCTGAGACCGTCGTACTCCCCAAACCTGAGATGACATTGGTCGGAAGGCCCGAGAAGGTCACCACGCTGGCGTTATCTGCGGCCTCGGTGTTACCAAAATTGTCTTCGAGGGTCCCTGTCAGTATGCAGGACACACCAACGGTGACCGGTGAATTACACCCGGTGACGAGATTGATTTGGGACAACGGTCCCGGACCGGTGACCTGTATCGGACCGCTCTCTCCGGGAGTCAACGTCCCTGATGACGCGGTCAAGTAATACGTCGTCGAAACGGTGCCGCCAAAGACACAACTTTGAGCGGTGACGGTTCCCGCCAGGGCGGTGAGGTCAGTGCAGTTCGTTATTTGGCTGTTTCCAGTCGACGACAGTGAGATTGAGACGTTCGACTTCGTGACGCTGTTCCCGGCCGAGTCCTCAACTCGAACCGTGGGTTGGGTCGTCATCAGTGCGTCGGCGGCCCCCGCAACGGGTTGTGGTGCGACGAATGCAAGTTGCGACGCAGGTCCCGGACCGGTGGGTTCGATATACGAACTATTTGGAGACGTGAGCCCCCCACCGGTGAAAACCAGATAGTACGTGTTGGCCAGGGTGTCGAGGCCCGCAAATGTGCAGTTCGTGATGTCCACATAGCCGTCGTTCGGAACAAGGTCCGTGCACGAGGACAATGTTCCGCCCGCTGGCGCGCTGCCGGTCACCGAGGCTGTCTCGGCGGTGACAACGTGTCCGGTGCTGTCTAGGTACACCAGAATCGGCTGCGTGGTCAGGGCGGATCCCGACGCACCAGCGACCGGTTCCTGAGTGAACACTAACTGCTTGGCAGTCCCGGTGATATTGAATGAGGTGCTCGTCGCCGGAGTGAGTTGGACCGTGACATTGGAGGAGTTCTTGTAACTCCCAGTTGCGTACAGCTCGAGGGTGTCGTTGTAGCTATTTCCTGCGCAATTCGACAGCGTGTAAATCCCTTCGCTGAACGAGGGAGTGCAACTGTACAGCGTTTCAGACGTGCCCGGATAGGTCGTACCTTGGAACATCGAGACCGAAATCGTTCCCGAGTAACCCGTCTCAATGTTGCCGTACGCGTCCTCCACCTCAACGGTGGGATCAGTGGGGAACACCGTGGTGTCCGACGTGCTGGCGACCCCGGATGGTTCAACAACGAACGCTAACTGACTCGCGGGTCCGGGGCCGGAGACTGAAAACGCGTTACTGATCACTGGAACGACGCTCCCACTCGTCCCGCTCGGACTCGCCGAGACAGTCATGGTGTACTGCGTCTCTGTCACCGAGGGGTTCGAATTTGGATCGTAGAAGTAGCCGCCCGAGAAGTCACACCCCGAGGACAGTTGAGCTTCGCCATTGGTCGTTTGCACGGTGACGACCGTCACCGAGTTCGTCACTTGCCCATAGCACCCGTTGAGTTGGCCACCCGACAAGGTGAAGGTAATCGAGCCGCTCCACGACGTGTCCCAAGAGTTGGAGCTGTTCAGGACTTGAACGGTCGGCTCCGTGGCAAACGCCGACCCCGAGAGTCCTCCGACTGGTTGTCCCGACGCTGTAAAGGCGAGGTGAAACGATGAGGAGATCACCGTGAATGAGTTGCTCACGGGCGGCGTATACGCGGTCGCAATGCTTGAGTCTGACGCCGAGAGTGTAAAGGTGCCGCCGGTTCCAATCGTGCAACCAGAGAACGTCGTGACCCCCAATACTTCATTTCCGGTGCAGTTCGACAGGACTCCCGTACCCGAGTTAATGGACAGCGTCACGTCCGAGTAGTCCGTGGTGACGACCTGGCCGTACTGATTCTCTGCCGCCACGATCGGCTGAGTCTGAAGTGCGCTCCCCGCGTACGAGGTGCCGCCGATGGAACCCTGATTGTAGAAAACGAGCTGAGTTACCTGAGAAGAGCCAGATGAGCTTCCTGTATTGCCCGCCGGGTAGTCCACGACGAAACTGTTCGTGTAATTCGTCCCGACGAGACTGATCGTGATGAGTTGAGGCTCGTTGTCTTCGCAGGTGGTCCCGAACGTCGTGCCGTTCCACCACTCGACAGGGTATGTCCCGGTCGTCAGATTTTGGGTTTGATACTGGACGTTGTAGGTGGGAAAGGTGTAGGGCGCGGGAAGCGGAAATCCTACACTCGCGCTGTAGTCGGGATAACTCGATATGCCGATTGGTTGTCCGCCGCTGGTGCAAGCGGCAGTAAACAGGGCCGGCTCATTTTGAATGGCCGAAATGATCTCTTGGGACGCCGTCGCGAGTACCGTGTCTTCGGTCGCAAGCTTTTGGTGGCTAGAGGACGCCGATATAGATGTCTGAAAAGCAATGAGGAGGGCGACTGAGGCCGTGCCCAACACAACCAGCGCGATCAGCACTTCAACAAGTGTGTCGCCCGATTCGGACCGTGAACGGACCTTCCAATGACGAGCGATCTTTGTCGCAAGACGAACGGGTGCAGGGTGGCGCCGTGCCATGGTCAGACCAGCACTCCCAATGCGATCGCTTCAAGTCCGTTCCCGACCAACTTCACTTCCATCGAGGACGGCGTTGAGGCGGCGACCATCGCCGCGCCGGTCTTGACAACCTCATCACCCTGCGAGTTGTTCGTGGTGTAACCCGCGCAATTGACGGTGTAGTAGCCGCCACTTGAGTCCGGGTTGCTATAGGTCAGACCAGAGCCGCCAACGCCCGAACTTCCTCCGCAGGCTGTGCCCACCGGGTCGCTCGAAGTATCCCAGGATTCGTCGTTATTCAAGATCGAGATTGGCGTGTTGGTAGTCCACGTCAGCGATTCGCCAGTGTCCGTTGACTCCGCGTCCACGCTCACGAGCTGCCACCCCGTAGCCGCGGAGCCCTCTTCATTCACCACCGAAATGTTCGAGAGGTAGATATAGGTTGTCCCACCGGAGGTCGTATAGAGCGCGGGCTTGCCCGCGACACCCGTATAAAACGGCGTTCCGCCGTTGCATGTGGTTTCACCGGCGGCGCAACTATTTCCCAAAAATGATCCCGATGACCACGCGGGCAGCGCCACCGCTTGGACCCAGGGAGGTCCCGAAATCCCAAGACAGAAGTACATTTTCGCGCTACCGGGTAACGTGACCGCCATCTCGTACCCGCAGACGCCCGTCGTTGCGTTGTAGGACTCAGCCGCCAACATGTCATTGGCGGTGAGCGAACTAAAGTCAATGAAGCACAGTGACGTTGAGTAGTAACCCGTTCCAGACGTCGCGAAATTACATCCTGAGGTTGAGCTGACGTTTACGGGCGACCCGCCGGTGCTGTTGTCGGGAGTCGCCGCCGCGGGAACGGCCGCCAGGGTGTACTGGTAGGTCCCATCGACCGCCGTCGCATTGGGCTCGGCCAGGGCGAACTCAATTTTTGAGACGTTCAGAGTCGAGCTCGATGAATTGACGATGGGTATCCAACCGCAGGTCGACGGATTCGCGCCAACGTTTCCGCACTCGACGGTGTCCGCACTCCCGGCGTCGTAGACGGTCGGAGGCTCTTGACAATCACTAGTCACGCTTGACGAGCACGGTTGCTCCACGTTGTAGGAGACGATCGTCGAACTCGTGGCCGCCGCCGCGTAGGCGGTGCCCGTTGTCGACGTGCAATACTCGCGAACTAGATTCCACGTCGTACTATTTGGCACTTCTGCGTACGTGACCACCGTTCCGTAACCACTCGTGCCGCTGCTCAAGGGGTCCGACGCGAGACCAAGCAACTGAGTCTCCGAGCTTGGGCCACACTGGTCGGCCGTACCCGACTGGGTCGAGATCGCGAGAGCGCTCTGAACGTCTGACGCGTACGTCGATGAGACTATTTGTGAGTCGCTCGTATTGCCAAGGCGGGCCGCAACACTTGGTTGCAACGAAAAAATCGACAGCAAACCGATCGCGAGACCGCCAATGATGATGGGCAGAATCGTTGTCACAATCAGCAATTCGAGAAGAGTAAATCCGCCGTCATCTTTGTTGCGAACGTGACGCGCCACAACACTGTCCGCGCTCTGTCTGCCGCGACCAAATGCCCCGACACTCATGCGCACCGTGATGCGGCGGCGCCGTTTTGGTTTGATCAGCTCACCTTTACCTGGCTGTAGATGCCGTACATGGCCGAGATCAGTGCCACGGCGACGAATCCGACCACCACGCCCATGAAAATGATGATCGCGGGCTCAAAGAGTGCCGTCGCCCTATCCAACTTGGTCTGGAGTTCGCGGTCGTAGTACTCGGCCGCCACCTCGAGTTGCTGGTCCAACGTTCCGGTCTCTTCGCCAACGCGGAACATCTGTCGCGCCGCTCCCGGAAAAAGGCCACTTCTCGCGATGGGCCCGGCCAACCCCTGACCCTCCATCATCGCTTCGCGAATCTCCTCTAGAGCCGATCGATAGACAGCGTTGTTGGCGGACTCGGCAGTGACTGAAACTGAGCGCGGCAGGTCGACGCCCGCCTTGAGTAACGAGGAAAGTATGCGACAAGTCCGCTCAAGGACTGCTGTCTGGGTGAGGTCGCCAACGACAGGCAACTTCAGCATGATCGCGTCAAGTTTGGCACGCCCACGCGGATCTTTACGCATAAACATGTATCCGCCCACCAAGATCGCAACGATTCCCAATTCGGCGAACCACCAATGCAATATGAAGGACGATGTCGACATCATCATGCGAGTGACCAGTGGCAACTTGGCGCCGAGCGACTTGAAGAACACGGTAAAGCGTGGCAATACAAAAATGGTCAACACAAGAACCGTGACGACGGACATTACCGCCACCACCGCTGGGTAGATCAAGGCTGCTTTGATACGTCCGCGCGCGACCTGGTCCCGCTCAATGTAGTCAGCCAGTTGGTTCAACACACCGTCGAGATTTCCAGTTAGCTCCGCTGACTCGAGAATTCCGACATAAAAGTTTGGAAACGCCTCGGGATGCGCGGCAGCGGCAGCGGCGAAAGTGTCACCAGCTCGCAAACTGTCGTACACATCGCGAAGCACCGCACGCATCAACTTATTCGAAGTCTCTTCGACGATAACTTCAAGCGCCTCCATGATGGGTATACCGGCCTTCATGAACACGGCCAACTGACGCGTGAAGTTCATGACGTCGCTGCGCGGAACCTTTTTCTTGGTGATCTCTAGCGAGAACACGCTCTTTCGTGTGGTGACCTCAAGTGGTTCGAGTCCACGCTCGAGTAGAGCAACGTGAACCGCGCCACTCGACAAGGCCATTTCAATGCCTGAGACCCTTTTGCCCGCGGAGTCCAGCGCGGCCCACTTGAAGGCCGTGTTCGAATCCGCCTTCTTCTTCTTACCAAGACCGAATGCGATATTGCTCGTGGAGTCTTCCTTGGCCCTCTTTGCGGCGGCCTTGTCTTCCTTGTCTCGTCGCGGAGCCTTGGGCTCCTTGGGCTGGCTATCGTCTTTGTCTCGTCCAAATGGGCTCATAGTGCGTACACACTCCTGATGACTTCCGCCACCGTCGTTACGTCCTGGTTCACGAGGGCGATCGCCTCCTGACGCAGGGTGCGCATTCCTTGTTTAATTGCCATGTTGTGCAGCTCCTCTTGGGTGGCCCATCCGACGATGAGACGCTTGATCTCCGGGGACATGATGAGAAGTTCGTAGACACCGATGCGGTCTTTGTAGCCCGTATCGCTGCAGAAGTTGCAACCCGTTCCGCGGTAGAAGGTCAACTTCTCGTGGTTGGCGCCGAGGCTCTCCGTGAAGAACTCTTTCTCGTCGTCACTCAACTCGTAGGGCGCCTTGCACGACGGACAGATCCTGCGCAGGAGGCGTTGACCGACGATGGCGAGCACCGAAGAAGCCACGAGGAACGACTCGATTCCCATGTCAAGGAAGCGGTGCAACGCTGAGACTGAGTCGGTCGCGTGCAGAGACGAGATGACAAAGTGTCCGGTGAGAGCCGATTGCACAGCAACTCGAGTCGTCTCCACGTCGCGAATCTCACCCACCAGAATCACATCGGGGTCTTGGCGGAGAATTGAACGAAGGCCGGTGGCAAAGTTGAGTCCCGCCTGATCGTTCGTCTGGATCTGGTTGATTGAGGGAAAGACATATTCAACCGGGTCCTCGATCGTCATGACGTTGAGCGTTGGGTTGGATACCTCGCTCAACGTCGCGTACAGGGTCGTCGTTTTGCCGCTGCCGGTCGGACCGGCGCACAGCACCATGCCAAATGGCGAACGCACCAAGCGCGAATACGCCTCGTGGGTGTCCTTGGGCATACCGAGGTCGCCCAACTTAAAGACCGAGCGCTTCTTGTCGAGAATTCTCATGACGCAGCTCTCGCCCATGATCGTGGACACGGTGGCGACTCGCACGTCGACCTCGTTCCCGTCGATCGTCGTGGTGAGCTGGCCGTCCTGAGGGCGACGGCGCTCGACGATATTCATGTTCGCCATGATCTTGATGCGACTCACGACACCCGGCCCAATTCCGATCGGCAGTTGGAGGATCTCCTTGAGCGCGCCGTCAATGCGAAATCGCACGCGCACCACTTCTTCGGACGGTTCGATGTGCACGTCCGAGGCCCTGTCACGCATGGCCTGAATGAGAATGCGATCCACGACCTGGACGACCGGCGCGTTGTCACCGCCGTCGTCGGCATCCGTAGAAGCCGGAGCGCGACGTCGCGTTCCTTCGACCGCTTCGAATGCCTGTACCAGCATGTCCACACTCGAGACGGCGCGGTAGTTGCTGTCGATGGCCCAGGTGATGTCGCTCATCGGCGCGATCATCATCGAGACGGTGCGCTTGGAGGTTGACGAGAGAAGACTGCGCAATTCATCGCTGGGTTCGGCGACGGCGACGAAGAGGTCGTTGCCTTCAAATCGGACGGGAATCGCGAACTGCTCTCGTGCCATTGCCTCCGGCACGAGAGCTACCGCGGTCGCGTCAACGTTCTCTCGGCGAAGGTTGACGACGACCAGACCGAAGAACCCGGCAAGGCCCTCCGCGAGTGCCTGTGCGTCGAGGGCCCCCATGTTGACGAGGGTCTCACCCAACTTGCCGCCCTCTTCACGTTGAACGGCTAGGGCCTGCTCGAGCTGTTCGGTCGTGATGAGCTTCTGCTCGATGAGCAGATCGCCGAGGCGGCCCTTGTACGCGGCCGGCATGGTTTTGGTAGCCACCGCTGGGCCACTGGAAGGTCCAGGTCCGTCCGCAACGAGAACCGAACCACTCCCGACGCTTTCGGCACTTTCCTTCTGAGGAACATTTTCGGATTTCCTCTTAAACGCCACGATCAACCCCTAAGAATTTGACAAAAACTACACGTTTAACGGTACAGCCTCGAAATACGGAATATAAACCAATCTGACAAATATTCTCACACATGCAACAAAATTGCTTTCTCTCTCGGACAAGATTCAATTAACGAAGGGCCCGTATCTTCCCTATTATCAACGGCTTTGCTACCGCCGCCGTCGCATATAGCTTCTGATGATTTCACGTTCCAAATGAGCATAAAACTCCCTGGGCCGGTTTTTTTGGATACGCATCGGTGCGCTGACTCTGTCATTACTTGTCCATTCCGCCGACCTAGGTCAGCATCCTCGGCTTGCCGAAGAGGTACCCCTGGCCGAGCATGCCCGTTTCACCCAGCGGCACGCCGAGTTCGCGCAGCATTCGGGCTTCCGCGTCCGTTTCGATACCCTCGGCGATCAGGATCGTCCCACTTTGGGCGGCGAAGTGGCACATGCCAGCGATCATGGCCTGGCGCGCGGGATTCGTGTCAATGTCGCGAACCAGGGAGATGTCGAGCTTTACGAAGTCCGGCTGTAACTCCAGGATGTGGCTGAGACTGGTATATCCGGCCCCCGCGTCGTCAACCGCGAGGCGACACGTACCAATCTCTCGTAGGGCGCGACGGATGGCGGCGTAGTTCTTGACTTGGGCGTGCTCAGTGACTTCGATCACCAGGGGACGATTGACGCCCTTCACCACCTTGGCGGCGTGCCCGTCAATCAAGGCGGCCGGCGAGAAGTTCAGGCTAAGCCACATATTGGGGGCCAAGTCGCGGGCCGCTTCCAGGGCACTCTGTGCACATAGGGCCTCAAGTTCGCTGCCCATGCCAATCGAGTGGGCTCTCGCGAAGTGCTTCTCGGGGGATTCGCCGTCCTCAAATCGCGTCAACGCTTCATAACCCACGACGAGGCCGCTATCCAGTTCCACGAAGGGTTGAAAGACAGGGTGGAACCGGCGTTCCTCAATGATCGTCTGTACGTTTGTGCGCAACGACTCATTTTGAAAGAAGACGTCCGCCTCGGCGCCGAACAGCGCCCCCGCGTACGAACCGAGTTCCTCGAACGCGGGTAGTCGTGCACCCATGGACTCAGGCCCGTCGTCTGACCTCGTGGCCAGGGCCAATATCCCCACCAGCTGGCCCTCCCAGCGGATGGGCACGTTGCCAATGGCGCGAAATCCGCCGCGAATCATGCGCTCGGTGACACTGCCCGAGGCCGCCTCGTATTGGCTGAGATCGATCCACCAGGGGCCGGCCTCGGTGCGCTCGATCAGGGCTTCAGGATTGGAAAAGGCAAGCGGAACGCCGCTCGTCGCCCCACCCAGCTCCTCGCCGCCGGTGCCGATCGTGAGCAGGGTCCCATCAGCCTGGACGAGAACCGTGATTACCGCGTCGATGCCGACCAACGAGACGGCGGCCCGACAAAAGGCTTCAGCCGTCTCGGGCAGCGACGTGCCCCGGCGCACCTCCTGCATAACTTCCAGCACGTCGAGGCGATCTCTTTGTTCGCGCGAGCGATTGGACTCCTGGCGACGCTCCAAGGTGAGGTCCCTTTTCACCGCCACGTAGGCCAGAAGTCCGCCGTCGGGGTCGTGAATAGGAGAAATAGTGACGTCTTCTTCAAACAGCTCGCCGATCTTGCGCCGGTTGATCATGGTCCCGTGCCAGGGCTGGCCACCGAGCAACTGCTGCCACATGACCTGGAAGAACGTCTGATCGTGCAGTTCGCTGCGCAGGATGCGCGGATTCACGCCCATGAGCTCTTCGAGGTCGTAGCCACTTGTGCGCAACGCCGATGGATTGGCGTACAGGATGTCGCCCGCGGGATCCGTTATAAGAATGGACTCACTGGCCTGGTCGATGGCTTTAGTGAGCAGAGCCTGATCTTTGAGGGATTTGACCAGGCGCTCGTGGTCGCGCAGGCGCTTTATACCAAAGCCCAGTTCGTCGGTGAGATTCTTTAAAACGTCTACAACGTGGTCATCGAAGGCGTTGAGGTCCATCGAGTACACCTGCAGGCTGCCGTCGATGACTCCTTCCACCGACACCGGTAGAGCAATGCAGGACTGGAATCCTCGCGACGTCGCCACGCCGAGCCACGGGGAAAATGGGTCGCTAGTGGACAGGTCATTGGAGACAAAGGGCAATCCGGTGCGAATGGCCGTGCCCGTCGGCCCGCACCCGAAGCGATCCGAACTCCAGTTGACCTTGATTGCCTCGACGTAGTCACGGTGCTTTTCACTGGAGACCACTTTGGCGACCGTGTGGGCCAGGTCGTCGATACGTCGCGCGTACCAGGCCAGGGCGTAGCCGCCTTCGTCGACCGCCGTCTGGCACATGGCAGCCAGGAGTTCTCCCTCTCGCTCCGAACGCACCAGCACCTCGCTGCCGGCGGACAACGTGCGCGCCGCTCGTTGGGCGGCCACCTCACTCTCGCAGTCGCGTAGCGAGATGACGCTTCCCACCACCTGCCGAGAGGCGTCGCGAGTCGGTTGGGCGCGCACTGACATCCAGCGCAAGTGGCCGCTCGCCGTAGTCAGGCGAATCTGCCCTCGGCCCACTCTCGATCCAGAGAGCAGATTCTCGTACTTACGAGTCAGCGCCACCGAATCCTCAAACGCGACGAGGTCCGCGGCGCGCGTTCCAATCAGTGCATCAGGACGCCACCCGAGCACATCGAAGACGGAGGGAGAGACCCACATGATCACGCCGTCGCGATCGGTCTCGTACACGACGTCCGAAGCGTTCTCGGCGAGCAACCGGTAGTGGGCCTCGGACTCGGCGAGCGACTTTCGTGTCGCCATCTCGGCTTCGATGCTGCTCAACCCCACGACGACGGCGACAATGGAGTCGTCGTCGGCGAATACCGGCTTAGCCGAGACCGACATCCACGTGTAGCCGCCCTCCTTCGAGCGATAGCGCGCTTCGATGGCCAAGGTCTTGTCACCCGCGAGCACGCGCTTGCGGTTTGCGAGCACGACGTCGTGATCTTCTTCATAGACGAAGTCGAGGACCGAGTGGCCGAGCAGATCGTCCTCGTTCCAGCCGAGCATGCGACACGACGGCGAGATCCAGCGAATGGTTCCTTCTGCATCTCCTTCGTACACGATGTCCGACGCGTTCTCGGCTAGCAACTTGTATCGCTCCAGCGTCTCGACGCGCTCGGTGACGTCGCGCCACGTGTAGCTCAGGCTGTCGCCGACCTTGAGGGCGCGCACGTCACAGTGGCGCAGCGAGTTCCACGCCTCGTTGAAGTAGATCGAGTCATCGAGGATCAACGGCTCGCCGCTCTCGAGGGCCTTGACGTAACTGTCGAACACTCCTGAACTCCGGTGGCCCGGGAGAATGTCACTGAGGTGAGCGCCAATCATCCCTTCGCGCGTCGAGTGGTTATACGCAATGGCAGCGTCGTTGGCGTCGGTAAAGACGAAGTCGACGATCTTGCCAGCATCGTCTCGCACGGCGGCAAAGATGACGTGGGGATCCATCAAGGAGTCCAAGGTCGCAGACAGCCGCGCCCGCTCGAAAGTGAGCTGGGCTAAGAGGTCGTCATTGGTCTCGTAACGATCCGGGTGAACGCCATTGACCGCATAGGGAGCGCTGGCGAGATCACGTTCTGTTTGACGGAGAGCCACGCTCCTCCTTCCATGTTGCGACGCGCACCTGGAAGTATGGCGTTGTCACCTCTACACCGACTCAACGAAATCGCAACGATGGCACCGCTATGCGTACTAGTGAGAAAAAGACCGATCAACGACCGTCGAGACCGTCGCGGTGACGGTGCTATCCGTCACCGCGACGGTCTTCTCCGAAACGTAGGCCGCCAGAAACCTCGATAGGCAAACAACGTGTGGAGTGTCGACCCACGATCGCGCGAGCCCCGGTCGTGTAACGAACGGCATCTTGGGGATCGGGTCAGAGCAATTCTCGCCCACGTTTCACCACGCACGATGTCCTCACGCGCACACGTTGCAACCGGTGAATGAATGGGTATCGGCACGTACGAGAAAAGAGTCGAGCGCTTAGGCCCGTGTCGCACGAGCAGTCAAACGAGAGGAGATGAAAGGGGTTCGCAACCGAGACCGTCAGCGACAACATTCATTCTCAATCTTCTCAAAAGGAGTGAAGCGCATCTTTGGAGTTCCAAGAGTCGTGACCGCCAGGCGATTCACGTTGTTCGTCGCGAATCGTGCGACGACGTACATCGGTTTGCGATTGGGACGAGGGAAGGCACCCCATTACGCTGGTTCTGGTCGCCATGACACTCGTTAACGAAACTCTCGGCGAACGGTTTCACCTGGTTCGTCTTGTCGGACGCGGAGGAATGTCTGACGTGTACGAAGCGCTTGACGTCCAACGCGGTCAGCGCGTCGCCGTCAAGTTACTGCGATCCAGTGATCCCGAATTCGTGCGTCGCCTCGCTCAGGAGGCGCGAGCCCTCGAAGGCTTTCACCATCGCGGATTGGTTCGTCTCTTTGAAGCCGGACTGGCCGCGGATCAGGCCTACCTGGTGATGGAGTTCGTTGAGGGAGCAACTCTCGCGGAGTCACTGCGCGATCGCTCCGTTTTGTCGCCTGGCGAGACGGCGACTCTCGGCGTCGCTCTCGCCGATGCCCTGGCCTACGTGCACGAACGCGGGATCGTCCACCGCGACGTCAAACCTTCCAATGTCTTGATGACCACCGAGGGCGAAGTGAAACTCGGCGACTTCGGTGTCGCGCAGGTCCACGACGCATCGACTCTCACCGTCGTGGGCTCGATGCTCGGCACCGTCTCCTACATGGCCCCCGAACAACTCGAAGACGCACAGGTCGGTCCCAGTGCGGATGTCTGGTCTCTTGGGATCGTTCTGTTGGAGTGCCTCATCGGTCGCCGGGTGTATGAAGGTTCGCCGAGTGAGATTGTGGCTCGCCGTCTGCGCGAACCGGTCCCACTGCCCGCCGATCTTCCGGTGCCCTGGAAGATCCTTTTTGGTGGAATGCTCGACCATCGACCCGACCAACGCCTGAGTGCAACCGACATCGCCGCGCTCCTCGCTACGTCTCCCTACACCGCTCCGTGGTCACCCCGGTACGCCGAACGCGACGGGGCCACCTACGACCTGACCTCACTCGCGTCCCTAACGGAGACCGCGACGGTCGTCGCCTCGTTACGGGACACTCCGGCCGACACCACCCGCGTCGCGCGGCCAACCTTTCGTCCGAGCGCACGAGGTCCCGTACGAAAGTTCCACTGGCAGCCCGTCGCGAGCGCCGTGCTCGCACTGGCGATCATCGGCACCGGGCTCGGACTGTGGCTCACGTCGGGACCGGCCCATGATCCGCGTCACCCCCCAAAGGAGACCACTACCACCCTGCCCAGCGCATCAGCTTCGCTGTCCGCACTCGTGAGCGACATGGCACTCGCCCATTCGGCAGGACGCATTGGCCCGAGTGAAGAACAGGGTATCGCGAGCGCCGCGGAACAGGCCGTCGCGGCAGACTCTTCGGGCGACCCCGTCGGGGCCGGGTACGACCTTCAGCATGCACAAACGACCATCGTGAATGGCATCCAGGCCGGAACCATCACCCAAGCCGAAGGAGCGACGCTTCTTCACGCTCTCTCAGTTCTTTCTGTCGCCCTCGACGTGTCCATACCGCCAACTACAACGACAACGTCCACCACCACGACTACAACAACGACCACCACCACCCTGCCCGGTTTTGGTGATTTCAGTGGACCGGGGAATGGAAACGGGAACGGGAACGGGAACGGCTAAGGAAACGGCGACTACTGCGCGGGACCTGTTGTCAGATCGAACGTCGCCGTTTGTGACTGTCCATTCGCGGTGAGATAGGTAATCGTCGCGCTGTCACCGGGCTTCAAGGGAAACTCCAGCGCGCTCAACTGCGCCGCGTCACTCACCGTCGTGCCGTCAAACGACGTGATCACGTCGCCGGCCACGAGGCCCGAACTGGCCGCGGGTGTGTTGGCCATCACGCTCTGGACGGTCACCCCGCTTGTCGTGGTCGCGGATCCCGCTGTGGAGTTGGCCCCATCCACCTCGATACCGAGGATCCCCGTCGGCCCGATGTGAATGGCACTGGTTGCCACACCGTCTTTGATGTCGCTGACCACGGACAAAGCGGTGTTGATGGGAATCGAGTAAGCCTGCGTCGGCGCGGTCTGGTTGAACTCGTAGCCGCCTTCGTTCGATGACGCCGCGGTGTCCATGCCAACCACCTTGCCGCTGAGGGTGACAAGCGGTCCGCCCGAATCCCCAGGCTGAATGGCGGCGTTCGTCTCGATCAGACCGCTCAAACTCTCAGAACCGGTCGGGTTTTCTTCGCTGTCAGCGCTGATCGACTGATCCTTGGCCACGATCGTTCCCGCGGCGTAGCTCGGCGTTCCCCCGACGCCGCCGGCGTTACCGATGCCGACCACCTTCTCATTGAGCGTGAGAGTGCTCGAGTTACCGAGGGTCACCGTGGTCAGTCCGGACGCGTTCTGCAACTTCAGAACCGCGATGTCCTTGGCCACGTCGTAGCCGAGGACCGTGGCCTTGTAGGTCTTGCCCGAGGCGATGTCGGTCACCGAGATGGAGGTGGCTCCTTCGATCACGTGGTTGTTGGTGAGCACGAGGCCCTTCGAGGTGAGGATCATTCCCGTGCCCGCGGCGCTCGCGTTCTGATACGAGATTCCCGTATTGATGTCCACCAAACCTGGGTCGACCTCCTTTGCCACCTTGGCGGCCGCCTTGTCGGTGGTGCTGGGTGTGCTCTGGGGTCCGTTGTAGTTCGGGAATGAGAAGTTGTATCCGGGACTCCCGTAGCCCGATGATCCCGACGACGGCAGGCCGGTCTTGGTGTACGCCGGAGCGACCGTCGAGAGGGGCTTGTCGACGTAGTGGCCCACCACGAATCCGACGCCCAGTAGTGCGACGACCAGCACGACCGCCGCGACGCTCGATAGGTATGTCATGTAGAAGCCGCTGCGGGGACCGGCGGAGGGGGGCTGGTCGGGCGGGGGGACGATCGAATTCGTGACCGTCGAACTTTCACGCGCCTCGTCGGAGGAAGGCTGCACGTCGCCGTCGTCCCAATCAATGGGAGAGGACGCTTGGGGTGCGCTTGTGCTCGGCCCGCCCAGCGACTCGGGAGCGCTCTGGCCCTCGATGGGCGTCTGCTCTTCGTCCTTGTCCATACCTACATACTCCTTCACCACAAGAATTACGACAAGATCAATACTGCGCGCCCTTCGTGAAACGCCCGTGGAAGTGGCCTAAGAAGCGAGTAAATATGGCTCTGGGCCCTCATCAAGGCACGGTTCTTGAGTATCGAGTAGAAAATACCCGGTGCCCGGTGCGACCTGTTCGTCCGTCACCATGACGTGGCCCGTCCGGCAGGGCATTACGGGCGGTGCCACCTCAGCTGAGCACTGAGTCGCCTTCCGAGGTGATCGAACGACACGCACATCATCGCAAGGGGTGTCGTTCGTTCACTCACTTGTCTCGCAAGATTTGCAGAGCAGGTCTCCCCTTCCGACACCCCTTCGTCGAGCGTCTCTTACGCCGTCCCGCGCGAACTCACACGTCACTTTCCCACAGCGCTCCCAAATGCCGGTCAACTCGCCATCAAGTCGGCGGAATCGTGAAATTCCTGGTGAATAATGACTTTTGCCCTTCGAGAAATCGAAGCCGGTTCTCAGTGCTCAGCTGAGGTGGTTCTCCCCAAAATGCCCTTGCGGGGGTGGACCACGTCCCCACACGATTCGCGAGCGAGCCAAATCCCTGAGCCGCGATGCGACCCACGTAAAGTGATCGAAATGACAACGGCCGAATCCGCGGGCATTCAACTCACCAACCTCACCAAGTCCTACGGAAACGTTCAGGCCGTGCGCGGCATCAATCTGACGATCAACCCCGGCGAGACCCTGGCCCTGCTGGGGCCCAATGGCGCGGGCAAGACGACCACCATCGACATGATGCTCGGCCTCGTTCGCCCCGACGCGGGCAGCGTCTCACTCTTTGGCGCGAGTCCCCGCGACGCGGTCGAAGCGGGAGTCGTCAGTGGCATGCTCCAGACCGGCTCGCCGCCCGAATACATGAGCGTGCGCGAGTTGGTGGCCATGATCGCCTCGCTGTACCCCAACCCCCTGACCGTCAGTGACGTCTTAACCCACGTCGGCATTACCGAGATCGCCGATCGACCCCCCAACAAACTCTCCGGGGGCCAGACCCAGCGCGTGCGCATGGCGATCGCGCTGGTGGCGAACTCCGAGATGCTGGTGCTCGACGAACCGACGGCCGCCCTCGACGTCGAGGGCCGCCGCGATTTCTGGGAGTCGATTCGCGACATCGCCGCCCAAGGCAAGACCATCATCTTTGCCACGCACTACCTCGAAGAAGCCGACACCTACGCCGATCGCATCGTGCTCATGGCCAGAGGTCAGATCGTGGCCGATGGTCCCCCCACCGAGATCAAGGCGCGCGTGGGTGGAAGGACGATTCGCGCGACCTTGCCCGGGGTCGAGCGCAGCGCCCTCGAAGCGATCCCCGGCGTCGCCAACGCCGAGCAACGCGGCGAAGCCTTCGTGATCAAGTGCGCCGACGCCAACTCCTCTGACACGGCGCTGCGCGCCCTGCTCAACCAGTACCCCCAGGCCCGTGACATCGAGGTGCGCGGTGCGGGACTCGAAGAGGCCTTCCTCAATTTGACCGGCGACGACCCGACTGATGAGGACGCGTCATGAAGGGCCTCACGTACGTCCACTACGAGGTACTGCGCACACTGCGCAACCGGCGCTTTTTGATCTTCTCCTTGGCCTTCCCGCTGATTCTGTTCTTGAGCATCGCCGGCGATCACCGTCACGTCCGGATCGACGACATCGGCTTTCCGCTCTATTACATGACCGGTATGGCGGCGTGGGGATCAATGACCTCGGTGATCTCTTCGGGTGCGCGCATCGCCCAGGAGCGCCAGGTGGGCTGGACCCGCCAGCTGCGCATCACTCCCCTCAAGACGAGCACCTACTTCGCCGCCAAGATCCTCACCGGCTACATGATGGCGCTCATCAGCATCCTGGTCCTCGCGCTGGCGGGCGTGTCGCTGGGTGTGCGTCTCGGTGCGACGGGATGGCTCACCATGGTCGGGCTACTACTTGTCGGACTCGTCCCGTTCTCCATTATGGGGATCCTGCTCGGTCACCTCATCAAAGTGGACTCACTCGGACCGGCCATCGGCGGCATCACGTCGATCTTCGCCCTCTTAGGCGGCGTCTTTGGGCCGCTCGTCACCGGCGGCGCATTCCTCAACGTCGTCAAGGCCCTGCCCTCGTACTGGCTCGTCCAGGCCGGAAAGTCCGCACTGTTGGGTGCACACGTGTGGACGGGTGAAGCGTGGATCGTGATCGCAGTCTGGTCGCTCGTGCTCGCGCGTCTCGCTGTAGGGGTTTACCGCCGCGATACCGCCAGGGTCTAGAGGCCCGAGAGCTTTCGAATCGGCCGAGCTAGGGCCGAGTTGTCGTCGTCGCCGAAACCCTGGGCGATGATGCCATCTTCCAGTGTCGCGGCGAGCGCGGTGACGGGGAGCACCGCTCCCACTTCATGGGCGAGCTCTAGTCCAATGCCCAAGTCCTTGCGATGCAGGGAGATCTTGAACCCCAGGGGATAGTCGTCATCAATCATGCGACCGCTGCGGTTCTCGAGCACCCATGAACCAGCCGCCCCGCCCCGCAGCGCACCCAGGACTCGCTCGACGTCGAGCCCGGCCTTCAGTCCGAGCGTGACTCCCTCGGCGACTCCGAGATACACGCCGGCCAGGATGACTTGGTTGATGGCCTTGGCCCACTGGCCCGCGCCGACGTCTCCGAGATGGGTGACGCTGCGGCCCACTGCGTTGAGTAATGGCGCCGCCCGATCAAAATCCTGGTCGGTCCCGCCCACGAGAATCGACAGGGTGGCGTTCTTCGCTCCTTCGGACCCACCGGTAACCGGTGCGTCCAGTGTGGCGACCCCCTGAAGCGAGAGACGCTGGGCAAACTCTTGGGCCCTCGTCGGACTAATTGACGAACAATCCACGAACAGCGAGCCCGACGAGAAGCCCTCGGCGAGGCCGCGCTCCCCGAAGAGAACCTCTTCTACTTGGGGCGAGTCCGTCAGACAGGACACGACGATGTCGCTCGCTCGAGCCACGTCCGCGGGAGTTTCCACTTGAGTGGCACCGAGTTCGACGACGGGCTGAGCACGTGAGGGCGTTCGATTCCAGACGCTCAGTGAGTACCCCGCTCGCACCAAGTTCATGGCCATGAACTGGCCCATGGTTCCTAGGCCCACGAATCCAATGCGCTCTTTCTCGCCCGCGGCCTGCGGTTCGCTCACGGGACCCCTTTCAATACGACGACGGCTCGAAAATCGTAGTCGGGCTCGCGACGTCAACACCCGAATTGGTCGGGCGCAGGGCCCGAAACGACGTCGAGGGTTTAGGCGACGCGCGAACGACGCGTGGGTGCCGCGCACTCGCGACACAGCACCACGTACGAGCGCTCTTCCTCGACGTCCGCCGATCGCAGAATCTTGACACTTCCACTCGACTTGCAGTGCTGTTGATGCCAGCACGTGTGTCGGCTGCACTTGCACGGTCCGGCTGCAGGAAGTCGCCTCGGGCGAAGGTTGGTCATCGGAGAATGTTCAGAGTTCAAGAGAGGTTCGGTCATAGTTTCCCTTCTCAATCTCGTGCCATCAATTATAGGACTGGGCGCAACGAATATTGCGGACGGTCGACGCGATGGGTTAGTTCTGTGCGGCCGCCTTCGCCGCCGCGCGCAAGAGAGAGGAGTCAGAGCCCACGCCAATGAACGTGAATCCGCGCGAGGCGAGTGGTGCCGCTCGATCGGGCGTCACGGCCAAAATACCCGGAGCGATGCCAGCGTCTCGTGCGGCGGCGATCACCTCATCGAAGGCGTCGAACAAGGTCGGAGAATCGAACTGTCCGGGAATACCGAGAGCCATCGACAGGTCGCTCGGACCAACGAACAACACATCAACGCCCGGAATGGACGCGATCTCACGAACACTCTCTAGCGCGGGCGCGGTCTCAATCTGCACGATGCCCACCAGGGACTCATTCACGCTCTCGTTGTCTTTTCCGTCGCCTCCGAACTGGCGCGCGCGGTTGTACCCGGCGATCCCCCGGTCGCCCTGCGGTGGGTACCACAGGTGACTTATCGCGTCGCGAACCTGATCGGGAGTATCCAGCCGAGGAAACATGACGCCGCCCGCTCCGAGATCCAAGACGTGGCCGACGCGAATCCTCTCGGATGACTCGACGCGCGCGAGGACCGAAACCCCGTGGGCAGCCCCGGCCAGCAGTTGTGCGACGAGTCCGTCTTCGCCTCCCGCGCCGTGTTCCAGGTCCACCAGGAGCCAGTCGAACCCGGCGAGGGCGCAGACTTCGGCCGCCCCTGCGGACCCCAAGTTGAGGAACGTGCCGCGCGTACTCTCACCAGCGCGCACGCGCTCGCGCAACGTCACGACGCCACCACGGGCACATCGATCAAGGGCGCCAACCCAAAAAAGTTCATGCGTTAGTCTTCCATCACGCGTGACGATCCGCAACGTCGCGCCGCACATCAGGTGGCCAACTTGGACTCAACACGCATCACCGACGTCACGATCACGCCCGTCGCCTTCCACGACCCCCCGCTGCTGAACGCGGTGGGCGTGCACGAGCCCTTCGCCCTTCGATCAATCATCGAGGTTCATACCTCTGACGACGTCGTGGGTCTCGGCGAGTCGTACGGCGACGCCGGACACCTCGGTCGGCTTCGCCTCGTGGGCGACGCGCTTCGCGGGACCGACCCCTTCGCGACGCACGAGATGCTGGGTGTGACCCAGCGCACGCTCGATGGCGTGATCGGTGGGGACAGCCACGGTCTGACGGGATCCATCAACGCCGCCGGCACCGTGCTGCGAACCTTCGCCGCCTTTGAAGTCGCGGCCCTCGACATTCAGGGCAAACTGCTCGGTCGTCCGGTAACAGACCTCTTGGGTGGGGCGGTGCGCACCGAAGTCCCCTTTTCGGCCTACCTCTTCTATAAGTGGGCCTCCCACCCCGGCGAGGATCCGGACGCCTACGGTGAGGCGCTCGACCCCGACGGCATCGTAAAACAGGCCGCCTGGATGCTCGAGACGTACGGGTTTCGCGCTATCAAACTTAAGGGCGGCGTCTTTCCGCCGACCGCCGAGATCGACTCGATCCTCGCGCTGCGCGCGGCCTTTCCCGACACGCCCCTTCGACTCGATCCCAACACGGCCTGGAGTGTGGAGACGTCGATCCTGGTCGGAAATGCGTTGAGCGGCGTTCTCGAATACTTAGAGGACCCGACACCAGGACTGGTGGGTATGGCCGAGGTGGCCCGCGAAGTTCCTATGCCCCTGGCGACCAATATGTGCGTTGTGGGTTTCGACGACATACCCAAGGCGGTGAGTCTGGGCTCTGTCGAGGTGATTCTCTCGGACCATCACTACTGGGGCGGACTCGCCAAGGTCCACGACCTGGCCAGCATCTGCGACACCTTCGGGTTGGGGCTGTCGATGCACTCCAACTCACACCTCGGCATCAGCCTCGCGGCGATGACTCACATCGCGGCCGCTACCCCGAACTTGACCTACGCGCTCGACACCCACTGGCCCTGGAAGTCCGAAGACGTCGTCACCAACCGCTTTGCCTTCCACAATGGTTCCCTCGACGTGTCGCGTGAGCCGGGCTTGGGCGTCCAGCTGGACCGCGACGCACTCGCGCACCTGCACGAGCAGTACCAGCGCTGTGGGCTCAGCGAGCGCAGCGACACGCGCTACATGCAGTCGATTGACCCTTCCTTTGACGCGCGACTGCCCCGCTGGTGAGTCTGACCGGCTACTCGTATCCCTGGGACCACCTCGGCGACGATGCGGCGTTCGATCGCGTGGCTTCGCTCAATCTTGATGTGGTGGCACTCGCCGCTACGTATCACGCCACGCGACTCGCCACGCCCCTTCACCCCACTCGGCGCGTCACTGAACTCGATCACTCGGCGGCATATTTCCCTCTTCGAGGCGAGGCCTGGACCTCGCGTCGCCTGCGACCCCGCGCGCCGGATGAGTGGATCGGACCACATGCGTTCGTTGACGCGGTCACCCAACTGGTCGAGCGTGGAATTGAGGTCGACGGATGGATCGTGCTCACCCACGTCGACGACCTGGAAACGACGAACAGCGACCTCGCCGTGCGAAACGCCTTTGGCGAGATCTACTCCTACGCGCTCTGTCCAAGCCACGTCGAGGTGCGCGAGTACTGTCGCACGCTCGTCACCGAAACGCTGCGCAGTGCACCCTTGCGCGGCGTGGTGCTCGAAGCCTGCGGACCAATGGGCCTCGAGCACTCCAGTGCGCACGACAAGATCGACGTGGCCCAGTGGGGTCCCCTCGAGCGTCAGCTACTCTCCCTCTGCTTCTGTCACGCGTGTGAGGTCGCCATGCGCAACGTCGGTTTGGAGTCCGCCGAACTCGCGCGCGTGGTTCGAGAGGGACTCGATCGCGACGCCGCGACGATGGACGACGCTCTCGGCGAGATGCACGATGCCGTCGAGGCCTTTCGCCTGTCACGCTCAACGACACTGCAGTTCGACGTCACTGACGCTGCTCGCCGCGTCAACGCCGAAGCGTCTGTCACGCTGCACGCCAGCGCACAACCTTGGGCGACCGGTTCATTCGCTGCGAGCAGTAGTGATGCTCTCGCGCCCGTCAACTGCGCGGTGGCGAACTGCTGGGACGAGTCACGGGCCGCGATTGAGCTCTCCGGTGTAGGACCCATGACGAGAAGTCTGGGCGCCTACCTTCGCATTGACCATGATTGGTCGCAGAGTGAGCAGACTCTCTCGCGATACGCGAGTATGGGCGTGAAGGAACTTCACCTCTATCATCTCGGACTGTTATCAGCGGCGAGCGCCGCCAACGCTGGTCGTCTTGCAACCACATGGAGGCGACGCTGTGACGTCGGCCTCGACCAGATTGAGGAATCATTGAGCGATGAGTGACGACGTCCTTCTCACCGGTGCCCAGGGAGCGATTGGGTCAATGCTGCGCCGCTCTCTTCGCCGTCCCAGTCGACATCTCCGACTACTCGACGTCGCACCACTCGCGCCCCTCGAGCCCGGCGAAGACGCCGAGTTGATCTCCGGATCGTTCCTCGATCCCGGGGTACTCGACGACGCCTGTCGAGGAGCGAACGCCATTGTTCACCTGGGTGGGCTTTCTCACGAGGGGTACTCGTGGTCCGAGTATCTCGAGGTGAACATTCACGGGACGTACCTCATCGCCGAGGCCGCTCGTCGCGCGGGCATCACTCGCATCGTGTACGCGAGTTCCAACCACGCGGTCGGCTTTGTGCCGCTTCGTGACGGCAGTCAGGTTCCGGACTACGAGTTCCCGAGACCCGACACCTTCTACGGCGTCTCCAAGGCGGCGAGCGAAAGTCTGTTGAGGCTCTACCACGACCGCTACGACTTGGACGTCGTGTGCCTGCGCATCGGTTCCTACCGAGAACGGCCCCTCGACACGCGCTCCCTATGGAGTTGGCTCTCGCCCGGCGACTGCACCCGTTTGGTGGAGGCGTCCCTCTCGACGCCACACCCGGGCTTTCGCATTGTGTGGGGAGTCTCCGACAACGCTCGCGCATCGGTTTCACTCGCTGAGGGACGCGCCATCGGGTATGAACCGCTCGACAACGCCGAGGACTACGCCACCGACCTCCCGCCGGAACACGATCCGTGGCGCGACGTCGGCGGTCGCTACGCCGGACCTGACGTGACGTGATCAGTCGATGAGTGCCACAAAGACGTCGCAGAGGTTCCATCCGGTGTGACCGCCCTCAATAAGTTGACCCAGCGTGGCCAAGGCGGGATAGGTGTCGTGAGTTTGGGCGATGTTGCCCCAGTTGAGGCCCCGCTCGCCAATTCGCTCCCACGTGTCGCTCGACACCCACGCACCCGCCACACCCCGGACAAAGTCCCGACCGTCAGAGGAACGAGCCAGAAAGACGGCGTCGCGCGATTCGTGCGCCAACTCGTCGGCCATGCGCCAGGCCATCTCCTGGCAGCGTCCGCCCTCGCCCGGGCCGTCGATGCGCA
>JBARLO010000031.1:0-6935 GCA_049801955.1 Acidimicrobiales bacterium
ATCTTGGTCCTGTCCTACCTACCGGCCCGTCACGAAGCCGTAGTCGAGGTGCTCATCGACGCATGACGCTTACGCGTCGCGTCGATTGAACATCGTGGTGCCCACCGATACGAGCACGACCGCGTAGACGATCAGAAGAATCAGAGAGGTCCACGGCCCAAAGTCGTTCGTCACCGGCGAGACCGAGACCATTGAGTGGCCCATCTCCCCGGGCAGGAACTTCATTCCGGCGTTTCGCCAACTCTGGGGCAGGAACGCGAATATCAAGGGGACGACCAGGAGGATGCCGACGAAGACGCTGATGGTCGCGGCGCTGTGTCGAATGATGAGTCCTAGGCCGAAGGCAATCGTGGCGAGCAACGTGAGATACAGGCCGGCAAAGACGACCGCTCGCAACGTCGCGCCATTCGAGAGCGAGGCCGTCGGTACGACGCCCGAGTAGATCAACTGGCCGAGGAGAAACGACCCGAAGCTCGCGACCTCGCCCACGATGAAGATGGACGCCATTAGCACCGCGAGCTTGCCTAGCGTCAGTTCAATGCGCTTGGGCACGGCCGTGAGCGTGGTGCGCATCGAGCCTGAGGAGTACTCGCTCGTAATGAAGAGCGCTCCGATCACGCCCACGGCGAACTGGGCGAAGATGACGCCGACGAGGCTGGACGAGACCGGGTCGAAGGTCAGTTTGCTCTGATAGCTCGTTGTGCTCCAGTGAGTTCGCACGAGGATCGTGACCAGTGTGGCGAGGCCCAGGGTGAGCACAAAGGTCACGACCACTCCGGTGATCGATGAGCGCACACTGCGGAACTTCAGCCACTCCGACGACACGACCGAGCCGAAGGTGACGTCACGATTCATGGCGCACCCCCCCGGAGCCGTACTCGACGGCATCGGACGTGAGATCCATAAAGACGTCTTCGAGTGAGGCGCGCTGGGGCGTGAGCTCGAAGAGCACGATCCCGGCGTCGAAGGCGATCTGGCCAATCTGTTCAGGGGTCAAGTTCTCCACGCTGAGACCCTCGTCGTTGGTGTCGCTCGTCTGCGCCCCGTGAGCCGTGAGAGCGGTCACCAACTGCTGGTGGTTGGAGGCGCGCACGAGGACCGAGCCCTTGGAGGTGGCGGTCAGTGAGTCGACCGTGCCTTGGGTGATGAACTTGCCGCGTCCAATCACGATGATCTGGTCGGCGCTGAGCGCCATCTCGCTCATGAGGTGCGACGAGACAAAGACGGTACGGCCCTCGTTGGCGAGGGACCGGAAGAACTCGCGGATCCAGCGAATGCCCTCGGGGTCGAGTCCGTTGACCGGCTCGTCGAAGAGCAGTACTTCGGGGTCGCCCAAGAGAGCGGCCGCGATCCCCAGTCGTTGGCTCATGCCCAGCGAGAAGTCGCCGACTTTTTTGTGAGCGACCGACGCGATGCCGGAGAACTCCAGGACGTCGTCCACGCGTGAATATGGAATTCGATTGGACACGGCCAGCGCTCGCAGGTGGTTGCGAGCGCTGCGCCCGGGATGCACGGCCTTCGCGTCGAGGAGGGCCCCGACTTCGTGCAAGGGGTCCTTCAGCTCCGCATAACGATGGCCCTTAATGGTGGCGCGACCCTTGGTGGGGTGGTCCAGCCCCAAGATGATGCGCATGGTCGTCGACTTGCCCGAGCCGTTAGGCCCAAGGAACCCGGTGACGACGCCGGGGTGCACCTCGAAGTCGAGATCATTGACCGCGACGGTGTCGTCGTAGGTCTTGGTGAGGTGTTCGACTTTGATCATGGGAGTTACGAAAATCTATCGAGATCCGAGGCGCGTGAGAATCGCCTCCGCGTTGAGCACCATCTGGGAGACGATCTCACCGGCCGATATGACGTCGTCGATCGCGCCCACCACTTGCCCCGCGGGGTAGCCCTCTCGTCGCGGATCGATCCCGCTGGCCGTCTCGTCACCTCCCAAGTGAAACGTCCCCTCGCGCAGCGACGTCATCAACTGCTCGGGGAAGGGTCTCAGCAGCGACGGGTCGGCCTCGTAACGATCGGTCGTGTCGTTACGAATGACCCGCATCGTCTTGCCGCTGTAGGCGCGCGAGATTACGGTGTCGTCTTCGTGTGCGTCAATCATTCGTTGGTGGTAGCCCGGGAGAGTCCGCGCCTCGGGAGTGGCGATGAAGCGCGTGCCCACCCACACACCGTCCGCACCCAGAGCGAGCGCCGCGGCGAGCCCGCGTCCGTCAAAGATGCCCCCGGCCGCGACCACCGGAATGGCCCCGCCCACTAGGTCGACGATCATCGGCACGAGGGGCAGCGTCGCCACGGTACCGGTGTGCCCACCCGCCTCGGTCCCTTGGGCGACCACGATGTCGCAACCCGCATCCAGGGCCCGGCGCGCGTGCTCTACTTTCCCGCACATTGACACGACGAGGACGCCGTGGTCGTGGCAGAGCTCGACGACATGTGTGGGGACGCCGAGTCCGGCGACAAAGGTGCTCGCACCGCCCTCGATGAGCAGTTGCACGTTCGCTCCCAACGTGTCGGGAAAGGCGGTGAGCAAGTCGACGCCGAAGGGCTTGTCGGTGAGTGCTCGGGTGGCGGCGATCTCGTGGGCGAGCTGCTCGCTCGACATCGTGGAAGCGCCGAGGCATCCATAACCCCCCGCGTTCGAGACTGCCGCAGCGAGGGTGCTGTAGGAAACTCCGCCCATTCCGGCGAGCATCACGGGATGTTGCACGCCGAGCAGTTCCGTCAGGCGGGTCTTCACGTCGTCAACCTACTGAGGCTCGTCGACGGGCGTGAGCACGCGAGATCGAAGCAGTTCAATCAGGCGATCGGCGCCGTCGGCGAGTTCGCCCAAGCAGTTGTCGAACTCCGCGTCGTCGCCGTAGTACGGGTCGGCCACGTCGAGTTCCTTTGGGGGATCGATCAGCTGGCGCCACAAGAGGACCTCGGTGCCCGGGTTCGTGAGTCGTTCGCGCACCGTGGCGAGATGCTCGCGCGTCATCACCACGACCACGTCCTGGTCGTTGAGGTAGGCGGCACTGGCATAGAGGGCGGGCGAGCCGGCACGGGTGTAGCCCGCGCGCTGAAGCGCCCGCCGCGCTCGTGGGTCCATTTCATCGCCCACGTGCCAGTTGGCGGTACCGGCACTCGTGACGCGGACGTGACCGGCCAAGGCGGGGTCCGCGGCGATGAGCTGTTGGAGGACGACCTCAGCCATGGGCGAGCGGCAGATGTTCCCGGTGCAGATCGTGGCCACGCGCAGGTCCGATTGGGGCACATTTCTCCTAGAGAATTCTTAAGTGGGCACGAGCGAAATAGCGCCGCGCGACGTGCGAATACTAGAGGGAAAACGGTAAAGTACGCTAAGGAACGGCGGAAAGGAGTCGCGATGCCTCTGTCAGAGCACGAGCAGCGAATCCTGGCCGAGTTAGAAGAGTCCCTGTCCAAGCAGGACCCGCGATTCGCGAAGAACGTCCGCGAAACGAACATCTACTCTCACAGTGGTCGCCGCGTTCGGTGGGGCGTGGCGGGTTTCATCGCAGGTCTCGCCATCCTCGTCTTCTTCTTCTCTCGTTCTGTGCTCCTCGGACTCGTGGGCGTGGCACTGATGTTTGTGTCGGCCGTCGTCGTCGAGCGCAATGCGCGTCTTTTGGGTCGCGCGTCCTGGCAAGACATCACTCGAGGCCAGGGCGACGACGCCCAAGCGAGTTACGGTCCTCGGACCAGCTCACTTCGCGACTGGTTGTCGCGTCACCGTCATAAAAGCGAATGAACGTGGTCGGAGGCGCGCACCGCGCGTCTCCGGGCGACAGACCTAAGTCGCGAGCATCCCGGTTGCGCGCTCGCGAGCGCCACCCTGATCCCTCGCATCGTTCGAGGACAGTGTTGTGACGGGGCTCTCGATCCGCGAACTATCAATGCGTCTCGCACGCCATCCGCGTGACATCCCACCCGTCCTGCGCGCGACGTGGCGGCTTCGCCGTCGCGGGTGGTGGCGTCGCGCGCCATTCCTGCCGCTGCCGGGACGCGGGTACTGGCACTTTCGCGTCGTCACCGCTACCGGTTCGCCCCGCGGTAGGACGAGTGCGAACGACGTGATCGAGTTCGCCAAATGGTCGAATCAACAAAAGTCGGAACGGTAGGTTTTCGTCGTGTCCCGCGTGCTCCTGCTGAACGCGACGTTTGAACCCCTGCAATTGGTCTCCGAGAGACGAGCGGTCGTGCTCATGCTCGCGGGTCGAGCGGAGGCGATCGCGACGCCCGATGACCCCGCCGTGTGTCGCTCCGCCTCGTTGGTCATCGAAGTGCCCGCGATAGTGCGTCTGCACGAGATGGTGAAGTTGCCGAGCAAGATTCGCACTCCACCGCTCACTCGGCGCTCGCTGTTGTTGCGCGACAGCTATCGCTGCGCGTACTGCCTTGACCACGCGGACACGATTGATCACGTGGTACCGCGCTCGCGAGGTGGTCGACACGAATGGACGAATGTGGTGGCGGCGTGTCGGCACCACAACATGCAAAAGGGCGATCGACTCTTGGAAGAGATCGGCTGGCGCATGCACTTTGAGCCTCGGGTGCCCGACGGCCCCTGGTGGCGCTGGCGCCATGTGCCGGACCCGGATCCGCTCTGGGCGCCGTATCTGCCCCGCGCTTCGTGAGGGTCGAGGACCTCTACGACTACGACGCGGTGCGCGCGCGAGACGTCGCCACCGCCTACGTCGCGCGGGTGGAGACTGCAACGCTGGTCCTCGGCGGCCATCAGTCGTCGACTGTCCTCGATCCATTCGAGGTGGCGAACACCCCCGTACGGCGCCGTCGCGGCGGGGGAGGGCTCGTTCTGCTGCGGCCCGACGACCTCTGGATTGACTGGTGGATCCCTCATGACGATGTGCGCTGGAGCCAGGACGTGCGCGTGAGTTCACTACTCGTGGGGTCGTGGTGGGCGTCAGTTCTCAGGGATCGGACGCAGCAACCGGTGCACGTGTACGAAGGCCCACTCGAGGGAAGCCTCGCGTACCGGGTGGTCTGCTTTGCGGGCCGTGGTCCCGGTGAAGTCTTCGTTCGTGACCGCAAGACGGTGGGCGTGACCCAGTGGCGCGTACGCGAGGGCGTCTTTGTCTCAACTGTCATGCACGTGGATGCGACAACCGACGTTTTGAACTACCTCGCTGAGGTTCCTCACGGGCTCGCCGGGGCGCTTGACCACCACACGCTGACCTCACTCACCATCGGCGATCGCGATGAGTTGGTCGACGAACTGATGGCGATGAGTTCGCCCGGAGATGTTCAGCTTCACCGCATCGTCTAGCGCGCCGACGAACACCTGCTCGCTTCGATGCGACTCGTGGCGACCCGTCACTCTTTTTGATCAAAACGGCTCATTTTTTGGCGACCAGTGGTAGATGGTGGTGTAATGTGTCACGAAGTGGGGAGTAGTGGGGATCCAACGGGAGGACCAAAATGCTCGGCTTTGTGGGCCAGTTTCAGCACTCGCTGGACGCCAAAGGTCGACTCATCCTGCCCGCGAAGTTTCGTAGTGAGTTCGAACGAGGCGGTCACCTCAGCCCCAACACCGAAGGGTGCGTCGCGCTGTGGACGCCCGGCGAGTTCTCGCGACAGATGGAAGAGCGTCTTAGCCAGAGTCGAGTGGGTGGTGCGGCGGAGCGCCAGCAGTTGCGCTACTGGTCGGCGAACTCCTCGGACGTGGAGTTTGACAAGCAGGGGCGCTTTGCCCTCCCGAGCGCGATTCGCGACTACGGACAGCTCAGCGGCGATGTTCTCGTCGTGGGGGCCATCGATCACGTTGAGTTATGGAACCCGGCGACCTACATGGAGAAGGTCAATGCCGCCGAAGAGATGTTCAAGCAGGGCAGTGACTAATGGCCACGCTCTCTCTGCAGTACCGGCCGCGGACCACGCGCAGCCTGGCAATCGCGACAGGGAAGCGGGAAACCTCCTCCGCCCTCTCGTCACCTGTCGCGATTGAAAGGCTGCGGATGGCCCCCGACCGTTTTCATGAACCCGTGCTTGCCAGTGAGATCGTCGAACTCTTCTCCGGACTTCCCGCCGGCGTCGTCGTCGACGCCACACTCGGCGGAGCGGGGCACGCCGTCGCGATACTCGAGCGCGCGCCACAACTGCGAGTGCTCGGCATCGACCGCGATCCCGACGCCCGCGCGGAAGCGACGACGCGTCTCGCCCCCTTTGGCGAACGCGCTCTCATCGCCGACGCCACCTTTGCTGACATCGCCGACGTGCTTCGTCGCGAGTCCGCCTTCCTGATCGGCGACGACGTCGTCGGCGTGCTGATGGACTTGGGCGTCTCGTCGCATCAGCTCGATGACGCGGGTCGCGGTTTTTCCTTTCGGGTAGACGCGCCACTCGACATGCGCATGGATCCCACGACGGGGGAGTCCGCAGCGGACTACCTCTCACGGGTCGACGTGCACGCCCTGGCCCGACTGTTGCGTCACCACGGAGAGGGCCGATTCGCGGGAGGAATCGCCAAGTCGATCGTCGATCGTCAGCCGCGCACGACGCTCGAACTCAGTGAAGCAGTTGAGCGCGCGGTGCCGATGGCCGCGCGACGCCGAGGCCACGTCGCGACCCGCGTCTTTCAAGCGTTGCGCGTTGAAGTCAACGCCGAAGAGGACCAGTTAGACCTCGGGCTTCGCGCCGCGCTCGACGCGCTGAGCGTCGGTGGGCTCCTCGCGGTCATTTCGTATCACTCGGGCGAAGACCGCGTGGTCAAGGCGCTCCTGGCGGACCAGCAGAGCGGGGGCTGTACGTGCCCACCCGACCTGGGGTGCGTCTGTGGCGCGGTAGCGCGCGTTCAGGTCTTTAAGAACAGCGCCCAACTAGCCAGCGTGGCCGAGATCGCCCGTAATCCCCGGTCGCGCTCGGCCCGGCTGCGCATCGCTCGCAAGGTGGCGCCGTGAGCACGATCAGCTTCCCGC
>JBARLO010000032.1:0-1648 GCA_049801955.1 Acidimicrobiales bacterium
CCCAAGCCATGGCCCGGCCCCCCGGGCCGGGAGCCTCGATCTTCGGACTGCCCAATGACTACCGCGTGTCGGCCGAGTGGGCCGCCTGGGCCAATGGTGTGGCGGTACGCGAGCTGGACTTCCACGACACGTACTTGGCGGCCGAGTACTCGCACCCCGGCGACAACATTCCCCCTATCCAAGCGATCGCTCAGCATCGTCGCCTCACCGGTCGCGACCTCGTTCGCGGCATCGCCACGGGCTACGAGATTCAAGTCGACCTCGCGCGTTCCATCTCCTTGCACGACCACAAGATCGACCACATCGCCCACCTCGGACCCTCGGCGGCCGCGGGTATCGGCACCCTGCTGGGCCTCGAGCCCGACGTCATCTTCCAGGCCGTCAATCAAGCGCTGCACGTCACCACCACCACGCGCCAGAGCCGCAAGGGGGCCATCTCGTCGTGGAAGGCCTACGCCCCCGCCTTCGCCGGCAAGATGGCCATCGAGTCGGTCGATCGCGCCATGCGCGGCGAAGGCGCCCCCACCCCCATCTACGAAGGACAAGACGGCGTCATCGCGGTCCTGCTCGATGGGCCCGACGCCGTGTACCACGTGTCGCTGCCCGAACCCGGCGAGTCGAAGCGCTCGATCCTGGAGACCTACACCAAGGAGTACTCAGCCGAGTACCAGGCCCAGGCCCTCATCGACCTCGCGAGGCGCCTGGGCCCACGCATCGGCGACCCCGCTTCCGTATCGGAGATCACGATTCACACGAGCCATCACACCCACAACGTGATCGGCACCGGGGCCAATGACCCCCAAAAGTTCGACCCCGACGCGAGTCGCGAGACCCTCGATCACTCGATCATGTACATCTTTGCCGTCGCGCTCGAAGACGGCACCTGGCACCACGAAGACTCATATTCCAGCGAGCGCGCTCATCGGCCGTCCACGATTGAGCTCTGGCGAAAGATCACCACCGCCGAGGATCCCGAGTGGACGCGGCGCTACCACTCTCCCGACGCTCAGGACAAGGCCTTCGGCGGCCGCGTCAGTGTCACCCTCGCCGACGGCACCGTTCTCGTCGACGAGATCGCGGTCGCTGATGCGCATCCCTTGGGAGCACGACCCTTCAGCCGCGCGGACTACATCACGAAGTTCAAGACGTTGAGTGAGGGCGTGATCAGCGCCGCTGAGCAGAATCGCTTCATCGATCTGGTCGCGCGGCTCGGCACGCTTCGCGCCGACGAGGTCGACCGCCTCGTGGTGGGCCTGCCCGAGGGAGCATTGGACGACCGGCCCGTCCGAGGAGGACTGTTGTGAGCACCGCATCGCCGAAGGATCCGTACATCACCCCGAGCGAGAAGCGCCACGCGTTTCGCGCGGGCCTCACCTCGGGAACCCTCCAGCGCTTCCCCGGTGCGTTCTCCCCACTGGTCGCCCGAACGATCGAGGATCACGGCTTCGAGGGTGTCTACGTCTCGGGCGCGGTGCTCTCAGCCGACCTCGCCCTGCCCGACATCGGACTCACCACCTTGAGCGAAGTCACTGCGCGCGCGGGACAGATCGCCAAGGTGACCGCGCTCCCCACCCTGGTAGACGCCGACACCGGCTTCGGTGAGCCGGCCAACGTCGCGCGCTCCATCGAGTTCTTTGAGGACGCGGGC
>JBARLO010000033.1:0-20672 GCA_049801955.1 Acidimicrobiales bacterium
CGACGGGACGCAGCACCGCCTGGCGGGCCAACGCGTCCGCGTGCGCCAGGGCCTCGGCGATCTCGGGGGCGGCGATCTCGCCGCGAGCGGGAAACGACGCCACCAGACCGCGTAACAACTGGGACAAGATCACCCCCGAATTGCCTCGGGCGCCCATGAGAGACCCTTTGGCGATGGTGGCCGCGACCTCGCCCAGCGGCGCGTTCTCGTCCAGTTCCCCCAAGGCAGCGACAACCGATTCAATTGTCAGGGCCATGTTGGTACCGGTATCTCCGTCGGGCACGGGATAGACGTTGAGACGATTAATGACGTCACGATACGAGTGCAGAAGCTCTCCGTACGTGATCACCGTCGCGCGCAAGCCCTTTGCCGACAACGTTGCGGGAGAGCTCATCGGTGACGATGCTACAATGGACATTCGGTTTAACCGCCCGGCGCACTCGGCCCGGATGTAAGGAGAATGTTCACCATGGCATCAGTCTGCGAAATCTGCGGCAAGAAGCCGTCCTTCGGTATGAACGTGTCTCACTCGCACCGGCGCACCAAGCGTCGTTGGAATCCGAACATCCAGCGCGTGCGCGCTCTCGTGAACGGCACGCCCAAGCGCGTCAACGTCTGCACCGGCTGCCTGCGCTCGGGCAAGATCACCAAGCCGTCGCGCTCTACCCTCGGCGCCTAACTCCTTCTAGAGCCGGTGCTCGTAGCCCCGGCGCACGAGATCCTCTCCATCTAAGGTTCGCACGTCGACCTCAGACACGACGCGGCCGATGCTCAGGGGCTCCTTCAGACCCTGAGCGCGAAAGACTTCCCGCAACCGCTCGGCGTCGTCCGTCGCAATCAGAAGTTCGTAGTCTTCACCCCCGCTGATCGCTTCTTCAAGGGTCGCTCCCACGGCCACCGGTAGATCGACCAACTCAAATCCCACGCCCGAGGCGTCGGCCAAACGGTGGAGGTCCAATGCGATCCCGTCGCTCAGGTCCATCATGGCGTGCACCCCAGCCCCGCGCGCAGCCATCCCTTCGCGAAGTCGCGCGATGGGGCGTCGGTGCGCTTCGACGAGTTCATCGGTTAGTGCGGCTCCGGCACGACGACGGCGCAGTCCCGCGGCGGCCCGACCAAGGGGTCCGCTCACCAGCAGATCATCGCCGGGCTGCGCACCGCTACGCAACACCGCCGCGCCCCCGGGGCACTCCCCCAGTACGGTCACCGCGACCGCCACGTCGCGACCCGACGACAGGTCGCCACCGACGATCACCGTGGCGTTCTCTTCGGCCGCTTCGGCCGCTCCGGCATGCAGCTCATCAAGATCGGTACCTGTGGGTGCGGTGACCGCCATCACCACACCCCGGGGCCGCGCGCCCATCGCGGCGAGGTCCGACAGTGCGCTCGTGACCGCCTTGTACCCGAGGTCGCGCAGGGCAAAGAGCTCGGAATCTAAGTGAACTCCCAGAACCGCAACGTCGGTCGAAACAATCGCCTGACCGACGAAGGGTTTGAGAACGGCGGCGTCGTCACCGACGTAGTGCTCGCCTGTTGCGGGCGTGACCGGCGCCACAATTTTGGCTATACGCTTTAGGACGTCATCCTCGTGCTGGCTCCGTTCTTTGGTTGGGTCGGCTGGCACGTTCATGACTGCGGTTGTTGACTCTCGTTGTAACCCCGCAGCGAGACGAACGTAGACAAGGACGTCATGACGTACCCAACCAAGAACAAGGCCCTGATCGACTGGGTGGAAGAAGTCGCGCGGCTCACGACCCCTGATCGTATCCACTGGTGCGACGGATCGGCCGAGGAGTACGACGAGATGTGCCAACTGCTCGTTGACGCGGGCACGTTCACCAAGCTCTCCGAGGCCAAGCGACCCAATAGTTACTACGCGTCCTCGGATCCCGCCGACGTCGCACGCGTCGAAGACCGCACTTTCATCTGCTCCAAGGAAGAGATCGACGCGGGACCCACGAACAACTGGCGCGATCCCGAAGAGATGCGCGCCACCCTGCACACGCTCTTTACCAAATCCATGAAGGGACGCACGATGTATGTCGTGCCGTTCTCCATGGGACCGCTCGGTTCCAAGATCGCCCACATCGGCGTCGAGATCACCGACTCGCCCTACGTCGCGGTCTCGATGCGCATCATGACCCGCATGGGTGCCGGCGCCCTCGAGGTCCTGGGCGAGCACGGATCCTTCGTGCCGTGCCTGCACTCGGTGGGCATGCCCTTAGAAGAAGGTCAAGTTGACGTGCCGTGGCCGTGCGACGCGGAGAACAAGTACATCGTCCACTTCCCCGAGACCCGCGAGATCATCTCGTTTGGCTCCGGATACGGCGGCAACGCTCTCCTCGGCAAGAAGTGCTTCGCGCTGCGCATCGCCTCGGTTCTGGCGCGCGACGACGGCTGGCTGGCCGAGCACATGCTGGTCTTAAAACTCACGAGTCCCGCCGGTGAGTCGCGCTACGTCACCGGTGCGTTTCCCAGCGCCTGCGGCAAGACGAATCTCGCCATGCTGGTGCCCACGCTGCCCGGCTGGAAGGTCGAGACGGTGGGCGACGACATCTGCTGGATGAAGCCCGGTCCCGACGGTCGCCTCTATGCGATCAATCCCGAGGCCGGCTTCTTTGGCGTGGCGCCCGGCACCAACATGGAGACCAACCCCAACGCGATGTACACCGTCGAAGCCAACACCATCTTTACCAACACTGCCATCACGCCCGACGGCGACGTGTGGTGGGAGGGCATGGGAGAGCCGCCCGAGAACTTGATCGACTGGAAGGGAAATCCGTGGTCCAAAGAGCTCGGCACCCCGGCTGCGCACCCGAACTCGCGTTTCACGACCCCGGCCGATCAGGATCCCGCGATCGCCGCCGAGTGGCAGGACCCCGCGGGCGTGCCGATCGACGCCATTCTCTTTGGCGGGCGTCGCGGGAGCGTGATTCCTCTGGTCTTTCAGTCCCTCGGCTGGGACCACGGGGTGTTCTTGGGCTCGATCATGGCCTCAGAGACAACGGCGGCGGCCGAAGGGGCGGTCGGGGATCTGCGTCGCGACCCCTTTGCCATGCTGCCCTTCTGTGGGTACAACATGGCCGACTACTTCGCGCATTGGCTGACCTTCTCCCAGCGCATGGACGAGAGCAAGTTGCCCAAGATCTTCTACGTCAACTGGTTCCGTAAGGCCAGCGACGGGCGTTGGCTCTGGCCGGGCTTCGGTGAGAACTCGCGTGTGCTGGAGTGGATCTTTGAGCGCACCGCCGGACGCGGCGAGGCGGTCGAGACCGCGATTGGCTACGTGCCCACGACTAGTGCGATCAACATCGAGGGCATCAACGTAACCTCCGAAGACATGGAGCAGCTGTTACGGGTCGACCACGACGAGTGGCGCCGTGAGGTGCCGCACATTCGCGACCACTTCGCCCAGTTCAATGAGCGCCTGCCCAAGGAGCTCCACGAGATGGCGCTGGACCTCGAAGAGCGCCTTCGCTGAGTTACTTGGCCGTCTCGGCGTCGGCGACGATGAGCCGGGGTCCTGAGGGCCAGTCGAAGTAGCGCCACGTCCAATTGATGAAGACGCGCAGGCGATTGCGAAAGCCCACCAGATAAAAGAGGTGCAGGCCGAGCCAGGCCATCCACCCGAGCGTGCCGGTAATGGTGGGAACGTGCGGGATCTTGGCGACTGCGGCGCGCCGACCGATGGTGGCCATGATGCCCTTATCCACGTAGTGAAACGGCGTCGTGGGCTCACCTTTGACCAAGTGCAGGATCTCTCGCGCGGCGTGGTGGCCCGATTGAATCGCGACCGGGGCGAGCTGGGGGCAGAACGAACCGTCTGATCCTGAGGTGGGAATAGCCGCGGCGTCGCCGATGCAAAACACGTTGTTACTTCCGAGCACGCGCAGGTCACTACCCACGAGCGCTCGCCCATTGGGTCCCGGGGTCTCTTCTAACTGCTCGGCCAGCGTTCCCCTGGCGGTGATGCCACCGGCCCAGATGACGGCCGCCGCCTCGAGACGCTCGCCGTCGGCGAATCGAATGGCGTGGGCTTGCACCTCCACCACCGATCGGTCGAGTTCGACGCGCACACCCATCGCCGTCAACTGGTTCAGCGCATAGGAGCTCGCGCGCTCGGGAAACGCGGTGAGAAGTCGTGAGGCCACGTCGACGAGGCGGATCTTTACCCGCTTCGGGTCGATCCTCATTCCATCGCGCTTGATGACGATCTCGATGAGTTCAGAGAGGGCGCCCGCGGTCTCCACGCCGGTGGGCCCACCGCCGACCACGACGAAGTCGAGGTCTTGGGGCCCACTCTCCCCCGCCACCTCGGCGTCCTCGAGCGAACGCAACAGACGATTTCTGAGCCGGCGCGCATTGGCCAAGGTATAGAGCGGCATGGAGTAACTCTGCGCGCCGGGAATGTCGAAGTAGGAGGCCACCGTGCCGGTCGCCACGATCAGGTAGTCATAGCCGATGGTGGTGCCATTCTCCAGCGTGACCGTGTTGGTCTCTCGATCGACCCCGCTCACGCGCGCGTGTCGTACGCGCACGTTCTTGGCGTGGCCGAAGATCGTGCGAATGGGATAGGCGACGTCAGCGGGCTCGAGTCCGGCGGTCGCTACTTGGTACAGCAAGGGCATGAACGTGTGAAAGTTGTGGCGGTCAATGAGGGTGACGCGCACCGCCGCGTTGGCGAGCCCCTTCACCGCCGAAACGCCGCCAAAGCCTCCCCCCACGACGACGACGTGCGGCAACGACTCAAAGTCCACGGGATCAAGTTCGGGCTGTTCCATGGTTAAGACTATTCAGCCTCCTCTTCTTCGCGCGCGGTACGACGACCAATCGGGTACGCGACGCTGCCCACGATCATGAGCACGGCGAGCAATCGGTCGCCCACCGTAAAGCCGAGGACGATCGCGACGGGAATGAGTGCGCCCACGACCCAGAGCAGCTGTTGGCGCACGGCAAAGCGCGCAAACGTTCGACCCTGGGCCCCGGGGGCGACGTGGCGCTGGGTGATCGCGTCAAAACTTGGTTGGGCGATCGCACCGCAGACGCCGAGCCAGCCCGCGAGGAGAACCTGAACGAATAACACGGCGTCCAGAGACGCGAAGGCCGCCGCGACTCCGGTGGCGAACAGGGCGATGGTGAGCAGCGTCGACTCCTTGAGGATGTTGCGCATACGAGTGACGAAGGCGAGGCCGCCGAGCGATCCGATGCCGCTCAGCCCGAGGGCGAAGGCGTACCAACCGAGCCCCGCCGAGTCACGACGCAGACCAAAGGCGAGCAGAAACACCACGAAACCGGCAGCGAACCTCATCAGGGCGGCCGCGCCGAGTCCCCAGGCGAGTTCGGCGTCGCCGAGTGGGTTGAGGGCGTTGCGATCACGCTCGGCCTGGGTCAGACCCACGACCTCGTCGCGTACGACCTTGGACGGCTTTTGCAGTCGCGCGCTCGCCACCGTCGCCCCGACGTACACGGCCGAGGCGACCACCAACACGCTGGTGGCCCCAATGCCCTTCAAGATGCCCGCCCCGATCGATCCCGCCACGAGCCCCGAGATCGTGCCGAGCAGCGTGAGTTGAGCGTTAAAGCCCGCGAACCCCTTTTCGCCGTCCACGCTGGCGCTGGGCCAGCCGGCCTCGCCGACGTGAGCTCCGCGCTCGCGGAACTGATCGCTACGCGCCATCTCGGGCACCAACGCGCCCCTGGTCACGACGTAGAGCTTGGAAGAAACCAGCAGCAAGAACGCCAGGGGAAAGAGCCACAGCGAGTTGAGGTGTTGGGCCATGAGGATGCACAGAACGGCGCGCACGGCCGCCGAGAAGGCAACCAGCAGTCGACGTCCGTTGGCGGAACGGTCGATGAGCGGCCCGAGCAGCGGCGAGACCACGGCGAAGGGCGCAATGGTGAGCAATAAGTAGAGAAGGACCTTGCCCTTGGCTTCAGTCGGCGAGACCGAAAAGAACAAGGAGCCCGCGAGCGACACGGTGACCAGAGTGTCGCCGGCCATCATGATCACGTGTACCAACGCCAGGCGACCAAAGGCGGTGCGTTGATCAAAGAGATCCTGCGTGGAGGCTTTGGCTAAAGAGACAATTCCTCGCGCGCGCACGTTTCGAGCGTAGGTGATCGCTCCCTCGAGTCGTCTCGAGTTAGTTCGAGTTACATCCCCAGTACTGGACGTAACTCGGCAGTCGGTGCTGGACGCAGTAGTGCGATCGCGAGGCGTTTTCCCACGCCGAGGTAGCGAGGTCGTAGTAGGCCACTTCGGTCACCCCGATCTCTCCCTCGCCGTGTCCCACGGTCGCCCAGAGGTACGCGTACTGACCCACGCAACCAAAGCTCTGGACGCTATCGACCTCGCGATAGGCCGACGAAATCGCACTGGCGTTGCACGCAACGACAGGGGCGGCCGCACGCTCGGTGCACGTCACCTGGCTCACGCCGTACGCGAGACCCGCCACGAGAACAACGGCGCCGGCGCCGCGCATCCACTTCACGTCCGTAGTTCAGCACACCGGACGAAGGGGTCCGCTACTTCGCGAGCAAGTTCAAAAAGAGGTTGCCGATCATCAGTTCCCAGTCAGCCTCGTTGATGGGATAACTCGAGATGTCGTCGAGCGCTCGACCAAAGACCAGGACCTGGAAGAGCACCGCGAGGGCGTGCGCGGGAATATCGTCACGCAGCCAGCGCTTCTCCTGTGCGGCGACGGTGAGCACTTCGAGGTCCTTGGTGAGACGCTCTTGGGACGCACCAATCATCGCTTTGAGGTTCGGGCGCGTCGAGGCGGCCGCCACGATGCGCGCGCGCATGGCCCGCCGGGTTCGACGCTCCGGTCCGGAGTGCATGGTTGCCACGAGCGGAGCCATGACCTCGACGTATTCATCCAGACTCTCGACCGACTCGTCCACGCTGCTGCCAAAGATGGCCAGGTCCTCTTCCACAAAGCGGGTGAAGATCATGTTGTAGGCGGCGTCGATGACCCCCTCACGGGATCCAAAGTGGTGGTAGACCGAGCCGTAGTTGACGCCCGTCGCTTCACAGATTTCGGGTATGCGGATCAGGAGTTCGTCCCCTGCCATCAGGCGTTCTGCCACCGCATCCAGCACTGCCTGCATAACCGGAACGGACCGGCTCTGTTTTGTCATATTAAACATTTTAGACAGACCGGGCATATTCGAAAACGCCCCGATCACTAATGGATCAGGGATTTTAGCGCAGTGAGTGATTGCCATCTCCTGGGAAAAGTGAACTCTAAGGCATCTCACAGGAATGCGCTATCCCGCTGGGCCCTCCATAGGCTCGCGGGGTGACTACCAAGCCCACCCTACAAATCATTGTTGGCAGTACGCGCCCGGGGCGCGTCGGCATCGCGATCGCGCGCTGGTTCTACGACATTGCTCGTGCCCGAGAGGACTTCGACGTCGAGCTCGTCGACCTGCTGGAAGTCAACCTGCCCCTGCTGGATGAGCCCCACCACCCCCGACTGCGCGAGTACGTGCACGAGCACACGTGGGAGTGGTCGCGCACCATCGACCGCGCCGACGCGTTCGTGTTCGTCATTCCCGAGTACAACCACTCCATCAACGCCGCCACCAAGAACGCCGTGGACTACCTGCACTGGGAGTGGCGCTACAAGCCCTACGGCATCGTGTGTTACGGCGGCGCGTCGATGGGCACGCGCGCGGCCCAGGTTCTCAAGCCCGTCATGGCCGGGCTCAAGACCAATCTGTGCGGTGACGTGTCGGTGCCTCTCCTCACCTTGCCCGTGAAAGACGGAGTGTTTGAGGGCAATGAGATCTCGCTGAACTCATCGACGATCCTGCTCGACGACATCGCCAAGGTCTCGCCGGTAATGAAGCTGCTTCGTTAGGACTCCGACGGCGCGGCGCGCACCAGCAATTCTTCTATGCGACGCCGCCAGTCGATCCCTTCAGTCGTCACCCCGTTGTCGTGAAACTGGGCGCGCTCGCTACGCAGGTCGTCCGCTACTTGGGCCAGTCCTTTTGGCAACGCCGCGACCACGAGGTCGCGAACGTATTGCGCCAGGGCGGGTGCGGCGCCATTGGTGGAGACCGAGACCGTAACCTCGCCCGCGCGGTGCAGTGCCGTAAAGAAGAAGGTCGAACGATCGGGATCGTCCACCACATTGAGCCACACGCCTTCGTCGTGCGCTTCCTCGGCGACCTGGGTGTTCACGCTCGGGTCGCCCGTAGCCGACACCACGAGGCGAAATCCCCGAAGGTCCCCGCGACGGTAGCGACGGCGTTCTAGGTGCGCCACGTTCGCTGGCAGGTTGGGACCGATGACTTCGCTGATAACGGTGACCACCGCGCCCGCCTCGAGAAGTTGGCCGGCCTTGCGCGCACCGACGTCACCGGCGCCGATAACCAGAACCGGCGCGTCGTGCAACTTGAACGCGAGCGGCAGGGCGTTAGCTGGCAACGACGTCACGAAGTTCAAGGGAGCGAAGGTCGAAACGAGCCACGTCTCCCACCACGATGACGGCGGGAGCGCGCACCTCGAGGGAGCCCAGATCGCCGATCTCGGCACGCGTCGTTCGCTGCTGATTGGTCCACGCCCCTTCGACGACCGCGACTGGCGTCCTCGGGTCGAGTCCCCCCTCGATGAGTTGACGCGCGATCGCTCCTCGGTGCTCAATGCCCATCAAGATCACGAGCGTCAACCCCGTCTGGCTGAGTCGACGAAAGTCAGTCAAGTCGCCGCCCTCGCCCCGTGCGCTCACGATCGCCACGCCGCGACTCACGCCTCGATGCGTCACCGGAATGCCCGCCGCGAGTGGTCCGGCCAGAGCCGAACTAAGGCCGGGCACTACCTCGCACGCCACGCCAACGGCGCGCAGCGCCAGCATCTCTTCACCGCCTCGTCCAAAGACGAAGGGGTCTCCGCCCTTGAGACGAACGACCGTGTCGTGCTTCGTCGAGAGCTCAATCAGAAGGTCATTGATGTTCGACTGGACGGACGAGTCACCGGGACGTTTGCCCACGTCATAGATCGCGGCCCCTGGACTGATGTACGCGAGGATTGACGAGTCGATGAGTCGGTCCCGTACGACGACGTCCGCACGTCCAAGGAGAGCGGCCGCACGCACCGTCAGGAGATCGCCGTCACCAGGCCCCGCACCCACCAAGTACACGGTCATCGCAGACCCACTCGAACCAAGAAGTCGCCGAATGCCTCGTCACTCTCGCCCTCGCTCGCCCAGCGATCGAGGAGTGGGCTTAGGACCTCGGGTATGTCTTCCAACTTGACCTTCTCGCGGTGGATCGAGGCAAGACGAGTGCCGCTCGGCCCACCGCCGACGTACACGTCGTAGGTCGACTTGGTCCGTCCCACGATGCCCACTTCGGCGAGTGCCGGACGGGCACAGCCATTCGGGCAACCCGTCATGCGCAGCTGTAAGGGACGTCGCTGGAGCGAGCGACTTCTCAACGCATCTTCGAGGCCGCTCACGAGTTCGGGCAGACGTCGTTCGGCCTCGGTCAGCGCCTGGCTACACGTCGGTAAAGCGGGACACGCCAGCGCACTTCGCTCCACGTTTCCCAGTTCACGAACTTCGCGTACCCCATGGGCAGCCACGATCGCCTCGATGGCGCCACGCGCACTAGGGGCGATGTTGGCGATGAGTATGTCTTGTTGGGGAGTGATCAAGAATGTCTCGGACCCCCGAGCCGCAATCTCGCGTAACGCACTGCGCAGCGTGGATCCATGCTCGGTGTCGCGCACCCGACCGGCCCCGACTCGAATACCCAACTGCCACGTTCCGTCGGTCGCCTCACGCCATCCGAGGTGATCATCCGCTCCGAGGTAGGCGGGCAACGACATCGCGGGAGACAGGGCACGACCGAGTCGCTCTTCAACTTCACTGCGAAAGGCGTCGAGTCCGAGGTCCGCCACGACGTATTTCATGCGTGCGCGTTGACGATCCTGTCGATTGCCGAGGTCACGGTAGGTCGCCACGATGGCGGCGATCACTTCTTGAACTTCGTCGCGGGTCACGAAGGCCAATGGTTCAGCCAGGCGAGCGAACGTGTCCTCCTTCGCGTACGAGCGTCCGAGGCCTCCTCCGACGAGCACGACGAAGCCCGCGCCCAACTCTTCGTGTTCGATCGGAATGAGGCCGACGTCTTGAGCGAAGACGTCCACGCAATTTTCGTCGGGGTGAGCCACCGCAATTTTGAACTTCCGCGGCAGGTAGGTATCACCGTAAAAAGTTCGCTCGTCGGACTCTTCTCGTGACACGGCCCTCTCGCCGTTGACGAAGATCTCCCAGTGGGCCTCTGACGTCGAGCGAAACGACTGGCGCAGGTCGTACGCGATGTTCTCAAGGGCGCTGTTCTCGCCGTCGAGATGCAGCTGCGGACAGGTCACGACATTGCGCACGACATCACCGCACGCTCCAAACGATGACAGGTACTGCTGGTCCAATGCCGTGGCGAGCTGCTGCAGGCTCCCCTTGAGGACGCCGTGAAACTGCACCGCTTGGCGAGTCGTTAGTCGAATCGTGCCGTCGCTCAGGGTGGAGGCGATCGCGTCCAGGCCGAGCCATTGCTCCGGCGTTAGCCGGCCACCCGGAATCACCACTCGAATCATGAAGATGTACTCGAGGCTCTCGCCCGCCATGGCTCGCTCTCGGCGCACATCGCGATTGTCCTGGGAGTAGATCCCGTGAAACTTGAGTATCTGCTCGCTCTCGGCGCTCACGTCCGCCGCGTCGCTCGCCAACTCGTCGGCAAGGTTTCCGCGTAGGCGATCACTTGCGCGCTTAATTGCTTCGACGCTCGATTCGCTCTGAAGGTCTGTTATGGCCACCTGTCACCTCGCCCGGAGTTGAATAGATGAGTATTCTTATCAACTTAGTCATGTAAAGGGGGTGCGCGCAAGACGTCGTGACCAATAATTTGGACCCTTCGAACGAGGCGTCCGGCGCGTCTGTTGCCCCGGCTACTGCCAGGGAGAGGCGAGTTGGCTCTCGATAGCGGCGGCGATCGTGGAGTAGCCGAGCACATTGGGGTGCAGGTTCGGTCCGTAGGGACTCTTGGCGCACATCCACGTGAAGTCGCACATTTGGGCAACGTCGCTGGAGACTTCGCCCACTCCGGCGAGGTGCATGCGCGCGTGCGAGGGGGCGTCGAAGTAACTGCTCACCGCGGCCATGGGAATGTCGGCGTCGGTGTAGATGGTCGAGAGAGTCGCATTCAGTCGACCAACGACGCCCCTGCTGCGATTCGCAAAGTCCTCGCCCGCAAGACCATGGATCGCCTCGGCGACGTAGGGGTCGTAGTGCCCCAGGCCCACAAACGTCACGTCGGGCCCCGCAGCGGCCTTAAGGACTCCCACGATGTACGTCAACTGGACGTTCAGATCGTCGATCTTCTCACCGACGCACGACGGGTCCACGGGCGCCTCCGTTAGGCACGGGCGAAAGTCGTTAAACCCCAGATCGATGGTGACAATCCCGTGCTCGCTCTGGTGACTTTGGAGAAAGGACACAGCGTCGCTCAACTGACTGCCACCGCCTCGGTAACACGAGTCGGCTCCGCTGATCATGGTCGTCGACGATTCACCGGGGCAGCCCAACTGGGTGAGGGCGAGAGTCACGCCGCGGTCAGCCTCGTAGGACACAATGTCGTTGGCGTAGCCCTCGTCGGTCACCTCGCCGTGCGGGTCCGTCGTCGTGGGCTGGTATCCGACCGAGGCCGATGCCCCAAGGTCGAGGTAGAAGCCGCTGGTGACGAGGTTGGTCGGCGTAACGGCCCCGGCACGCGACGCGCCAAAACCGAACGCGAATGCCGGCACGACCACTGCACCCAGTACGAGGGCGCCCACGAGACGGGGCACCATACGCCGACACAACTTCACAGTCACCTACTCACCTCAAATACTGAGGCACAGCGATCACCGCACCGCTGGCCCGCGAGCAGGCTACCGAGCGTTCTTCGTGGACTCGACGAGAGTCACCGAATCTTTATATAAATGTCGTCCTGAGGGCGCGCATTAACGTCGCCACGTGGGTGAGGAGCTGTCATCGCGTCGGGAGTTTCTGCGTCGGGCCGCCGCCACGTCCGCCATCTCGCTCGCCGCAGCTGGCGCGGGCCTCGCCCTTGACGACTGCTCGCATGGCCCCGCCAGCCCGACGACGACCTCGACGAGCACAACGACCACCACATTGGGACCGGCGACCTCACGCGACTGGGTGACCCTCGCCGCATCACTCACCGGAACTCTCATTCGACCGTCGAGCTCGTCGTACGCGACCTCTCGCCTGCTCTATAACGAGAAGTTCACTGGCCTGCACCCTCAAGGGATCGCCTACTGCGAGAGTTCCCAGGACGTGGCGCGTTGCGTCGACTTTGCCACGTCGCACCAGATGGTCATGTGCGCTCGATCTGGGGGGCACAGTTACGCCGGATACTCGAGTTGCGACGGGTTGGTCATTGACGTCAGCCGACTCAATGGCGTGCGCGTCGACACGAACTCGAACACGGCGGTGATCGGGGCGGGCGCCCTGCTCATCGACGTCTACAACGAGCTCGGCGCGAACAACCGTCTCCTGCCCGCTGGTTCGTGTCCCACTGTCGGCGTCGCGGGACTCGCCCTCGGAGGGGGCATTGGGGTGTTCGCGCGACGCTACGGCCTCACGTCGGACAACCTTCGTTCACTTGAGGTCGTCACGGCCGATGGCACCCTGATTCGCGCCAACGAGAGTGATCACGCCGACATGCTCTGGGCCAGTCGAGGTGGTGGTGGCGGGAACTTCGGCGTCGTGACGTCGCTCACGTTTGACGTTCACGCGATGCCCGAGGTGACGCTGTTCACGCTGCAGTATCCCTGGTCGGCGGCGGCCACCATGCTCGAAGCGTGGCTCCACTGGATCGATGCCGCTCCTGATGAACTTTGGTCGAACTGCGTGCTCGAGTCCCAGGGCACCTACGGATTCCTCGGACAGGTGGGAGGAGTGTTCTGCGGATCCCCCACCGAACTCGCGACGTACCTTTCGTCCTTGCAGTCAGCCATTGGGGCGACGCCGACGTACAGCTTCAATGGATCCAACTCGTACCTCAGCGCGATGGAGATCGAAGCGGGCTGCTCGGGACTGAGCGTGGCCGCGTGCCATCTGTCGTCACAGAACCCTCACGGTCAACTCAGTCGCGAGGCGTACTCCGCCAAATCGAGTTATGTCAACGCGCCCCTCTCGTCGGCTGGCTGCTCCCAAGTAGTCGACGCGATCGAACACCTCGCCTCGCTCGCCCCCACTCTGGGCGGGGCACTCGCGTTCGACTCCTACGGCGGGGTGATCAATCGAGTCGCGAGCAACGCAACCGCCTTCGTGCACCGCGACAAGTTGGCCTGCATCCAAGCGACGTATTCGTGGTCGACCGGAGCACCCACGTCGGTTATCAACGCGGGACGAACGTGGTTGACCTGGCTCGCGGCAAATGTCTTTGACCCGACGTCTGGGGCATATCAGAACTACATCGACCCGACTCTTTCGGACTGGCGCAGCGCGTACTACGGCGCGAACTTGGGTCGTCTGGTCAGGGTCAAGCGTCGCTACGACCCCGAGAACCACTTCTCGTTCGCCCAGTCGATTCCGGTGCACGGGGCGTCCTAGAGGCGTCTTGAGGTGGCCAAAACGCCAAACGGTCGTTTTTTCGGCCCTTCGGGGCATGCATTTTGTGCGCGACAGTGAATATTTTGTCGCTAAATCCCTAGGTTTCAACAGGCACGACCTTAAAATGACCCCAGTTTGACTTTGGGTTGATCCATTTTTGATGGAGTGTCGGAATACTTATGCGAAATGTCAAATGTCTTAGAACCGTCGAGCCTCGGAGCTGAAATGGCGACCATTGATGAACGCCGCCGCGGGAGCCGCACGCGCACGGGAGTGCGCTCACCGGTCCCCGACTCGATGAGCGGGCTGCACGAGACGTCGACGGGCGACGCGTCACTGACGCCGAGCGAGGTCGCCGCCTTCAAAGTAAAGAGTCACCGCATTTGGATCGGCTACGCCATCCTCGGAGCCCTGCTACTCGCCTACATCGCCTCGTTGATCGCTCGCAACGCCAACCAGCAGTGGACGTGGCTCGATGGCTGGGCGCTGACCGCCTTGGAGCTCGTGGCCGCGGGCATGTGTCTCTATCGTGGCTTGGATCATCGACCCGGTCGAGCGGTCCCCCTGTTCTTGGGCTTCGCTCTGCTGTCGTGGACGATCGGTGACTTCGTGCTCACCGCCGAATCTCTCGGCGGTGCGAATGTGCCGGATCCCTCGTACGCCGACATCTTCTACTTGGCCTTCTACCCACTCGCCTACATCGCCACGTTCATGCTCCTTCAACGAGGCCTGGGCCGTCTCTCGCGGGCGAACTGGCTCGATGGGGTAGTTGCGGGCTTGGGTGCGGCCGCCCTGTGTGCGGCCTTCGCCTTCCACAGCATCGAGCATGTGGCGGGCCTGGGCACTTTTGGCACGGCGGTCAACCTGGCCTATCCGGTCGGCGATCTTCTCCTACTCAGCCTGGTTATTGGTGGCTCGGTCCTGCTCTCGGACCGCGGCACGTCGCGTTGGTATCTCCTCGCCGCCGGATTCACCGTCATCGTGGTCGGCGACACGTTCAACCTGTTTCAGAGCCAGTCCTTTGGCGGATCGCGCTTCGGCAGCGACTTCAACGACATCGCGTGGCCCACCGCCATCTTGTTGATGTCGATGGCGGTGTGGCTACCGTCCAAGCGAGCCGATCCGCTCCAAAGAGAAAAGCCGGCGGGATTTTTGCTGCCGGGTCTCGCGCTCGCGACCGGACTCTTCATCTTGATCGACGGAGCCATCAGCAGCATCAGCCGCGTTGCGCTGTGGCTCGCCGTCGCCACCCTGCTCACCGTGGGCATCCGGCTTCTGCTCAGTGCACGCAGCCTACGTATCCTCACCGAAGAGCGATACCGCCAAGCCCACACCGACGAACTCACCGGCCTCGGTAACCGACGCCAACTCTCCCTTGTTCTCGACCTCTTCTTCCAAGACCAGCCCGTCGACGATGCGCCGCCGCGCGAAATGGCCTTTCTCTTCGTTGACCTCAATCACTTCAAGGAGATCAACGACTCCTTTGGGCACCCCGCGGGAGATGAACTGTTGCGACAACTCGGGCCGCGTCTCACGCGCGCCGTGGGTGAGTCCGGTTCGGTCGTGCGCCTCGGCGGCGACGAGTTGGCCGTGGTGTTGATCGACGCGAACGCCGACGAAGCGGTCGACGTCGCCCAACGAATCATTGGCGAAATCGACCAGCCCTTCAACCTGCACAAGGTCAAGGCGACCGTCGGGGCCAGCATCGGCATTGCCCTGGTGCCCGAGAACGCCAACGACGGACCCGCTTTGATGTGGTGCGCGGACGTGGCGATGTACCGCGCGAAGCTCGGCCAGATGCCCTACGTCTTTTACGACCACGACCTCGACGGCGGCGAAGACTCACCGAACCTGCTCGACGAACTGCGCGAAGCGGTCAAGGAGGGCGACTTCGTCCTGCACTACCAACCGCAGTTAGACCTCAAGACCGGCCAGATCCTGGCGGTCGAGGCGCTCGTTCGTTGGCCCCACGCGACACTCGGCCTGGTGCCGCCGCTCAAGTTCTTGCCACTCGCCGAAGAGGCGGGTCTGATGTGGCCGCTCACCCAGTGGGTGCTCAACGAAGCCTTCACCCAGTGCGCCACGTGGCGTGACAGCGGTCACCAGTTGGCCGTGTCGATCAATGTCTCGACGAGCGACCTGCTCGAGCCGGGCTTCTTAAAACACGTGCGCGAACTGCTGGCCAAGCACGAACTGCCCGGCGAGGCGATCGTGATCGAGATCACCGAGACGACCATCATCACGGACTTCCTGCGCTCCCAGGCGGTCATCTTGGAGCTGCGCGACCTCGACATCGTGGTATCGATCGACGACTTCGGCGCGGGGTTCACTTCGCTCGCCTACCTGAGCAGCCTGGCGGTGGGCGAACTCAAGTTGGACCGCACCTTCATTACGTCGCTCAATGCGGAAGGCAATGGTCGAGAGATGGAACTCGTCAGAGCAACGATCAACTTGGGCCACGACATGGGTTTGCGAGTGGTCGCCGAAGGCATCGAGGACGTCGAAACTCTCGACCTGTTGGGCGACCTTGGCTGCGACTTGGCTCAGGGCTACTTCATCAGCCGTCCCACCCCCGCGAGTCGCCTCTCCTTTCAACCGAACGAAACTCGAGAACTGACCGGTCCGATCTCGTAGTGCCCGCCACATGATGGGGCCGATCAGGACCAGGGCTGCATCGCTGACGTGCTCGGGCGCGACAGGTAAGTTTCACTCGTGATTCGCAATATCGCCGTGGTTCTGAGTCTGGCGATCATCGGAGCAGGAGTTTGGCTGCTCACGCGGGTGCACGACGTGGTCAACTCATGTTCCAACGGTCCCACGGGTGTGCAGGTCGGGATCAATTCCGGGTGCGAGAACGGCATCTCGTTCTACTTTCTCGGATTCGCGTTCGCCATCTTGGGCCTCATCGCGCTCTCGCTCGCCCTCTTTGCCATTAAGCGCAAGCGCCGGGGAGAGCACACCGGCCGAGTGATGTCTGACACCAACGTGCTCGATGAGCAGTATCGCGAGAAGTTCCGTCACGACGGCACCTGACTCAGACGCGCACAGTTTCGACACCATGCGCGCTTCATCTCCTCACGCGTTCGGCGTCGATGACGTCCAGAACCTCGTCATCGGTCGAGCAGCTCGCTGAGCAATGCATCAATATGCGAATAATCGACTTACAGTTTTTGGTCGCGCCCACACCGAATATGCACAGATCCGATCGACGATCGTGTCCACTGACGACGCATTCCCTACGAATGAACAACTCCTAGAAAACGACCGTTAATAGAATTGAGGTTCAATACCGCCAGCGTGAAGAATGGCAGTCGGTAATTGAATCGCGTGAATGCGATCGGAGTAAGCGTGTCGGAAGTTCTCATCAATGGTGACAGTTTGAGTAATGCACAAAAACTCATCGTCACTACTGATTTTCTCAATAACGTCAGCACGGGGATGCTCTTTCGCGACGCGCACGGAATCGTTACCGACTGCAATCTCGCGGCGGAGGAGATCCTGGGCACGACCCGCGAACACCTTCTGGGAATCGAAGGTCGCGTGGTGCGCCCCGACGGCAAGCCCTACTCCTTCAGTGAGACGTTCTTCTTTGCCGCCCTCGAGTCGGGGAAACCTCAGCCCGAAGAAATAGACGGGATCGTGGTGCCCGACGGTCGACAGAAGTGGGTGTCGACGCGCCACTGGCCCGCGACGATCGACGGCGAGATCGTCGGCGTTCTCACCGCCTTTGACGACGTCACTCGCACGGTCAAAGAGCAACGATTCCTCGATCTCCTCAATCATCTCAGGGTCCTCGGAGATGATCTGAGCGGGGTCGACGTTCTCCAGAAGATCTGTGACCTCATCGTTGACGACGGACAGTACGCCTTGGCGTGGATCGGCGTCGCGGCCAGTGAGGGAAACGTCGACATTCTCGCCTCCTCGGGCGCGGTGGACTACCTCTACGACGGGGTCGTGTCCTGGAAGGGTTCCAAGGAGACCGGTCTTGGACCCACGGGCGTCGCGATTCGCACCAGCACCACCCAGGTCGTGGACAGCCTGTCCGAGTGGCCACTGTATGGCCCGTGGCGCGAGCGCGCGGCCACGTACCATCTCGCCTCGGGCATTTCGATCCCCCTCAGCCTCGGTACCCGTCGGGCCGCGATCTCGATCTATGACAGTCACACGTTCGCCTTCGACGAGGTGTCGACGCGGGGACTCGAGACGATCGCCAAAGAGGTCGAGTCGGCGTACTCCATCGCCCAGGACGCGCGCCAGCACGTCGCCGCCCTGGAAGAGTCGAGCGCGGTCGTCGATGCGCTCAAGCGCGCCGAGCTCTCACTGAGTGAGTCCGAACAGTGGTTTCGCACACTGGTGGCCAAGTCGAGCGACCTCATCGTCGTCATCGATAGCGAGGGCCGCTTCACCTACACCAACCCGGTGGTCGATCGACTCTTTGGCTATGAGTCGCACGCGCTTTTGGGCGTGAGTATCTTCGACCTGATTCACCCCGACGACCGACACGGCGCCACCGACGCCTACATCGCCTCCACCGCCGGTGCCGCTCCCGATAGTCCCTGGGTCGTTCGCTTCCTCACGTCAGATGGCCAGTGGCGCTACATCGAGGGCGTCTTGACCGACTGTCTGAACGACCAGGCCATTCACGGCATCGTTGGTAACGGACGCGACGTCACTGAGCGCACGTATCTCACTCGCGCATTGGCGACCTTGAGTGAGGGCAACCAGGTCCTCATGCACGCCACCGACGAAGAGACGTTGATCGCCGATCTCTGTCAGGCGGTCGTTGCGGCGGGCGCGTACCCTCTGGCGTGGGTCGGCTACGCCCAGCAGGACGACGCCAAGTCCGTGCGCATCGTCGCCTCGGCCGGCCAGTCCGAGATCCTGAGCGGCATCGACTTTGGCTGGGGCGGCGATGAACTGGGAACCGGGCCCATCGGCGGCGCCATTCGCACCGGCGAGATCCAGATCATTAACAACATGCTTACGATGCCCGCGCCGAGCAAGCGACGCCAACGCATCTCGGAGTTCGACCTGCGTTCGCTTACCGCCTTTCCCCTCAAGGTTCGTGGCGAGACGTTGGGCATGATCGCCATCTACTCTGAACAGCTCGACTACTTCGGACCAAACGAGGTCGAGACGCTCGGTGAACTCGCGGCCGAACTCGCCTACGGCATTGAACGGGTTCGCGACCAAGAACGCCTCGCGCGTCACGAACAGCGAATCCGCGAAGCCGAAGAGCGCTTCCGTCTGGCCTTCGAGCACAACATGGCTCCCATGCTCTTCAGTGACCTCGACGACCGCGTGATCGCGGTGAACGACTCGTTCTGTCGCATGGTGGGTTTCTCGCGCGACGAGCTCATGGGACATGACTCCAAGATCTTTACGTACCCCGAGGACATCGGCATCACCGAAGACACCCTCGTGCGCCTCACCGCGGAACAGATTGACCAAGTCCGCTACACCAAGCGGTACCTACGCAAGGACGGGCGCATCATCGTCTCCGAGGTGTCACGCTCCCCGGCCCGTGACCCGACCGGCAAGATCCTCTACTTCGTGTCATCCGAACGCGACATCACCGAAGAGCGAGCTCTGGCGGACCAACTCTCGCACCAGGCGCTGCACGACTCGCTCACCGGCCTCGCCAACCGCGCGCTCTTTGAGGACCGATTGGATCAGGTCCGCGCCCGCCTGGCGCGCCAGGGCGGCTTCGGTGCGGTGTTGCTGTTGGACCTTGATGACTTCAAGGGGGTCAACGACGCCCACGGACACCTCGTCGGCGACCAGCTCCTCACCGGACTCGCGCGACGCTTCGAGTTCGTCACCCGCTCGACCGACACGCTCTCTCGCTTCGGCGGCGACGAGTTCCTCTATCTAGCCGACGGGCTTGAGTCGGCCCAGGACGCCGAGGACGTGGCTCTTCGACTCATCGACGCGCTCAATGAACCCTTCGTGATCCAAGGCCTCAGCCTCGAGCAGCACGCCAGCATCGGCCTCGTGATCTTCGACGGCACCAGCGAGGACTCCTCGGAACTCATCCAGCGCGCCGACGTCGCGCTCTACGAAGCTAAGCGCCTGAACCGCGGCCGCTACTCGATGTTCACGCCCAGCATGCACCAACAAGCGATCAGTGACTTCGAACTGGTCCAAGAACTTCGCCGGGCGCTGGTGGTGAATGAACTCTCGATGCACTATCAGCCCATCGTCCAACTCGACTCGTTGCGCATCGTCGGATTCGAAGCCCTGATGCGCTGGGAACACCCCGAACGGGGCTGGGTGCCCCCCAGCTCCTTCATCCCCTTGGCCGAACAGAGCGACCTCATCCTGGAGCTCGGCCGCTTCGCGATGACCCAGGCAGTGCACGCCGCGAGTGCCTGGGGTGCCACCAAGTCAACCGAAGGCCTACCCTACGTCACTGTCAACCTCTCGGCGCACCAGATTCACGACCCCGCACTCCTGAGCGTGATCGAGACCGCCCTCGAGTCGAGCGGGCTGGCCCCCGAGCGCCTCATCATCGAGATCACCGAAAGTGCGATGCTCGTGAACGTCATCGAAACCAAGAACGTCATCGAGAAGATCGGCGCGTTGGGCATCGGCTTCGCGCTCGACGACTTCGGCACCGGCTACTCCTCGCTCTCCTACCTCGCGCTGCTGCACCCGACGATCATCAAGGTTGACCAGTCCTTCGTCGGCCAGTCCGATGAGAGTCCTCGCAACGACGCACTGCTAGAGGCAATCGTGTCGCTGGGACACAAACTGGGCATGACCATGTTGGCCGAGGGCATCGAGACCGCGAGCCAACTGGCCAAGTTGCATGCCCTGGGCTGTGAGTTCGGTCAAGGTTTCCTCTGGTCCCCCGCCGTGCCCGGCGACCGGGTGCCCGGCATGCTCAAGCGTGGCGTTCGCGGCCCCGCCGCTCGGCGCTAATGGCAGTGGAAAGTATCCGTTGGTTGCGAGATGCTTTCCACCGAGTCGCCGATGGGTGAGCACTTCTCCGCGCAGGACCTTGAGTCCTAGGTCTAGATCGTGCCCCCATCGGTTGATGAG
>JBARLO010000034.1:0-1659 GCA_049801955.1 Acidimicrobiales bacterium
GCACTCAGCCGACGATCTCCTGCGCATCCAGCGGAGTCTCAACGGACGACCTCGCAAGACGCTCGACTATATGATGCCGGCAGAGAAACTCGCCGAACTTGTTGCGCTGACCACTTGAATCCGCCCAAGTTGAATTGCCAGAGTACTTTGGAGTGCACCTAAAAAGTTCCACTACACGCCGAGGAGACTGACATGCCCAACGATTTCGCCATCGACATCGCCAAGATTCGAGATGAGGCGCGCAAACACATCAAGCAAGGTGCGTTGATGCCGACCGATACGACCAATGTCGCCCAGGTCATTGAGGTCCTCAACAAAGTCGTCGCCAGCGAGATGGTCTGCTACTTGCGCTATACCCAGAACGCAATCGTGTGCCACGGCATCAATCGCGAGCAGGTGGCCGCGATGTTCGTGGATCACGCTAACGAAGAGCTCGGGCACTTCCAGCGAGTGTCCGATCGCATCAACCAGCTGGGCGGATCGCCCGACCTCAACCCCGCAACCTTGGTGGAGCGCGCCATTACCGATTACAAAGCGCCGAGTGACGAAGCAGATCTGCAGAGCATGATCAAAGAGAACCTCATTGGCGAGCGCATCGTGATTGAGGTCTACACCGAGATCATTCGCTGGCTGGGCGATGGCGACATCACGTCACGACGAATGATGGAGCAGATTCTCAAGGAAGAGGAAGATCATGCCGACGAACTCAATGATCTCTTTGAAGGCTGAGAGTGAAGCGTGAGCTGCCGTAGAACCCGCTCATTCGTATCGTGGGAATCGTCTCGTTAGTGACCGAAGGGCGCGCGTTCGCCCGCCTCGATCGCGAGAGATAGCCGATTCTGCGGGGGAGGCAGCGGACACGTCGCAAACGGCGTATAGGCGCAGGGCAGGTTCCTCGCGCGATTGAAGTCCAACACGACGAGTCCTCCGCTGTCGGGCAGGTGCGCTTCGAGTTCTCGTCCGGCGCCGTAGGTGGTGACACCACTCGTGCGATCAGCGAAGAGAAAGAGAAGTTCGTCGTCCTCACTGAACGCTGTCAACACAAAGGTGTCACCTCCGACTTCGAACGTCACCACGCCAGGTGACTCGTAGGTATTTGACAGGCCATCGATCGTCGTTCCCACATCGATGCTGATGGGCTCGGGATGGGGGAGGAAACGACTGGTCACGACCCAGTGGAGGTCGGGCGGATACGTGGGCGTTCCTTCGTAGTCTTCGCGCACGTGAAAATCCGGGCGACGGGGGCGAACAATGTAGGACGACCCGCGACGGGCGATCTCGATCTCCGTTGCACCCCACGTGGTGCGCACGGGGTGATGCTCGTCGAAGTCGCCAAAGACGACTCGACCTCCGCTTTCTGTGCCGCGGACGTTGAGACGCTCGCCCTCTCCAAGCAGCACTTCCGGTCCTTCATCACCGACGAACCACTGTCCCGGCGCATCCCCGATCGGTGTCGGTGTCGGCGTGAGCCAGTGAATTCCCGTGACGGCGAGGAAGCCGTGCGGCGAACGGCGCCGGGACTCAACATCGTAGTGCCAACGGTCCCACTCGTCGCGAAAGTCGCTCACTGGGGAGAGCCAGCCTTGAACTGTTGACTTGTCACTTGGGGTCCTTCGCGTCGATTGGAAACCCATTGTAAGGAGTGGAGTGACTCACAAT
>JBARLO010000035.1:0-5453 GCA_049801955.1 Acidimicrobiales bacterium
TAACGCACCCGTTACGCCGCGGGGTTCTGCGACGGCGTTCGTCCATGGATGGTCACGAATCGATCTGACACACTGGAGTCGGAACGATATTTGATACCCAGAAGGAATGAGGGGACTCATGAAGCGCATCACTCACTGGATCGACGGCAAGCCCTTCGTCGGCGACGCCGATCGTCACGGCAAGGTTTTCAACCCCGCCACCGGTGTCCAGACCGGAGAAGTGGACTTCGCCACCGTCGATGAGGTGGACGCCGCCGTGGCGGCCGCCCAGTCCGCCTTTTTCGAGTGGCGAGCGACGTCGCTCGCGAAGCGCAGTTCGGCGATGTTCGCGTTGCGCGAACTGCTCGTTGCTCACTCGAGTGAGCTCGCGGACCTCATTGTGTCCGAGCACGGCAAGGTCAAGAGCGACGCTGCGGGCGAAGTGGCCCGGGGTCTTGAGGTCGTGGAGTTCGCGTGCGGCATCGCCCAACTACTGAAGGGCGAGTTCACCGAGAACGCCTCGACCGGCGTGAACGTCCACTCACTGCGTCAACCGCTCGGCGTGGTCGCGGGCATCACGCCCTTTAACTTTCCAGCCATGGTTCCGCTCTGGATGTTCCCTTTGGCGATTGCGTCGGGTAACACCTTTGTCCTCAAGCCCTCGGAAAAGGACCCCTCGGCTTCGCTACTCCTGGCCGAACTCGTGGCCGAAGCGGGAGTGCCCAACGGCGTGTTCAATGTCGTCCAGGGCGACAAGGTGGCGGTGGATCGCATCCTCACGCATCCCGATATCAAGGCCGTGAGCTTCGTCGGCTCCACGGCCATCGCGCGCTACATCTACGAGACCGCGGCCCGTGAAGGAAAGCGCGTTCAGGCCCTGGGTGGGGCGAAGAATCACATGATCGTCCTGCCCGACGCCGATATCGCCGACGCCGCGGAAGCGGCCGTGAGCGCGGGATTCGGCTCGGCTGGCGAACGCTGCATGGCGGCGTCGGTTCTCGTGGCGGTGGGCGGATCCGGCGACGAACTCATAGAGCGCATCCGCACCCGGGTCGACCGCCTGACGGTGGGCGATGGCACCAACGCCGCGTCCGAGATGGGACCCCTCGTCACCGCAGAGCACCGCGACAAGGTGGCTTCGTATCTCGGCATCGGTGAGGCGGCGGGTGCCACCGTCGCGATCGACGGCCGCGAGCACGACATCGCCGGCGACCCGAACGGATTTTGGCTGGGGCCGTGTCTGATCGACCACGTCACCGAAGACATGCAGGTCTACACCGATGAGATCTTTGGACCGGTCCTGTCGATGGTGCGAGTGGACACCGTGGACGACGCGATCGCTCTGGTCGATCGCAACGGGTACGGCAACGGTGTGGCAATCTTCACCAGTGACGGGGGCGCCGCCCAACGATTCGAGACCGAAGTGGAAGCGGGCATGGTCGGCATCAACGTGGCGATCCCCGTGCCTGTCGCGTACTACTCCTTTGGCGGGTGGAATAACTCGCTCTTTGGCGACCTGCACGTCTACGGACCCGATGGCGTCAAGTTCTACACGCGGGGTAAGGCCGTGACGAGCCGGTGGGCGAACATCGGCCAGCACCACGCCACGTTGAGTTTTCCCGCGAACGCCACTCCCGATCGGCCGGCGAAGGGCAAATAGCCGTCCGCCTTCTCGTGTCCGAGTCGCCGCTCCCCCCTACCCGAGTTGGAACGAAGGGTGCCGCGCTTGGTCTGAGTGGATCCGCCGCGGCGGCCGTGCTGTGGGGTTTTGGCGGCATCTTCGTCGTGCTGACCTACGCGCCGGCGCTGGTGGTTGCGTGCTATCGCTTTTGGCTCGGTGCCCTCTTCCTCACGGCAATCGTCTATCTGACGGGCAAGCGCCTGTCGTGGGCGACGGTACGTGCGACGTGGCTCGGTGGGATATTTCTCGGCGCCGACATGATGATGTTCTACAGCTCAGTACGCCTCACCACCATCGTGGACGCTTCGGTGATTGGAGCGCTGCAGCCCGCCTTGGTGCTCATCGCGGCCCGCCCGCTGTTCGGCGAGCGAATGAGTCGACGCGACGTGTTCTGGATCGTGCTCGCCATGGTGGGTGTATCTGTCGCCGTGATCGGACCAGGTGGAACTGCGCCGCACCGCCTATTGGGTGACATCCTCGCCGCAGGCGCACTGCTCAGTTTCTCGACGTACTGGCTTATCTCTAAACACGCCCGCGAAGCCATCAACGCAATTGAATACACGGCGGGCGTAATGATCTTCGCTGCTCTCCTCTCAACCCCCGTGGTGTTCATTGCCGGGCAGTCTTTGTCGCGTTTTCACGCCGGAGACTGGACGTGGATCGTGCTCCTCGCCCTGGTACCCGGCACCGGACACCTGATCATGAACTGGGCGCATCGCTACGTTGACGCCTCCATCTCGGCGGCCATTAGTTGTCTGTCGCCCCTGGTGGCGTCGCTCGTGGCCATTCCGATTCTCGGACAGTCCCTCACCTGGCTTCAAGTCATCGGAGTTCTGATTGGACTCGCCGCGATCGCCGTGGTCGCGGCGCGGCATCGCGAGCCCGCTCAGCCTCCTGCTGAGTAGAGTGACGCATCGTGGCGGCGCAGCTTTTCGATCTCCTTGAAGCGAAAGCAGTCGTGCGCGTGGTCATTCACCATGCCCGCGGACTGCATGAATGAATAACACGTCATGGGACCGACGAAGCCAAATCCGTCCTTGCGTAGTTGCTTGCTCATGACGACCGAGGCAACCTTGGCGTCGACGTCCGAGGTGCCGAGCGACCAGACGTAGGTACTGAAGTTGCCGTGGTGGCGCTGGATGTCGAGCACCGCGCGGGCGTTGGTGATGACGGACGTGATCTTGCCCCGGTGACGCACGATGCTCGCATCTTGGAGCAGTGTGTCGATCTGTACGTCGCCAAAGCGAGCGACCTTGGCGGGATCGAACTTCTTGAACGCGCGTCGGTACCCCTCGCGCTTGCGCAAAATGGTGATCCAACTGAGTCCCGCTTGGGCGCCCTCCAAGCACAGCAACTCAAAGAGGTCGTCGTCGTCGTGCAGGGGGACACCCCATTCGAGGTCGTGGTACGCGACGTACAGCTCGTCGTCCCCGCACCACGCGCAGCGCTTCTTTCGCTCAGTCACGCAGTTGCCTTCAGTGCTAGGTGTTCGGTACCTGGAGGCCCGCGATCACGACGCCCACGCAGCGCTCCAGCGACTGGTTATCGGATCCGGCGTGCCCCGCGAACTTGCACGAACCCATTACCAGGGTCATGATGTCCTGGACTTGGATGTCGGAGCGAATCGCCCCCGCCTCGGCGGCGCGACGTCGCAGTTCTTCCACGCGCGCCATGAGCAACTCGACGCTGTCCGCGAAGGTCGCCTCGAAGTCGAGGCCCGCCTGTTCGAGTGCCTCAAAGATGTGTTGCTTGTCGGCCGCCTGTCGGGCGAACTCTTGGAGGAATGAGTTAAAGGCACCCTTCGGGTCGGTGTCGGCCGCACGGACGTAGGTGTCGGACGTGTCGATGAGTTCGGCGATGCGCGCGGCCACGATTGCTTCGAAGAGGGCTTCTTTGGTGGGGAAGTGTCGATACAGCGTGCCGATGCCCACGCCGGCGCGTTCCGCGACGACGTCGATCGGAACGGCCACGCCGTCGCGAGCGAACACCTCTTCGGCGGCCTCGAGGATCTTGTCGTGATTTCGCTGCGCGTCGGCGCGCATCTTCTTCGGACCCTCGGGCGTGGTGGTGTCGGGTGAGACGTCAGTCACCTGCACCATAAAAAACCTCCGTTGAGCGCTTGACAACCGGAACGCTCGTTACTATTATCTTAATCGGAACCGGAACTCCGCATCCGTTTAAAACCTCCGGCCTTCGAATTGTACCGCAGTTTCCTCAAAATATCGCTGTTGATCAACCCCCAAAGTAAAGGAGAGTCCCGTGAGCATCACTGAACTCAAAGACGACTCGGTCGCCAAGGTCGCGTCACTCGACCCCAAGAGGTACTGGGCGCTCGCGGTCATCGGTATCGCCCAGCTCATGATTGTTCTCGACGCCTCGGTCGTCGTCGTGGCCCTGCCCTCGGCGCAACACGCGTTGCACATCTCGGTAGCCAATCGTCAGTGGGTCCTCAGTGCCTACACCCTCGCCTTCGGCAGCCTCCTGCTGCTCGGAGGTCGCATCGCGGACTACGTGGGACGCCGACGCGTCTTCATCATCGGCCTGCTCGGCTTTGGCACGGCCAGTGCGATCGCTGGTCTCGCCCAGAATCAGGCGATGCTCTTTGGCGCCCGTGCGCTGCAGGGTGGCTTCGCCGCGCTCATGGCGCCGGCCGCGCTCTCGATCCTTACCGTCACCTTCACCGACGTGCACGAACGTGCGCGAGCCTTTGGGGTGTACAGCGCGATCGCCGGTAGCGGCGCGGCCATCGGCCTGGTGCTCGGAGGGGTGTTGACCCAGTTCGCCTCGTGGCGCTGGACAATGCTCATCAACGTGCCCATTGCGGTGATCGCGGCCGTGATGGCGGTGCGCGTGGTGCGCGAGAGCCGCGTCGAAGAGCGACACGGCTACGACATCCCGGGCGTCCTTACTTCTACGGGCGGTCTGTTCGCTCTGGTCTATGGATTTACGTTGGTCGCCTCGCACGGGTGGGGATCGACGCTGGTGGTTTCGCTCCTGGGCGCAGCCGGCGTGCTGCTCGCCAGCTTCGTGGTGATCGAGATGCGTGTCGCGCACCCGGTACTGCCGCTGAAAGTGGTGTTGAATCGCAATCGCGGTGGTGCGTTCCTCTCCTCGTTGCTGGTGGGCATGGCCCTGTTAGGAACGTTTCTCTTTCTCACCTACTTCCTCCAGGGCATCTTGGGCTACAGCGCGCTGAGAGCGGGCTTTGCGTTCCTGCCCTTCTCGGGCGGCATCATAATGGGCGCGATGCTCGCGAGTCGTTACTTGCCCCGACTTGGTGCGCGCGCGCTCATGGTCGCGGGTCTCGCAATCGCCACCCTCGGGCTCATTGGCTTTACGCGCCTCGGGGCTGATAGTTCGTACCTCACGCACATCCTGGGTCCGGAACTCTTGGTGAGCTTTGGCCTCGGGCTCAGCTTCGTGCCTATGAACTCGACCGCCCTACTCGGAGTCGAAGACGACAGCGCGGGGGTCGCGAGTGCGCTGGTGAACACGACCCAACAGGTGGGTGGAGCGCTCGGTACGGCGTACCTCAACACGGTGGCCGCGTCGTCCACGGCGGCGTTCCTCGCTTCGCGCGTGGCCTCGACGACCGTGCTGCGCTCGGCGAGCGTGCACGGCTACACCACGGCCTTTGAGGTGAGCGCACTACTCGTCGCCGCGGCCGCAGTAGTGGCCGCAGTCTTCGTGGGCTCCAAGCGCGCACAGTTGGTCCACATTGCGTTGCCGTCTTTGGAAGAGCGCACGCTGGCATCTGTCGGCGAAGAAGTCTGAATCCAAAGAGAAGCGCCGC
>JBARLO010000036.1:0-35263 GCA_049801955.1 Acidimicrobiales bacterium
CTCATCAACCGATGGGGGCACGATCTAGACCTAGGACTCAAGGTCCTGCGCGGAGAAGTGCTCACCCATCGGCGACTCGGTGGAAAGCATCTCGCAACCAACGGATACTTTCCACTGCCATTAGCGCGAGGGCGCGACCGCTGAGTTCACTCGCGCGCCCACACCGAGTCGATCAATGAGCGCGCTGAACCACGTCAACTCGAGGTAGGCAACGATCGCCGGGGCGATCGCGAACCAGAGGTCCTGGCGAGCGGAGATGACAAAGGCGACGAGCAGGACCACTTCTGAGACGATTCGCCAGTTGGGACGCAGCCCCAGTCGACGGTTCACCAGGGCGCTCGCGTAGAAGAGATTGAGTCCCGGCAGGATGGCCGCGAGCGACCACCGCCCCTCGAGTTCACGTACCCCAAAGGCGCACGTCGTGGCCCCCACCGCCAGGAGCGCCACGGCAACATTGCTGGCGACGTCGGCGAACCACTGCGGCTCGGGGTGCGTCGTTCCCGGCCAGTGCACGAGCACACTGACGAGCAGACCGAGCCCGCCAATCACACCGATGATGCCCACGCTTTGAACCCGGCGCAGGGCGAGCATCAAAGAGTGCGGTGGGCTGGGTCGTGGGGTGACCGCATCGCCGTAGGGACGAGTTAAGTCCGACCAGTCTGTGCCGGTCCACACTCGCCACTGGCGCAGCCCTCCCGGATCGGGATACCAACCCGGCGGAACGACGTTGGTTGAGGGCACGCTCACGTTCGTAGCCTGGCACAGTGTTGTCGAGAACGGACCCTCACCGTCAGGAACTGAAGGGAAAACTGAGCAGCGTCGTGATCGCGATTGCCGCGCAGACCTTGGCGCCGCAGGCCACGTCGAGCAGGGGAGATGGGACGTACTTCAATTTCACGGGCGAGGACGCGGATCGCTGCATCGTGCTCAGCCACGCGTCGCTGTTGCGTGCACCGACCACCACGCAGCGCGCGAGCTCAGTGCAGGCCGTGGCACTGGCCGAGAAGGCCAACTTTGTGGTGGACCACGTTGTCGCAAAATTGGTCGAGTGCACGAGCAGCGAGTTACTCGACGTGCTGGCCAGAGCGTCGCACTTGTGTTCGTTGCACGAAAGGGAGGTCATGGTCGTCCACGAACTCGGCACCGTCTGGTACCCCCAGCTCGCCCCCGCGTCGCTCGTCACATAGAGGGAGAACCGGTGCGAGAGAGTCACGAGGCCGAGTGCGCAGGCTGAGGATGTGGCGCACGTGAAGTCGCTAATCACATCGCTCTTGGCGAAGTGGAGAGGTTCGGGGGTCGACCACGTGGTTCCCGCGTCGGTACTGGTGAGAAAGCGTGGGATGCCGTTCGCTCCGGTATCGATGAGGCCACAGACGACCTGGTTGCACGTGACCGCACTCGCGCCAATGCCGCCCGTGGGTGGCGTCAGGATGCTCAGCGCGTGGGTGTGGCTGTCAAAGAGCCAGAGCACATCGCTACCGGGGCTCGAACCGGCGAGGAGACACTGCGAACCCGTGCAGCTGACCGAGGTGAGCAGGATCGAGGTCGACGACGGCAGGGTGACATTGAACCAGTGACCGTGCGGGGTGGCGAACTCGACGACCGAGGTGGGACCGGACCCGGAGGCGGACGAACCGATCGCGACACACACGTCGTTGACCGTGCACGCCACGCTGGTCAGGGGTGTGGCGAAACTCAGCGCGGGCGTTCCGCTCAAGCGGACCACGCTGACTTTGGGAGTGGGGGTGCCGCAACTCGCCAACACCAGAGAGCCGGCGGCCAGAACGAGGACGAGGCTCCACCCGTAGCGAGCGCGACTCACGGCACTTCTCATGTACTCCCTGTCGAAACTGTCGCGAGGCGACGAACGAGTGAACTAGTGGACCGAGCGCACTCCCGCACTCACCACCGCCAGGCCATCGGCGAGCTGTTCGTCGCTGATGATGAGCGGAGGCAGCAAGCGCAGGACGTTGCCGTCGGTGCCACAGAGCAGAGCGATGACACCTTGCTGTTGGCAGTAGGCGAGCACGGCCTTGGCCGCGACCGCGTTGGGCGTCTTCGTGCCGGGTTCGACGAGCTCGATGGCCTGCATGGCGCCACGTCCACGTACCTCGCCGATGATGGAGACGTCCTTGGCCAGATCCTCCAACGTGGAGCGCATCGTTTCGCCGATGGCTCGGGCGCGCTCGAGCAAGTTCCAGTCCTTGATGGTCTGGATGGTGGCCAGCGACGCGGCTGCGGCGACCGGGTTGCCGCCGTAGGTTCCGCCCAGCCCGCCTTCGTGGACCGCATTCATGAGCTCGGCGCGCCCGGTAACACCCGCAAGCGGCATACCGCCCGCTAAGCCTTTAGCGGTCGTGATGAGGTCGGGTACGACGCCCTCGTGGTTGACCGCGAACCACTCACCGGTGCGCGCAAAGCCGCTTTGAATCTCGTCGGCGATGAAGACCACGCCGTTAGCACTCGTCCACGCCGAGAGTGCCGGGAGAAACCCGTCCGCCGGTACAACGAAGCCGCCCTCGCCCTGGATGGGCTCGATCAACACCGCGGCGACGTTGTGCACGCCGATCTCGGACTCGATGATCTTGATGGCGCGCGCCGCCGCGTCGGGACCACTGAGGCCGTCGCGGAAGGGATAGCTCATAGGTACGCGATAGACCTCGGGCGCGAAGGGACCGAAGCGGTCCTTGTAGGGCATGTTCTTGGCCGTCAGGGCCATCGTCAAGTTGGTGCGTCCGTGGTACGCGTGCTCAAAGACGATGATCGCGGGCTTGCCGGTCGCCAGGCGTGCGATCTTGACCGCGTTCTCGATCGCCTCGGCGCCGGAGTTGAACAGCGCGGACGTCTTGGCGAACGTGCCGGGAGTGAGATCACTCAGTGCTTCGCACACCTCGACGTAACTCTCGTAGGGGTTCACCATGAAGCACGTGTGGGTGAAGCGCGCGACCTGTTCGCTTACCGCCTCCACCAAAGCCGGCACGGCGTGCCCGATGCCGGTGACCGCAATACCCGAACCCAAATCGAGGAGTTGGTTGCCGTCAACGTCCACGACGATCGCGCCCTCGGCGCGATCGATATAGACCGGAAAGCCCACGGACAGACCCGAACTCACGACCGCCTGTCGCCGGGCGTGCAGTGCCTGGGACTTCGGTCCGGGCAGGTCAGTAATGACCTTGCGCTCGGTGCCGACGTGCGTGTCGAGTGACGAAACCATGGGATCTCCTAACGGTGATACGGCAAATCCAGCGTACTGGCACTACTGGAGAGAAGAAATGGAAAGGACGGGTGACGTGGTCACCCGTCTTTCCGTGGCGGAGGAGGTGGGATTTGAACCCACGGTGCCCGTAGACACAGCAGTTTTCGAGACTGCCCGATTCGGCCGCTCTCGCACCCCTCCGTTGGAAAGTCTACCGTGACGCTCTCGCAGCGACTTTGGGCCAGTGCTGGTGTCCTACGCTGTCGCGAGATGGATGACGATGAGCGTTTCATGCGCGATGCGCTCGATCTGGCCGCACTCGCCAGTGCGCACGACGACGTCCCGGTGGGATGCGTGATTGTGGTCGATGGTCAAGTCGTGGGCCGGGGTGAGAATCGGCGCGAAGTCGACGCGGACCCCACGGCGCACGCTGAGGTGATCGCTCTGCGCGAGGCCTCACGCGAACGCGGTCGCTGGCGCCTCGATGACGCCACGGTCTACGTCACCCTCGAGCCGTGCGTCATGTGCGCGGGAGCCCTCGTGAACGCGCGGGTCGAACGCCTGGTGCTCGGCGCACTGGACGAAAAGGCCGGGGCGGTCGGTTCGCGCTACAACGTGCTGAGCGACCCGCGCCTCTTGCACGAAGTGTCCCTCACCTACGACGTACTCGCCGATGAATCGGCCGCGCTGCTACGTGACTTCTTTGGCGCTCGTCGTTTCGAGTAGGACACCGTTCTGTCACTCCTGCGCAAACTGGTGCGTTTAGGTTGACCCCATGCCAATCGAGCACGAAGAGTCGCTGGTGGGTCAGCGGACCGTGGTGGTCGGCGCGGGGATTCTTGGAACTGTGCACGCCTTCTTCGCGCTGGCGCGTGGTGCGATGGTGGTACACCTGGAACGTGACTCTGTGCCCCACGGGGCGACGGTGCGCAATTTTGGGTTGATCTGGGTCAGCGGGCGCGCGGCGGGCCGCGAAGTGAGTCTCGCGTTGCGTTCGCGCGAACTCTGGCAACAGATCGCTGAACAAGTGCCGGGCGTGGGCTTTCGTGCCAACGGTTCGCTGACGCTTTTGAACACTGAGAACGAGATGCGGGTTGCCGCACGTGCGGTGGCGCGCGAGGACGCTCAACTGCGTGAGTTCGCCCTGCTCGACCATGACGATGTCCTTACCCGCAATCCCGCGCTGCAGGGAAGGTTCGAAGCGGGCCTGTGGTGCGGGCGCGACGCCGCCGTCGAGTCCCGGGTGGCGCTGGGCGCGCTGCGTAACGCGATGACGGCGACCGGTCGCTACGACTATCTGGCCGATCGCGAACTCATCGGCCTGTCGGATAATGGGGTCGTCGATCATCAAGGGGTCCACCACCGTGGTGATCAGGTGTGGATCTGTATGGGAGCAAATCTCAGCGGCTTTGGCGCCGAACTCTTTGAGAGTGAGCCGCTGCGCCGCGTTCGCCTCAACATGGCCGAGACCGGACCCTTGGGACGAGAGTTGACCACGTCGATCGCTGATGGCAACTCCTTTCGCTACTACCCGGGTTTTCGTGATGACGCGAGTGAGTTGCTCGAGACCCAAGAACCGCTAGCCGCGCGTTACGCGATTCAGCTTCTGTGCCAGCAGCGTCTTACCGGAGGTCTCACGATCGGCGACACCCACGAGCCCGACGCGCCGGGACTCTTCGAGACGACTGATGCCCCGATGGAGCTCGTCGTAGCGGCCGCGCGCGAACTGATCGGCAACGACCTACCGGAGATCGAACGGCGGTGGAGTGGGGTATATCACCAGATGAGCGCTGACAGCAACGAGTTGTACTACCGGCGCGACCTCGCGCGCGGTGTGAGCGCCATTACGGGCGCGGGCGGACGCGGCATGACCTTGGCCCCAGCAATTGCGGAGGAGAGTTTCTCGTGACGATCGAACTGATCTGTTTGGACATGGCCGGCACCACGGTCAACGACCAGGGGCTCGTGTTGACGGCTTTTCGCCGCACCATCGACGAGCTCGGCGTCACCGGAAAGGACGCCACGACGGCCGAGACGTACGTGATTGAGACGATGGGCCAGTCCAAGATTGAGGTCTTTAGCGAGCTCTTCGACGAGCGCGCCGAACTGGCCAACGATGCCTTTGAGCGAAATTTCGTCGAGGCCGCGACGCAAGTGGGCGTGAGCGAGGTTCCCGGCGCGCGAGCGACCATCGAGGATCTGAAGAGCCGGGGCGTGGGCGTGGCGTTTACGACCGGTTTCTCGCCGGGAACTCGCGAAGTGTTGATCGACATCCTGGGGTGGGGCGACCTCGTGAGCATTCGGGTGTCACCCGCCGACGCGGGGAGGGGCCGACCGGCGCCCGACATGTTGTTGGTGTGCGCGCTGCGCGCGCGAGTGGGTGCGATGGCCAACATCGCGGTCGTGGGCGACACCGCCTCGGATATGCAGGCTGGGCGACGCGCGGGGGCGAGTGAGTGCATTGGCGTGCTCACGGGCACCGACGACGCCGCGCGCCTCTTCAATAACGGCGCGCGCGCGGTGGTTGACTCGATCGCTGACGTGCTGCGCCTTGACACTTTTGTCGCGTAACCGTCACGCAACCATTTCAATAATTTCCACGCTTGCGCACACGAAGTGTGAATCAACGTCACATTGCGCTTACTCGCGACTCTTACTCTTCTGGCGAGCCACCACCGAGGTGCTCACTTTTAGGAGGCATTTCTCGTGTTATCAAACAAACTGAAGGTCGCCTTCGCGGCCGGACTAGTGGGGACGGCACTCACGACCGTCTCGCTGGCCGGTGGTGCGAACGCGGCGACAAAAACAGTTAATTGGTCGACGGTGACCTCAGCGAAGGCTGGTGGCGGCATGGCCGCGCTCATCAAGGCCGCGAAAAAAGAGGGTCACGTCAACGTGATCACCATTCCTCTTTCGGGTTGGGCTAACTACGGCGCCATCATGAAGGACTTCACTAAGAAATACGGCATCAAGATCAACGACCAGAACCCCAACGGCTCGAGCGCTGAGGAGATCACCGCGATCAACACGCAAAAGGGTCGCGCGGACGCTCCGGACGTCGTGGACGTGGGCACGAACTACGCCACCGGCAATGAGCAGTTGTGGGCGAAGTACAAGGTGGCGAACTGGTCGCAGATTCCCAGCTCGGCCAAAGACGCGAGTGGACGCTGGTACGACGACTACGGCGGGTACGTCGCGATTGGGTGTGACACCACGATCGTCAAGACCTGCCCGACGTCGTTCGCGCAACTGACTAACCCGATGTACAAGAACGAAGTCGCGATCAACAACGACCCGACGTCTGCCTCGGCGGCGTTCTACGCGGTGTGGGCGGCGGCAATCGCCAACGGCGGTTCGTTCTCGAACATCACGCCCGGTATCAACTTCTTCGCGACGCTGAACAAGGATGGCAACTTTGTCCCTGGCGGTACCGAAGCGACGGCCGTGGCCGGCACCACCCCGATTCTCATCTGGTGGGACTACCTCCAAGACGGCGTCGCGGCGAGCGTGCCCGGATGGAAGTCAGTGATTCCCACGGACGGAACCATTGCGGCGTACTACACCCAGGCGATCACCAAGGACGCCCCGGATCCCGCAGCAGCCCGCCTCTGGGAGGAGTACCTGTACTCGGCCACCGGCCAGAACCTATTCCTGCAGGGCTACGCCCGACCCATTGAGTTGGCGGCCATGACGGCAAACGGCACGGTCAACAAGACGTGGCTCTCCGCGCTGCCCGCGGCTCCCTCCGGCGGACTCACGCTGCCCACGCAAGCTCAAGTCACGGCCGCCGACGCGACAGTGGACTCGACCTGGGCCTCTGCAGTTGGCGGCAGTTGATAGCGCGCTGTACCCGAAATGACTACCGTCACTGAGCCTCACGCGAGCGCGCCGTCTTCGGACGCCGCCAGTCACGCCACGAGGGGAAAGTCAGGCCGCACGGGTGCACTGGTTCGAAAGTTGCGAACCGGTGCACCCGTGGTGCCATTTATGGCGTACGTCATCTTGGTGTTGGGCGTACCGACCGGCACCATTGTCGCCTTCGCGTTCCGATCGAACTCCGGCGGCTTCACGTGGTCGAATATTCACACCATCCTGGGTACGACACCGCTCACCGCTCAGTACCGGGCGGGCTTTGAAAACAGTCTCAAACTCGCCGTTGTCACCGCCGTCATTCCCGGCATCCTGGGCACGGTCATTGCCTACGCCATCTCCACATCGGAGCATCCGGCCTTTAAGCGAATCGTCTCGGCCACGTCAGGTGTGCTCGCACAGTTCGGTGGCGTCAACCTGGCCTTCATGTTTATTGCCGGCTTCGCTGCCACGAACGGACTCATCACGAAGTGGCTTGCCGCCATCGGCCTCGACCCCTGGAATCACGGCTGGAGCCTCTACAAATTTTGGGGCGTGGCGTTTGTGTATATGTACTTTCAGATTCCTTTGATGGTGCTGATCGTCACGCCCGCCTTCGCCGGGCTACGCCCGGCGTGGCGCGAAGCGGCCGAGAATCTCGGCGCATCACGGTGGCGCTTTTGGCGCCACGTCGGTATCCCGGTGCTCACCCCGGCGATTCTCGGCAGTATGTTCCTACTCTTCGGCAGCGGATTTTCTGCCTATGCGACCGCCGAGGCATTGACCGGGGGGACGATCTCCATTACGCCCATTCAGATCGGCGCGATCTTGCAGGGCAACGTCATCGCCGGCGAGCAGAACGTCGCCTACGCGCTGGCCTTCGCCATGATTGTGATCCTGCTCGTGACCGTTGTCATTTACGCGTTCCTGCGCCGAAGGACATCTCGATGGCTTCTCTAGAGCTGGGCTCTCTTGTCACCGATCCTTCCCAGATCGACGAGCCCTACGAGGCTGATACCCCGCTGAAAAAACGTCGCTTCCAGTTTCGCTGGGGACGAGGCACCATTCTGGTGATCGCCGCGGCGTACTTCATCTTGCCCTTCTACGCGGGAATGGAGTACTCGCTCCAGCAGCCCACGGGTGGCTTCTCACTCACTCCGCTCAGCCAAATCGCCTCGGCGCCCGGCTTCGTGTCGGCATTGTGGCTCTCCACACAACTGGCCGTCATCACGATGGCGGTGGTCATGGTGCTGATGGTGCCCACCGTGATCTACGTCCACCTGCGTCTACCCCGATTTCGCCGGGTCATGGAAGTCATCACGATCCTTCCCATCATCATTCCGCCTATCGCGTACTCCGTTGGGGTCTTGGAGTCGGCCCCACCCTGGCTGCGGAATTCGCAGTATCTGCTCGCCATCGTCTACGTCATCTTGGCGATGCCCTACGTGTACCGATCCCTCGACGCCGGGCTCGGCGCCCTTGACGTCAAGACACTGGTTGAGGCGTCGCGGTCCCTGGGCTCGAGTTGGTTGATGACTATCTGGCGTGTTCTGGTGCCCAACTTGCGCGCCGCGCTGATGTCGGCCTCGGTCTTGACACTGGCCTTGGTCTTTGGCGAGTTCACCATCGCCAACGTTGACAACTGGCAGACGGTGCCGGTGTGGATCTACCTCGCTCCGACGGACAATCCCCGGATCAACACCCTGGTCGCGATGATCGCCTTGCTCGCAACCGCCCTGGTGCTTATTCTCATTGTCTCGCTGGACCGGTCGCAGTCTCGAAACTCCAGGAGGAGCTAATGGTGGTAACGATCGACGAATCACAGAGCACGGCGCCGGGGCTCACCGCGAGCGTCGGGGCGCCCGTCGTCTTCGAGAACCTGACGCGCCGTTTCGGCTCGACGACGGCGCTCGATCGCTTTTCACTGGCCATCGCGCCCGGAGAACTCATCGCCTTGCTGGGTCCCTCGGGCTGTGGCAAGACGACTGCGCTGCGCGTGCTCGCCGGCTTTGAGCGTCCCGACATCGGGCGCATTCTGGTGGACGGCAAGGACGTCTCGACGGTTCCCGCCCAGCGCCGCAACATGGGCATGGTGTTCCAGAGCTACTCGCTGTTCCCGAACATGGACGCCCGCGACAATGTCGCCTTCGGGCTCCAACTGCGTCACCAGCGTTCCGCGCAGCGTCGTGCCCGCGCCAGTGCGTTGCTGGACCTCGTGGGTCTGGCCGATCACGTGGCCAAATATCCCCACCAACTCTCAGGTGGGCAGCAGCAGCGCGTCGCGCTCGCGCGCGCCCTCGCCATCGAACCGCGCGTGCTCCTGCTTGACGAACCGCTGTCCGCATTGGACGCGAAGGTGCGCGCGGAGTTGCGCGATCAGATTCGCGCCATTCAACAGCGACTCGCCATCACGACCGTGTTCGTCACGCACGACCAAGAAGAAGCCATGTCGATGGCCGACCGCGTGTGTGTCATGTCGCGCGGGCACCTCGAACAAGTCGACACCCCCGCGGTCCTGTACTCCCAGCCCGCGACACCCTTCGTCGGTCAGTTCGTCGGTGTCTCCAGTCGCGTCCCGGTGGCTCGTCACGGTGATCAGGTCGAAGTCCTGGGACGTGACGTGCCGATCCGCGGTGACCTGACAGCGGTCCCGATGGGCGAGCTCGAGGCGCTGCTTCGCCCCGAGGATCTCGACGTGCAACCCAATCCGAGTGGTCTCGGGATTGTGAACCATCACAGTTTCCTGGGCGCGCTGACGCGCCTCGGTGTCCGGCTCGGCGGCTCGACGGTGCGCGTGGACGTGCGCAGCTCGCAGGCCGACGACCTGGTGCTGGGCACACGGGTCGATGTGAGCGTTACTGCTCGCGACGTCCTCGTGACCACGCGGCAGCCAACGAATTGACAATGCCGACGTAGTCATCGAGCGTGCCCACCTCGAGGCCGATGATCTTTCCTTCGTCGTCCCACGTGCGCAATGACAGCGCGTCGGGAAAGCCCTGGTGCTCTTCGAAACGCAGGCACTCCTCGTCGCTGAGCAGACCGCCCTGGGCCTTGAGCGTGAGTTTGGACGCTTCCGAGAGACGTTCGTAGTACGCGGGCTCGCGGGTGCAGCGCCAGCGCTTGGCCGTTACGTGTAGCGACACGGGTTGAGCCACTGCGGGACCAAAGAGCGGTGAGAGCACTCGCGCCCCGACCCTCTCGTGGTCGTCATCGACTTCGTCGATGGCAAAGTTCGGTCCGTTCTGCACGCCCACGACGAGGTGCCCGACGTCGTGAAAGAGGGCCGCGACGATCATGGCGTCGCTCGCATTTTCGTCGCGGGCGAGGACCGCACACTGCAGCGCGTGTTCGATTTGGGTGATCGACTCGCCGTAGGGCTTGTGGCCTTGGGATTCGTAGAGGTCAAAGAGATCACTGGTCGAAACTGGCGTACGCACGGTTTCTCCTTCCGACGCGTGGTCATGCTACGGCCGCTGGGTAAGACGAGGATGAGAAGGCGGGAAAGATCTCGTGAACGACGCGCGGCCGGCCGGTGACGCCTTATACGGGGCTGATATCGGTGAGGCCGAGTTGAGTGGCCACGAACGAAGAAAGCTGTCGCCCACCGGTTAAGTCCGATGATGAGGTGATCTGGTGGTCGGTGTTGTACTGACTCACCGTCACCGTGCCACAACCGCTGGGATCGGCGATCACCACGGCGTAGGGCTTGGTGGCGTTCGCGCGGTAGAAGCTCATCGTGAGAGACGATGCCACGTCGTTGGGACACGAGGTGGGCAAGGGGCTGGCGACGCCCAGAACATCGATGTGCTTGGTAATGGCGGCAATGAGCGACGTTCGGGTCGTTGTCACGCTCTGGTAGCGGTGCTTCTTGTCGTTCAGACCGCGATTGAGTCTGACCGTGAGTTTCGCGGCTCCGGGGGCAACGACACTCCCCGATGTCTTCGCCGAGCGCCACCAGACGGTCGCAGTGACGCTGTATTCGAGAGTTCCATCGGACTTAATAAGGGCCACGTAGAGGACTTCGCGCTGGAGGAGATAGGAGGTGTTGGGGAGTTCATAGATCTGGGCACGGGTCGATCCAGACGACGTAGTGCTGGCGGCCGCATGTCCTTCGAGGCGCTGGGTCTTCAGCCAGTCGAGGGACGATACGGCGGACGGGGCGACATAAAACCGGGTCGAGCCCACCTCGTTTCCGCCGTAGGTAATCGACTTTGCCCCGTTGAAGGGCTTGGTTGTTTCGGCTGCAGCGGCTGTGATCTGTCGTGAGCCCGGAGGAAAAGGAGCGGCCCCGAGAAGCGCGGCGACGTCACGCTCGGCAGCGTTCTGGCGTTGTGCGTTCTGCGATCCGGACCCGGAGGCCGACGCGCTCAGCGCAGTGGTGCTGAGCGCGATTGCAGCGAGAAGAACGACGCTGACACGCAGTGGGGATCGAAAGCGGGTGAGAGTCAAGATCTTCATACCTTACGTTTGTGCACTCGCCCGTGGTACTTACACCTGGAGGTCATGACGACTTCGTGACGAAGTCCTCGTCAGCGAAGTGAGGGCGACTCACCTTCGTTCGAAGGAGGAGTGAGAATACGAAACTCCAGTGAATGCCACTCCTCCAACGGCGTTCGAGGGATCAGGTGAGAATGAGCCTCACTCCTCAAGGGGACGAAAACACTCGACGGACTTGTGTCGTCAGAACCGGAGTGAAAAGCGCGAGTAATACCTCGGGCCGAGGCTTTGGTGAGAAATCGAGTCATATATCAATGCTAAAGGTGCGAGGTAAAACCGCCGCGATGTCGGCGTGTGAGCGGCGAATCAACTCCGCAACCAACGTGAAACACTTTCGAATTGAAAAGAATTGGATGTTCGGTTTTCGAAAGTAGTGCGGCTCTCGCGTCTCTAGTGTGCGGTGTATGTCAGAACTGGATGATGTGCGCTGGAACGCGGTGGAGTCGCGAAACGCGGATCTGGCGGGATCCTTCGTGTATGCCGTGCGAACCACGGGTGTGTACTGTCGGCCCGGTTGTCGCTCGCGACGTCCGCTGCGCACGAACGTTGAATACTTCGCCACCGGCGGTGACGCACGAAGCGCGGGCTATCGATCGTGTGCACGTTGCCTGCCCGACATAGGCATTCTCGTCGATGCAGTGGCGGGTGCTGTCATTGCGGCATGTCGCGAGATCGAACGAGCGGGCGGGAACATCAGTGTCGGCGAAATCGCATCCCGTGTGGGGTTCAGCGAGGGTCATCTACGTCGGAGCTTTCGCAGCGTGATCGGCGTGTCGGCGGCGACCTACGCGCGTGAGTGCCGCGCGTCGCGCGCTCGCGAGACTCTTCGTGCGAGTTCATCTGTGACGGACGCCGTCTTTGATGCGGGCTACAAGTCGCTAAGCGCGTTCTACGAAGGAGGGGCCGCGCAGTTGGGGATGACGCCGACGCGCTATCGCCGTGGTGGTCGCGGCGACGACATCCGCTACACCACTCTCACGACGCCGTTGGGGATTGTTCTCGCTGCTCGTTCAACGCGTGGTGTGTGCTCCGTGCGAGTCGGCGATGACGAGGCGGCGCTCGAAAAGGATCTCGCCGATGAGTTCTCACAGGCCACGATTGTGCGCGACGACGAAGGGCTGGGCGACGTTGCCATCGCACTCGCGCGTGCCGTTCGCGGCGAGGACCAGTCGCACGATCTGCCACTTGATGTTGTGGGTACGGCTTTTCAAGTTCGCGTGTGGGAAGCGCTGCGTCGCATCCCGAGTGGAGAGACGCGTACGTATTCGCAAGTGGCGGCCGAAATAGGTGAGCCTCGCGCTGTTCGGGCCGTCGGATCGGCCTGCGGGGCTAACCAAGTGGCGCTGATCATCCCCTGTCATCGCGTCATCCGTCAAGACGGAACACTGGGCGGGTATCGCTGGGGCCCGGACGTCAAGGAGTCATTGCTACGAGCCGAGAGGGCCCAACTCGCCTGACCCTGGTCTAGCCAATGGGATTCGGGCCAAGTGGCGGAGGAGGTGGGATTTGAACCCACGGAAGGTTTCCCTTCACACGATTTCCAATCGTGCCGATTCGGCCGCTCTCGCACTCCTCCAGAGTGATTCATCGCGAAATGAACACCGGCTCGCAAGGCTACTTGAGGCTCGCGAGATGACGCTCCGGTAACCTAAGGAGGCCGAGGTTGAAAGCGGTGGTCGGGTCCCGTGCGACGACCTTTCGTGAACCGAGTCAGGGGTGGAAACCAGCAGCTCTCAGCGAACTGTGTTGGGTGCCACGGATCGCCTGGCCACTGCTTTGGACCTCGGAGCGACAGAGGCTCCCGTTAGCATCGCTTCATGGCTGAAGCGAAGGCGACTCCCACCTCACTCGATGGCGTCACGTCTCTCTACCGACGATTTCGACCCGGCCGATTCGTCGAACTTCGCGGCCAGGATCACGTCGTGCGTGCGCTCCAAGGTGCAGTCAAAAACGACCGTGTGTCGCACGCCTACCTCTTTTCGGGACCGCGCGGCACGGGCAAGACCACTACGGCGCGAATCCTCGCCAAGGCGCTCAACTGCGAGAACCCGGTCGACGGTGACGCGTGCGGAATCTGTGACAGCTGTATTGCGATCTCGAAGGGAACTTCACTCGACGTCATCGAACTTGACGCCGCGTCGAACAATGGCGTCGACGACATTCGCGAGATCACTTCGGGGGCCTGGCACGGCACGCCGGGGCGATGGAAGGTCTACATCTTTGACGAAGTGCACCAGTTGTCCAAGGCCGCGTCGGCCGCACTCCTCAAGAGTCTGGAAGAGCCTCCGCCACACGTCGTATTTGTACTCGCCACCACGGATCCCCACAAGGTCCTGCCGACGATTCGCTCGCGCACCCAGCATCTGGAGTTTCGTCTCATCGGAGCCGACACGCTCGCGACCTTGCTCAATGACGTCAAGGGCGCCGCGGGTCTGGGCGCGGATGACGCCACCATCGAGGCCGCCGTTCGATTGGGCAAGGGCTCGGCTCGAGACGCCTTGAGTGCGCTGGACCAACTGCTCGCGACGGGTTCGATAAACGAGAGCCAGCCGGAGTTCGACGCGCTCTTTGAGTCTCTCGTCAACAGCGATGCGCCAGGCGCGCTGATTGCCCTTGCGATTCTGGCCAAGGAGGGCTGGGACCCGGAGCAGTTGGCGGAGAACTTCGCGGGCGAAGTTCGCCAGACCTTCTTGCTCCAAGTAGCCCCTGAAGTGGCCGACGCCGTTGATGCTGATCGAGATCGGTTACTGCAGTGGGGTGTTCAACTCGGACTCGCTCGCAGCGTTCGAATTCTCGAGACCGTTGGGCGCTCTATTCGAGAGATGAAGAGTGCCCCGAACAAGATGGTGACCCTCGAAGTCGCGATGGTGCGCCTCACAAAGCCCGAGCTCGATAGCTCGCTGGAAGCACTAGAAGAGCGCCTCACTCGCTTGGAGCGCGGATCGAATCGCTCTGCGCCGCCACCGCCACCATCGAGCGCACCCGCTCTGCGGCCCATTGGATCCTCTGTCACCGCACCTGCAACCGCAACTTCGCTGGCGCCCGCTGCGTCCGAGACCAGCGTGACGACGCCCGAGGCGCCGGTGAGCGAGCCCGCGGCGAGGAATACCGACGTCGACGAGTCACCCTCGAGTAGTGCAAAGGAACTGTCGCTCGCGGACGTGCAAGAGCGCTTCACCTCGCGGGTCGTTCCGAGCACCTCGCGCGCGGCGCAGTTGCTTCTGCGCGCCGCTCGCGTGCAGTCTGTCGAGGGCGTATTGCTGACCGTCGCGGTACCGAGTGAAGAGATGCGCCAGAACACCGAGATGATCTCCCAAGGTCTCAAGAGTGCACTCGAGCATGAGTTCAAAGTCTCTTTTACTTTGCACTGGACGGTGGACCCGACGCTCGTCGCCGATGTCGTACCGGCTCGCTCGCTGAAGCGAGCGGGTCGTGAAGAGTCGGTACCCACCGACGACGCGGACTACGACACCCGCGCCGACGATGTCGCGGTCGTCGTCACGTCAGCAGCCGATCACCTCATTACCGAGATGTTTCCCGGCGCCCAGGAGATCTCGTGAGTTATCCCCCCGCTCTGCAATCGGTGGTTGATGAGTTGGGTCGATTTCCCGGAGTCGGACCGAAGTCCGCTCAACGTATTGCCTTTTGGCTGATGCGCCAACCCAGCGAGGACGTCGAGCGATTGGCGGTGTCGCTCAGTGAGATGAAGGTCAAGCTGTCGTTTTGTGAGCGGTGCTGCAATATCGCCGAGTCGGGTGGTCTGTGTCCCATTTGTGCGGACTCGCGCCGAGATCAGACCACGATCTGTGTCGTCGAAAGCCCACCCGACGTGGCGGCGGTGGAGCGCTCGGGCGCCTTTCACGGGACCTATCACGTTCTGCACGGCGTCTTGAACCCCCTCGAGGGCATTACCCCTGATCGACTAAGGATTCAAGAGCTTCTCCAGCGGCTGCACGGGCCGGTGAAGGAAGTCATCCTCTGTTTCAACTCCAACGTCGAGGGTGATCACACCGCGATGTACTTATCGCGACTGTTGCAGGTGCCTGGTTTGGTCGTCTCCCAACCCGCCAGCGGATTGCCGGTCGGTGGCGATTTGGAGTTCGCGGACGACCTGACCCTGGGTCGCGCTCTAGACGGCCGGCGAGTGCTCAGCGACTAAGCGGTACGCGCAGCACGGCTCGTGTAACGCGTGGGCCAAACTGTGGGTGTGCGCTTTCTCACCATCGTCCGCCACGCCAAGGCTGAACGCAATTCGAGTGAGGGGACGGACTTCGCGCGCGTGCTCAACGGCAAAGGGCTTCGTCAGTGTCGCCAACTTCGCAAGTGGGCCAGCGATGACATCGAGCTCGGTCGCTTCGGTCCCACAACGGCCCTCGTGAGTTCGGCTGCGCGGACCATGGAGACCTTTCGTTACTCCTTCGAAGGGACGCCGTTCGCGGCGGAGCATCACGAGAGTTCACTGATCTACAACGGACTGCGCGATGTCACGGCCGAGGACGTCCTCATCGATTTGGCGGCCATCGATTCGGTGACGACCTCGCTCATGGTGGTGGGCCACAACCCGACCGTGCTCGACCTGCTCGTCACTCTGGCGAAGGACCTACCAACCGAGTATTCGCGCGAGTTTCCGCTCGCTGGTGCCTACGTTCTCGAATTGCGTGACGGCGAACCGATCGGACCCGGGCCCTATAACTTCGTCACGCGATTTGTGCCTGAGGTTTAGAGCGCGCGCAAGATGGCCGCGTCGCCCTGACCACCACCACCGCACAGCCCGACGGCTGCGATGCCACCGCCACGACGGCGTAACTCAAGCAGTGCGCTGAGCGCGAGGCGAGTGCCCGACATGCCGATGGGGTGGCCGAGCGCGATCGCTCCGCCGTTGACGTTGACCTTGTCTTCGCTCACGCCGAGGTCGTCAATGGAGGCGAGCGCCACCGCGGCGAACGCTTCATTGATCTCGATGAGGTCAAGATCGCTCACGGCGACGTTGGCCTTGCCGGCCGCCCGGAGGATCGCGTGCGAGGGTTGCATCAATAGTGAGGTGTCGGGACCCGCGACTTGGCCGTAGCCAATGAGTTCGCCCAGTGGCGCAAGACCGAGTTCCGCGCAACGCTGCGCGGACATGACGAGAACCGCGGCACCGCCGTCAGAGATCTGTGAGGCGTTACCGGCTGTGATGGTGCCGTCGCTTTCGAAGGCGGGGCGCAGATGACTCAGCGAGTCCAGCGTGGTGTCGTCACGCACGCCCTCGTCGCGCGAGATGACCAGGGCGTCGCCCTTTCGCTGGGGGACCGACACACTCGTGATCTCCTCGTCGAAGAAACCCGCGGCGATGGCCGCGGCCGCGCGCTGGTGGCTACGAGCCGCGAATTCGTCCTGGCGAGCACGCGTAATGTGCCCGGCGTTGTAGCGCTCGGTCGCCAGTCCCATTGCGCAGTGATCAAAGGAGCACGTGAGCCCGTCAAGCATCATCGAGTCGATGACCTTCTGGTCACCGAGGCGATAGCCCGCCCGCGCGCCGGGCAACAAGTAGGGCGCGTTAGTCATCGACTCCATGCCCCCCGCGATGACAATGTCCGCCTCGCCTGCGCGAATCATGAGGTCGGCGAGATAGATGGTCTGGAGCCCCGACAGGCAGACCTTATTGATGGTGGTCGCGTGCACGCTCAGTGGGATACCGGCCTTCTCGGCTGCTTGGCGGGCAGTGATCTGACCCTGACCCGCTTGGAGGACTTGACCCATCAGGACGGCGTCGATGCGGGCGGGGTCCACGCCGGACTTTTCGAGAACGCTACGAATCGCTGCTCCACCGAGGTCCTGGGCGCTGAGTGTGGCGAAGGCCCCCGCCAACTTGCCGATGGCGGTTCGACTGCCGGTGACGATAACACTCTGAGACATGCGTACTCCTTGGAAGATTCGTAGCGACGTTAGACGTTTCGTGCGCTCACGCGTCCCAGAACTCTGCGGTGCTCGACGCGCATTGACGTGCGACGTTACCCGACGGTTGGCGTTTTTTACTTGCGGGTAAGAGAAAATTCCTACTTCACGGTAACGCTTGTGGCGACGCGCTGATCGAGTTTTCACACGTGGTGGTACCCACAAACTTCGTCCTCACATCGACAGTCGTGGCTAGCCTGAATTGATATGGAGCACTCAATGGCCGAGCGCCTGAAAGAGCTTGAGGCCCTCAAGGCCGAAGCCCGAGTCGCCGGTGGAGAAAGTGCGATTGAGCGTCATCACGCCAAGGGTCGAATGACCGCGCGTGAGCGACTCGAGTATCTGCTAGACGAAGAATCGTTCCAAGAACTCGACATGCTAAATCGTCACGTGGCCTCGGGAATGGGGCTGGAAAACTCGCGCCCCTACACCGACGGCGTGATTACCGGGTTCGGCAAGATCGACGGTCGCAAGGTCTGTGTCTACTCCCAGGACTTCACCGTCTTTGGCGGCGCGTTGGGCGAGACCCACGGCGAGAAGATCCACAAGGTGATGGACCTCGCCAACACGATGGGTCTTCCCCTCATCGGACTGAACGACGGCGGGGGAGCGCGCATTCAAGAGGGCGTGGCCAGCCTGAACGCCTTCGGCGGCATCTTTCGACGCAACGTGCGCGCCTCGGGCGTGGTGCCCCAGATCTCGGTCATTTTGGGGCCCTGCGCGGGCGGCGGGGTCTACTCGCCGGCCCTGACCGACTTCATCGTCATGGTGAAGGACTCCAGCCACATGTTCATCACGGGACCCGACGTCGTGAAATCGGTAACGGGTGAAGAAGTGACCCTCGAGGAGTTGGGCGGCGCCCAGACGCACGCGACCAAGTCGGGCGTTGCGAGTTTCGTGATGCCCGACGAGAAGAGTGCGCTCGACGAGGTGCGCTACCTCTTATCGTTTCTACCCGCCAACAACATGGAGGAGCCACCGCGCATCCTGACGGGCGACGACCCGAATCGACTGTGTGAGGATCTGCGCGATCTGTTGCCCGAGTCCCCGAACCAGCCCTACGACATGAAGAAGGTCATCACCTCGGTCGTGGACGGTGGCGACTACATGGAGGTTCAGGCGAGCTACGCCCAGCAGGTGACGTGTGGGTTCGCGCGCATCGACGGGTACACCGTGGGCCTGATCTCCAACCAACCTCAGATCTTGGCGGGGGTGCTCGACATCGATTCTTCTGAAAAGGCTGCGCGCTTCGTGCGCACGTGTGACGCCTTCAATGTGCCGATCGTGACCTTCGTCGACGTGCCCGGGTTCATGCCGGGAACGGATCAGGAGTACGGGGGAATCATTCGCCATGGCGCCAAGCTGCTCTACGCGTTCTGTGAGGCCACCGTGCCACGCATCTCGGTCATCACGCGCAAGGCCTACGGTGGCGCGTACATCGTCATGAACTCCAAGTCCATCGGCGCCGACCTCGCCCTCGCCTGGCCCACGGCAGAGATTGCGGTGATGGGCGCGGCCGGAGCGGTGGGAATTGTCTACCGCCGCGATTTGGCCGCCTCGGATGACCCCGAGGCCCTGCGCGCTCAGCTTGTCGACGACTACGAGGAGCGCTACGCGACGCCGTACATTGCGGCCGAGCGTGGGTTCATCGATGACGTGATCGACCCCGCCGAGACTCGTCAGATTCTCGCTCGTTCCCTTGACCTGTTACGGGGCAAGCGCGAGGATCTACCCAAGCGCAAGCACGGGAACATGCCGCTATGAACTACGGCTTAGCTCCTCGACCCTCGCTGCCGCCCGATGAGATGGCGGCACTGATCGCCGCGGCCGAGGAGTTGCTTGTTGAAGAGCGTCGCCGGGTGAAGAACAATAAGCCCTCTGCGTGGCGTTTCTCGGGTCGCTGGTTCAACACCGGACCGTACACGAATCGTCGCCCCCACCGCTGACACGACGCGTCGTCTCGTCGTCGTACGCGTCTCGGTGAGAGACTCGATGTGTGCAATCGACGTGGGTGGTGGGTTCGCTCGACGCTTTGAGCGAATTGCTCGCATCGAGCAACGACGTGAACGTCACGAGCGAGACCACCGTTGTCCTTTTGCCGACCCCCGCCGCGTTCATAGGTGCCACCCGAGCCGCGATTGAACTGGCCGTACCCTTCGAGACTCGCGGTGCGCGCGTCGAGGCACTCATGCTCACCGATCGCTCCTCGAGCGACGAGCCCTATTTCACCCGGCGAGTCGCCGAGGCGGACGTGGTCATCCTCTCGGACGGCTCGGCGCTGCACGCGAGGAGCGTATGGCTCGATACGGCCATTGGTGAGGCGATTCGCGACGCCGAGACTCTGATTGCGGTGGGCTCGGCGGCGTCGGCTCTGGGTTCGACCATGATCGACCCGCGAGGCGGGGCGCCCACCATCGGACTCGGCTATCGAAACGGTCTGGTGATCACGGTGCGTGAGAGCGACGAGCAACTCGCGCGCACTCGCGCCCTACTGGGCGAGCGAGAAGTTCTCGCGGTACTGGGACCGAGCGGCATAGTGCACCACGACGGAACGACGTGGCGAACGGTGAGCGGCGACGTGGCCGCCACGCGCGGAGAGAACCGCGTCGAGCTCTAGCTTTCGCTGATCGTCACTGACTCGATGACGACGTCTTCGCGCGGCTTGCCCGAAGGAGTGCCGATGTCGTTGATGACACTCACGACATCCAGACCCTTAACGACCTTGCCAAACAGCGAGTAGAGCGGCGGAAGACGAACACCGTCGGGGCCCGAGATGATGAAGAACTGCGAGCCGTTGGTATGCGGTCCCGCGTTCGCCATGGCGAGCGATCCAAGTTCGTAGCGCCCCGGCTTGGGCAACTCGTCGTTGAAGCGATATCCCGGCCCACCGGCGCCCGAGCCCGTGGGGTCGCCGCCTTGGAGCACGAAGCCCGGAATGATCCGGTGAAACACAATGCCGTCGAAGTAGTGCCAACGCGCGAGAAAGACGAAGCTATTCACCGCCTGGGGCGCGGCGTGGGGGTCGAGCAGTATCTCCATCGTGCCCTTTGACGTCACCATGGTCGCGGTGTAGGTCGCATTGGGATCGATGAACAACTCGGGTACGGCGTCAAACTTCTGACGCGGGGGGCTGGAGCCGTCAGCGTTGGGCAGGTCACTCACAGTTACTTGGTCACTTTCAGTAGGTCGATCACAAACACGAGCGTGTCGTTCTTGGCGATGCCGGTACCCGGGGACTCGTCGCCGTAGCCCAGGGGCGTCGGGGGGATGACGATCTCGCGTCGACCGCCCACTCGCATGCCGACGACGCCATAAAAGAAGCCGGGAATGATCGACGACTCGCTGAGGGCCGTGGTGAACGGCGACGACGTCCACGACGACTGGACCACCTTTCGCGTCGAGTACGTCGCGAGGACGTACTGCAGTTCGACGGTGTCGTTCTGCCGCGCGACAGCCCCCTTGCCGGTGATGAGATTGTCCAGTTCCATCACCTTGGGCGGAGCCCCCGTGGGCACGGTCACCGTGGGGGCCTTGCCGAACACGCCCGCCGGGGACGGGTCGACAACGGGGGCGAAGGATGCCGGCATCGCCACCGTCGTAGTGGTCGTGGGCGGCGTTGTGGTGCTGGTTGACGTGGTGGTTGTCGTGGCGGTCGTGTTGTTTCCGGTGAACACGGCCGCGCCAATACCGATGACGATGGCCGCGGCGATCACCACGATGACGCCACGACGAATACCCTTGCGCCGCTTTTCGTGGCGCTGTTGACGCTCGAGTTTCTCGCGCCGGGCCGCCTTCTGCCGCTCTCTCTTGGAAGTTGCCATGGGTTCGACATTAGTAGGGCCCCCGGAGCGTCTCGGGAGCCCAACTATCCTTGATGTGCATGTCGCTCATCGTCCAGAAGTACGGCGGGACATCGGTGGGTGACGCCGAGCGAATTCGTGCGGTCGCCGCACACGTGGCACGCACGCGCCGTGAGGGTCACGAAGTCGTGGTCGTGGTGTCGGCCATGGGGCAGTTCACGGATGAGTTGATCTCATTGGCCGAGCAGATCTCGCCGAGTAACCCCGCGCGCGAGATGGACATGCTGTTGACCTCGGGCGAGCGAATTTCCATGGCGCTCGTCTCGATGGCGCTCGCCACCGAAGGGGTGCAGGCGGCCTCCTTTACCGGAAGCCAGGCGGGGATCATCACCGACACCAGCCACCGGCGCGCCAAGATTCTCGAGATGCGTCCCGACCGGATCCGCGAGGCGCTCGACGACGGGCTAGTGCCGGTGGTAGCCGGATTCCAGGGCGTGTCGACCGAACGCGACATCACCACCCTCGGGCGCGGTGGATCTGACGTCACCGCGGTCGCACTCGCGGCCGCACTCAAGGCGGACGCCTGTGAGATCTACACCGACGTAACGGGGGTCTTTTCCGCGGACCCGCGGGTCGTCGCCAAGGCCCGACGATTGGCCAAGGTCTCCTTCGATGAGATGCTGGAGATCGCCGCCACCGGCGGGCGGGTCTTGATGCTGCGCTCGGTGGAGTTTGCGCGTCGCTACAACGTGCCCTTGCACGTGCGCTCGGGTTTCACCTGGGAACCAGGAACATGGATCGTTGAGGAGGACCCCACCATGGAAGAGGCCATCGTCTCGGCTATCACCGATGACACCTCGGAGGCCAAGATCACCGTCGGCGGCGTACCCGACCGGCCCGGCGTGGCGGCCACGCTGTTTCGCGAGTTGGCCGACAACGGCATCAACATCGACATGATCGTCCAGAACACCTCGGCGCACAACGTCACCGACATCTCCTTCACGGTCGCCAAGACCGACCTCGACGCGGCGATGAGTGCGTGTCAGAAGGTGCAAGACGACATCGGCGCAGCCGCTATCACGAGTGACGATCAGATTGGTCGCGTCACCGTCGTGGGTGCGGGAATGAAGTCGAGTCCCGGCGTGACCGCTCTCATGTTCGAGACGTTGTCCAACAACGGCATCAACATTGAGATGATCTCGACCAGTTCGATTCGCATCTCGTGCGTCTTGCACGCGGACCACGTCGCCGACGCCGTGCGGTACTTGCACTCGGCGTTCGGCCTCGACGCCGAGTGACCTAAACTTTCTCTATGAAAGTCGCCATCATCGGAGCCACCGGTCAGGTCGGTACCGTGATGCGTTCGATTTTGATCGAGCGGGACTTTCCGGTCGACGAGATTCGCTTCTTCGCGTCCGCGCGGTCCGCGGGATCGATCATTGAGTGGCGCGGCCAGTCGATCATCGTGGAGGACGCCGCGACGGCCGACTTCTCGGGAATCGACATTGCTCTCGCGTCGTCGGGGGCGACGTCCTCGAGGGTGCTCAGCCCTCGTCTAGCCGAAGCGGGCGCGATCGTGATCGACAACTCCTCCGCCTTTCGTATGGACTCTGAGGTGCCCCTGGTCGTGCCCGAAGTGAACTCCCACGCGCTCATCACGATCCCCAAGGGCATTGTGGCCAACCCCAACTGCACGACGATGGTGGCCATGCCCGTCCTCAAGCCCCTGCACTTGGCGGCGGGACTCGAGTCAGTTGTCGCCTCCACGTACCAGGCGGTGAGCGGTTCGGGTCGCGAGGGCGTGGATGAACTGGCCGAGCAACTCGAGAAGCATCAAGATCACGACCCCCGGATCCTCGCCTTCAATGGCCGCGCGTTTCCCATTGATGAGGGTGTGAAGTTTCCCGCAACCATCGCGCACAACGTGTTGCCCATCGCGGGCGCCATCGTGGACGACGGATCGCTGGAAACCAACGAGGAGCAGAAGTTGCGCGACGAAAGCCGCAAGATTCTCGAGATCCCGAACCTCAAAGTGAGCGCGACCTGCGTGCGCGTCCCGGTTTTCACTGGTCACTCCCTGGCACTCACGCTCAGTTTCGAACACGAGATGACGCCGGAGCGGGCGACCGAAATCTTAAGCAAGGCGCGCGGCGTCGTGGTCCATTCCATGCCGAGCCCGCGGCTGGTTACCGGTGAGGACACCACCTACGTCGGGCGCATTCGTCGCGCGGAGACATCGCTCCATGGCCTCTCGCTCTTCGTTAGTGGCGACAACCTGCGAAAGGGGGCCGCGCTCAACGCGGTCCAGATCGCCGAGGCGATCCTCGAACTGCGTTAGTCGGCGCCGTCGCGTCCGACTTGTCGACGCGCCAAGTTCACGCAGTGATCGCCAAATCGCTCATAGAACCGCGCGATCAACGCGACTTCCACGGCGACGGGAACGCTCATCGAACCCGAGGTCAACTCGGCGGTGAGCGAGACGTGCAGATCGTCGAGTTCGTCGTCGATGTCCTCGATGAAACCGACCGATCCGTTCTTGCCGTCGATGATGATGTCGGTGGCTTCGCGCCAGATCGTCGAGGCGACCTCACCCATTCGTTCGATGAGTCCGCGCGAGCGCGGACTCATCTCGCTGCCCAGTCCGCGCGCGGCGCGCCGGGCTACATGTTCGGCGAGGTCGCCGTTGCGCTCAATTTCGGGAAGGATGCGCAACAGGATCAACATGTCGCGTCGACCCGTGACGTCCAGGGGCGCGGTCTCTAGGAGGCGCTCTTCGACCGTGGACACCAACTGATCGACGAGGTCGTCGATGATGATGTCCTGTTCGACAACGCGCTTGGCCAGTTCGCGGTCGTTGGCGAGCAGGGCGTGAGTCGCACCAGCGATCGCCTCGCCGACCAGGGCGAAAGTACGCACGATCTGGGGATGCAGGTCCTCACTCAGGCGTTCCAGGGGCAGGTCGGAGTCGTCGTCGGCGCGAGACGAGCGAAAGAGACGATTCACGCCCAGAGGTTACTCCCAGGTCACATCGGCTCTCTAGGGTGAAAAGTGAGAAACGAGGGGAGCGACGTGGTCGCAGTTCTGAGTGCGGTGATCGGACTCGTGGTGGGTGGCGCGCTGGCGTGGGTGATCGCCGAGCGCCGCTCGTACGCCACCAGTGAGTCCGATCGCCAGGTGCGAACCGAACTGGCGGTGCGCAACTCCGAACTGCTGAGCGCGCGTGAGGATCTTGAGCGTCTCCGCAAGGAGCATCAGATTCAGGTCGAAAACCTGGGCGTGGTCTTTGAAAGCCTGTCCAATCGAGTTCTCAAGGAGACCGTCGAGGGCTTCAATCAGACCCAGGAACAACTGATGCGCGAGCGCGAGACCAGTCTCGATCGCACGCTCCAACCCTTGGCTGAATCCCTCGAAGAGTACAAGCGCAAACTGGCCGACTTCGACAAGCAACATGTGGGAGTGCTGGGCGAGGTGAAGAGCAGTGCCGACGAGTTGTTGCGCGAACAACGCCGCGCCCAGGACGAGACCCGACGACTCAATCAGTTACTGGGTCGCAGCGATCATCGTGGTCGGTGGGGTGAGATTCAGCTCGCCAACGTGCTCGAGGCGTCAGGGTTGCGTGAGAACATCGACTACCAGCTCCAAGTGACTTCGACGAGCGAGTCGGGAAGTGCGCAGCGCCCCGACTGCGTGGTCAACGTCTCGCACGGCGTGCACGTCGCGGTTGACGCCAAATTTCCCTTCGACGCCTTTGAGCAGGCCCTCGCGTCGCCGGACGCCGACGAACGGCACGCCTTCGAGGTGAAGCACGCGAAGGACTTGCGTGCGCACATCAAGACCTTGCATTCGAAGAGCTACTGGGAGGTCGTCTCACCCGCCCCCGAGTTCGTCGTGTGCTTCGTGCCGAGCGACGAAGCGGTGAGCGTGGCGCTGGACGCTGACCCTGAACTCCTCGGCTACGCCGCCAATGAACGCGTATTGATCGCGGGCCCGACGAATCTCTTGTCGTTGCTGTGGTCAGTGGCGATGGTGGTGCGACGCCAGCAGTTCGCCCACAACGCCGAGGAGATTCTTAAGGGTGCTCAAGACCTCTTCGATCGGATCAGCAAAGTGGCCGAACCCGTCGCGGCAATGGGCAAGGCGCTGAACTCTCAGATTGACGCCTACAACAAGATGGTCGCATCCTTCGAGTCGCGTCTCATCGTGAGCGCGAGAAACATGAAGAGTCTCGGGGCGGCCGGACACGCGAAGGATCCTCCGGTACTGAGCCCCGTGGAGCGACTGACGTCGAACATCGATGTGTTCAAGTGGGGCGTCGAGGCGCCGCTCGAGTTGGACCTAGGGCTGACACCAGACGTTCTGGATCTCGACGACGACGCAGAAGAGATCTAAAAGTAACTGACGACTAGGTTTTGTCAGCGTGGCACGGACTCGCGCACAACGTCGTCGGCATACGTTGTTCATCTCGGTGGCCGTCGTCGTCACACTGCTCGTGGCCGTGTTCGCACGCGACGTCGCTCACGCCGCCCACAACGCGACCGGACCACGGCGCAGCGAGGACTTGAGTTTCGCCGCTTTGAGCAACGCGCTTGTCACCCAAGAAAACCAGTTCGACGTCCACCTCGCCAGTCTCCTAAACCAGGCGCAGACCCTGCCGCGCGTCACCTTCGCGGCCCGCCTCTACCAACTGAACGACACCCTCGCGGGCTGGAGCGAAGAGGGAGAGTTGCTGCGTCACCCGAGTCTTTCGCACAACATCAATGGGTCAATCGCAACGCTGACCGACGAACGAGTGGCGGCGTATCAGACGATGCTGGGTGATGTCGCACGCTCCCTCGAACTGCCGTGGACGACCAAGGCGAACGAGCCGGTGACGAACCCCGGGGCCACCTTGATTGCAACCAGTGAGCAGTGGAACCTGGATCGGTTCGCGCTGCGCAAGGAACCCGGGCACGTGCGTCTCGATGCCACGAGCGTGGCGAGCGCGAAGTACTTCCTCGCCCACGGGGTGAGTCTGGTGACACGTTCGGCGTCACTCGAACTCGTGCGGGCGATCTCCATCGACGCCGTGCGCGTCGATCCTGCGGCGTTCCCCTCGGCCCGCGGTCTCATGGTGCTCCCGCCGGTGCGCAGCGTGCAACTTGGCATCTCGGTGCTGAACGCCAGTTACGATGACCAGCCCGTCACGCTCAGCGTGCGCGTGACCCCGCTCAACGGACTGGGCAAAGCGTTTTCCCAGACCATGAGGGCGACGCTCGGACCCGACGCCGCGTACGCCTTCGTGCCCGACGCACTCGTGACGTCGCCGAGTGAGCGCGCCACCCTCGTGATACGTGTATTGGGCGTTCGCGCGGCTGTGGGCAAGGTGTCCGAAGAGCACTTTCGACTCGAGATGTCGCCCTCGGGAAACTGAGGCCCTGCTTCACTTACTGGCGAGTTAGCCTACGATGGGCACGCCCCCTAGTTGTGAAGTGAGGACCTGTGACGCAGTCCATTACCGTGACCGACAATCGCTCCGGTGAGAGCAGGGAAATACCCATTGTGGATGGTGGCGTGGCCGCGAGTGAGTGGTCGAAGTTGCTGCCCGGCATCTGGTTTTACGACCCTGGTTTCATGACCACGGCCCTCACCGAGTCCTCCATCACGTACATCGACGGCGACGCGGGCATCCTGCGCTATCGCGGGTATCCCATCGAACAACTCGCTGAACAGTCCACCTACATCGAAGTGGCCTACTTGCTGTTGCACGGTGAACTGCCCAACGCCGAGCAGGCGGCCGCCTGGGAAAAGGACATCACGTATCACACCTTCATCCACGAGAACGTCCGCAAGCGTTTCCTGGAGGGCTTTAACTACGACGCGCACCCCATGGGCATGCTCGTCTCGGCCATTGCGGCCCTCTCGACGTACTACAAGGAAGCCAAGGACCTTGCGGATCCCGAAGTCCTGCACAAGCAGATCGTGCGCCTCATCGCCAAGATGCCGACCTTGGCCGCCGCCGCGCACCGCTTCAGCGTCGGTCAACCCTTCGTGTATCCGGACAACTCGTTGACCTATCCGCAGAACTTTCTGTCCATGATGTGGAAGGTCGCCGAGCCGCGTTACGAACCCGACCCCATCCTGGCCAAGGCGCTCGACGTCCTCTTTATCCTGCACGCCGACCACGAGCAGAACTGTGGCACGACCGCCATGCGCGTCGCGGGCTCCTCACACGCCGATCCGTACTCCTCGGCCGCGGCCGCGACGGCCGCACTCTACGGCCCATTGCACGGCGGCGCGAACGAGGCCGTGATCAAGATGCTCACGCGAATCGGCTCGATGGACAACGTCCCCGCCTTCGTTGAAGAGGTCAAGACTCAAAAGAAGACGCTGCTCGATGGCTTTGGTCACCGCGTCTACAAGACCTACGACCCGCGCGCCACAATCGTGAAGAATCTGGCCGACCAGGTCTTCAGCGTCACCGGAAAGAACCCGTTGCTCGACATCGCGCTCAAGCTCGAAGAGGTCGCGCTGTCCGATGAGTACTTCATCTCGCGCAAGCTCTACCCCAACGTGGACTTTTACTCCGGACTCATCTATCAGGCCATGGGCTTTCCCACCGAGATGTTCACGGTGCTCTTCGCCATTCCGCGCACGTCGGGCTGGCTGTCGCACTACCAAGAGCAGCTCGCCCAAGGGGCCAAAATCGCGCGTCCGCGCCAGCTGTACGTCGGCGCGGGCGAGCGCAAGTTCGTGCCGATGTCCGAGCGCGTCTAGCGCGCGGTCAGTTGGCGGGTCAGGCCTTCCTGGACCATCGATACTTTGAGTTCACCGTCACGCGAGAAGAGGAATCCCCGGGCTAAACCGCGACCGCCAAAGGCGATAGGGGACTCGGCTTCGTAGAGCATCCACTGATCGGCACGAAGGTCGTGGTGGAACCACATGCAGTGATCGAGGCTGGCCCCCATGAACGTGCCGTCGTCCCAGTTGATGGAGTGGGGGCGCAGAATCGCGTCCATGAGCGTCATGTCGCTGGCGTACGTCACGACGCACGCGTGCAGCAACGGGTCATCAGGCAGCGTGCCGTCGGCGCGGATCCAGAGCATCTCGCGAGGTTCGAGGTCGCGATTCGGATCCCAGGGCACGGCCCCAATAAAACGCTGGTCAATGGGACGCGGAAAATGAAACCAGTCATTCGCGAGATCACCCTCGCTCAGGACTTCGGAGATGGAACGGATGGTTTCGGGTCCGGGCACCTCGGGCATTGCAATCTGATGCGCCAAACTCACCTCGTCGACGTGAAAACTCGCTTGCATGTTGTAGATTGCGCGACCGTGCTGCACGGCGACCACGCGTCGCGTCGTAAAGCTCTTGCCGTCGCGGATGCGGTCCACTTCGTAAAGAATTGGCGTGGTGGGATCGCCCGGGCGCAAGAAGTACGAGTGCAGGGAGTGCACGCGCCCGCGCTCCACCGTGCGACCGGCCGCCATCAGGGCTTGAGCGGCGACTTGTCCCCCGAAGGTTCGCTGACGCTCCTCTTTGGGATTGATGCCCCGATACACGTTCACCTCAATGGTTTCGAGGTCTAAGAGGTGGACCAAGAAGTCCAGCGCGTCGGTCATGGTCCATTGTTGCATCTCTGTCGCACCGAGCACTTTGGCGCCGACCGGTAGACTGTCCGCAATGAGTGCGCGCCTTCGCAGATTTCTCGCGTGGACGAAGACCCCCGAAGGCAAGAAATTAACTCGCTACTTTCTTGGTTCCGTTATCACGACGGGTCTGTCCTTCGCCTGGATCACCATCATGTACGGGCTCAAGATCATTCCGGGTGTGATCTGGGCGACCCTGAGCGGCAACCTCGTCGCGGTCATCCCCTCCTACTACTGGAACCGCGCCTGGGCGTGGGGCAAGCGCGGGCGTAGTCACTTCCGCCGCGAGATCGTTCCCTACTGGAGCATGGCGTTTCTGGGCATCGCCTTTTCGCAGCTCGGCGCGTTCTGGGCCCGCCACGAAGTGCACACGCACAAGTGGAGCCACCTGACGGCAACTGCACTGGTGTCGGGCACCAACGTGCTCTGCTTTGCCATCTTCTTCGTGTTGAAACTCATGGTCTTCAATCGAATCTTTCACGTGGCCAAGCACGGTCACCATGGCGCCGACCTCACCCTCCAAGAAGAAACCGCCGCGTAACCTCGCGGGTCACCGTGTGGTGGTGCAACTTCGATGAAATGGACACCGGCTGAACTGATCGCGTGGAGCCACACGCACGACGGCAAGCGTCTGATCCGCTACACCGCTGCGTCAGTCATGACCACTGTCGTCTCGCTCGCCGCGGTGAGCGTGTTCTACGGATTCCGCATCATTCCCGATGCCGTCTGGGCGACGTTGGCGGGAAACATCGTGGGCATGGTGCCCGCCTACCAGCTCAATCGCCGCTGGACGTGGGGCAAGCGCGGGCGCAGCCACTTCCGCAAGGAGATCGCGCCCTTCTTGATGATGTCGGTTCTCGGTATCGCCTTCTCACAGCTCGGCGCGTGGTGGGCGAGGAACGAAACCAAGTCGCACCAGTGGTCGCACTTGACCAATACCGCGGTCGTTTCGGGCGCCAACCTCTTTTGCTTCGCGGTCTTCTGGGTGCTGAAGCTCATCGTGTTCAACCGAATCTTCAGGGTGGAGAAGATGGCCGAGATCGACCAGCACCTACGCGTCGAAGAGGGTCGCGCGCGCTAGTCGCGAAAGTTCGTGAACTGCAGAGGCACTGATACGTCGGCCTCTTTGAGGGATGCAATCGCGCGCTGGAGGTCATCGCGTTGTTTGCCGGTCACGCGAACCTGGTCGCCCTGAATGGATGACGAGAGGCTCTTTACCCCCATCTCCTTGATCAATTTGTTGATCTGCTTGCCGACGTCTTGGGAGATCCCGGCCTTCAAGGAGACTTTCTGGCGGGCACTGTTGTGGCTGGCCTCTTCGATTTTTCCGGGCTCCAGTGTCTTGAGCGAGACCTGTCGCTTGACCAGTTTCTCTTCGAGCAGTTGATAGAGCGCGCGCAGGCGGTCCTCGGTGCTGGCACTCAGTGAGAGCTCCTTCTCGGAGAACTCGATCGTGGCGTCGGTGCCCTTGAAGTCGAAGCGATTACCCGCCTCTCGGTTGGCCTGGTCGACCGCGTTGCGCACTTCTTGGAGATCGATCTCCGAGACCACATCGAAACTTGGCATTGCCAAATGATAGGACCGTCTCTCTCGGGAGGGTCAAAGTATGGACGACTTGGGCGCTACGGGGAGGACCCAGTAGAATCCTCGGCGGGTCGGTGCCCGAGTGGCCAATGGGATCTGGCTGTAAACCAGACGGCTTAGCCTACGGGGGTTCAAATCCCTCCCGGCCCACCAAGGTCAACCTGTCGGGGTTGGCCGCGTCTCGCGTCGAGCGAGAGCAGTACGTTGTCACGTGCGTGGCGAGAGGAGTTTCGTGGGTCGAGTGAACTCGTGGGCGAGCGGCGTTCGTAGAACCTACGAACGCGGCGCGACCAGCTTCGAGTCCGGCGTGCAACTGCTCGAGCGGCGCTACACGCCCCTGGGTCGATTTACCCCCGGTCCCTTCGAGGGGTGGAGTTTTCTCTGGCAGCCCGCCGTGCTCGGCTTCGTCGCGTTGACCGCGATCTTGGCCGGATCGTCGTTCACCAACTCGCCGTTTAAGTTCAACCTCACGAGCACCTGGTTCTTCGGCGAACCGGCGGCCAGCGCCGGGGGCACGCCGAGCGAGACCAAGTACATCTTGTCGGTCGTCTTGGTCTACGGCGGATTGCTCTTGCTGATGAGGGTGTGGCTACGGCTTTCGGAAGTCTTGAAACTCCACGGGGGCGTGCCGCTCAAGAAGCTCTGGTGGATCTTTGCGATGTGGGCGGCACCCATGGTCGTCGCTCCACCCCTGTTTTCACGGGACGTCTTTAGTTACGCCGCTCAGGGCGAGATGACGTCGCTGCATATCAGTCCCTATCTCTATGGTCCCTTTACCCTCGGCCAGGCGTCCAACGCCTGGACGTTGCCGGTCGACAAGCTCTGGGGCAATACGCCGGCACCCTACGGTCCCTTCTTCCTCTTCATCGACAGCACGATTGTGAAGTTGAGCGGGCAGCACCAACTGGCCACAGTCGTGGGACTGCGCCTGCTCGAAGCCGTCGCCGTCGCGGGCATCGGCTACGGCGTCATCATGTTGGCGCGCGGTCTGGGGCGCGACCCGGGTGAAGCTTTCGTGCTGGCCGCGATGAACCCTCTCGTCCTGTTGACCTTGATCGGTGGCGCGCACAACGACGCATTGATGACCGCGTTCTTGGTGATTGGTCTCGGACTGGCAGTGCAGCGGCACCCGGTCTGGGCGCTGTTCTTCGTCTCGCTCGCGACCGCAGTCAAAGCGCCCGCCGCAATCGGGCTCGCCTACGTCGCGTGGAACTGGGTGCCGCCCAGCGCCTCGCTCAAGCAACGGATACGGCCCTTCGCCATCGGCGGCGTGGTGGCTGCGGCGGTGCTGGGCGTGACCACCGTGATGGCGGGTTTTGGCTTTGGCTGGGTCGACAATCTCTTGAGCAACGGAACCGTGCGGTCCTGGGCCGCACCGGCGACCGGTGCGGGTATGGCGATTACCAACATCCTGCACGCCGTCGGCGCACACACCGTGGCCCTGGCTTCGGTGCTCTCAGTCACGCGATTCTTGGGGGTGGTGATTGCGGCGGCCTTCACGCTCTGGCTGCTCTGGAGGTCCCCCGAGCGGGGCTGGGTTCGCTCATTGGGCGTGGCGCTGTTGCTCTTCGTGATCCTGGGGCCGGTGGTTCAGCCGTGGTACCTCGCGTGGGGACTGGTGGTGCTGGCGGCGAGTTACGAAGGACGTGAACACTTCTGGCTGTTATTGCTCTCGATCGTGGGACCCTTCATCGGACTGCCCGGCGGTCGCCAGCTCTTGGCTGGTCTCGTGCACTCGAACCCACTGCTGATTGCACTGGCGGTCGCCATTCTCGGGGGAGTGCTGATCGCACCCATGGGTCGCTGGACCCAGTGGTCGTGGCCCGAAGGTGAGATCGTTCCCGCCGAACTATCGCCCAGCGAGTCGACGGTCGACGACGAGGCCCGAGAGCCCACCGCGAACCCCGCGCCCAAGTCGCTCTCGCCCGAAGCCGCGACCTAGCGCAGTTCGTCGCGCATCACGTACTGATACTCGACCACGTCCAGCCAGCGCAGGTGCTTGCGTCCGACCTCGATCTCGGTGCCGACGAGGGTAAAGCCGCACTTCTCGTGCAGGCGGATCGAACCCGCGTTTTCGCCCACGATGCGCGCGATGATCGAGTGAAAGCCTGACCTTTGAGCGGCCGCGATCAAATCGTTCAGGAGGACTTCGCCGACCCCCGCGCCCCGCGCGCTGCGGTGCACGTAGATCGAGTTCTCCACGGTGGTGGCGTAGGCGGGTCGCTCACGAAAGGGCGAGACCGAGGCGAAGCCCAAGATTCGCTCGCCCCTCGCTCCGATCTCGCCGAGGTCGTCGTCGGTATTGATCGCCACCAAGCAGATGTGCGTGCCCTGGTGGCGGCGGATCCACTCGCGCTGTTCGTCCAGGCTTCGCGGCACCAGATCAAAGGACAGCTCGTGCTCGATCACCTCGGGATTCTGAATGTTCATCAGGGCGGTGGCGTCGTCGATCTGCACCAGTCGCGTCCTCATAGGCGTCCAGGGTAGTGCTGGACGTTGGAAGAACTGGGGGCTAAGGCACTACACTTTTTCTTCGCGACTTTTTTGTCGAACGCCCTCTTAGCTCAGTGGTAGAGCACTTCCATGGTAAGGAAGGGGTCGTCGGTTCAATCCCGACAGAGGGCTCGCCAGGCGGCGTAGCTCAGGTGGTCAGAGCACACGGCTCATAATCGTGTTGTCGCGGGTTCGAGTCCCGCCGCCGCTACCAGGCACAGAGAACTAGGTCGTACCAAGGAGAACATCATGGCTAAGAACGAGAAGCGAGTACACGTCACCCTCGCCTGCGAGGACTGCAAGCGTCGCAACTACATCACGACCAAGAACAAGATCAACGACCGCGAGCGCATCGAGATGAAGAAGTACTGCCAGTGGGAGCGCAAGCACACGCTGCACAAGGAGACCCGCTAAAGGCGCCGATGAGGCGTTTGGGCGGTGGTGGTAGGATTGACGTCCCTGGGGGCACGGTTCGTTGCGGGCTGGGTCGCCATAGGGCAGTGGCTCAATTGGTAGAGCACCGGTCTCCAAAACCGGTGGTTGGGGGTTCGAGTCCCTCCTGCCCTGCTCGAAGATGGTTTTCGAAGCGAATGACGAAGTGACAAACGAGAGTACAGAGTGAACCGCGAACAAAAGCGCCAGATGCAACGACAGGGTCAGGTGGGTGCCGACGGCGCCCCCACGTCTCGTCGCACATCGGTGGACGACGTCCAGCGCCGACGCAGTGAGCGCGCCACCCCGCGCGAGTTCTTCAGTCAGGTTCGTCAGGAGATGCGCCAGGTGTCCTGGCCCACGCGCCCCGAGGTCGTGAACTACACCTCGATCGTTCTCTTCGTCTTGGTCTTTATGACCGCACTGATCTTCGGCCTGGGTGTGGCCTGTTCACACTTCGTGTCGTTTCTTTTCACAAAGTAGGAATTCATGAGTGACCTAGAAACCCACACTGACGTTGACGAGTCGCCCGACGAGGAGATTCTCGACGTCACCATCATTGACGAGGACGACGAGCCGGTCGTCGAGAGCGCCTTTGACCGTCCCGGTCGCTGGTACATCGTGCACACCTTCGCCGGACACGAGCAAAAGGTGATCGGCGCGCTCAACAACATCATCAAGAGCCGCGAGTTGAGCGACTCGATCTATGAGATCTACCTGCCCGAAGAGGACGTCACCGAGTTCAAGTCCGGCAAGAAGGTCACGGTCTCGAAGCGCATGTTCCCGAGTTACCTGCTCATTCGCTGTGAGCCCGACCCCGAGATCTTCTACGTCATCGGCTCCACGCCGGGCGTGACCGGATTCGTGGGGGCCGAAAAGACCAAGCCGACCGCGCTCACGCGTCGCGAGGTCGACAACATCATCCGTCCCCACGTCGAAGGGGTGGAAGTGCCCGTGGCCAAGCGTCGCATGCCGACCCACGAGTTCGACGTCAACGACACGGTGCAGATCAAGACCGGCCCCTTTGCGACCTTCTCGGGTCACGTGGCCGAAATCAACGAGGACCAGCTCAAAGTCAAGGTGCTGGTCGACATCTTCGGGCGCGAGACCCCGGTGGAGTTGGACTTCACCCAGGTCACGAAGCTCTAGAACGAAGTTAAGGAGAACGGCCATGGCCAAGAACGTTGTCGCAATCGTCAAAATTCAGCTCGAGGCGGGTGGCGCGACCCCCGCGCCGCCGGTGGGTACCGCGCTCGGGCCACACGGCGTCCAGACGATGGAGTTCTGCAAGCAGTACAACGCGGCGACCGAGTCGATGCGCGGCACGGTGATTCCGGTCGAAATCTCGATCTACGACGACCGCACCTTCACCTTTATCCTGAAGACCCCACCCACCCCGGTGCTGCTGCGTCAAGCCGCCGGCATCGCCAAGGGCGCGCACCTCGCGGGGCGTGAGACCGTCGCCAGTGTGACCATGGATCAGGTCGAAGAGATCGCCAAGACCAAACTGAAGGACCTCAACACCGACGACGTCGAGATGGCCAAGCTCCAGGTGGCCGGTACCGCGCGTTCGATGGGTATCAAGGTTGCAGGCTAGGAGAGTCATGAAGCACGGTAAGAACTACAAGAACTCGCTGGCCCAGGTGGACCGCGAAGAGCTTCTCGGCGTCCCCGAGGCGCTCGCCAAGGTGAAGGCACTCGCGACGGCCAAGTTCGACGAGACCGTCGAGCTCGCCGTGCGCTTGGGTGTGGACCCGCGCAAGGCCGAGCAGATCGTGCGCGGCACGCTCTCGCTGCCCGCCGGCACCGGCAAGACGAATCGGGTGGTGGTCTTCGCCGCGGGCGAGGCC
>JBARLO010000037.1:0-2992 GCA_049801955.1 Acidimicrobiales bacterium
GAGCGTTGGGTATTCCCTCGGCCGCCAGCCTTCGAATAATTGCCCAGTCTTCCAAAGTGATCACCCTCCATTTTCAGGTGTTCACTTTTCACCGTCGAAAGTGTTCAGTTTTCGAGCGTTGCCGACATTGAGATGGGATTTGCGTGGGAAGATTTAGGATTGTCTGCATCTCACTCGCCTATAAATCCTCGTCAAACTTGGTGCGCCGGCCGGGACTTGAACCCGGAACCTGTTGATTAAGAGTCAAATGCTCTGCCAATTGAGCTACCGGCGCGTGACGAGTCTATACCGCGGTCGTTGGCCGTTCTCTTTGGCTAGTGGTGTTGGATGGCCTTGACTTCGAGGAACTCTTCGAAGCCATACTTACCGAGTTCACGACCGATACCGGACTGGCGATAGCCGCCGAAGGGTGCGATCACATTAAAACCGCCACCGTTGATCGACACTTGGCCCGTGCGAATCTTGCGTGCGACTTCGAAGGCCTTCTCCTCGGTTGATGCCCACACGCCACCTGCGAGTCCATAGGTCGAATCGTTGGCGATCGCGATCGCCTCGTCTTCGGTGTCGTAGGGGATGATGCTCAAGACCGGGCCAAAGATTTCCTCTTGTGCGATCGTCATATCGTTGCGAACATCAGAAAAGATCGTGGGTGTGATGTAGTACCCGCGTTCGAGGCCTTCGGGCGGAGTGACACCACCAGTCACAATTCGCGCTCCCTCCTCGATGCCCTTGTTGATGTAGTCGCGAACACGCTGCTGCTGTGCGGCACTCACCAACGGTCCTAGAAGACTCGAACCGCTAATGGGATCTTGAGGCATGAGCCCGGCAGCGGCTTCAACCGCGAGGTCTTCGATTTCGTTGAGCTTGGATCGTGGCACGACCATGCGCGTGAGCGCTGAGCACGTCTGACCAGAGTTGAGGTAGCACTGGAAGACGCCATCGGCCACGGCGGCAGGAATGTCCGCGTCGTCCAAGATGATATTGGCCGACTTCCCACCAAGTTCCAGCGAGACGCGCTTGACCATCTGGGCGGCCAACTCCATTACCCGCTTTCCCGCGCGCGTCGATCCGGTAAAAGAGACCATGTCGGTCTTGGGGTGCGCGACGATGGCTTCACCCACCACGGGACCCAGGCCCGAGACCAAGTTGAAGACGCCGCGGGGCAGTCCGACTTCATGGACGATGTCGGCGAACAGGAAAGCGTTGACGGGGGCGACTTCGCTGGGCTTCAGCACCACGGTGCAACCGGACGCAAGAGATGCCGCCACCTTGTTGGCGATCTGGTGTAGCGGGTAGTTCCACGGCGTGATGGCTGCCACAACACCCACCGGCTCGCGCACGAGGGTGGAGTTGCCCTCTTCCTCTTCCCACACGTAGTCCATGGCGCGCTGCGCGTTGTCGGCGAAGGTCATGGTTGGAAGACCGACCTGGATGCCTTTGGCCAGCATGAGGGGCATACCGACTTCGTTGGCGATGACGAGCGCAATCTCATCACTGCGCTCGGCGAGCTTCTCCGATATCCGCAGCAGGAACTCGCCGCGCTCCTTGGGACTCGTGTTGGACCAGCCATCGAAGGCCGCCGCAGCGGCTTCGACCGCGAGGTTGGCCTCGTCGACCGTTCCAGCAGGAACAGTGGCAAAAAGCTCGCCAGTGCCCGATGTAGTCACTTCAAGGGTCTCACCCGAGGTGGCTGGTACCCATTCACCATTGATGTAGAACGAGTCGCGGTTAATAGTCATGTTTGACCCCCTGAGCGCTCGTAGGTTGAGGCGCTTAGCGAAATCTACAGGACTAAGAGGTATATCGTTACGGCGCACGCGGTCAGTCTTCACCGCGTATTTCGGGTCATCGGATTCCGGCGGGGTCACGCCCCTGAAGGTCGTTGCTTAATCGACGAAGGTGCTTCAGTCTTTAGGTGTGATCCAAAAAAATAGAAACACCTTCGTCCTGTCCGACCCTAGTGAAATCCTGGAGGCTCTCGTCGGCCTGAAGGACGTACGAGTTCTGCACTACGAGCGCTCGGGTCCCGACGTCAGCCTGGTGATCGAGCAGGTACTAGGCGAGGTCTCGTGTCCCAGTTGCGCTCAGCGGGCCCGGGTGAAGGAACGTCCCCTCGTCTCCTACGTGGACCTGCCGGTCTACGGCTTTCCCATGCGCCTCACCTGGAAGAAGCACCGCATGAAGTGCGTGAACGAACGTTGCGCGAGAAAGACCTGGGTGCTGGGTGATCACCGCATCGCCGCCAAGGACTGTCTCCTCACCACGCGAGCGGCCAAGTGGGCCACGCGCCAGGTCGGCTACGGCAGGACCGTCAAGGAGGTGGCGGGCGAACTCGCCTGTGACTGGCACACCGTGAACGACGCCGTCACCACCTACGGGGCCGCGTTACTAGCCGCCGATCGACAGCGGGTCATCCACACCAGCGCCATCGGCTTAGACGAGACGAACTTCGTGCGCCTGGCGGGCCAGCGCACCAGCTACGCCACGACGATCTGTGACGTTGAGCACCACCGCGTGATCGACATCGTGCCGACGAGGCGTTTTGAGGTGGTGGCGGGGTTCTTGGACCAGCGGCCCACGAACTGGAAGGCCGGGATCAGTGTGGGGACCCTCGACATGTCCGACGCTTACGCCGCGGTCTACTCGGTCGTGTTGCCCTCGGCCACCCAGGTCGTCGACCCCTTCCACGTGGTCAAACTGGCCAACCTGGCCCTCGACACGGTGCGCCGTCGCGTCCAGGTCCAAGCGCTCGGCCACCGCGGGCGACGTGACGACCCGCTCTACCGGGCCCGACGTCTGTTGTTGCGCGGTGAAGAGCGACTGAATGGGGTCATCGGAAGTTAGCGGGGTGACGCCTGTTTCGAAGGTCACTGTTTAGAAGACGAAGGTGCTTCAGTCTTTAGGTGTGATCCAAAAAAATAGAAACACCTTCGTCCTTACCGACCCTACCGAAATCCTGGAAGCCCTCGTCGGGCTCAAGAACGTGCGGGTC
>JBARLO010000038.1:0-7591 GCA_049801955.1 Acidimicrobiales bacterium
GACGAACCTCGCGTGCGCACTCGCCGCCGCGCACGAACTCGGTGTCGACGCAGCGACTCTGGCGGCGCGCCTCGCCGACGTGCAGCCGGTCGCCAATCGACTCAACGTCGCCACGTCACCGGCGGGGATCGTGGTCGTGGACGACACGTTCAACGCCAATCCCGCAAGTGCGGCGCTCGCCCTCGACACGCTCAAGTCCCTCGATATCACCGGGCGACGGGTGGTGGTCACGCCCGGCCTCGTCGAACTCGGGCGCGAACAGTACGGCGAGAATCTTCGTCTGGCCCAACTCGTCGAGGCTCTGCCGGCCGAACTGGTCGCAATTGGCCGCACGAATATCGTGGCCCTCAGTGCGGGTTCCGCCATTGCGCCGCGACGTTTTGACACGCGCGACGACGCGGTCAAATGGATTCGCAACACGCTCGTGCCGGGCGACGGGATCTTGTTCTTGAACGATCTACCCGACCACTACCCTTGATGTCTTATGGGTCGGGCGAGGTGAGCGGTGGCTAGCGGAGTTCTCTTTGGGGGTCCGTCCCCCGAGCACGACATATCGATTCTGAGCGGACTGCAGGCCCTGCACGAACTGGCGACCCTTGAGCGCGACGCGCAGGGGATCTACTGGACCAAGTCCGGTGCGCTCTTCTCGGTAGCGAGTGACGTCGAGGCCGAAGCGTTCCTCGACGGCGTGCCCAAGGGGGCAAGCGAGATTGTCTTGCGATTGGGTGAGGACGGCGGTTTCTGGTCGGGCGGTTCCCGGCTGTCGGGGGGTAAGAAGCTAGACGTCGACACGCTGATCCTCGCGACCCACGGGGGACCGGGCGAGGACGGAACCCTCCAGGGCGCACTCGACCTCGCGGGCCTTCGCTACACCGGGCCCACGGTCGCCGGAGCAGCCCTCGGCATGGATAAGTGGGCGTTTTCGGCCGTGATCGCGCACGCCGGGCTGGCGTCGCTGCCCCGTGAGTTGCTGCACGCTGCCAGTACCTCTCTTCCCTTTGGCGGGCCCTACATCTTGAAACCGCGCTTTGGGGGCTCGTCGATCGGCATCGATGTGGTGGCCGACTTCGCCACCGCGAAGGCCCGACTGACGACGAACCCGCACTTCGCCAACGGCTGTGTGGTCGAGCCCTACCGACAAGACCTCAGCGACGTGCAGATCGCGCTACGCACCTATCCCTCGTTGGAGCTCTCGGCCGTCGAACGACCCATTCGGCGCAGCGCGGGTGCGGAGATTCTTAACTATCGCGATAAGTACGTCGGCGGTGAAGGCATGGTGGCCGCGCCGCGCGAGCTCCCCGCGGTGCTCGCCGAGGGACAACGCGACGAGATTCTCGCCTTGACTCGTGTCGTGGCTGAGGTGGCCCTGGTGCGCGGGGTGGCGCGAGTGGACTTCCTCGCCAACGACGACGAGATCTACGTCAATGAGATCAATACGATTCCGGGTTCGCTGGCCAAGTACCTCTTCGTCGATCCGCCGCTGCCCTTCGCGACGCTACTGAAAGACCTGCTGGCTGAGGCCCGTGAGCGACCAGCTCATCGCTACAGCGCCGCGGGGGCCGACGGGCTGGTGCTGCGTTCCGCGGGCTCCATCGCCGCCAAACTGGCGTAGGCGAGGCACCTTGGCGAGCACGTCGGCGAGAGCGTCGCTATAGGGGTCGATCAAGAGTCCTTGTTGCAGTGACCAAAAGGCCAGCTCGTAGTTTCGCCGGCGCATCGCGCTGTGGTGCAGCGCGAGAGCCGCCCACTCACCGTCGCGCGCCAGGCGCGCGGCGAAACCTTCGGCGAGGAACCACTCGAATCCGCGCAACGTGCTCGCGAGGGGTTCGCCCTTGATGAGCAGCAGCGCCTCGTGGGCGAGGGATGACGCGTCAGCGATCGGTAGCTGCCGCGCTCGCGCCACGAGTGTGGAGAACATCTCGACGTCGCTCGTCACCCCGTGGGTGGCGTACAGCCCCGAGGACGAGACCGGATGCAGGCGGGGACCCTGTACGTCGACGCCGAGCGAGCGTCGCACCGAACTCGCGGTGTTGGCGAGCGTGCGCGACGAGGCTTCGACGTCGGCGTGCAGGAGCACGCGCGTGCGCAGGCGTTCGCCGGTCACTGGTTCATGTCGGTGCAGCGCGAGGTACGCGACCATCTCGATGCAGCGGCGTCGCAGTGTCGGAGTGAAGGGCTCGACGATTCCTATGACGGTGGGGTCGGCGCGCAGCATCTCGACGCGAAGATCTCCCGTGCGTGGTGCGTCGTGGGCGCTCGGGGCGGGCACTCGCGTCTCGCGTTCCAGGTACGGAGTCAGTGTCACCGCGCAGGCACTCAGCTCGTCGTCCAGGTCGCTCGGCGGACCCAGGTACACCACCACACTCTGTCGCAAGGCCCGCGTGGCGAGCGCGCGCAGGAGTTCGCTCTCGTCACGGGCGAACACGACGGCGCCCTGATGGAGGGCGACGACCTCACGCTGGATGTCGTCAACGCTCCAGGCTGCGCGAATCGGCAGGCGACTTCCTTCTCGGGCAAAGCCGATCAGCGTTCCCGTCGCACTCGGACCCAGTGTGCACGCGAGGATAGCCGCACTCACGGGGGCACTGGCCAGGGTGGCGGGTTCATCGGGCACGTCGAGAACGCCGTCGCTGGCCTCTCCGATGAGAGCCACGAGGTGCGCAATGAGTTCGGGGTTGAGGCCGCGCAGTAGTTGGATGGATTCGTCGACGTCGAAGGGATCGTCGTCACCGCCGTCTCGTCGCAGCGCATCGCTACGTCGCTTGGCGACCAGGGCGAGGGGCATGGGTGCGAGGCCCACCAGAGGAGTGGGTAGGCGGCGGTGAAGAGGTTGCGAGGTCGGTTGATACGCCACCGCAATGGCGGCTGGTTCGTGCGTACCGATGTGAGCGGGCGCCGCGAGGGCCAGCAGTGCCACCAGGAGCCCAGCGATCCAGGCGCTGCCCCCGGACTTCACCTGTCGCCCCCGGCGCAGGCGCCACACGTTGCGCAGGACCTGGCAGAGAAAGCCGAACCAGAACGCGACGAGCACCACCAACAAGAGGCGAATGAAGGCGCCGCTCGACTCGCTGGACGTGCGCTGCCACTTGGTGAGCACAACGTAGGGCAGCAGGGCGAAGTAGAGCACGAGCGCCGCCCCGTGAAGGCGCGTGCCCAGCGGTCGGCTTAACTGCTCGGTACGAGTTCCCACGTGATGTTCTGAGCGGGGGAGGGATTGGAGAGTGTCACCTGGCACGACGTGCGCGCGGCGATCTCGAACTGGGTCTCTACGGGTATCGTCGACCCCCCGCACGTCAGGGTCACCGTTACGGGAGCGCTCGAGTCGACCTGCCACGTTCCGGGACCCCGTAATGGCACGTCGGCCACCGCGAGGGTTGGACTGAGCAGACCGCTGACGACGTCGTTCGAGGCGTTCGCGGCGGAGGCGTTCGCGTTCGACTTGGCGTTCGAAGCGGTCACGCTGGACGAGGTTGAGGCGCGCCCGACGCTCGTCGTAGGCGGGGTCGTCTCGATCTTTGTCACGTTGAGCAACGAGCTCTCGGGTGACTTCACGTACGTCCCCGTTGGTACCGTCGTGGTCGTCGTGACGCGCTTCGACGTCGTGACGGCTGGCACCAGGGTCGTTGAGGTGGAAGTAGTGGTCGGCGACGTCGTCGCGCGCGAAGCGAGGCGAGTGGCCAGGTGGTGCGGTGGCGTCGAACTTGACGAGGCGGTCAGCGTGAAAACGAGGACCAAGAGAAGAACGGGGCTGGACCACATCACCCAGTGAGCGCTCTTGAGTGAATGGGGCAGTCTCATAATCGTCTTTCGAGGGTAACGGCTTGTCGGGTCGAAACTCGGGGCTCATTCACAACCTTTGATAACCGCTAGAGCAAAAAACGAATGGCGAAGTGCTGCAGCTCAGACTGCAATGCCGCCGGAGCGCTGTGATCGTCGGCGGCGAGTTCGCGAAGTGAGCGACCCTCAAACACGCGGGCGTAGGTCAGTCGAACGAGACGTTCGTGTTCCCCGCCGAGGCTTTGCAGACGCGTGAGCAGCGGCGAGGCTTCGTGCGCGGCGCGATCGACCGGCTCGTAGGCCGAGACCGCGTGGCGCGCCTCTTTCTCCTTGAGCATCCAGCGACGTAGCCGTCCGCGTAGCGCGGACAGGAGGTCGGGTGCGGCGTAGGTGCGCGACTGCCCCGCCCAGTCCACCAAGAGCTCACTGAGCAAGGAGATGGCGGTCGAGACCATCTCGCTCGGCTCGTCCACTACGCCTTCGCCGAATCGCAACTGGCGACTCACGCTCACCACACCCGGTAGCAAGGTCTGCAGCAGCGCTCGATGGATGTCGGGGTCGGTCGCTTCTTCGAGCAACGCACGAACGATGTGGGCGCGCTCAAGCACGTTGCGGCGCCCTCGCGACTCGAGCAGACCGACCACGTCGCACAGATCGTGCTCGTTGCCCAGTCGTAGCTCAGGGTGGCGTTCGTCGAGGCGCCGTAGGGCGGCGCACGCGCTCGGGCGCCGCCCGATCCAGCGCCACTCAGTGCGCATGTTGGTCAGGATGTCAAAGTGGCTGTTCATGGATCCCAGTAGAGAGATTCCCGCGCACCGAGGGGCGCCACTCTTTGTTACCCAGTCGACGACATTTCTCATGACCTCATCGTGAACATGGCCGCGCACATAGCGACGCACATAGCGGGGCTCTAATGTGTGGCGATGGACATCGAATCCTTTTACGAGCAAAACGAGGCGCGACGCGAGAGTGCCGAGATCGAGTTCGGCAACGAGTGGACCGACGCGAAGGACAACGAGTACGAGCTGTCCTGGGTGGAAGCGACCGGCGAGCTCTACCTCATGGTCGAGCCCGATGCTCCGGTAACCGAGGACCTCTTTGGCGACTTCTACGTGGCGGGCGAAGTCGTCACCGATCTCACCGTGGTCGTGATCGCCAAGATCGACTCCCAAGCGGCGCTGGAAGACCGCCTCGCGGGCTGGGAAGACGCGATGTTGGACGACAACTCTCTCACCTGGTTGAAGCAGCGCGTCTCCCAAGAGGCTTAGACGTACGGCGTTTGAGAGTCGGCGATTCGGCACAAACGACTGAGCGTGTCTTTGAGGTCGGGCATCGGTACTCGCTCGGCTTCATTGATCGCCGTCATCAGAGGGTTCCAGCTTCCGTCGATCGAAGTCGCCGCCGCAGCGTAGGGCGTGCCTTTTAAGAGCTCACTGAGCGCCCTGGCCTCGAGTTTGTGGCGACGTGATGTGGTCAGACCCGGCTGTTGGCTCTGCTTCTCAATGGCGAGGGCGTGCGTGACATAGACGCAACTGCGCCGGGCGTCCGCGGTAGCGCCGCCCGAGCCGCACGACGCGAGCACCACGCTCGAGACCGCGAGTAGTGCCAGAACGCTACCGACTCGAGTTAGCCGAGCCACGAATCCGCGGACTGCAACAGAAAGTCGCTCACGCTACGTCCGCGTTCGAAAATGTCGCACAGCGGGTCTTCGCCCTTGGCGACCTGACTGAGCGAGATGGCCCGGCGCGCCACGATCGAGATGCGCCGCTCACTGCTCTCCGTGGGCGAGTCGAAGGTGTCCGTCGCAGTGACCTCCAGGGGCATCTCGAGCCCGCCGATGGGGGCGAGGTCAATGGCGAGGCGCAACAGGTCCGGACCCTGGGGCATAGGCGGCAGACTCCAGGTGAGCACGAGGGGAAAGTGGAACTCATCGGGCGGATCGACCTCGTCGGGCAGTCCCAGCACCGCGTCTTCGAAGGCGAGCAGGGTGCGAGGATCGACGTCGAGTTCGATGTGCAGGTCGACCGGCCCGCCGCATCCGTCCTCGGGGTGCAGGTCGACCTCCCACGCTTGGCGCAGGGAGTACGTTTCGACGAAATGGCGTTCATCGTGAACGTGAAAGCCGTGAGTGACTGCGTGGTCTTTGAGGTCGGCAACGAAGCCTGCGACGTCTATAGCGGCCATTACCTTTCAGGCTAGTCGCGCACGCCACTAGCGTTACTACGTGCCGAGTTCACTTTTCGAGCCTCTTCGCCAGTGCGCACAAGAGATTGGCGCCGTGGTGACACTCGGAGATCATGACGGGTATTCCGGTCTGCGACCGACGCAGTATCACCTGGACGTCGAGGCCGATGAGATCGCTCTGCGCGTGTTGCACGGCGCGGGATTCCGTGTCGTCAGCGAAGAGTCCGGGGTCACCGGCGGGGGTGAGTACACGGTCGTCCTCGATCCCATCGACGGTTCGACGAACTGTGACCACGGCGTGCCGTTCTTCGCGACCAGTCTCGCGGTCCTTCGCGGCAGCGAACTCGTGGTGGCCCTCGTCGCGAATCAGGTCACGGGCGCCCTCTACGAAGCCGAGCGGGGAGGGGGCGCGTGGCGTAACGGTGAGAAAATCTCGTCGAGCGCTCAACGAGAGTTGGGCGCATCGATCGTGAGCTTCTCGGGTCTTCCTTCGCACTATTTGGGCTGGGCCCAGTACCGGTCGCTGGGAGCAGCGAGTTTGGAGATCTGCCTCGTGGCCGACGGGTCACTCGATGCCTTCAGCGTGGCGTCACAGTCGCGGCTTCATCCATGGGACTACCTCGGTGGCTTGTTGATTGCTGAAGAGTCTGGTGCCGCGGTGGGGGAGTACGAGGGCGAAGCTCTCATTACATCGGAGCGCGTGAGGCGTCGGCCATGCTTCGCGGCAACATCGGAACTTCTGACGCAATTATTTGACGCGCAGCCGTTCTAAGAGACGACTCGTCGGGCCAGTAGGCTGGTCTACTCCGGGCGCTTAGCTCAGTTGGCTAGAGCAGCTGATTTACACTCAGCAGGTCGGGGGTTCGAGTCCCTCAGCGCCCACTAATGCAGAACCTGATCAGAGCGCTCCGATCAGTCGTGAAACATCTTGCACGATCGGTCGATGTCAACACTTTGTCAACGGAATTCGTGATGCGGTCACCTAGCCTCTCGCTATGCAGCTAGATCGGGCGAGGCGATGAGATTTCTAGTTGTTGAGAACGAAGGCAACCCTACGCTTTGGTGGGTCCTGTTGATCATCTCATTTGGCGCGGTCATCACAAACCTGGTCATCTTGAAGTGGAAAAGGGACACTCTGTCCGACTACCGCGTTCGGCGCATGAAACTCGCAATCTGGCTCGGGACAGGTTGGGGATTCTTGTTCATTGCGCGACTAGAGATATCGGGACACCTCTGGTGACTCAGCGAGCGTCGCTTACGCAAGCAAACTTGCTGACAATGCCGCGCCAGCTTCTTCTGCCATGCCAGGTAGCACGTGCGCGTAAATCGAGAGCGTGATTGTCGGCGAAGCGTGGCCGAGCATTTCGCTGACGACCTTCACAGGGACGCCGGAGGCGAGCATGAGCGACGCCGCAGTATGGCGCGTGTCGTGGAGTCTGATTCGACGCAGGCCGGACTTTCTGACCGCAGTGTCAAACCACCCTGAGATCGTGTCGGGGTGATAGGGACGGCCCAACTCGTCGGCGCAAAGGTAACCGTCGTTTTCGTACGCGCCGCCAGACTGCAGACGTTCACGACCCTGGGTTACCCAGTGGGCTCGCAGTACCGATGCGAGAGTCACGTCGATCGG
>JBARLO010000039.1:0-66308 GCA_049801955.1 Acidimicrobiales bacterium
GACTCAGGGGACGAGGCGTCGACAGCTTGCCGAGCGTGATGTTGACCACCGACGGCAAGAGTTAGAGTGTCCGCAACTGTTCACTTTTCGAGCGTCACAAGTGTCCAGTTTTCGAGCGTCGTCCACACTCAACTCATTGGCTCCGTTTCTCCGTAACAACGATCACATCGAGAGTCCTTGGTCCGTGAACACCCTCGACACGACTTAACTCGATGTCCGAAGTCGCGCTCGAGCCACTTATCCACGTCATTGGAGTCGTAGGGCTGAGTTTCTCCACGGCAGCCGGCACATTTGGAACGATCTGCTCTTCAAGAACAACGACGAGATGGTAATCCGGCACTAGTGACAGTGCTCTCCGGCTTTCGCCAACTCCGTGACTCAGAACAATTGTCCCCGTGTCAGCAATCGCAACCCCGCAAGCGCTCACCACCGCATCAATCTTGTTGAGCTGCGCTCGGGTAAGCGGCGGATTGTCGCTCACAATTGCGGCTGAACAATCGAGCATCCATTCAACGGGTACATCCTCTGAGACCACAACATTCTTCGCACCACGCAACTCCAGGCAGTCTCGGATCATCAGACCGATTTGAGAGCTCTCGACAAAATGGACACAGCTCTTATATTCGCCGAGTCTCTCGGCGAATAGATCGGGGCTGCCTTGACCGGACTCGTGACGGTATAACCGCGCGACGGTTGTCGACTCCATATCGGAGGTCGCTCGCTTGATCCTTTGGAGAACCTCAGTTCTCGCGTCACTCACTTTGAAACTCCGCCGCCCGTCTTTTTCCGATCTCCCAAGATTGATGGGAGATCGCGAAACCTGCCCCACCTTCCCAAAGGCCCAGGGATGTGGCGGGTCAATAGTGACCGACCGGGTATGTGACGACACAGCCTGACGAACCAAACGGCAACTCTCCACCTCCGCCAACCCGACATGACAAAGGCCGTCAGCGACATGGTTATGCGTTCGCCCGATGGGCGGTGAGACTTACTCCTCTTCTCCTCGATCACCCGAGTGCGCAAGTGGACGAGGATTGAGGGAATGTCAATCTTCACCGGGCACACATCTAGACAGGCTCCGCAGAGCGTCGACGCAAAGGGAAGTGAGTCGTTGTCTAGGACGCCCGTCAACTGCGGAGATAGCACCGCCCCGATAGGTCCAGGGTATATCGATCCGTAAGCGTGACCCCCGACGCGCTCGTACACCGGGCAGATATTCAGGCACGCAGAACACTTGATGCAACGCAACGTGCTTCGGCCGTCCGGATCTTCAAGTGTTGCCGTTCGACCGTTGTCGACAATAACCAAATGGAATTCCTGGCCCTCAACTGCCCCCGCCCACATCGAGGTATAGGGATTCATACGCTCTCCCGTTGACGATCGAGGCAAGATTTGAAGAAACACCTCCATGTCCTGCCACCGGGGAATCACCTTCTCCACACCCATCACTGATATGAGCGTTTGCGGGAGAGTCAGACACATCCTGCCGTTCCCTTCACTCTCAACCACGCAGAGTGTTCCCGTTTCCGCAACCGCAAAATTTACCCCAGAGATTGCCACCCGTGCGGTGAGAAACTTCGTGCGCAAATAACGCCTCGCCGCCTCTGCGAGCTCAACTGGACTATCGGTCAGTTCAATGTCAACGCCGGCCATCTCACGAAGGAAGATGTCGCGTATCTCAGTCCGATTCCGGTGAATTGCGGGAACGAGAATGTGACTCGGCCAATCGTCGCCCAGTTGAACAATTAGCTCAGCAAGATCAGTTTCAATCGGCACTACGCCGGCACTTTCTAGCGCCTCATTGAGACCGATCTCCTGCGTCAACATCGACTTGACCTTTAGCACCTCAGAAACGTCTCGGGCGAGGACCAGATTTAAAATGATTTCGTTTGCCTCGTTAGCGTCACGAGCCCAGTGAACAGTACCGCCACGGTCGATGACATTTCTCTCCAATTCGATCAAGTACCGATCAAGATTGGCCAGGACGTCGTCTTTAATATCGGAGGCGGCGTCACGTAACTGCTGCCAGTCGGGTACTTCAGATACGACGGCGGAACGCTTCTGACGAATCGTGGCGGTGGCATTGGTCAGGTTCGCGCGAAGCTTCCCGTCTCGAAGAGCACTTCGAGCGGCAATCGGAAAAGTCCCGGTCCCTCGAAGCTTGCCCACTCCTCGAGGCGCCGTAGGATTTGCCAAGATCCTCATCGAGTCGAAGCCAAAATCTGCACTATGTGGATTGGGCGCACGTCTAGCTCCTGACGGGACAGACCACCACCGATCTGCATCAGGCACGATGAGTCAAGCGCCGCCACGTTGTTTGCTCCAGACCTCTTGATGCACGAGATTTTGTCGTCCAACATCGCACCTGAGACGTCTGCGTTCTTTAAGGAGAACGTGCCTCCAAATCCGCAGCACACCTCTGCGTCAGGCAGAACTACGAGTTCGAGCGCCTCCACCTCCTCCAGCAGTCGAATCGGTCGATCTTTTACCCGCAGCGACCGCAAGGAGTGACACGTTGGATGGTACGTAACTCGATGCGGATAATACGAACCAACATCCGTCACCCCGAGCACGTCCACCAAGAACTCACTCACTTCAAATGTCCTCTGGGCAAGTGATTGGACGGCGTCCACCAACACCCGATCACCAATTCGCGTGACAATGTTTTCATATTGATGGCGGATCGAGCTCACGCACGACGCCGAGGGCGCAACTACGAAATCACTATTTGCGAAGGTTGCCACCTGATTGCGGATCAGTGGGAAAGCCATCTCCTCATACCCCGAGTTGATATGCATCTGACCGCAACACGTATGCATCTCGGGAACATCGACGTCGAGGGATAGTCGTTGTAGGAGCGTGACGAGAGCGTCGGCAACTTCGGGAAAGAGACTTTCGACGAGACAGGTCTTGAAGACGCTTACTTTCACCGAAGCGACCAGTCCTCGTCAATCAGCTTCAACTCGTCCCATAACTCGGGAGGGATAGGGGCATCCATCCACCGTGAATCCGAAGCCACCTCACTCGCGTTTCTCATCCCGGCGACGACCGCAACGACCGCGCTGTGTCGAAGTGGAAATTGCAGTGCCACTTGCGGCAGATCCACGTTAAAGCGACTACAGAGTGCGGCCAGCGCCCTTGCCCTGACGAGACGCGGTCGCGAGATGGTCTGATAATCGAACGTGTCAGTGCTTTGCGGTTCGTTGCTCGCGAGGACTCCGGAATTGAATGGTGCTGCGGCGACAACTGAAATCCCCCGCTGCTCGCACGCCGAGAGCAGTCTCGCCCCACTACGATCCAACAAAGTCCATCTACCTGCCAGCATGACAACGTCGATGTCACATTTCTCAACGAACTTCAGCAACGGCTGCCAATGGTTCATTCCGGCGCCAATCGCCCTCACCACGCCCTCTTTTCGCAACTCAATGAGCGCGGGAAGGGTCTCCTCGACAACTTGATCGACGTGTTCGTCGGGATCGTGGACGTACACGATGTCGACATAACTCAAACCGAGGCGACCGAGACTCTCCTGGAGACTCTGTCCCACGCCCAACGCGGAATAATCGATTATCCGATCAAAATTATCCCTGACGGAAAACCCGCCGGAGGCAACATCGGATCCCGACGGTTTGCGCTTTCGCCGGAGCAACCGGCCGACCTTCGTCGAAACAACGTACTCGGACCGGTTGAAATGACGCAGCGCATTCCCGAGTCGAACTTCCGATAGCCCGAGTCCGTAGTGAGGTGCGGTGTCAAAGTAACGAACACCAGCACGCCAGGCCGACTCGACGGCTTCTCCTGCGTCCTCGTCAGTAACCGGGGTGTACAGGTTGCCTATAGGTGCTGCACCAAATCCCAGTGCCGTCATCGAGATCGCAGCCCGATCCAGAGTTCTCATTTCCATTTGCGGGCACCCGAGTTCGCGTGAGCAACCGAGGCAAACTCCAGGGATTCTGTGCGGAAATCAGTCAAGATGAAATACCTCGTCGGCCGGAACCCACCACTCACCAGGCTCTGCGGTATCTAGGGGCTCCTGACAGGGTGAAGTCAGTGCCCACCATTGCTGGGTCGCCTCATCCCGTGCGATTTCCCCCAGCGCAGTTTCGAAACTTTCGCCACTGAACTCCATATAGCTGAAGAGAAGTCCATCGCGTAAATAAATTGAGTAGTTGGATACACCGGCAACTTTGAGAGCTGCAAGAACGTCGGGCCACACCTCGCGGTGCAACTTTCGGTACTCTTCTTCACAGTTCTCACGAAGCCGAATGACTGAGGCAATCCTCTTGACACTCATTTGGCACGCACCCTCAGGCGCTGCATTCCGCCGTCGACCGCAATGTACGTTCCGGTCGTCGAACCAGCGGATTCCGACGCCAAATATATGATTGCTTCGGCGACTTCTTCCGCCTCGACGAGCCGACCGTGGGGTTGTCGAGACTCCAGTGCTGCTCTTTCGGCAACTGGGTCCGAGGTCCGACCAAGAAGGCGCTCGATCCATGGCGTGGAGGTCGTACCCGGATTCACGGCGTTGACCCGCACTCCCAGGGGTAAAAAGTCCGCCGCCATCGCTAACGTCATCGACAACACTGCACCTTTTGTCGCAGAATACAGAACCCGATCCGGAAGCCCGACGGTCGCGGCAATGGAACAAACATTTACTATCACGGCCGATTCAGATTTCAACAGGTCGGGAAGAGCGGCCCGAATGACCCGAGCCATTCCAACGACATTGACGTCATAGACGTCGTGCCATTCCTTGTCCGAATTCGATGAGACTGTGCCTTGCGCTCCAATTCCAGCACTGTTCACTAGGACGTCGAGGCCGCCAAGTTCAGAAATACAGTGCGATACGGCGAGTCGAACTTCTACGTCGTCGGTGACGTCGGCCTGGTGAAAAATAAACCCTTCGGGCGCGGTTTCGTCGCGATCTATGACAGCCACTGAGGCTGAGCGACTGCGAAACGCCAACGCCGTCGCGAGTCCTATACCAGAGGCGCCTCCGGTGATGAGCACGCGAGATCGTGCGTTCCCAGGCATGTTAGGCCGCTCCGAATACTTGACGCTGGCGGCCGAGGCCACCACCGATCTCAAGTTCAACGATGTCACCGCGGCGAAGGTACGGATGATCTGGTCGGCCCAGAGCAACACCGGCTGGCGTGCCAGTGTTTATAACGTCCCCCGGACGAAGAACGAGGAATTGACTCAAGTACCAGATCAAATATCCCACGCCGAAAATCATGTCCTTCGTCGTGCTCTCTTGACGAAGCGTTCCGTTCACCCATAGTTTCAATTCAAGATTCTGGGGATCGGGAACGCTGGCGGCATCTACGATCCATGGACCCAATGGATTAAACGTTTCGCAGTTCTTCCCCTTGTCCCACTGACCTGAACGTTCGAGTTGGAATTCACGTTCTGACACGTCGTGACTGATCGTGTATCCCGCAACGTGCGCCAATCCATCCGCGGGAGACGACAAGTACCGCGCCTTATCACCGATGATGACCGCAAGTTCCACTTCCCAGTCGGTTTTCACCGACTTGCGTGGTATCAATACTTGGTCATTGGGTCCGATGACCGTATCGGGAGTCTTGAGAAACATCACTGGCTCGGCAGGGATCTCTACTCCGGCTTCACGAGCGTGATCTGCGTAGTTAAGGCCGATGCAGATGATCTTGCCGATACCGACGAGTGGAGGACCTAAGCGAGACAAGGGTAAGTCAACGGAAGGCAACGCATCGATCTCGAGAACCTCGGAAAGTGACTGCATTCCTCGCATGAGAAAGCTCGCATCTATTTCCTTCGTCAACGGTCGAAGGTCGCGCCACACTCCGTCGCCGGGATCCAATATCGGCACCTCGTGATCTACAAGTCCGTGACGCGCTAGTCGCATTTCCGTCTCCAACTCATGATCGTCTCATTTCTGATAGTCAGACACAGACACGTGGGGGGAAGTCAAGGTCGTAAAGTCGAATGGCGTTTAGACGAAGCACGGCATGCTTCTCGGCGGAGGTCAAGGATTTCAGTGCGCGCAATGCAAGTTCGACTACTTCGGTATACGTAGCTGCAAGACGACACACTGGCCAATCAGATCCGAAGAGACATCTGTCGGGTCCAAAGTAATTCAGAGCCCTTTGGAGCATCGGCGCAAGCGACTCGGAACTCCAGGCACCGAGAGGAGCGACTTCCGTTACGAGGCCGGAGAGTTTGCAATAGGTGTTCGAAAAGCTCGCGAGGGAGGCGAGACCCGCATCCCACGCCTCGATGCCGACACCGTTGACCGGTGGCTTTGCCAGATGATCGACGACAAGTTTGAGGTCGGGAAATGTCGCGGCAACGGAACACGCAGCTGTGATCTCGCGGGTTCGAATGAGGAGGTCAAACGGTAAGCCCAGGGCCGCGACCTTTTCTAGACCCCGGAGTACGTCGGTGCGTGTCAGCCAGTTGGCATCAGACTCGTCGTGAGTTTGGTGTCGAAGGCCAACGAGCCACTCGCCGTACTGCCCAAGTGCCAGGGCGTTTAACTCCTCGTCAACCGAAGGACTTGACAAATCCAGCCAACCTACGACTCCAAGTAGATTCGGGGTGCGCGCAGTTAGCTCCAACAAGGTCGCTGTCTCTCTTGCGTCGCCAATGGCTTGCACGACCACACCGCCACGTACCTCATGGAGGGAAAACTCTGCTTCTAGTTCAAGCAGATCGTGACCCTTCAGAGATTGAGTGACGTCGTCGACCATCCACGGATATTCCACCTCATTCAGGAGGAGGTGAACGTGAGAATCGATAAGACCGTCAGCCACGTGTAACTCCGGATCGTATTGCGACGAGGACACGGAGTCTGGTCATGAGGTTCTCATACCTCGAGTCAGTCGGTGATTGACGATCGACGACTTTCGAGCGTGATAACTCATGTCGGCGATCGACCACTCCGAATCGATGGCGGTCGCAAGATCCATTAGATCGCGGATCCAAAGCGCGCGGTAACGGCTACTGACAATGTCGATCGGAGTTCGAGGTCTCATCAAGTTCGTTGCAACTGTCTCGGAAGTAAGGATTGGTGAGGGGCGCAGATCGGGCACGCTTGAAAGAATTTCGTCGACGTCGAGGGAGGGGAAGAACCCTCGACGACCGACGATAACGGGATGACATCTACGCGCGAAGTTTTGTCCCGATCTATCTGACCGTGAATGCACACAGTCATCCCCGCCAACCCGCCCGCGAGGGACCGATTGAGCGCAACTTAGGCAGTCGCAGTGCGAACATACTGCTCGAGCTCCTTTGGGTAATTCGGGCCTGCGGGAAGACCCACCCCGACCTCCGCCGGCGCCAACAGGGTGCCTTTCTGAGTCACCGCCGACTCACGTTTGACGGGATTCGAACGAACCAGAGACTCGTAGTATGTGCAGTTCGATATTGCCATGCACAAATGTTGACTCGTTAACGAAGATCCGTGAGGTTCAGCTCGAAGACGATAGGCATCCGCGAGGTGCGCCGTGCGCATCGCTCCTGTAAATCCTCCTCGCAAGTCCACGCTGGCCCGCACAAAACTCGCGCAACCTGATGCAATGAAGTCGGCCGTATTCATATGAGCGCCGTCCGACGTCTCCGCAACATTGAGTGGCACTCGTACACGCTCGCAAAGCCACTTATACGACGTGACACTGAATTCCCGAATCGGCTCTTCGTACCAGAAATAACCCTGATCCGCCAGCGCGTGACCGAGATAGACAGCGTCGACAAGATCAAAGCCGGCGGAACCGTCATACATCAAAGGCACGCCGTCGCCAACGTGGGAGCGAAGTTGCGCGCACAATTCGGCATCTCTGCGCGCGTCACCATAGGCGTGCAACTTGATTGCGCGATATCCGAGCTCTAGGCACTGGTCTGCGACGTCTAAGAATTCTTCGTTCGTGGAGAACGTAGTAGTCGATGCATACGCGGGAATTTCTGTCCTAAAGCCACCGAGGAGCTTCCATGTAGGGAGATTGAAGGCGCGTCCAGCGAGATCCCACAGCGCGACGTCAACGATCCCGATCAGATATATCGGAAACTCCTCGATACGATCAAGCTCCCAAAGTTTGTGCCATAGCCACTCACGCTGATACGGATCTTCTCCCACGAGCTGATCTCTCAAAACTCGATCCACAATGTCGGCGATCATGGGGCCGGATCCTAAGTACTGAGCGTACGAAACACCCTCAATGCCCTCATCGGTGCGGATTCTCAGAACCGAAAGATAACCCTCTCCGGGGCTTCCTAGAAGTCCGTCTCGCCAGCGGAATGGAGGAGTTATCGCTGGGACCGGGACAGAAAACCCGTCTACGCCAGTTATTTTCACTAGTCTCCCGTCCGAATCAAACCCTCGCAGCCAGTAACCTGTATCCTAGGCACAAGATGCTAGCCGGCGCAAGTTCCGTATAGACTTTTACGTATGAGTGACGTCGCAGGAGTTGCCGGACTCTTGGAGCAAGGGCACACAGAGGTCCGAACAACCAAACGACCTCAGCGCCTTGCGACTCCCGTTATCGCAGACTTCGTGGATCAGATCGTCGGCGGGAATTTCCCCCCCGGCACGGACTTACCCAGTGAAGGCAATATTTGCAAGTATCTGGGCATTAGCCGGACGGTCCTTCGAGAGGTATTGAAGGTCTTGGAGCAAAAGGGCCTTGTCCGCGTTGAAAATGGCAAGGGCACTCGAGTCAACGAGAGAAACGAGTGGAAGTTACTCGATCCCATCGTGCTGGCAGCCCGGCTCAAGTATGACGATGATCGAAGTTTCATCAATCACCTGGTGAGAGTTCGCGCAGTGTTGGAATCAGATCTGGCCGCCGAGGCCGCGCTTGTCGCAACGCCCGAACAACTGAGCCTGATGGAAGAGCGCATCGTCGAGTTGAGAAATAACGTACGAAATCACAGCGTGTATTTCAAGGTCGACACTGAATTCCATAACGCATTTATGCGTGCTTCAGGCAACGAATTAGGACGGGCGATCGTCAACAACATGTATTCAGAGGCCCAACATGAACTCGATTCCGGGCTAGAAGAAACTGCTCTTGATATTTCGCTGGAGGGCCATATCGCAATTTTCGACGCCATCGCCGCCCATGATCCACAACGTGCCGCCTTTGCGGTTCGCGACCACATTTTGGGCGGATGGAAGGCCCGCACCGCGCCCAACGAAGCTCATCCGGCCATCACGAGCCTTCTTGGTCGTTAGTTCACTCCCGACTACCTATCGGTGTAAATCCGAAATCCAGTTTCGGAGTCAAAGAAGAGTATTGAGTTGTCCTTCGCGCGGATATGTATTGACGCGCCCTTTGCTGGGACTTTATGTGGCTCAACTCGTGTGATGATCTCCGTCACCGAACCCAGAGATACTTGCTCCCCCGTCACAGAGACTGCTTGGTCAATGGGTTGGGCGTAGACGAACGCCTCCGAGCCCAGTTCTTCCACGAGGTTCACGATGGCAGGCAGACCGGCGTTGGCAGGCGCCAGCTCCAGCGATTCAGGTCGGACCCCAATCGTTACCTTGGTCCCAATCTTTCGATTCAATTTCGATACCGCTGGCGAAGGTATCAGCGTCGATCCAATCCGGATTCCGTCAAGTTGAAGCGTGCCCTCTATCAGATTCATTGAAGGTGAGCCAATGAAACCCGCCACAAACGAATTCACCGGTGAGTCATACAGCACGCGCGGTACGTCGCATTGCTGCAGAACTCCGTCCCTCATGACAGCAACTCGATCTCCCATGGTCATCGCTTCGACTTGATCGTGGGTCACGTATACGGTTGTGACCCCGAGACGCCGTTGAAGCGCCGCAATTTGCCCTCTCGTTGCAACTCGCAATTTAGCGTCAAGATTGGACAGCGGCTCATCCATGAGGAAGACACGGGGGCGCCGTACGATTGCACGACCCATTGCAACTCGTTGGCGCTGCCCTCCCGAAAGTTGTCCGGGCTTTCTAGTCAAATAGTCCTCAAGATCGAGGATTTTCGCCGCTTCGGCAACGCGTTTTCGTATTTCCGACTTGGGAACTTTCGCTATTGCCAGCGAAAATCCCATGTTCTCAGCCACGTTCATGTGGGGGTAGAGCGCGTAGTTCTGAAACACCATCGCTATGTCGCGTGCGCGTGAGTGCAAACTAACAACGTCTTGACCGTCTATAAATATCGACCCTTCATCGACTTCCTCGAGTCCGGCAAGCATTCGTAAGCTCGTGGTCTTTCCGCACCCTGAGGGTCCCACCAAGACGAGGAACTCTCCGTCCCTGATCTCGAGATTCAAGTGATCCACGGCTCTCTTGCCGCTCTTGGGATAAATGCGTGATGCGTTTTCAAATGTCACGGTGGACATGCTCGGAGCCTTTCGATATGAGTCTGAAATTATTCTTTCGTCGCGCCGGCCAACATCCCTGAGACGAGGGTACGCTGCGCAAACATGAAGATGATAAGGACGGGTGCAATAGAGACGAGGGTGGCGATCGCTACCTCGGGCCTAAGAATCTGCTGGTCAGCAGCCCCATTCGCCGGATTGAAAGCAGGTGTCGATGAAAGCAAGTACTCCAAGCCAACTTGAACCGGATACTTCGTACTGTCAGGCAGCATCACGAAAGGTAGGTAGAAGTTATTCCAGTTGGCTACGAATGCAAAGAATGCTACGAGCGCGACGATCGGTCGAGAAAGGGGAACGGCAATCTTTCTGAAAACCTGCCACTCCGTGCACCCGTCGATTCTCGCTGCGGCGAACAAGTCTTCTGGAATCGTCGACGCGTAGTAGATGTAAGCCAAGAAAACCCCGAACGGGAACAACGCGAACGGGAGAATCACGGACCAAGCCGTGTCCGTGAGATGCGCAACATTGACTTCTAGAAACAGCGGAAGCACCAGCGCTGTCGATGGAATGATCATTACGATCATCGTGATTGCCAGGAGTAACCGGCGCCCAATGAACTTGGTTCGTGCCAGGCCATATCCGGCGGGTATTGAAGTTATAAGTGCAAGCGCTACGCCGCCGAAGGAATATACCGCGGAATTCTCGAGCCAACTCAGCAGAGCATCGTTCTGAAACGTAAACATCTCGTGCCAGGCGTGAGCAAAGTTGCCTATCGAACCAAATGCGAAAGGGTTCTCGGTGATTAATTGGTGATCGGTCTTCGTTGAAGCGAGCAGTAGCCACACGATGGGGACGAAGAAGAACAAGGTAAAGACGAGCAGGATGAACAATCCCGTCAGCCGAAGTACGTACGAGCGGGCCATTTCACTCCACCTCAAAAAGTTTGGTTCTGAATACCAACACCGCTGCGCACATCAGACCCAAAATCAGAAGGTCAACACAAACGGCCGACGCTTCATTGAAGTTGTTGTTCTGAAATGCCATGACGTATGCAAGTTGATTCGGTGACCAGAATTGACTCACAAGACCCAGACTCGCCTGTCCCACTAGTTGAGGTTCGACGAAGAGTTGCGTACCGGTGGCAAAAGCGAGTATCACCATGTAGACGATCCATTTGCGGATGAGGGGCAGCTTGACTTTGAGCGCTGTTTGGATCGCGCTGGCACCGTCCAGATGAGCAGCCTCAAGCAATTCATCCGGAATTGTATTGAGAGCTCCATACATGACGACGATCCATCCGCCAGCTCCTGTCCAAAACGCGATGAATACGAATATCACGGGCAAGTGGCTCGGAAGTAGAACCTGATCCAAGCTGCCGAGATGCATCAACTTGAGCGCGAAGTTCCAGGGACTGAGCCCGGGCTCGAGCATGAATAGCCACACCAACACGCTCGCCGCGCCGGCGAGTGCACCTGGAAGATAAAAGAGGAATCGGAAGGCTGTGCTCACTCGGCGCGAAAGTGAATGCAAAAGCAGCGCGAGAATAACGACGAAAAAAACCAACGAGGTCAGCCAGATCACCGTGTACTCACCGATGTGCTCAAATGCTGGGGCGAATCGAAAATCGTGGAAAGACTGGACAAAGTTCGACATTCCGACGACTCGGCCCGTCGGGGATGTAAACGCGAGAACGAGAGCGTACACAGTCGGTACTACCCCGAACAGCACCAAGAGCACTACGTAACCCACTACGAAGAAATAACCCGCTGTCCGCGACTGCACTGCGGACTGGCGAGACTTTCTGCTTCGAATCGCGCGAAATGAGGTCGAGTCGTTCACGACATCATTCGCATGAGACGACCCTTCGGTCCGGCCGACCCGCAACGACTTGGCTATATCGCTTGGATCGGCCGGTGCCGAAGGGTGCGTCACTTGCTAACTACCGTGTATCCGTCTACCTGAGCGGCGTCCGCCAGCGCAGTACCAAAGGCCGGGAGTTCCGCCGAGAAGCTCGTACCTCCAGTCAAAGCTGGAATGACTGTACTTCCAAACGTGAAGTCTGTGACGAATCGAAGTGGCGACCATCCGGTCCATATCTCGCCGGCCGCCTTCTCAAGGACCGTACCAAGGGTGCTGGAGTTTGCAAAGTAACCACCGGCCACTTGCTTTGCTACCCACGGTGCTTCGTCCGGTTGGTATGCGGGGAATGTCGGAGCAATGCCTTGACTTGCAAAATTCGTGGCAAGCCACTGGATCATTGACGCCGCCAACTTCGGTTGCTTGGTGTGAGAACTGATGAACCACAGACCTCCTCCGACGTCACCGGTTGTAGGCGCTTGTCCCGTAGTCCACGTGAGGGGTGGGTATGCAGCAATCTGCCCGGCGGTGGGGTCCACGCCCGATGAGCCCGCGAACAGATAATCGCCGTACCACGATGGTCCAATCACCATCAGTGTCTTAGCGCCGTACTGACTAACGAATGTCGGCGCATAGACATTCGCGACTGGTACTGACCCGTCGGAAATCATCGGATCAAGCAGTTTTCCAACGCGAGTGCAGTTAGGCGACGAGGGATCAATCTCGACCGTATAGGCGTTCTGCAGTTCCGCCATCGGACACTGGCTGGCTTGGAGATACACCTCGTCATCCCAGGTATCCCCTACCGTGCCGACGATGTAACCAGGGTGTTGCTGTGAAACTTCTTCGCCGAGAGTCTGCCACTGCGCCCACGTCGAAGGAACGGTATAACCAAACTTTGTCATGAGCGCCGTGTTTACCCAGAGGACGTCTTGACCTATGTCATTTCTCAAACAAAGAATCTTGCCGTTGAACGTGCAGCTCGCCAAGGTTCCTGGAGCCCACTTGTCGAGCACGCTCTTGGGGATTAGTCCATTGTTCAAAACTCCCAGGTCGTTATATTGAGAGTCGCCCAGCGATGAGGCGTCATAGTTCTCCTCACTGAAGAACACGTCAGGCCAACCCTTTCCGACGCGGTTGTACAGCGCAAACTTTGACTGCAACGTTCCTGTCGCATCGTCGCCGTCGTATGTCACGAGGTCAATCTTCACCTTCGGATGAGCCTTCTCGTATGCCTTCACATTCGGAATGCGGGCGGAGTCCACCCAAACAACGAGAGGCTTAGAGCCCGAACTGGCGGACGCTGCTCCCCCGGTTGCGGCCACCAAGGATCCGCTTGCGAGCCCCGCCGCGGCAAGTGCGATGAGCGTTGTTCTCAGTTTCCAATGAGGTGCGATTTTGGACCACTTTCTCTTAAGTCGCATAATTCTTACTGCCTCTCTTTCGCCGACGAGTTCGACCCCCATGATCGCGCCGCCTTCGTACTATATCCTAGGTGAGGGGTGCTAGCATATTCATGAGTTAAGACGAGGTAACGAGCCCGAGGACAGCGTCAAAACAAGGTTTCTCCAAGACTTCGGGCTTTAGCACAAGGAAAGAGCGATGTTCAATGACAGTGATTTCACTAAGGCGGACCTTCTAGGCGGGGTTCGCTGACGTGCCCAACGAGACTTCAGCGGCCCCTCCTCACCCCCTTACCGAGTCGTTCTATGCCGCGATGGGGCGGGTCGCCACCGCTGTGACGGTCGTCAGCACAGATGGCGCAGGTGGCAGGTTTGCTCAGACCGTCAGCGCCATGTGTTCTGTTTCAGCCCAGCCTCCGCTGGTACTTGTGTGTCTTCACGGTCGCAGCCCGGTTAATGACGCTATTCAAGTCAACCGAGTTTATTGTGTCAACGTCCTCGCTATCCAACACGATCACGTCGCGGACACATTTGCCGGTCGCCCCTGGCCCGGTAAAGAGCCATGGGACTTCACTTGCGGTCAATGGAGCGCCGCGCCGTCAGGTTCACCTCGACTTCAAGATGCCTTGGCGGTGTTTGACTGTCGTGTCTACGAAGTCGTTCTTGCTGGCACTCACAAGGTGTACGTCGGGGAAGTCTCCGCCATTGACTCGGTGGAAGGTACACCGTTGTTGTATTCACGCCAGTTCTACCAGCGGCCCGAGCTTCAAGAGCCATCCGTGTTTAAGGAGTATCCCGACGCACGACCCGTTCACCACATAAAGGAGACCAAACAGTGATCCGCACTGGAGAAGAGTACAGAGAGTCAATTCGCGACGGACGCGATGTATGGATAAATGGTGAACATATCACCGACGTACCCGCGCACCCGATGTTCAAGCCCATCGTTGACGCGCGCGCCCACATCTATGACATGGCACACGACTTGTCATCGCAGGAAGAGATGAGTTACATCGACGGAGCTACTGGGGAGAGGCAGGCCATCGCAAACAAACTCCCTTATACGCAAAGCGACTGGTTAGACAAACGAGGGGCGGCGGACACCGTGATGCGCGCCACACGCGGGGTCATTACGAGAGTTGGCGATGAGACCGTTGGTGAAATGTGGTCGCTCTTTGACGGACAGGACGTATTGAACGAAGTCGACCCCCGCTTTTCTGAGAATATTCGCCGGCACGTCAACCGAATTGTCAATGATGACCCGTTTCACATCTCCGCAAACACAGACCCTAAAGGCGATCGATCTAAGGCTCCCCAAGATCAAGACCCCGACATGCTCCTCCACGCAGTTCGCGAAACTGACAACGGCATCATTGTGCGCGGCGCAAAGTATGAAACTGCTGCCGCCTATGCGAATCAAGCCTTTGCAAAGCCGACAATCGCCAACTGGGGCAGTGCAACGATGAGCGACTACGCCGTAGGTTTTGTGGTTGACTTAGGTTCACCCGGGCTGAAATTCATTTCTCGAACCGGATTCGCCGGGCGAGCGCCTGTCGAGGACTACCCACTATCGAACCGAGTCGACGAAATTGAGTCGCTGGTTGTGTTTGATGACGTTGAAATTCCGTGGGAGAACGTTCTCTTTTATCAGCACACGAAAGCGGCCGGGTACATTCGCGCGACGCTGCATAGGTACAGCTCATTTTCCTTTACTCAACGAACACTTCATCTCGCGGACTTGCTGATCGGCGCTGCACTGTGGAATGTCAAGCAAAGCGGACTCGAATCTCAACAAGCGGTGCAAGAAAAACTGGCCGCACTTGCTTGTTGGAGGGAATCAATCAATGCCCACCTAACCGCTGCGATCGCGATGGCTCAGGTCAGCCCCGGGGGCTTGCTCATGCCGAATCAGTCACTTCTTTATACGGGCCGCGTTGTCGCACTTGACCAATTGCCGCACATGATGCATCTCGCTCGCGAACTGTGCGGTGGGCAGATATGTGTAACTCCCGACTATGCGTCGTTCGTTGACCCTGAAACGAAGCCGTGGCTGGACAAGTTTTACTCCATCAACGACAACTGGGTCGCCGAGGATCGTCGAAAACTCCTCGCATTCGCAAGAGACCTCATAAACAGTGACTACGCAGGTCACCGCCTCACATTCCAGTTGTTTGCTCAATCACCGCCATTCGCACAACTGGGCGCGGTCTATCGGAGTTTCGACTTCAATGGGCCCCTGCATTTGGTCAAAGAAGCCGCGGGGCTTTCCGACAAAATCTTGGGCGGTGTGAATTGACGCACATCCGGATTCGCCCATTCAATACGAAGGTCTCGTATCCAGAACAGCAGATCGATAACGACTTGTGTCAAGCCGTTATCGCCGGCGACACTATTTACTTGCGAGGTCAGGTAGGCCAGGACCTCAACACCTTCCAGAGCGTTGGCATTGGAGATGTTGAAGCCCAGGCCGAACAGGCAATGACGAATATCTCCACCCTGCTGACGGAGGCTGGCGCTTCGCTGGTCGACATTGTCAAAGTTACGATTTACTTGGTCGATCCCCGATATCGCGAACCGGTCTACAACGTCGTCGGTCGTTGGCTGAAAGGCGTGCACCCAGTCTCTACCGGACTCGTAGTAAGCGGGCTAGCTCGACCAGAGTGGCTCGCAGAGATCGACTGCATCGCCGTCCGAAATTGAGCTGACTGTTGACGTTCTCAATTGTGGCGCGATGCACTCACACTGGCGCGTTCGGAATGGCCGTGTGCTCTTCAAGTCCTGCTGTAGGGGCCCGATGTATTCACCTCCGCCATGGTGTAGGTGCGGTCGCGTCTCAAAACATCACTGACCCTCGTCTTGGGGAGCGAGTCTTGGATCTCCTGGGTCGGGGACGTTCCGCCCAGGAAGCAATCGACCTACTCGCCTTGAATGAACCAACAATTGACTACCGCCAGATCGGCGCCGTCGGAAGCGACGGGTCTTCGGCCGTTTTGTCGGGTCGAAGGGTACTCGGCGTATTTCATCAACGCAGTGAAGAGAATGTGGCTGCGCTCGGAAATCTCTTAGCCACCGAGTCAGTCATTGACGCGATGATCGAGAGCTTCCTCATCAATGGTTCAGGCGATTTGGGTGACCGACTTCTGGGAGCACTTGCAACAGCTCTTCGCGCAGGAGGTGAGGCGGGACCTGTCCGGTCAGCGGCGCTTGTAGTAACTAACGACGCAGGATGGCCGGAAACGGATCTGCGAGTCGATTACTCCGATAGCCCCATCCACAAACTGAAGCGACTGTGGTCCATCTGGGCGCCGCAGCGCCACGATTACATTACCCGCGGTGTCGATCCCAGAAATGCTCCCAAATACGGTGTCGCTGGTGACATGTGAAAGATCTCCTCAAGGAACGTTCGCGACGTGCTGTAGTCGAAAACGCGGAGCGCCTGATCTCACTTAGTCATCGCATTCACGAACATCCCGAGACTGCTTGGCACGAGATCAACGCAGCGTCATGGATAACCGACGAACTGAGGCGCAGCAATTTCATTGTGAACGAAATCGCAGACCTTCCAACAGCCTTCATCGCTTCGATTGGATCCGGCGATCTTCACATCGCGATTTGTGCTGAGTATGACGCGCTTCCTGGCGTTGGTCACGCCTGCGGGCACAACATCATCGCCGCGGCAGCTGTGGGCGCAGGAATAGGTCTTGCGAATCTCGCAAACGAAATTGGAGCAAGAGTTTCGATAGTCGGCACGCCCGCAGAAGAGGGCGCCGGTGGAAAAATCTACATGCTCGAGCGAGGAGTCTTCGACGACGTCGACGCGGCGATGATGATACATCCGGCTCCGGTGAACGTAGCCCGTGCCGACCCGTTTTCAGTTAGTCACTTTCGGGTGACATTTACCGGCAAGGCAGCACACGCAGCGACTTATCCAGACGAAGGCATCAATGCAGCCGACGCTTTCATCGTCGCCGAAGTCGCCATCGGACTGCTGAGACAACAGCTACCCGCGAACGCCCGTGTTCACGGAGTCGTCACCAAGGCCGGAGACGCCCCAAACGTCATCGCCGACTTGTCGGAGGGTCGGTGGTACGTACGGGGCGCCACGTTGAAGGATCTCGATGCCATCGAGTCCAGGGTGCGAGCGTGCTTTGAGGCCGGGGCACTTGCAACTGGATGCATGCTCAGAATTGAACCGGAAGGTCCCAGATATAGCGAGTTTAAAAACGACGAAGCAATGCTCGCATTGTTTGTTGCGAACTCCAATGTCTTAGGACGAATCTTTGAGCCTTCCTCGCCCCAGAGCCAGATGAACCGCGCATCAACTGATATGGGAAACGTCTCCCTGGTTGTTCCCTCAATCCACCCCTATCTTGGAATCGACTCTCTCCCCGCCACGAATCATCAACGTGAATTTGCCGATCATTGTGTGTCGGAATCGGCTGACGCGGCCGTTCTAGATGGGGCGATCGCGATGGCATGGACCGCCATCGATATGGCTACGACTCATTCGATCCGTGTGCGACTCATCAAATTAGGAGACTCGAATCTCAAATCTTAGAAACCAGTGGATTTTACTAGCACATATCTGCTAGGACATAGGTTATTGGACGTCACATTCCGAGAATCGCTTGAGGTTCTTGGGTTCGCGACGCATTCATGAGTTCTGCGGCCGTCAGATCGAGGGCTTGCTTGACCAATGGGGGGTTTCATGAACACAAGTGGCAATGTCAATCGTCTTGGGGGATTCAACTCCCACCGCAGAGGCATTCGGGTGATCCTTGCTCTTTGCCTTAGTTCTTTCGCGCTCACCGCGGTGGGGTCGGTGATATCAGAGTCGGTGGCTTCGGCCGCAACGACAACGCTTTACGCCTCCCCCACCGGCAGCGGATCCACGTGCTCATCCGGCTCGCCGTGCTCACTTTCAGGCGCTCAGACAAAAGTCGAGTCCCTGAATTCCGATATGACCGGAAACATCGTGGTCCAGTTATCAAGCGGAACATATCGACTCTCGTCGACATGGGACTTCACCGGCACGGACTCGGCCACAAACGGCTACACAGTTACGTGGGAAGCAGCTTCTGGTGCTACCCCAGTGATCACCGGAGGCGAGCAGGTAACTGGGTGGACCGAGATCGATGACTCAGACAACCTGTGGGAAGCCTCCCTCCCTGAAGGCGTCAATACTCGGGACCTTTGGGTCAACGGAACCCGTGCAAACCTTTCCGAAGGCGGCACACTACCTTCGGGCACCACACAGACTTCAACCGGCTATGACGTGCCAGGTGACGCCCTTCAAGAACTGAGTGATCCCACTGCACTCGAGTTCGTTCTTCAGGGGGCAGGTTGGGTTCAAGACGAGTGTGGCGTGTCATCGGTTTCCGGAAGTGACAGCGAGACAACTGTCACAATGGATGAGCCGTGCTACCAAGAGGGCTATGACGTGCCATTCGCTCCGGTCGGACTACCAACCCAAACTCTCAACGCCGAAGAATACCTCGATGGGCCGAATCAATTTGCGATTAATACTTCAACCAACAAGATCTACTTCATCCCAGCTGCTGGGGAGAACATGTCCACAGCCGACGCTGAAGTCGGTGCCATTCCCACACTTGTACAGTTCAACGGCACCTCAGGTTCACCTGTTACCGGCGTCGATTTCTCCGGTATTACCTTCCAAGACACCACACTTGGAAACACTGCGGGCATGGCCGAAATGCAGGCAGACATCGAATTTCCCAATCTCGAATGTTCTGAAGACTGGAACAACGACAGTTTCGTGACACCAACCGGCGGCGCGAGCGAGGACGGCTCTCCATGGGGCAGCTGCGCGGTAGCCATGGCGGCCGCGGTTGAGGTTCACGCGGGCCGCAGTGTCGAATTTGCGGGAGACACATTTCAAGACCTGGGTACCTCAGGAATCACGTTCGATGGTGGAACTCAGGACTCTTCGATAAGTGGCGACTCCTTCGACGATGTCGGAGGTAACGCCGTACAAGTCGGAAGCGTGACCAACCCCAATCAGTCCAATTCGAATCTGATTGACTCGAGCGATACCGTCAGCGACAACTTCATTAATAATGTCGCCGACGAGTATCAAGGTGGCGTGGGCGTCTGGACCGGATACACCAGGGACGTAACGATCGAATATAACGACATTGAGAACGCGGACTATACGGGAATCTCGACGGGCTGGGGCTGGGGATCCGAGGACACTCTGCCATCGATCGACACTGGCAATGAAGTCTTAGACAACTACATCACGAATACCAACATTGTTGAAGAAGACGGTGGTGGCATCTACAACCTTGGACCTCAGCCGGATGGCGTGATCTCGGGCAACTATGTCTTGAACCCAACTAGCGGGGCGTCCAATTACGGGGTGTACCTCGATGAAGGCAGCACCGGATGGTCAGTCGACAACAACGTCGTGATCAATGATGACAGCGGTATTTCTTGGGCTTTTAATAATGCCAATAGTTGGGACGATTGCTCTACCATCACGTTTGATGATGATGTTGCTAATCCGATTGGCGCTGCGGGAGATAACGGCATAAATAGCGAGTGCCCCTCAAGCCAAACTGTCACTGGACTTAGCACCAACGCAAACACCACCGCCGCATCAGCCACTATCGACGGGGCGGGCCTTCAAGGTTCGTATCAATATTTGGCAGGTCTTCAGCGAAACGGCGATCCGTTCCAGACTTACTCGACGGGAGCCAACGCCAACGCATCGTTTTCCCAGTCAGAGGGCACCTACACAATCAACACTGCTGGATCCGATGTTTGGGGTGCAACCAATCAGTTTGGTGCCATCTATGTTCCGAGTGGGGCGGGCTCGACCAGCTCGACAACCGTTGAGGTCGACAGTCAAGTTGACTCCTCGGCTTGGGCAAAGGCTGGTCTCATGATGAATGACAGCATTCCCGGAACCGGAACATCGCTCGGCTACGCAATTCTGGCGGTCTATCCCGGCAACGGCGTCACTCTCCAATGGGACGACGACAGTTCGGGCGATCTCAACGACTCCGACGGTGTTTCGGGCGTATCTGCTCCCATCTGGTTGCGAATGACCAGAAGTGGAACTTCGCTAACTGGGTATTACTCGACGAATGACTCGACCTGGACTTCCGTGGGGACACTCACGTTGACGGGATCCGACGCTACTGAAGACGTCGGAATGTTTGCGGACTCTCAGACTGAGAGCGCTCTTGGTGGGGCGACTTTTTCTAATTTCAGTGTGTCGAACAACCCGTTCTCTACGTATTCGTCCACGACTTCCTCGATCGTCAACTCGAACAATGGTTCATACACAATTGACGCAGAGGGCTCTGATGTCTGGGAGGGCACGAACCAATTTGGGGCCGTCTACGATCCGAGTGGGGCCAGCTCGACGAGCTCGACAACTGTGGAGGTGGACAGCCAGGACGACACGTCGACATACGCCAAAGCTGGCTTGATGTTGAGCGACAGCATTCCGGGTGCGGGAACTTCGCTCGGATATGCAATCTTGGCGGTGTACCCGGGCGACGGTATCACGTTCCAGTGGGATGGTGATAGCTCAGGACAACTCAATGAATTAACTGGGGTGTCGGGCGTATCAGCACCCGTCTGGCTGAGATTGACACGAACCAGCACGTCGTCTGTCACTGCGTACTACTCAACGAACGGAACGTCGTGGACGTCGATCGCCACCGAAACCTTGACCGGAGCCGATTCGACGGAAGACGTCGGAATGTTCGCGGACTCCCAGGACTCAGGTGTAGTCAATCAGTCGACATTCTCGAACTTTGCCATCACCAACTCTGGGTTCGCACCATTCGCTTCGACATCGGCCGCGCTCATTCAATCAGGCGGAACCACGACGATCAATGCGGAAGGCACCGACGTGTGGCAGTCCACCGACGACTACGGTGCCGTCTACGAGCCCAGCAGCGCAAATTCGACTAGCACGACGACGGTAGAAGTGAACTCTCAGGTCGACTCTGGTACGTACGCCAAGGCAGGCCTCATGCTCCGTGACAATATCCAGGGCGCAGGTTCAGCTTTGGGTTATTGCACCCTCATTGTTTACCCTTCCGCAGGTGCTGACGGCGTCTCGTTTCAGTGGGACAACAACAGCTCGGGTGGTCTGGACGACAACGTCGATGTCGGTAGCCTCGCAGCTCCTATCTGGCTCCGCCTCACGCGAACAAGTACGTCATCGGTCACGGCGTACTACTCAACCAACGGAACGACGTGGACAACGATTGGTACCGAGACGCTGACGGGGGCCGACGCCACCGAAGACGTGGGTATGTTCGCGGATTCGGAAGACCCAGGCGTCATGGGCGGAGCAACCTTCTCGAACTTCTCCATTACTGGTTAGGAGATTTGGCTTCGAGAACGCTGAAGACATGATCCAACGAGAGGCTGCCAATCGCGGGCAGCCTCTCGTTGGGGGTTGGGTCACCGAAATTCGAGTACTACAAAAGAGACAGGGACCACGTGGACAAGACATTTTGCAGTGCCGACGAAGCGCTCAAGGACATACCCGACGGCTCCTCAATCGCGGTCGGAGGATTCGGCCTGTGCGGAATCCCTTCAATATTGATCGAAGCACTTTTGAGGAATGGTGCCACCCAGCTGGAGATAGTGAGCAACAACTGTGGCGTCGATGATTGGGGACTTGGACTCTTACTGTCTCATGGAAGAGTTGCGCGAACTACATCTTCGTACGTTGGAGAAAACAAGGAGTTCGAGCGCCAGTATCTCTCAGGTGAGCTCGAAGTGGAGCTCGTACCTCAAGGGACGCTCGCGGAAAGATTGCGGGCCGGGGGTGCCGGTATTCCCGCGTTTTATACACCTGCAGGAGTCGGAACTCAAGTGGCGCAAGGGGGCCTCCCCTGGCGCTACAGCGAAGGGGGCGGAATAGCTCTCGATTCGCCCGCCAAGGAAGTCCGGATTTTTCACAGCCAGAAGTACATCTTGGAATATGGCATACGCGCCGATTTCGCCCTCGTTCACGCCCGAGTGGGTGACCGTCACGGCAATCTCGTGTACGAAGAAAGCGCCCAAAACTTTAATCCCCTCTGTGCAACTGCCGGCTACATAACTATCGCGGAGGTCGAAGAACTTGTCGAGCCGGGGGAACTCGACCCGGCGCGCGTCCATACGCCTGGGATATTTGTCCAAAGAGTGGTTGTTGCAACTCAGATCGAAAAACGAGTCGAGCGACGGACAGTAGCGCTGTGACCGGACGCTCTCACAATGAACTTGCAGCTCGGGTCGCGATGGAACTTTTCGATGGGCAATACGTCAACTTAGGGATTGGACTTCCTACGCTTGTGCCAAACTTCATTCCGGCAGATCGTCAGGTAATTCTTCACTCTGAAAACGGAATACTCGGAGTCGGTCCGTACCCGAAGGAAGACAGAGTGGACCCCGACCTCATCAACGCTGGCAAGGAAACCGTAACGGTTGTGCCGGGCGCGTCGTTCTTTGACTCGGCCGCATCCTTTGCAATGATTCGAGGTGGCCACATCGATGTCGCCGTGCTCGGCGCAATGCAAGTCTCCAGCAGTGGGGATCTCGCAAATTGGATGATTCCCGGCAAGGTGGTAAAGGGGATGGGTGGAGCGATGGACCTCGTGCACGGCGCAAAGCGAGTCATCGTGATGATGGAACACACTTCGCGTGATGGGCACTACAAACTCGTTCGAGAATGCTCGCTTCCGCTGACAGGTAGGACCTGCGTGCAGAGAGTCATTACTGATCTTGCCGTCATTGACGTTGAGGCGGAGGGTCTCGTGCTCCGAGAACTTGCGCCCGGAGTGACCATTGACGAGGTTAGAAATGCAACGGAGCCGGATCTGATAGTCGAGTTGAGATGAGACGATTACTGCCTTCGTGAGTCAGTCGCGGCAGTACTTCGAACGAGGCACGAAAAGGAAAGACCCGGAAGGTGGCGGACATAGAGATTCATCAGGCGAGCTTGGCTCAGTTGAGAAAACCGGTCGCGAAGTTTGAGTCCTCTAAACAGCTCGTCGTCCCTAAGCCGGTGTGGAAAATCCCACAGAAAATCCCACACACCAGTTCGACTCAAGTAAGCCAGGCCAACTCAAAACGACACGTTTGCTTAAATTTCCAAGACATGCGCAACGATAAATACATCACAAAACAGTACGCAACTCGCTCTTAATCAACAGGTTCCGGGTTCAAGTCCCGGCCGGCGCACCGAGTGATTCCGATACACCAGGCAAAAGCGATCCAGATATCGGTACCGACCGGCTGGCGTGTAAATAGGTCGCGAAGCGTGTTAACGATGGATGTCACCGGTTGGTGCTCGGCGAAGGCGCGCACCGGGCCTGGCATGGTGTTCGTGGGAACGAACGCCGAGCTAATGAACGGAAGGAGAATGAGCGGGTAGGAGAATGCGCTCGCGCCGCGACTGCCGTACACAGTCTCCTGAGATAACACAAATTTGTGTTGTATCAGGATCTAAGTGCTCTGCCAAACTCGAGGTTGAGCATCCATTGACCCGGCTATACACCCAGTGTATTCTCTGCTCTATGAGTGTTCCCTTTGCCCTTCTTGGCTTGCTCGAGCGTGAACCGAGCTATGGCTATGACCTGAAACGCGACTACGACGCCTTTTTTGGCCGCGGGAAACCGCTTCATTTTGGCCAGGTCTATTCCACGCTCGCTCGACTGGCCCGCGACGGAAAAGTGGCGGTGGTGGATATCGAGCCCGGAGAGGGGCCCGACCGAAAGCGATACGACATCACCCAAATGGGGAAGGTCGAGGTCGACCGCTGGCTGAGGGAACCAGTGAAGCCCGATCCTGATTTACAGACCGTGCTGTTCGTAAAGGTGGTGCTCGCCCTCATGCTCGGACAGTCCGCCGAGACATATCTCGACGAGCAGCGAGCAGCCCATATCGAGCGAATGCGCGAGCTCACTCAACTCAAGCGCTCGACAGATCTGGTCGACTCGCTACTGGCCGATCACGGACTCTTTCATCTTGAGGCCGATCTGAGATGGATCGACACGACGGCTGCTCGACTCGGTGCGCTTCGCCAGTTCGTGTGCTCATGAGCCGTGCCCCGTCCACTGGCTTGGTCAGCTCTGGTCGTGCACTGCTTGAAGCGCGCAACGTCGAGCTGTCATTCGGAGCGACGCCGGCGCTTCGAGGAGCCAACCTTACAGTGGTGGAGGGCGAGATATTGGCGATAATGGGTCCGAGCGGCTCCGGCAAATCGACGCTGCTTCACTGCATGGCTGGCATTCTCGTCCCGGACAACGGCCAAACGCTCTTTCATGGCGAGCGCACCGACACGTTGAGAGAGCGCGAGCGCAGCGCCCTTCGTCGGGACCACTTCGGCTTTGTCTTCCAGTTTGGTCAGCTCGTCCCCGAATTGAGCGCCGAGGAAAACGTCGCCTTGCCGCTGCTGCTCGCTGGGGCTCGCCGAGCTTCTGCGCTCAAGGAGGCACGGTCCTGGCTGGAGCGCCTCGACCTCAAGGGTTTGGCCCAGCACCGTTCGGGGGAAATGTCGGGTGGCCAAGCGCAGCGTGTCGCGCTCGCGCGTGCGATGGTGACAAATCCGCGTGTCCTTTTCGCTGACGAACCAACCGGTTCACTGGACTCGCTCACGGGTGAGTTCGTGATGGAGTTGCTGGTGAGCTCAGTCGTGGATCAAGGTACGACGGTCGTCCTCGTCACTCACGAACCGAGGGTGGCCGCCTACGCGCATCGCGAAGTCGTCGTCCGCGACGGGATCGTAACGACCTTGGCCTCCGATCGAGCGCGTTCGTGATTCGCCTGGGGCTTCATTTGACGCTCAACGGCGGCAAGCAATCGCTGGCGCGTCTCCTCGTGACGACCGTCGCGATAGCGCTCGGAGTCATGATTCTGATGGTCTCGCTCGCGAGCTTCAATGCGCTCAGCGCACAGGACGCGAGGGCGGCGTGGCTCAATACGCAACCCCAAGGCGCCCCGGTTGCAAAGGGAACGCCCTCTCTGTGGTGGCTCGTGACGACCGATCAGTACCGAAACCTCACGATCGACGAAGTGGACGTGGCGTCGACAGGGGCACAACCTCTCGCCATTCCAGGCGTCGCGCATCTTCCCCTCCCCGGTGAGTATTACGCCTCGCCCGCCATGCAGAAGTTACTGTCTTCAACGCCGCCCGACGAACTCAGCGACCGTTTCGGCGCAACGTCCGTGGGCACGATCGACAACGCCGCACTGGCGTCGCCGAGTTCACTGGTCATTGTCGTGGGCGAATCCGCGCGCGAGCTTTCTGAGAGTGGATCGAAGATCACCGCACTCAACACCGCATCCGGCAAGAGCGGACCCGGTGGCAACGACGCGACGGTCGTCGAGATTCTGCTCGCGGTCGTGGCGTGCGCGCTTCTCTTTCCTCTGCTGATCTTCATCGCCACCGCGACACGACTCGCCGCCGCTAGCCGTGAGCAACGTTTCGCCGCTATGCGGCTCGTCGGTGCGACACCTCGCCAGATCTCGATCATCGCGGCAGTGGAGTCAACGATCGCCGCCTTCGCAGGAGTCGTCGTCGGATTCGGACTCTATTTCTCGCTTCACCCTCTGCTGGCTCGCTTCACGCTGACAGGATCGACGACGTTTCCCGGTGACCTTTCTCTTCGACCCGTGGACGTCTTCGGCGTGCTCCTCGGGGTGCCCATCGCCGCGGCACTCGTGGCGATCGTTGCCCTGCGAAACGTCGTCGTCTCCCCCCTTGGGGTAAGCCGGCGCACGACGCCCGCCGCTCCACGTGCGCTGCGACTCGCTCCCCTTTTCGCGGGTCTCGCCACTCTCGGATATCTCGCCGCGTCGGCGAGCCCTACGACGAACGCGCAAAGTGACGTCGGCCTGATTCCTATTTTTGTTCTTGGGTTCCTGCTCACAATGATCGGGCTCGTGGTCTCTGGATCGTGGCTCACTCGTGTCGGCGCTCGACTGCTCGCATGGCGAACGAGACGCCCCTCTTTTCTCGTCGCCGCGCGCCGACTCTCCGACAATCCAAGTGGAGCGTTCCGCGCCATCAGTGGTCTCGTGCTTGCCGTGTTTGTGGTCACACTGCTCTTTAGCGTTCTCGCCACGATTCGCACCTCGCTCGGGCCAAGTGTCAGCGGTACGAGCGACCGCGGTGTTGTCGTCGACCAGTTCTACGGCATGGTCGGAGGCGACTATTCGTGGACGACCGTGCCGGCACAGGACGCAACCTCGCTGACGACGTTGAATACCAGCCAAGGCGTGCGCGGTGTTCTCGAGATCTACGCGGCTCCCGGGGGTAACGGACGAACGGACAACGACGGGAGGGGTCCCACTGGCCTCGTCGCGTGTAATCAGCTCGCAAAGGTGCCATCGCTCGGCCGGTGCGCACCGGGAGCGAAGGTCGCGTCGATTACGCCCGACTTTTTTGATGACGGTCAAGTCGTACAGGTAACGAGCGAGTCAGTCCAGGCCGCCACCGTCTGGCCGAGCGCTCACGTCTCTCTGACAGAGCTTCGCGCACACTCGCTCGACGCGGTCGTCGTGAGCACTAACGAAGGTGCGTCCGCGATCGAGCGAGTCCGTACCTCTTTGGAGGTGGCGTTTCCCCACCTCGCGCTGCCCCTCGTCATGGGATCGATCAATCCCGCGACGACGGAGTCTCTGAGTGAGGGTCAGCACCTTACCGAGGTCATCATTGCCGCAAGCTTGTTAATTGCCAGTTGCAGCCTGTCCGTCAGCGTAGCGAGCGGGGTGCAGGATCGACGGCGCTCGTTTAGCCTCCTACGCCTCAGCGGAGCACCCCTCAGCATGTTGCGGCGCGTAATCGCGTTCGAAGGCGTCGTGCCGCTCGTCGCCGGCGTTGTGATTTCGATTACTGCCGCGCTCATTGCCGCCGAACTTTCAATGAAGGCACTGCTTGGCACTCCGCTACAGACCCCCGACGCGCTGTTCTATGTCGTCGTTCTTGCCGGCGTGCTCGCCTCGCTCGCGGTGATCTCGTCGACATTCCCGCTCTTGGGGCGAATGACGGGCCCCGAAGAGGCACGAAATGAGTAGCGAAGAAACCGATTCGAGACAGCACCTGGCGTGATCCATTCACCTCACTGACTCCCACGAGCGACGTTGCGGGAACGAACTTGGAACGGTTCCACGAATCCGCGACGCTCTGACGTTTGCTGCGAAGCGACTGGAAACGAACGTCACGGCAAGTCCGAGGACGACGACCACGTAGCCGAAGTCCGACTCGGTTCCGTTGTTGGAGCCACACATGACCATTCCCACTACGTCAATGAGAACGCCCAGCACGACTCCCCACACCACGAGCCGAGCTGAGAGGTGTGTCGTGTAGTACTCGCGGACACTCCGTCGCTCTTCGAGTTCGCGCTGTGTCATGTAGTGGTTCGTTGCAATGACGCCCTTCGCCCACCACCGTCGGACGCTCCGCCACCGCGTCTCAGTGAGTGGCTCGTTGAGTTCCACGTGCTCCTCCGCTCCGCGTCGATGGGCCAAACTTAGTGCGCCTGACACCGCGCACGTCGATCTAGAGCCAACTTCGCACGGCCGTTCTTACGTATTCGGAACGGCACTCTGGAGGCGAGTCGCGCTATTTGAGCAAACGAGACAAACGGCGGTCAGCGAGTTGCCTGCCGCCCGTCTGGCACGTGGGACAGTACGTAATCTCGTAGGACTCAAACGACACGCGGCGCAACGTATCGCCACACGCGGCGGGGCATGGCTCTCCCGCGCGACCGTGCACTTTGAAGCGGCCGCCAAGTTTTGCTTCCGAGAGTCCGCCTTCGCGAGTCCGCTCGAGTTCGAGTGCTTCTTCCAACACACTGGTAGCGGCGCTCAGCAAGGACTCGCGCTGCTCGGGTGTCAACGCGCTGAACGATGCGAAGGGTGACAGGCGAGCTCGGTGCAAGATGTCGTCGCCCCAACCGCGACCGATGCCCGATACCACGTGCTGATCGCGTAGGTCGGTCGTGAGGCGGCGCTTCGAAGTACTGGTACGGATGAATTCAGCGAACTCCTTGCTTCCCGGTTCGGGCCCAAGGCCTGCCAGCGGTCCCTCCTCATGGGGCGAGAGCACCCACCACGAGGCCTTGCGATGAGTGCCATATTCGCGAACGAGCACGCCGATCCCCGGTCCTTCGGTTCCAGCGTCGCCCTGACCGAAGACGAATCGCACGGCCGATCCGCGAGGCCGAGTCTGCATAGGCGGCTGCTCAACATCTAAACGACCAGCTTGAGAGAGGTGCAACGCAATTCGGACTCCGTCATCAAACTCCCACACCAGGTACTTGGCCCTTCTAGACACAGATACGAGCCGGTGGTGCAGCAGGGAGTCGGGCGTGGGCGCGTAGGTCTTGAGGGATGAGAACCCGAGCACGTCGGCGCGTAGCAACGAGGTGCCCGCGATCAGCGCGTCGAGTCGTTCAGACAGGGCTTGCATCTCTGGTAACTCGGACACGCCACAATGTACCCATGAGGTGGGCAATTGGCGCGAGTCCCGTGCACCGGGGCCCTCGGCGCTGGGATCGTCTGTTCAGCGAGCGGTCTGCTTGCGAGACAACGCCGCCCGCCACTACCGCACGAGCGACCTATTCAGCTTCTTCATCATCTTGGGCCCAAAGCGGTAGGCAATCTTCGCCGTCGGAGAGGCCTTGCTCTTTGGTACTCCTTGAATTCGTGCCATATTGAAGTCCTCCTCCGCGCCGAGCGATCGTGCTTCCTCCTATATGACACCCATACGCAGAGAAATGTCACACCGGTTCTCACGCCATACCTCCAGCGAGAGACTCGGCCGAAAGGTTGGGGAACTGTGCCCTGGCAGCAAGCCGTCGAAGGAATGTCGGATAGTCGAGAGGCAGAGGACTTTCAAGCCGTAGGCGTTCGACTTCGCGAATGCATGGTCACATTCGCCTCGGAGATTGCGGATGTCGACCTGGTGTCGTCTGGTGCTGAGGCTCCGAAGAAGGCCGACGTCGTCGGCTGGAGCGAGCTCCTGGTCAATCACCTCGCGAGGGGTTCCTCGGGCGAGCAGTTACGTTCGTACCTCAAGAAGTTGACGCGCGAGACGTGGGACTTGGTCAATCAATTGACCCACGCTAAGAACGCGGGAAGTTACGACGCGGAGATCGGCGTGGCGGCCGTTAGCCATTTTATCTCGACCATGACGGCGGCGCGCGTGAGGTGGTCGGCCGGACCGCATCAGCGTTGCGCGACGTGCGGCTCGTATCGAGTTGGCGGCGGAACGTGCGTGCGGTGCGATTGGGTTGATCCTGACTACGAAGTCCCTGACATGAATGTCATCGTCGATCTCGCTGAACGACTCGACTCGCCACACACACTCAGTTCCGACATTTCAACATTCATGTCGCCGGACGATTTCTCTTAGAGCCCCGGCGACCAGCGGGATAGCCGCTTCGGCGTCGCTGAGGCGCCGCGAGAAGTAGGCACGGAGCCTCTCCAACAAGTCGATAATCCGACGAGTGCCACGCGAACCTGTTATCGAAAATCAACAGGCGGAGCCCAAGAGTTGCCCATTGTCGGGGTCAGCTCGAACACTCCCGAGCGTGCTCGCAAACGTGGCTCTCAAGCCAACAGTCCTGAATTCAGTCCTGAATTTACGGCAACACCTGGCAACCAGGATCAACAATCGCAACACGCTTTCCTTGCAAACAAAGGGATTTGTCACGCATTGCAACTAACGGAAACACGTTGTGCAGACCTCTTAATCAACAGGTTCCGGGTTCAAGTCCCGGCCGGCGCACTGCTTGTAAATCCTTGTCAGAGCCTAGTTTTTCGTGCTCCGAGTTGGCCGACTTCTTGCGCCCGGATCTCAACGGTCGCACACCACGACGCGTTCCAGGCTCCTGAACTCGCCCATCGGCGTTACCTTGAAACCCCTCTTCGAGGTTGATCCTGCCGTATTGCACGATTACGTCATCCGGACGACGCCGGAGGGTGACCTTCACTATTCATTCGGAGCAATGTGATCATCTCCTCGTTGCTTAGATCGCGGCCGGCACTCAGCGCCGCCTCCCATGCCTCAGACGAGACGGCCGTCCGAGCCCGAATAATGTAACCCTCGATCTCCGTCTGCGAGCGCTCGTCGTTCGGCATCGATGCTTTAAGTCGCAGATCTTCCGCCGCACTGAATAATCGGGCCGCCCGTATCGCGTCGCCAAGCTCCGTAGAGATACACGCCGATATCTCGAGCGTCGTGAGATAAAACTGGACGTCCCCGGAACGGGCGAGATAGTCGAACATGGACGACAGCAGTTCGTCGGCGCGTTGTATGTTGCCGGCGCGCAGGTTAGTGGCGGCGAGTGATTGCCGATCCAGTGCGACGCCCAGCATGTCCTCGGCCTCCTGGTCGAGCTTGAGCGCCTCTTCCAAGATCTGGAGAGAGCGGTCATGGTTTCCGGAGTAACTTTCGACGTGCCCGAGGTTCGTCAACGCGGCGGCGAGTCGGTAATTGTCACCCATCGAGCGCGCAATCTCGGCGCTTTCTTCGAGCAGGGAGCGTGCTCGATCCAAATCGCCAACTGCGTCGTACGTGATGCCAAGGCTGTTGAGCTCGCGTGCCTGTTGATCTCGATCTCCGAGTTCGCGCGCGATCGAGAGACTACGTTCCAGATAGACAAGCGAGTTTTCGATGTCTCCCTGTTGTTGCGTCAAGACTCCAAGCCAGTGGGTAATGATGCCGAGGCGCGGCTTGGATTGGTCCGGGGTCAACTCGAGCGCCCGCAGGAGCCAGCGTCGACCTTCCGTGGCATAGCCGTGGCGGTACCAGAAATACGCCAGAGCCTCGACGAGACGCAACCCAGTGTCAATGCCATCTTCGTGAGAAAGAGACCAGTCAAGTGCCGCGCGCATGTTGTCGTGCTCGGCTTCAAGCCTGTCGAACGCTGCAAGAGATCCCGCGCCACGCACTTGTGCATCCGCGATTTTGGCCACGTCGGCGTAATGAAGGGCATGCCGAAGGCGCGTCTCTTCGAACTCGCCCGCTGCGCCGAGGCATTCAAGTGAGTACTGGCGGATGGTTTCCAATAGGTCGATGCGGGGATCGCCCTCGACGCCCTCGCCAATGGTGATGAGGCTCACATCGAGGAGATCTTGCGCAACTTTCAGTGGGTCGACCACACTGTCTTGGATGGCGACCGCAGCAAACGCCTCGAGATCGCAGCCGCCCGCGAAGACGCCCAATCGCCGCAGGATTTGTGCGGTCCTGGGGGTCAAGAGTTGGTAGCTCCACTCGATCGTCGCTCGCACCGTTTGCTGGCGCGACGGACGCCCGACGTCACCGGCGGAAAGCTCGAGACTGCTCGCGAGGCGAGCGAGGAGCGCCTTCGGGGTCAGGAGCCTGACGCGAGCCGCCGCTAGCTCGATCGCCAGTGGCAGACCGTCCAGTGAACGACAGATGCCTGCAATATCGGCGGCGTTGCTGGCGTTGAGTGTGAAAGCCGGTCTGATCAATCGTGCCTGCTGGACAAACAAACGCACTGCGCTGCACGCCTCCACTGCGTCTAGATCGACGCCCGTCGGAAACTCGAGTGGTAGTACCCCGTGCTCGTGCTCATCTAGAAGGTGGAGCGGCCCACGAGAAGTAGCGATCACCACCAAATGGGCGCCCGCATCGAGCAGTGTGGTGACAACGGTCGGCGCGGCGTGGATTTGTTCCAAGTTGTCGAGCACCAGAAGCGCCTGACGGTCCGCGAGGTGAGCGGTGACGGCGTTCTCTTGCGAACCTTCGCTGGAGATATTGACCGTGTCAGCGATTGTCGACCACATCGCCTCTTCGTCCTGCACTCCGGACAGTGAGACGAAATACACACCGTCTCGAAAGGCGTGTCCCAGAGAAGTCGCGGCCGCGAGAGCGAGCCGTGTCTTCCCCACACCTCCCGGGCCAGTGAGCGTAACGAGCCTGACGTCGGGCGCCCGTGCGGTCGCACAAAGTTGCTCGACTTCGCCACTGCGCCCGACTAGCGGTGTCAGACGAGTCGGAAGATTGGTCTCCGCGCCCATACTCTTCAGGGGCGGGAATTGCTCCTCAAGACCGTGGGCTAAGAGCTGATAGATGTGTTCGAGTTCCTCCAGGTCTTTCAGGCGATGAAACCCCAGGTCCTTTACCGAAACCTCACCGGGTAGCTGGAACTCGACGAGATGTCTCGTGGCTTCGGACAAAACCACCTGACCACCGTGGGCGGTCGCCGCGATGCGCGCCGCTCGATGGACGTCCACGCCTATGTATTGACGCTGGTCCTCATACCCAACTGGTTCACCAGAGTGAAGACCCATTCGCACTCGAACGTTGTCGCCCTCGGGCCAATCGTGTGTTGACAAGGAACGCTGAGCCTCCACGCAACATCGCACCGCCCCGATCGCCGACTGAAAAACGACAAAGAAACTATCGCCTTCGGTTCCCATCTCGACGCCATCGTTGGCCACGATGGCCGCTCGCATCAGAGCGCGCTGACTGAAGAGAGCCGCCGCGTACTGCTCGCCGAGCCGATGCAAAAGTGTTGTCGATCCCTCGATGTCACTAAACATCATCGTTACGGTGCCCGTTGGGAGCCCCACCATTTTCAAACACTAACCGTCGACCGAACTGAACTTTTAAGCGAACAGATTCGAACGACCGTAGCCTGCGAATATGCGAGAGAGCGCACCGAACGTCGTGTCGGATGGGACCTACGCACTGGCGCGCGCGTGCTGTAGGAGGTTTTGAGCGTGCCGTTCCTCCTTTTCCGGCACTGAATCTCGCTGCGAACCGTTAGCGATTACTCCGCGGGGATTTCATCCGCCTCAGGCCATTACCACACCAATCTCGCGGACCCCGACGCGAACTATTCGGAACAACGCTTACCTCGAAGAGATCCCACTGAAAGTCCCATACATCAGTTCAATTCAGATAAACTAGATCAACTCAAAACAACACGTTCGCTTGAATATTCTGGACACACGAAACCAGAACAGCACCGCCAAACGCAATGGATCTCGCTTCTAATCAACAGGTTCCGGGTTCAAGTCCCGGGCGGCGTACTGAGTCTCACAGACGCACTGAGCGAATTCCCAATTAGATCGAGTTTCTACGTCTACTCCTTACGTTGAATGACAGGAAATAGGACTCAAATTCGCGAGGCAGAAAGCGCTCATTCGCCTCTTAACACCTGGGCGGTGGATGTGCGAGCGGCGTTGCGGCCCGGCATCGCCGCCACAAGGTTTGCCAGTACCAACGAGGCGACGACGACGACGATCATCGAAAGAAGAGGAACGGTGGGCTGCGGCACCGCATCGATATATCGGGCGAATACGATCCACAACGATCGTCCCGTCAAGATGCCTAGTGGCAGACCTAGGACTATGCCGATAACCCCGGCCACCGAAGCCTGCCAGGCTATGGTCGACATCAATTGGCGCCGAGTAAAACCGAACGTTCGCAACAGTGCCAAGTCACGTCGTCGTCGTCGGACCGACGCGACGAGCGTGATCGCGAGCGCCGCAACTGCGCCCACTGCCAACGCGAGAGCCAGCACATCCGGAATGGCGCCAATGGAGCGGTAGTTCTCGATCTCGGCGGGATACTGAACGGGCAGAACCACCACACTGTCGCCGTCTCCCCCACCGTCGGGGACCTTCGTAAAGGCAAGGTTGCCCGCTGTGGCGATTTTCTTCAACGAAGAAAGAGCCTTAGGAATGGATACGCCATATCGGAGTCGAACGAACACCATCGGCGGTCCGTTCAACGTGGGGTACGGGCTCGCGAGGGCCTTGCGCATCGCTGAGGACTCAACGAGGTTCGAGACGATGCCGCCCGTCCCCATGGAGACATGAAGGTTCTGTGGGTTTCCAACGGCGGGCAGAGTAGCCGTGCCGACAATGGTGAGCACTCCGTGCAGGTAGATCGGAGCGTCGCGCGGCGTACCGTAGGAAGCAATTACCGTGTCGCCGATTTTCTTGTGCAGTTCTTGCATTGTCGCCTCGCCGAGAACGATCTGATTTCCCGCGTCGACTTCGTGCCCCGACAGCAGTGGCGGAGTCACCTTCGAGTGTGGCGGCATGGCGAGGACCGGAACGGTTACGCCGTCTATTTGGATGTTTGGAAAGCTCGACGGTGACCACGCCTTCACGTAGGGATCACCGTTCAACAGGCTCGTCGCTGCGGAAGGCACGCTCCCGCTGCTCGAAGTGAGCGCGTAGTTCCAGTTCCACCCGTAAAGAGCCGGATGGGAAATGAGAGTATTGAGGCTGCTGCCGAAGGTAAGTGTCGCTACGACGATCGTGACCGCGACGACGGCACCCAGCAGAGCCGAACGAACGGGAGCCGCATCACGGCGGCGCCCAGGTTCCAGGGCGAAGCGGACTCCGACGACCGCTGTAAGGGGAAGTCCGGCGATGGTGACGAAACGTGCTGCTCTCGAGCTCACGGGAATTGCCCGTCTCGCGCCACTCGTCCTAAGTGAATGTCGTCGCGCCAAGACCAAAGCGAGCACGCCGAGGACGATGACCAAGGCTACGAAGCCGAAGCCGAGCGCATGCCAGTCGAAGGATATTCCCCGATCTGGATAGACCGCACGTACCGGACCGATGGGCGAGAACGGCGACAAGAGTATCGCTGCTACGACCGAGAGCACCGCGCCAGCGACGACGGCTCCCAGCACCCCGAGCAGCCGGGTGCTCATCATCATTGCGGGACTACCGCCAAGAGCTCGTAGCGTCTCCATATCATCTTCGTCGCTCTGGAGTACACGTGCCACGAGACTGCCCGCGATGACCAAGGTTGCGAGGAGCGTGATGAGCCCGAAAACCCCGAGCGCAATCGCTTCGGGCTCGATGGAACGATCTACCTGGCCCGTCACCACCGATGTGACGTGAAACTGATAGCTAGTTCCCTTCGGAAGATCGGCAATGATTTCGCGTTCCACGGCCGGCACGTCGCGAGCACCTTGTTGAAGTTGCATTGCGTAGTCGTCGTAGTCCACGCCCGCCGCGGCGAACTGTCGGGTGAGTTTTGGAGTGAAGAGCATGAACGTCGGATAACGGTCAACCTCGTCTAACACGACTTCGTTGTTAAACACGACAGTTCCCACGAGGTGCATCGTTAGTCGAAGGGTCGGCTTGACTTTGGCGGTACCAATACCGGGAAGTTGCGTCTGCGCCGTGGTGTAGAAGTACATCGGGATCGACTGACCCACGTGCCAACCCAAGAGTCGAGCGGCCACCGTGGTTAACACGAACTGGTTCGCGCGTCGAGGGTTAGCCATGCGCCCCTCGACGACTGCCGGCTTATCCTGATTGAAGTACTCCCCGTTCAGGCTTCCGATCGGGACAACGTCGCCAGACGCGAACGCGGGAAGTTGTCTTGGGGCACCCGCTTTACCAGCCGGAAGTGCGAACACGTTGTAAGACATCGTTTCGACATGTTTGACGTGCGGCAGTCGCGACAGCAACTTGGTTTCGTTCGGCGCATAGAGCAAGAGGCTGATGTCGGAGGGATTGGTGTGCTTCAAGAACACCGTGAACGATGACTCGGTGCGTCGCGCCGCGGTCAGTGATCCTATGGAGACACCGCCCAATAGCCCGATGATGAGAGTGACTGTCAGGTAGTTGCTCCACCGTCGCGCGAAGTTGGTTCGCAGCCAGTACGAGGCGACGCGTAAGGAGTGCCCCCTCACAATGCCCCCCCAACTCGCGCGATGTTTGCTTGCCGCCAAATGAAGTCTGTCGCAGCTTTGAAACCAGGCCCAGGCGGCAACCTCACTGGCTTTCCTCGTGTTAGTACCCCCGCACTTTGGAGGAGATATGAGCATTATCGGGACCGATGAGCGAAGCCGCGTCGTTCTAACGGGCCATCCAAATCAGAGTTTTGTGATTAGAGAAAACGAGGACGGGAGCATTCTGCTTCAGCCTGCCCGCGTTGTCACCGAGGCTCAACTGGAGTATGATAAGAGTCCCGAACTCCAAGAACTCCTGTCTCGGGCTGCAGCATCTAAAACTGTTCAGCGTCCCCGTCCCAAGAAGTGAGCGACGACACGGGTTACTCCGAGATCGCCAACGAACAACTTGATGAGTTCGAGGCGTCCGACGCGAAGCTCTGAAGCGACATTCTGACGATCTGCAGATTTATTCTTGAAAGCACCTCTCGAGCGCAGTCTCTCTCGAGTGCGCTGGCGACGCCTGAGGGCATTCGCTTTCGGCTGTCCGTGCCAGAACACCACCCGTACAAAGTATTTTGGTCGAGCAACGTCCCCCGCATCGAAGCTGTCTCTCACTACCCGTAGATGTCCGATCACAAGGGCTCATCGTTGGTTGGACTTCGATGTCATCGGAACCTGGGCTCCACCCTCACCCCCCGCCCTTTTTACCTTGACCAACTAGCCGCATCGTGATTTAATTCGAGTCGCAAAGGCAACGTTGGACGCATTGAGTTAGGCACACTGGTATCGAATTCCCGAGATTGGTTTCGCCCGCGTTCCGAGACGAACTATCCGTGCACACGAAAGGAGGGCCGATGCCTGATCGACCGATCATCGTTTTCGATGTCAACGAGACACTGCTCGACCTGGAGACGATCCGTCCGACTTTTGATCGGATCTTCGATGACCCTGCCGCAATGCGACTGTGGTTCGGCGGTTTGATCACCTACTCCGAGGCGCTCACTCTTGCCGGTGTGTATGTGCCGTTCACCGATATAGGGGGTGCCGTTCTGCGAATGCTCGCTGCCACTAGAGGCATCAGGATCAGCGATGGCGACTCGACGGAACTAACCGACCGGTTCGCCTCGATGCCTGCGCACCCCGAGGTTCCGGGGGCTCTTCGTCGGCTGCGAGAACATGGATTCCGCCTGTTCACGCTCACCGACAACACCCTCGAGATTTCCGGGCGACAATTGGAGAAGGCGGGGGTGATCGATCTCTTTGAACGTCGGTTCAGCGTCGACGAGACGGTGAAGCGCCACAAACCGGCCCAAGAGGCGTACCAATTCGTGGCGAATGAACTCAATGCAAGTCCGGCCAGCATCTGCCTTATCGCCAGTCATGTCTGGGACACGCTGGGCGCCGTGGCGTCAGGGTGGCAGGCAGCCCTCATTCTGCGCCAGGGTAACGCCCCGTTGGGAGTAGGTCCGCAGCCGACCTATATCGGGGATGACCTCGACGCCATTGCCGATCAGCTCATTAAGCGATACGTCACGTAATGGCCGCCCGGGCGAAGCTCTTCAGCCCACAAAGGAAGGTGGAACATGGTGGATTGGGAACGGGTGAAAGACGCTCACGTAGTGCGAGCCCTTCGCGAGTATGACCGGATTGGCCCTGAAAGGTTTTTCGCCAAGCATGGTTTCAGTCGCACGTTGAGTTACGACCTTGTCTGGGAAAAGCGACTTTATCCACCTAAGGCAATCCTGGGAACTGCCTACGAGTTCGCCACCGGGGGGCGCCTTGCCTCTAGTGATTTCGAGGGCGGTAAAAGTGGCGCTGTCACAGTGCTCGCAAAGCTCGGATTCAAGGTTCAAGCACGAAAGCCAAGTACGTAGGTGACAACCCTCCGCGGTCCACTGGCTTCACTGACGGCAAGTGCGGGTTCAATCTCCGTTGCCACGCCCAGAATCTTTTGGGAATCGCCGTGAGCGCCTTCACCTAGCCATCGCTGCCCGCCGTGATAGGAGCGAAAGTCCGTCTTGGATCAGTTGCGACCCTTGCTGCACAAAAATCGAGCATCAAGGTCGATGGGAGATCGACATCCATTGTTGGAAGGTGTATTGCAAATGAAATTGGCGAGACGGGCTCAGAAGTGCCGTGAGAACACTATCCCCGGGTAACCGAACTCTCGTTTCGTCCGAGAACCTACGTGACATCGCGCCGACGCAGTAAGGACATCCCGATGATCGCGAGCACCAACGGCCACGCCACCATGATGAGCACTCCTGCATTACCGGGCAGCAGATTGTTTTGGATGGGACCCATCATCGCGTCGGACGCATGAACTGGCAAGAATCGTCCGAGCTTGGGCAGGAAGCCAAAGACCAGGTTCTCCACGACAAAGCCCCAGGCCAGCAGAGCGATCACCGCGCCCACTTGATTGGGGACAAGCGCGCCGAGGGCGACACCAATCGCGCCCCAGAGAGCGGTTCCTACGATCGCACCGATGATGAGTTCGGTCATGTTGGCGCCGGACATGACAATGTCAACGCCTCGGATCTTGAAGATCGCGATGCCGATCGAAAAGACGAGACCTTCGCCGATGACGCCAAAGACGAGACCCGACAGTACGCCCGCGGCGACCTTCGAAGTGAAGAGTCGATTCCGATTCGGATTGAATAGGGACGTCGGCCGAATCGTCCCGAAACGGTACTCACTGGTGAACAGCATGACGCCGGCTAGGGCAGCGAAGACGCCCGCGATACTCCCAAAGCTCAGCAGGCTGATCTGATCTTGCTCGGTCACCAACTGGTTCATTGGCGACAAAGTGGACGTCAAGATGGTGAAGAGCAGCGCCAAAATGATCAGTCCCGCCAAGAGGCCGATTGTCGTGCGCGTTGAACGGATCTTGAGCAGCTCGGCCCGTAGTTGATTCATTGGGTCACTTCTTTCGAGGTCAAATCGAGGAAGACCTCTTCGAGAGAAGAACCTTCGGTCACAAGTTCGTAGATGGCAATGCCTTCGGCGAGCGCAACGTCACCCACGTGCTCCCTCGTCGTTCCCTGAGCCAGAAGGGCGTGGTCGTTGTTTCTCGTGGTGACGATCCCCTCTCGTCGCAACGCTTCGGCCAATTGGTCGAGGTTCGGACTCTGCACGCGCACTACCCCACCCACACGAGCGGTCAAATCGTCCAGTGTCGATTCGATGATCAGTCGTCCGTGACTGATGATGAGTACCTGGTCCACGGTCTGGGCGATCTCGGCGAGCACGTGGCTCGATATGAGCACGGTGCGCCCGCCCGAGGCGAAGTCCCTGAGAAAGTCACGCAACCATCGCACACCTTCGGGATCGAGTCCGTTGGCAGGTTCATCGAGCACCAGCAAATCGGGATTTCCTAGCAAAGCCGACGCAAGTCCGAGGCGCTGACGCATACCGAGTGAGTATCCCTTTACCCGGCGCTTCGCGGCGTCGTGCAGTTCGACAAGCGAGAGGACGTCGTCGACTCTGCTGTCGGGTAGTCCAACGGCGCGGCTCAACATTCGAAGGTGATCGCGCCCCGACCTTCCAGGGTGAAAATCGGTCGCTTCGAGGACAGCACCCACGCGAAGCGCGGGAGCCTCCAAGTGGTCGTACGGTTTGCCAAATATCGTGGCGTGACCGCGCGTGGGCTTTGCGAGACCGAGCAACATCCTTAGCGTCGTTGACTTACCGGCACCATTGGGTCCCAGGAAACCGGTGATCGTACCGGCTTCGATGTTGAAGGTCAGGTCGTCAACGGCTAACACGTCGCCATATCGTTTGGTCAGTGATGCACTCTCAACTACGTAGGCCACACGCCCACTCTCGCTTTCGGGAATCTGCAGATTCTAAGACGCGTTGAATGACGGGGTGGTCATGTGCACTTGCGATCCACGAGTTGGCTCCGACAAGCGCGATCGCCGTGCGAACTCACCAGTGCTGATTTCTTCCATGCCTCGTATTCCTCGTCGTCGCGAAATTGCGCGACAAGGCAAGTATCCAGTCTCCCCCAAGGTGAGAGTCAAGTCGGTCTGTCGTGAGCCAAGTCTGACCCTGGTGTGCTTTGACTACTCTTCGTCGTCGAGTTCTCGCACCGCATCGTGGTGGGCGAGCTGACTTTGTTCGCGCTCGATCAGTTCGGCGTCGTCGGCAACTTCCAAGTGAACGAGCAGATCGTCCGCATTCGGCGACGAACGGATGAGTTCATCAAGTTTGAGTTGAGTGACGAGTTGCTGGCGACTTTGAGTGTGCTGGATCACGAACAGCATTACGAGGGTCACCGCCTCAGCTGCAGTGGAAAATCCCGTCTGCCACTTTCCCGGAAATCCGTTGAGCGCCAACACGACGCCGTAAATGAGGAGCACGAGGGTGATGGCGACAGACGCGCCCGCTCGGGCGGTGACGTCGCCCACCCAGTGCACGATTCGACTGACGCGTTGTTGGCTCGGTGAATGCTCTATGAGTGCTCCCCTCGGTTACCAGATCCGACATGCTGCCCGGAGATTCGAACATCCATTCGCCGAGTATTGCATTCAGGGCGTGCGCTGGTGCCAATACGTCGCGCCTGAGATTTATATTGGCCATCTCACAGAATCAACAGGTTGCCGGCCAGGTCGGGCGGAGTGAAGGAGTCAACGGAGAAGCGAGAGAATGAAGGATGACCGCGACCGAAGTGCCACACGGCTGGGATGACTCCTACGCCGGCCCCCCGCCGCCCTGGGACATCGGTCGCCCGCAGCCAGCTTTCGTGCGCCTCGCCGAGGCTGGCGCGCTCCGAGGCGCACTGCTCGATGCGGGGTGTAGCACCGGTGAGCACGCTCTTCTCGCCGCGCGACATGGTGCTCACGCCTTCGGCGTTGACGTCTCCCCTCGTGCTATCGAGATCGCCCGTCACAAGCCGATGGCGCGCGGTGTCGAGGCCAACTTTCAGGTGTTCGACGCGCTCGACCTGGACCAACTCGGCGAGAGCTTTGACACGATCGTCGACAGCGGTTTGTTCCACGTTCTGGATGACGCCGATCGCGTCCGGTACCTCGATTCTGTGCACCAAGTACTTCGCTTGGGCGGGCACCTTCACCTCATGTGCTTCAGCGACCGTCAGCCCGGCAACTGGGGCCCTCGCCGAGTCACCGAAGACGAGTTGCGCGGCGCGTTTGGCCATGACTGGCGGATCGAATCACTTATTCGGGATCGCTTCAACCTCAATCTCGGCCCCGACGTCCCCACCGCCGAGGCGTGGCTCGCCGATACCGTGCGTTGTGCGTAACCAGGTCAGCATGCGACGAGTCGTCAATGCGTCGGGCGAGTCGCGAACCGGGTGATATAGCCCGAGTAACTCGATACCCATACGTCGTCAGTGAGCGGGTCGTACGTGATGCCGATGGGCTGCGACGGCACGGCCACCGTTTGGATGATGGCCAAGTCGGAGGCGCGAAGTTCGGTGACCGTGGCGCTGCCGTAGTTGACGACGTACAGAGCCGTACCATCGCTGGAGATCACGAGTGAGCGGCATAAGACTCCAGTGTGCCGGACGGCGACCACGCGCTGGGTTCGCAGGTTCACCTTCACGACGTCGCCGGGAATGTTGAGCGAGACGTAGGCAAACTCACCGTTGGGGCTCAGCACGACGGTGCGCGGATTCGAGCCGACGTAGATCTGCCCGACTTCTTTGAGTTCCGCGAGGCTCACGCGGACCAAGACATCGCCGCCCATAATTGCCACGTAGGCGAATCGGGACTTCGGGTCAATAGCGATCCCGCGCGGCGTGCCGGGAAGTGGAAGCGTCGCGACGACTTTGTGCAACGCAACGCTAATGATCGACAGCGTCCACGAACACCAGTTGGTCACGAGGACGTAGCGATCATTCGGTGTCACCGCCACGAACTTTGGAACCAGTCCGACTTTGATGACCTGATCGATGCTCAAACTCTCTGTATTGATTCGGAAGACGTAGTCGGGAGTGTCGCCCGCCGCGAGCGCGCTACTCGGGGTACACGTATCTTCACCCTCGGGACCTTGACCGGGTCCGTACATCGAGTAGTTGGAGATATAGAAGTACTTGGCGTCGGGCGAAAACGCACCTTCGACGGGTGCTCCCTGGATCACGCCGCCGGATAGCCCAAAGTGCGCCAGATCAACGGCGGCCGGGATGGTCTTGACTAACGCGCCCGATCGTGCATTGAAGACCGAGACCGTGCGTCGATAGACCATGTTCTGGGCAAAGACCAGGCCCGTGCCTGAGGCGTCAACTGACTTGGGCGTAATGCTGTTGGAGTAGTACTGGCCAATGCGAACGAGCGACCGCTCGTCCGCGGGAACCGGCACCGCGGCTGGGATAACGGTCGCTGACGTAGTCGTCGCCGACGAATCGTGACGCGCGATGGGCGACCTTATGTGACTCGAGAGTGAATCAGCGCTCCCACTCGCCAGACCAGCGCCACAGAGAGAAAACGCAATCGCGGCAACCAATGTGACGACGGTCCACGACCTGGGTCGTCGTGACCGGAACTGATGTTGTCGTCGCACTGGGACTACCGTAACCCCGCTCCGTCACTGTTCCGATGGCCCTCAGGGAGGGTGAGTAGAAATTCGTCGTCCGACGTAGAGTCGGGTTAAAGAGTGCGCGAGGAGGTGTCGTGCAGTACGCCAAGCAAGAGGTCATCGACAGGCTGCGAAGGGCGGGATTTCGTGAAGTCGCCGATCAGGCAATGCTGGAATTGCCCGACCCGATAGACGAACAACCCCTCGAAGACTGGGCTATGCAGCGAGGCATCACGAGAGACTCCCTTGTGAGCGCGATGGGCGGAAGTCCCTAACTGCCAGTTGCACGAGGCAGTTCCACGCTCTCGCTCGCGCGCGAACAGGCGTTCATCGAGAGTTATGGGCACCCGAATTTCGCCTAATGCGAGCTCGTCCCGGACTTGACCCAGCGCCGAGCAACTTCTACGCAACGAGTGCTTGACGCGCCGATGGCTACTACGTAACATTCGGGAGTTCTCACGATTCGGGGAGGAATTCGTGAAAAGAACACCCGTTGTTGCTGTGCTGGCCATCGCTGCTCTTCTCCTCGCGTCGTCAACTGCCGGTGCGATCAGTATTCGCGCGGCGGGCAAGCAGTACTTGAGGGATGTGGCGTCAGCCGACGCCGCGCTCAAAGCGTTCGACTCAGAGATACATGCCTGGACTAACTCGACCGCCGACGCCGAGGGCGAACGCCAGGCAGCGTCGGTCCTCAAAGCGCTAATACGTGCCCGAGAGAGTCTCCTTAGCCAATCCTGGCCGCACTCCGTGAATGGTGACGTCAAGTTCATCTGCGAAGAGGACATATCGTCCCTGGAAGAGGACCTGCGCGAAATTGACGGCAACTCCATGCTCGGCAACGGCGCCTTTCAACTGACGTTCAGTGCTGACTCCCGGACGTTGGACTTGGACGCCTTCTATCTTCGAAGAGAGCTTGGTCTGCCCAGCAGCAGATCCCTATAGCGAAAGTACGTGGCCTCAAAACCTATTCAGTTGAAATGCGTAGCGCTCCCTCGTTGACCTACTGGGCAGGACAATGACACCCTGAGCCGCATCACTCGCCCGACATACCTCTAAGTCCTAGTTGATGCATAAAACTCCGCGGTGAACTAGGTTCTCGCTTCGAGACGCCAATCGGTATCCCGAGAAAGCGCTGTGTCGAAGGAGGAGTTACCCGTGCCACAGTTCATGGACTATCACGATGACCTCAAATTGCCCGAGGATGCCGTTCAACAGATAACGAAGGACGCCAAGGAACACAAGTCAGACGAATTTGGTGTCCGACAGATCGAGCTCTTCCACAACGCTGACGGAAAGGTCTACTGCCTGCTCGACGCTCCCGACGCCGACGCTGTTCGCAGCCACCACGCGGCGCTCGGAGTTCCCTGCGGAGACGTCCACGAGGTCTCGGGAATTCTGTAAGTCGCGGGCCACTGGCCCTAGACGTCACGTGCGGATCACGCTCGTGCACCGTGCGCACCAACGAGGGACGTTAGGTTGCATCGATGGCCCTGGGTTCTGAACTCGCGTCCTTGAACGGCTACCCGTTTGAAGTCCGCTACAGCGAGGGTGCGCTGTCGCGCGCCCGAACCTCAGCCGACATCGCGGCGGACGCCTACGGGTACTTCGCTGACTTGTTCACGGGAGTAGAGCCCGATATCGCTGTCATCGTCGCGAACGAAGACGACTGGCACAGTCGCCAGCCGTACGGGTTGCCCTTCTTTAACGATGACGACGGACAAATACGGCCCGGCATCGTCGTGATGCCCGCCGGACGAGGCACCTTCTGGATCGAGATGGGCGAGGTCCTGCGCGAGACGTCACCTGACCAATATGTAAGGTTGCTCGCCACATACCCCGACGGGGCCAATGGGCTCGATCTGCAACCGTTCTTTGATCTCGTCACGATCCATGAGCTCGGTCACGCGTTCGAAGTTCTGGGGGGTCTCCGGTTGCCGACCTTCTGGTTGGGCGAGATCTTTGCCAACTTGGCCCTCCACACCTTCATCGCGATGAGGCGACCAGAGAGTTTGAACACCCTCGAAGTACTCGCGATCGTGGGGACGCAAAGCCCACAGCTCGACGATCGGATTCGGGCCGAGGGCTACAGCACGTTGGAGGAACTCGAGGCCCACTACACGGGCGGTGAGAATCCGATGGGTCCCCTTAACTACGTCTGGTACCAGTACCGATGGCAACGCATCGCGGCACAGATGTTTGACGCTGAGGGAGAAGACGCTCTCATTCGCTTTTGGGACTGCTTTCAGGCAGCTGAGCGGATCCTTCCAAGTGAGCCGACGGGCGCGTCCCTCGCCCCACTACTCGGAGCCGAAGTGAGCGAAACACTGGGCCACGCAATTCTCGACTGGCGTTAGGGCTCGACTCTCAACTGCGCTCATCGCTTCACCTCATAGTCGACCAGCAGATATCCAGTCGGCGAGCTAATAGTTCTGACCAGTTCCAATCCGGTTTGTACACCTGTATCGAAGAGCCGTCGCCCGCTACCTTGTAACGCCGGGGCGACGACGAGTCGAAGCCCATCGACAAGTCCGGCTGTGAGTAGCGCGCCAGTTAGCGCGATGCTTCCGTGTAGTCCAATATCGCCACCTGACTCTTCTTTGAGAGCGCCGATACGCGAAAGTGAGTCGTTGTCGACGACCGTGGTGTTCGCCCACAGGTCGCGGGGTGTCGTCGACGTCACGACGTACTTGTCGACCCCGTTGATGAATGTGGCGAAGGGCTCAATCTCGCTCGTCGGCCAGTAGGCCGCCCAGTCGTTATAGGTCCGACGACCGAGAATGACGGCGTCCTGGGTTGCGATGACCCGAGCGAGATTCTCATCCATCGACTCGTCCCACTCGGTGATGAATTGATCAGGATCCTCTGCGACGCCGTCGAGTGAGAGCAGTTCATAGGCAATCAATTTGCGCGTCATGTCGCCCCCTCGTTCAGCCCGCCAGGTCGATCATCGCGATGCTGTAACTGAGGCGGGCGCCGTCGCCTCCTATTATGCCCGTACCTCGCGCGCTGCCGTCCCTTCAGAACGACACTCCGCCGGTCGCAAAGAGCACGATCGACGCCGCGGCCATGAGCACGAACGTCAGCCAGCCCAGTATGGTCGCGGCGCGGCCGTTGGTGTACTTGCCCATGAGGTTGCGATTGTTCGAGACAATGAGCACCACCACCAACAGCGGGGCGGCAATGACGCCATTAATGACCGCGACAAAGACCAAGAGCTTGATCGGATTGACGTGGACGAGACTGAGCGCGGTGCCCCCCACAGTCCCGAGACCAACCAGACCGTAGAAGAGCGGCGCTTGGCGAATGGTGCGAGAGAATCCCCAGTCCTTACCGAGCAGTCCCGACAGCGCGACCGACCCCGAGCCCGCAAGAACGGGCACCGCGAGTAGGCCACTGCCGATGAATCCGAGGGCAAAGATCACGCTGGACAACGGTCCCGCAAAGGGCTTCAATGAACTGGCTGCTTGGGCGGCACTTTGAATGTTCGTGATGTGATGCACGTGCAGCGTCTCGGCGGTCGAAGCGATGATCGAGAACATGACGATGTTGGAAAACGCCATTCCCGAAAAGACGTCGAGGCGACTCGTTCGGGACTTCAGCTGCGCACCGGACTTGCTTCTCATTTTGAGGGTGGCCGGTTGGTCGCCGCCCTCCTTCTCGTCACGCATCTCTTCAAGTCGATTCGCACTTTGCCAAAAGAACAGATACGGGGAGATCGTGGTGCCGAGTATTGCCACCAAGAGCGCGAGGTAGTTCCGGTTGAGCTCGATGTGCGGAACGAAAGTGTGTTCGGCGACCTGGGCCCAGTTGTGAGTGACCACAATGAGGACGACGATGTACGCCACGAGCGCGCCCGCGAGCACTTTGAACGCCCGCGAGATCTTGGCAAACGAGCCCTTGACCAGGAGCACCGATATCAGTGCCCCGGCGAGGAGCGCCCACATCCACGTCGGACCAATCCTCAACAGGTTCATCCCTGATCCGATCGCGACCAGGTCAGCAGCGATGTTGAGCGTGTTGGCAATTAGCAGCACGCCGATCAGAACTCCGATGACCCACTTCCCCGCTCGATTGAATCGTCTTTCAGCCAGCTCTCCCAGACCCGTACCGGTCGCCAGGGCCGTTCGGTCACAGATCTCTTGTACCGCCGCCATGAGAGGAAACGTGAGAAGGGCGGCCCAGAGAAACGACAGACCATACCTTGATCCCGCCTGGGCGTAGGTCGCGATTCCCGACGGATCGTCGTCCGACGCTCCGGTAATAAGCCCGGGACCGATTGCGCGAAGATACTCGCGCCACTTCGCCGTCGTGGGTGGCGCGGCGCTCGCCTTCTTCGACGATAGTTTTTTGGGGCCTCGAGGGGACGGAGCGGGGATGATCTACGTCCGAAACGGTGGAAGTGGTTCGGTCGTGCTCATTGGCGGCGAACTTGTGACTTAGAAGTCAAGCGTTGTCCTCCCACCCTTTGATTATTACGCCACAGGGGGCCACGCGTCTTCGAATTTGGCACACGCAGGGTCCGCGCAAACGTATTCTGCGTTATGGCCAAGAGCGCGTCTGATCTCGTGTCCTGGAAAGGCTGGGACCTCCGCACGGGGGCGCGTGCCGATCCTCAGGCGGCCGAGACGTTTGAGAGCTCGGCCCCGCCCTTCCCCGGTGCGGATTCTCGTTATGACTTGGTGGCCGTGGCCGCTCGCGGATTTCATCCGCCGCAGTTTCTGACCTCCAGTATGGACAACGCCGGCAACGAGGGAGACTCCCCCGAGGACGAGTACCCAGGACTCCGACAGGTCTGGTCCGTTCTGTATCGCCAGATCGCCGAGACCGCTCCGGCGAGTGAGCGACCCTACGCGATCTACTTGCTCGGAGTAAATCCGCCCGCTGATCTCAGCGTCACCGAACTCGCCACGTTCAACGACTTCTACACCAACGTTCACCTCGTTGAGGTCGCTGAGCGCCGTCGTGCACTACGCGCCGTGCGTTTCGAACTCGTCGAAGAAGTCAAAACCCCGTACCTCGGCGCGCCGCAGTATCTGGCCACGTACGAAGTCGATCAAAAGTCCGCCTCCCAGCGTCGCCACGTGGGGCCGCCCTACTCACCCGGGCCCGACGTGTGGCAGCGCCACACCACTCCGTGGCGACTCTGGTATCGGCGTCTAGGGTCCTAACGAAACCTCCCGATTTCCTCTACGCCATGCCCGAGATGCCGGTTCCCGCACCGCGGCTCAGCTCCACGCGATCCTGGTCGTAGTGAACCCCACCTTCGACCGGACTGTGTTCGAGTAGCAGTCCGCCGTCGAGATCGTGAGCAGTTTGGGTCAAGAGTTGGTCACTATCGATCACTGAGGCGAGCGCCGCGGCCGCGGCGATCCCCACGTGGCTCTCAGCCATGCACCCCACGATCGGCGTCACGCCGCTCGATTGGGCCAGGCGTACGACATCGAGACCCTCGCGCAGTCCACCTGTTTTGGCGAGTTTGACGTTGACCATGTCGGCGGCGTGCGTACGAATGACCTCGAGTAACTCACGCCGCGTCCAGATCGCCTCGTCCGCCATGACCGGCGTCTGGACGTGCGCGGTGACGTGCGCGAGGCCCTCAATGTCATCTCGCGACACCGGCTGCTCCACGAGTTCGAGACCGACTCCGGCATTCTCGAGAGCGCTGATAATGCGAACCGCGTCGTCGCGCTCCCAACCCTGGTTGGCGTCAACGCGCAGGCGAATCATCGGACCGACCTCGTCGCGTACCGCCACGAGCGTGCGCACATCGTCACCCCCGGCCCCCACCTTCACCTTGAGCGTTCCCATGCCCGCGCGCACGAAGTCACGCGCCGTGCGACGAACGGCGTCAAGCTCAGTACCCGCAACCACCGCTGACAGGGTCATGTCAGTTCGCACCGAGGGTACGCGACCGCCGAGGTAAATGAACAGGGGCACTCCGGCGTCGCGGGCGGCAAGATCGTAGAGGGCGCAGTCGAGCGCCATGCGTGCTGAGGAGTTTCTCGCCACCGCACGAGCCAAACTCGCACTCAGCTCGTCTGGATCTGACGTCGGGCGGCCGTCGACGACCTCGCGCAGCGGACCGAGTACTGCCGCTGTAACACTCTCGACGCTCTCGCCGGTCACCCGCCAACTGGTGGGCGCTTCGCCCCATCCCGAGCGCCCGTCGCTGTCGCGCACCTCGACGATGACCGCGTCGATGTCGTAGGCGGTGCGAATCGCTGTCACGAAGGGCCTCGTCAGCACGAGACGCCGACGGTGAATCACCACCTCTTCTACGCGCGCCACGGCGCTCCTTCCCCTCGCGAGTCTCCATGGTGGCACGACGAGGGGTTCGAATGTCTGAGTGCCCGCGGGCGCGTAAGTTGTCCGGTCGATTACTTCTTGTTGAGCGCTCGTTCCAACTCGTGCTTGTTCATGGTAGAGCGCCCTGGAATCTTCTTGCGACGAGCCTCTTCATAGAGCTGCTTCATCGTGCGACCGCCGAGTCCTTTGTGGGATCGCAGTCCGCCGCGCCGCTCAGATGAGATGTCATCCAACGACACTCGGCTCGCCGTCTTCGACTCACCGTGTCGAGCTCGTTCCTTATTGACGGTGCGCGCCGCGATCTCTTCGGCCAGTTTTTCTGACCGTCCGGCGCGCAACTCGCTCTCCTTGACGTCTTGGTACTGGCGCTCTCGCTTTTGGCTCCACGTTCCCTCTGGCATGGCATCCTCCTTGCTCGCGAGCAACGGCGTGCTCGGACTTGAGTGCGGTTGTACGAAGAACGCTACCCACGCCCGTCGCCAACATCCAGGGGCGTGCGACCTTGTGAGCAAGTTTTAAGTTACGCCCGCGGCGTTAGTCCTCGTAGGAAATGAAGTGATGCAAGTCCGCCGCGACGCTGCAGTCGGGATCATCCGAGCACTCCGCACCGGACGCACCCACGATCGCCACGCCGTGGCAGTGCTCTAAGTCCGCGAGACACGATGCGCACGTGATCTCTGTTTCGAGCGAACGAGCAACCTGGGACGATGACATGAAATAAGGGTAAATAACCGCTGTGACATGTCGAAATCGGCGTGACCATTGGTTTTTCGTATGGGCAGTGGTACTTTTGTTCCCTACACCTTTCTCAAGTCGGCAAGGAGAAATGACATGGCGCGCGCGACCTGGTCGGGCTTTCTCAGTTTTGGTCTCGTCAGCGTTCCCGTGGGCCTCTACAGCGCCACGGCCGATCAGACCATTCACTTCAACCAGCTCCACAAGGGCACCTCGCACCGGGTGCGCTACAAGAAAGTCGACGAGGACACCGGCGAGGAGCTGTCCAGCGAGGACATCGTGAACGGGTTTCCCCTGGGCGGAGGCGAATACGTGGTGGTCACCCGCGAGGAAATGGCCGGCGCCGCGCCGGGCAAGTCCGAACTGATTGAGATCCAGGACTTCGTCGACCTCAACGAGATCGACCCCATCTTCTTTCGCCAGACGTACTACCTGGCTCCCAAGGGCAAGGGCGCCGATCGCGCCTACGCGCTACTGCTCGAAGCGATGCGCGACACGAACAAGGTGGGGATCGCCACCCTCGTGTTGCGCGACAAGGAGCACCTCGTGGCGGTTCGACCCTCGGAGAAGGTTCTCGTGCTCGAGACCATGTACTTCGAAGACGAGATCCGCGACCCCGAACAGGAGCTCGACACATTGCCCGAAATCGCCCACTCGGGTGAACGCGAACTCAAGATCGCCAAGCAACTCATTGACTCACTGACGGACGAGTGGGAACCCTCTCGCTATCAGAACACCTATCGCCAGCGCGTGGAAGAGCTCATCGAAAGGAAGCGCGAGGGCAACGCCGTGGTCGTGGGATCTGACGAGCGACCCAAGTCCAACGTCGTGGACTTGATGTCGGCCCTGCAGGCGTCAATCGAGCGCTCCAGCAAGGGCCGGCCCCAGAAGTCGGCGGCCCGCGCGACGGCGGCCAAGAAGAGTTCGACTATTCGACTCTCGGACCATCGAGAAAAGCGCGGATTAGAAGCGATGAGCAAGGCCGACCTGATGGAGCGAGCGACCAAGTCCAAGCTCGCCGTCAGTCCCAAGATGACCAAGCCTGAACTGATCGCCCTGTTGAGCGACACCGCCAAGCCGGCAAAGAGGACCACCCGCCGGTGAGCCCACGCGTCGGCCCTGTCACTAAGCCGACGACCTCAGCGAAGGCCCCGCTCGGCGAATACCACGCCAAGCGCAATCCCAAGAAGACCCCGGAGCCCATGGGGACGCCGCGCGCGTCGCGAAAGACCGCACCCAAGAAGCCGACCTTCGTGATTCAAGAGCACCATGCGCGCGCCTTGCACTGGGACTTTCGCCTCGAGCACGACGGCGTCCTGGTGTCGTGGGCGCTGCCTAAGGGGTTGCCCCTCGACCCGAACACGAACCACCTGGTGGTGCGCACCGAGGACCATCCCCTGGAGTACGGAACATTTGAGGGCGCCATCCCCAAGGGCGAGTACGGCGCCGGGAAGGTGAGCATCTGGGATCACGGGTGGTACGAACTCGAAAAGTGGCGCGAGAAGGAGGTCATGATTGTTCTGCACGGCGATCGTGTCACGGGGCGATACGTCCTCTTTCCGACGGGAGAGAAGAACTGGATGATTCATCGCATGGACCCCGCTCCCGCCAACTATGAACCGATGCCCCCGCACGTGGCGCCCATGCTGGTCCTCGCGAGTCAACTGCCCAAGAATGATGAGGGGTGGGCGTACGAGTTCAAGTGGGACGGTGTTCGGGCCATGGTCTACGTCGACGGTGGTCGCGTTCGCGCTCTGACGCGCAACGACAAGACTCTCACGACAACGTTTCCCGAACTGCGCGAGATCGGCGACTTCCTGGGCTCGCGCTCGGCGATTCTCGACGGCGAGATCGTGACTCTCGATGAGGAGGGGCGACCGAGCTTCGCCGTCCTTGCGCACCGGCTTCATCTCACCTCGTCATCGGCGATCGAGCGACTGGCAAAGTCAACGCCCGTGAGTTTCTTCGCCTTCGACCTGCTCTACCTCGATGGTCACAACTACCTCGCCGACACCTACGACACGCGACGCAAGGCCCTGAGCGCGCTCCAGTTTGACGGTCGAGCCTTCGCGACGCCGCCGTCGAGCACCAACGTCAAGGGTTCTGACATGCTGCGCATCGCCAAGGAGCGGGGGCTGGAGGGAGTCGTCGTCAAACGCCGAACTTCGCGCTACGCGCCAGGTCAACGCAACGGCGAATGGATCAAGATTAGAAATTTTCACACCCAAGAAGTCGTCATTGGCGGATGGACCGCCGGACAGGGCGAACGCGCGGGCAGCTTTGGCGCGCTGCTTCTCGGCCTCCACGCCGAGGAGGGCTTTACCTACGTGGGCAAAGTGGGCACCGGCTTCTCCGCGACGGATCGTCGCGAGCTTCTGGACATGCTGAAACCCCTCGCTCGCAAAACATCGCCGTTCGTCGAACGACTGAGTCCCAAGGAAACTGGCCTGTCCCATTTCGTTCGACCCAGCGTCGTAGGAGAAGTTCGCTTCGCGGAGTGGACAGTGGACGGACATCTTCGTCAACCCGCGTGGCGCGGGCTGCGCACCGATAAGTCGGCCAAGGAGGTTGCCCGTGAGCCCTGAACGAGTCGAGACCACCGTAGACGGGCGAACGCTCAGCCTCTTGAATCTGGACAAGGTTCTCTATCCCAAGAGCGGTTTTACCAAGAGTCAAGTGCTCGACTACTACGCCCGGATCGCCGACGTCATGTTGCCCCACATGATTCGACGTCCAGCGACCTTCAAGCGGTACCCGAATGGGGTCGACGGCATGTTCTTCTACGAGAAGCACTCCCCCGCCAGCGCCCCGGACTGGGTGCGAACGATCGCCGTTCCTTCGAAGGAGGGATCCCACGAACCCATCGACTACACCGAGGTCCGAGATCGCCCCACGCTGATGTGGGCGGCGAACTTAGCCACCTTGGAGTTTCACGTTCCCCTCTGGCGCGTCACGAAGGGTCGACCCATACCCGCCGCGCCCGATCAGATGGTCTTCGACCTCGATCCCGGTCCCGGCACCACGATCGTGGAGTGCTGTCAGGTCGCCCAATGGATCGCCGCGAAATTGAAGCGAGACGTTCTAGCCAAAACGAGCGGCTCGAAGGGGCTGCAGCTCTACACGCGTCTCTCGCGTCGCTCGTGGGATCAGGCGACCGAGGAGGCGCACGAGTTGGCCCGCGCGGTCGAACGCGAGCACCCTGAACTCGTCGTCTCGGTCATGCGCAAGCAACTTCGAGAGAAGAAGGTGCTCATCGACTGGAGCCAAAACAACGCGTCCAAGACGACGGTGGCGGTCTATTCGCTGCGCGCTCGCGAAGATCCCACCGTGTCCACACCCGTAACCTGGGCTGAGGTGAAGGCGTGCGCGAAGGGAAATGACCCCGAGACGCTGCGTTTCGAGGCCGCCGACGTGTTGCAGCGCGTCGAAAAACTCGGCGATCTCATGGCTCCACTGGTGCGTGCCGCGCGGTAAGTAACGGCTCATAGCGAGCGTTACTGCTCAAACACGCTGATCGCGAACGGTACAGTAAAGGTGATCGGCCTACGGCACTTGTTGACCTGGAAGAGTTGTTAGGCGAAACCGAACCACATAGTCGTCGCGTGACGCCGTGAAATTACCGGCCGTGACGCTCGAGGAGAAGCGATCCATGTCGAGTACCGAGGTCGAGAGAGCCCCTACTAGTGGCACGCGACGGGGCAGCCGGTGACATCGGAGCGACCCGAGTCATCGCGACTAAGCGACGAGGACGTGACCCGCTTCACCGAAGGAACTCACCGGTCCCTCGCAAGGACAATGGGTGCCCACGTCGAGCCCGGTGACGGTGTTTCGTTCGCGGTCTGGGCACCACACGCTCAGTCCGTCGCCGTGATGGGATCCTTTAATGACTGGAATCCCACCGCCCTCGCCCTCACTCAACGCGACGTGGCCGGAGTCTGGGAGACGGTCGTGGCCCACGCCACGCCGGGCGACTCCTATAAATATGTCGTCACTTCGCTCAACGGAGAATCGAGAGAACGAGCGGACCCCTTCGCACTGTGCACCGAGGCGCCCCCTCGCACCGGATCCGTCATCTGGGACCCCAACTACGAGTGGCACGATCGCGCCTGGATGGAGCGTCGCGGGCGGTTCGTGGCCCTGGACGCTGCTCTTTCGATCTACGAGGTTCATCTCGGCAGCTGGCGTCGCAACCTCGACGATCCCGAGCGATTCCTTTCATACCGCGAGGTCGCCCCGCCCCTCATTGAACACGTCACCAAGTGCGGTTTCACTCACGTCGAGTTTCTTCCTTTGATGGAGCACACCTCGTACGGATCATGGGGGTATGAGACCAGCAGCTTCTATTCGCCCAGCCGCCGCTTCGGCAGTCCGCAGGATCTCATGGCGTTAATCGATGAACTTCACCAAGCGGATATTGGCGTGATCTTGGATTGGGTGCCCTCGCACTTTTCACACGAGCCCTTCGTGCTCGCCGCGTTCGATGGCACCTCCCTGTTCGAGCTCGAGGAACCGCCTCTTGCTGACCGCGCGGGTCAGTTCTTCAACTACGCCCGACCCGAGGTTCGCAGTTTCCTTTATTCTTCGGCCGAACACTGGCTGAGCGCGTATCACGCCGACGGCATCCGCGTGGGCGCGGTCGCCTCAATGCTCTACCGCGACTCCTCCGACGAGTCCGACCGCCCGCTCTTCAACACTCCGAGCGATCGCGAGACCCCTGAAGCCATCGAGTTCCTGCAACAACTGAACGCGGGCATCAACGAAGACCATCCCGATGTTCAGGTCATCGCGGAGGAGGCCACCGCCTTTCCCGGTGTCTCGCGACCATCTTTCTTGGGTGGCGTCGGCTTCGGGCTCACGTGGGACACCGGTTGGACGCGCGACACGCTGGCCTATCTCGCGCGGGACGCGGTGTACCGGCGCCATCACCACGGAGAACTCACCTCACGCAGTGGGTACGCCTACAGCGAGAACTTCGTGTTGCCACTCCCGCACGACGACGTGGTCGACGGGAAGGGTTCCCTGCTCACCAAGATGCCGGGCGATGAGTCACAGCGTTTTGCCAACCTTCGCCTGCTCTTTGGTTATCAGTTCGCCCTGCCGGGCAAGAAGCTCGTCTTCATGGGAGGCGAGTTTGGACAGGTCCGCGAGTGGGATCACCGATTCCCCCTCGACTGGTCGCTACTCGACAAGCCCATGCACGCCGGCCTCGAGCGCTGGGTCGGCGACCTGAATCGCGTCTATCGCCAGTTGCCCGCTCTGTGGGAGCTCGATGGAGACCTGCGCGGGTACAACTGGACGCAGCCCAATGACGCGCACGCGAGTTTGCTCAGCTTTTTGCGTTTCGCGCACGACGGGTCACTGGTGCTGGCGGTGTTCAACTTCACTCCCGTGGCACGGTACAACTGCCAGGCTGGAGTTCCCCTCGAGGGACACTGGCAGGAGCTCCTCAATAGCGACGCCCTCGAGTACGGGGGCAGTGGTGTGGGCAACGCCCAGGGGGCCGACGCGCGCGACGTCGGCACTCGCGGCATGCCGCACACCTTGACCCTTAACGTTCCCCCGCTGGGTTGCGTGTTCTTGGCTCCCGAATAGAGCCAACCAGCAACACCGGGTGCTCAGCTAATCCCGGTGAGTAGGTCGAGCATGTCCTCGGCGTGCTCTTCTTCCATTGCCAGGATTGATTCGAGCATTCGTCGTGTTGTCGGATCGCTCTCGCCCAGCCAACTGATGATCTCGGTGTAGCCCGCAATCACAACCCGCTCGGCGACAAGATCCTCGCGCATCATCGCCTCTAACTCCTCCGAGGAGTCGTACGGCGAGTGGGTACGTCCCGTCACGGTATCGAGAGTGAAGTCAGGTTCTCCGCCCAGTTGATGGATGCGTGCCGCGATCTGATCAGCGTGATCTTGCTCTTCACTCGCGTGCTCGAGGAACTCATCGGCCGCAGACTGGGCGTTCAGCCCGTCGGCCGTGAAGTAGTGACGCTTGTACCTGAGCACGCACACCATCTCGGTCGCCAGCGACTGATTGAGGACGTCGATGACGCGATCCCGGTCGGCTCCGTGCACGTCGGTGACGGCACCCATTTCGATGTTCTCGCGAGCACGATTGCGAAGTGTCCTCACGTCCGTCAGAAACTCACCCACCGCGACCTTCCTCCGCTCCAACGACGTACTGCTGAGCAATGGCGCGCTCTCGTAGAGCGCGCCGGGCATGGACGGACACTCTTAGTTGTCGCCACCCATCGTGTCGGGGTCGTCGCCATCCTCGCCCCCCATTGGGTCGTCCTCTTCTTCTTCGTCGTCCTCGTCGCCGCCGCCAACTGACTCGCTATCGACCAGTTCGGAACCACCAATTGCATCAATCGTCACTACGTCGACGCTGCTCACCAAGTCGTCGACATCAATCTCTTCCACAAGCAGACCGCCGTAGCTCGTCTCTGCGTAGTTCATGACTCACCTTTCAATGCCCTCTCGCCCTGGCCGATCTCGACCACTGGTACCTCGTCACTCCTGGCTCAGTATCCGCTGATCGCGAACCCTTGTCAAGCGCCATTTTGGTATGACCCGCACTCTCATTTCCCGAATTCTTAGATGTAAGTAACGGATAAGAAACATCGACGAAACGTTGCACCGTCTCGCACAGCAGTTTCACCAACGGGACTACGCACTCGAGCAGGTGCGTTCGTGCACGCGACACTGTTCACAAGGCTGTTCGACTCACAGACGTTTCTAAGTGAGACGCGTTCGATAACGCGTTTACGGTCAACTGTGTCTCGGTATATCCGGGCTGCGCGTCACCTAGAAGGAATGGGATATTCACCCAACACTCACACTGGGGCCCACTGCGGCGCTAGTTATGGACGGTTCCGATGGCTCGGATCAGCAGGTCCTAATCAGGGGACGAGCACCTTCTAAGAACTCGGCACCGCGAACCTGGACTGGTCGTAAGGAACCTGGTAAACAGACGGAGTTGGCACCAAAGGGAGGTTCCAATACTCGGAAGCGACGTCCGTCGCCGCCTCCGACGATCTGGAAAGGGAAACTATGTCCACCACGAAGTTCATTATGAGAACTCGAGGGGCCCTGGCGAGCGTCGTCCTTTTAGGGGCGCTGATCGTTTCACTCGGAGTCGCCGTGCCCAGCAGTTCCGCCGGGACCAGCAAATTCTGCACCACGCTCTTTACCTACGAGACGAAGTACGCAAGCAAAGCCACTCCGCCAACCTCATTCAAGAACTACAAGTCGTGGGCCAAGGAACTGCTTCCGTTCTATGAGACACTCGCGTCCGAAGCTCCCGACCAGGCTGCGAAGACCGTGCTCAATGAGGTCGTCGCCATTCTCAAGTACGAGTCCACCCAGTCATCCATTACGAAGTTGACTCAGTACGTAGCGGCCAACTCGAAGAAATTCGCGGCCTCGGAAAAGACTCTGGCCAAGGACATCGAAGCCTGCGCGTAGATGCTCTTGCGCTCACTCTCCATGAGAACGGGGCCCGCCGGTCCCTGTGGAGAGTGAGCGTTCGGTGACATTCGCGCATCGGAACGACGACAATCCATCAAGCCCCGTTTACTGAGAGCTTTCTCATAGACAACCGCACCTCAGCGCCCGGTCCAAGCCTCTCGCCGACGTCTTTTCCGTGAACTGAACAGGCATTTTTAAGGCGAACTCTTGCGCAGTCGGTCCGCCCGAACCAATCGAGCATTCTCTCCTCCCTGCCTTGACACGGCTTCCTTCGCCGAGTACCTTGAAACCGGTTACAACGGTGTAAGCGGTTACATTTCACCGTTGTGTGAGGGGCGAGGGGGTTTGGTGGTCGATTCTCCACCAACGATTTATGACGTAGCGGCACGCGCGGGCGTGTCAACGGCCACCGTCAGTCGAGCTCTCAACTCCCTTGCCTCGGTTCGTCCCGAAACTCGCGACAAGGTCTTGGCGGCCATGGAAGAACTGCAGTTCGTTCCCAATGTCGTTGCCCGAGGTCTGTCGAGTGGCAAGCACTGGATTCTCGGACTCGTCTTCACCCGCGCCGTCGTGGATGAAACCGGAACCGTGGCCGACACGGGCGTGCTCGTCGTCGAAGAGGCCAGCCTCCTCTATACCGACATCGTGATTCGAGGCGCTGAGATGCGCGCCGCAGAACACGGCTACTCACTCCTACTCAGCAGCGCTGACGAGCGCCACCCCTCAGGACTCACGTCACTCTTGACCCTCACCGGCACGGTGGATGGACTGATTCTCCTGGACCGTGTCTTGCGCGACGAGGACGTCGACTATCTGGCCAAGCGGATCCCCATCGTCATGCTCGCCGGCCGCGGCGATCTGACGTCGGTCGTGACGGTGCGCGTGGACAACGCCCAAGCCATGCACGCGCTCGCCGAGCACCTCATTGTGACCCACAGTCTCACCCGCCTGGGCTTCGTGTGCGGCGCCAACGAGAGCCCTGACAGTGTGGCGCGGGCCAACGCTTTTAAGGTGGCAGTGAACGAGTTGGGTGGATCGCTCGATGAGGTGAATGTTCTTCAAGGTGACTGGACGTCGGCCGGTGGTGAGGCGGCGATGAAAGAGCGCCTGAACCGCCCCGAACCTCTCCCCCAAGCCTTCGCTTGCGCCAACGACCAAACCGCCGTGGGCGTGATCTACGCGCTGTCGGGTGATGGTCTGAGCGTTCCCGAGGATCTCGTCGTGACCGGCTTCGACGACATCTCCCTCACCCGCTACTTCAATCCCTCGTTGACGACCATTCGCCAATCAGGCAGCATCCTGGGCGAAGTAGCCGTCGACTCCTTGCTGTCGATGCTGGACGGCACGACAGAGATTCAGCGCAACATTGTCTTACCGACCGAGCTCGTCGTGCGGCGCAGTTGCGGGTGCGCGGGCGAGCCGGAACTGCCCACCACCCGACGCGACGACGTCGCCAAGGTCTTGGCCTGAGATGCTGCTCATCCTGCGTCGTGTCGCGCTCTACGTACTGACTGCGTGGGTCGCCATCACCGTGAACTTCGCGCTACCACGCATGATGCCGGGCAATCCCATCCAAAATCTCATCGGCCGGATCCAATCTCAGGTCACGCCCCAAGAGATCAAAGCCATCGAACTCTCGTTTGGCGGATCGACCAGTCAGGGCTTCTTCGCCCAGTATTGGACGTACTTGACGCAGTTGTTCCACGGCAACCTCGGGGTGTCGATCACGCTGGGTGAGCCGGTACGAACCATTCTTGACGCGTCGGTGCCCTGGACGATCGGTCTGATCGGATTCGCCACCGTGATTAGCTTCCTCGTAGGCACGTTCGCCGGCGCCATGCTGGGCTGGACCCGGGGCTCGCGCTTCGACTCAATCATTCCGACGGCCACCTTCTTTCAGGCGGTGCCGTACTTCTTTCTGGCCACGGTCATGTTGCTCGTGTTTGCCAGCGACCTGCACTGGTTCCCCATACTCAACGCGTACAGCGACAGCGTGAGCCCGGGTTGGAACTGGCCCTTCATCGTCAGTGTCGTGCGCTACGCCGAACTGCCGTTGATCTCGATCATCTTGAGTTCGGTGGCGGGGTGGATCCTGGGCATGCGCAACATGATGATCACGATGGTCGGAGAGGACTTCGTCCTCATGGCCGTCGCGAAGGGGCTTCCCCGACGGCGGGTCATATATCACGCCGCGCGCAACGCCGTCTTGCCGAGCATTGCCAACCTCTCCCTCGCGATCGGGCTCGTCGTGTCCGGAGCACTGCTGGTCGAGTTGGTCTTTAACTATCCAGGGGTGGGTGACCTGCTGCTCCAAGCGGTACTCAACGAGGACTATCCATTGATCCAGGGGATATTCCTCATCATTACCCTGACGGTGCTCGCGGCGAATCTCATCGCCGACTTCATCTATCTCGCCCTTGACCCGCGCACCCGAACCGAGGCGGCGGCGTGAGGGCTCTGCGCATTCCGCGCTCCCCCAAAGTCCTCTTGGGTGTGGGCATTTTGGCGTTCTTCCTTCTCTTGACGATCATCGGTCCGTACCTCGCGCCCTACAGCCCCAGTGCCTCCACGTTCGTACCCGACATGGGCCCGTCGGCCGCCCACTGGCTCGGTACCACCAGTCTTGGACAGGACATCCTCTCTCAGCTCCTCGTCGGGGCTCGCGCCACGATGATCGTCGCCCTGCTCGCGGGGCTCGTGGCCACGGCTCTTGCGACGACCATCGGCGTGACGGCCGGCTATGTCGGCGGTAAGGCCGACGACGGACTCACCTTGTTGTCGAACGTCTTTCTGGCCCTACCCGGGCTACCACTCCTCATCGTGATTGACAGTTATCTGCCGGTGGGCAGTCGCTCGAACGCCTTCGTCATCGGCATCGTCATCAGTCTCACGGGCTGGGCCTGGGGGGCCCGTGTCATCCGCGCCCAGACCATGTCACTGCGCAATCGCGACTTCGTCGAGGCATCACGCATCATCGGCGAGAAGCGATTGCGCATCATGTTTAGCGAGATCGCGCCGAACTTGTTGCCGATCCTCGCCTCGTCTCTCCTCTTCACCGTCCTGTACTCCATTGGCGCCTACGTCACCCTCGCCTACATCGGCCTCACGAGCACCTCGGTATGGAACTGGGGCACGATGCTGTACTGGGCCCAGTCGAATAACGCGCCACTCTCGGGAGAGTGGTACTGGTTCGTCCCGCCAGGCATCTGTATCGCTCTCGTCGGGACGGGCCTCGCCCTGTTGAACTTCGGCATTGATGAGTTCATCAACCCGCGCCTGCGATTGGCTGGACTCACCGCGCGCCAGCGTCGCAAGGTCGGCCTGCCACGTCGCGTTCGACTTGGGCTCACCCCGGTCTTGCGCCAGCCAGCCTCCCCCCAGCCGACTCCCCTGCACGAAGCCGCGAGCCCATGAGCGTCGAACCGCTCGACGAACCGGCGACCCACGTGCAACGGCCCTCCCCTGCCCTGAGCCCGGAGTCCGTGCCCGCGCGCGACATGGTGCTGGACGTTCAGGACTTCAGTGTCGATTACGGAACCGGCGCCGCCATGGTTCGCGCGGTGAATAACGTCTCCTTTACCCTCAAGCGCTCCACGGTGCTCGGCGTGGCCGGAGAGAGCGGATCGGGCAAGTCCACGCTCGTCTACGGCATGACGCGACTGTTGCGCGAACCGGGCATCATCAGCGGCGGCGTCGTCAATCTGTACGTCACCTCAAAGGACAAGTCCTCCGAGGAGGTCCTCGACCTGATGATGGCCGATGAAAAGCAGTTGCGAGCTATTCGCTGGTCGCACGTCTCGATCGTTCTCCAAAGTGCACTCAGTGCGCTCGATCCCGTGCGTCGCGTCGGCAAGGAGTTCAACGAGGTCTTAAAGACCCATCGACCGGACATGTCCAAGAGCGAGCGCGTCGATCGGGCCAGGACGCTCCTCGCGATGGTCGGACTCAACGAGGACCGCCTCGAGCGCTTCCCTCACGAACTCTCCGGCGGTCAGCGCCAGCGCATCATGATCGCTCTCGCCCTCGCGCTGGAGCCCGAGCTCGTCATCATGGACGAGCCCACCACCGCACTCGACGTGGTCACCCAACGCGAGATCATCAACGAACTCTTGGACCTTCGCACCCAGCTCAACTTCGCCATGATTTTCATCACGCACGACCTCTCGTTGCTGGTGGAGCTGGCCGACGAGATCGTGGTGATGTACGCCGGGCGTATCGTCGAACGCGCGCGCGCCGACGAGCTCTACGAAGCTCCTCGACACCCCTACACGTTGGGCCTGTTGAACTCCTTCCCGCCCATGAGCGGCGAACGTCGCGAACTCGTCGGCATCCCCGGCTCCCCGCCCGACCTGGCCGACTTGCCGATTGGGTGCACCTTCCAACAGCGCTGTCCCTACGTCATGGACCGCTGCCGTAAAGAAGAGCCGCCGCTTGCCACGTTGGCTGGCACCGGGCGTCAAGTGGCCTGTTGGCTCCACAACGGCGGGCCGGGCGTGCAGGTCCCCGTCGAACTCACCAAGCACGTCCGATCGGCCAGTCTTCCCGGAGACCACCGATGAGTGAGACGCCCGCGGTGACGAGCCAAGTGACGCGCACGCCGGTGCAACTGAGCGCTCGACACCTGACGCGACACTTCGTCACCCGCGTGCCGGGCAAGATCGTTCGCGCCAAGCACATCGTGCGAGCCGTCGATGACGTCAGCCTTGACTTGATAGCTGGTCGCGTCACCGCCGTCGTGGGCGAGAGCGGATCGGGCAAGTCCGTACTCGCGCGCATGCTGGCGCGCATCGTGCGACCAACGTCGGGCGAGCTCTTCTTAGACGGACAAGCGATCAATCTCGCCAAGCGCCGCACCCTGGACTACACCTCCCAGGTACAACTCGTCCTCCAGGACCCCTTTGCCTCCAACAATCCCGTTCACAAGGTGCTCCACAACCTCGAGCGTCCGCTGCTCATTCACGGTGCCAAGAAACAAGACGTCGCAGAGCTCGCCTTGGCGGTCCTGAAGCGGGTATCCCTCGACCCGCCGGAACGCTTCATCGACCGCTACCCCCACGAACTCTCCGGGGGTCAACTCCAGCGCGTGTCGATCGCCCGCGCGTTGTGCGTGCGACCCAACGTGCTTTTGGCCGATGAGCCCATCTCGATGCTCGACGTCTCGGTGCGCCTCGGCATCTTGAACCTGCTGCGGGGTCTGTGCGACAACGAGCACCTGGCGGTGCTCTACATCACTCACGACATCGCCTCGGCGCGCTACATCGCCGACGAAACCATCGTGATGTACGCCGGCCAGATCGTCGAGCGCTCCCCGGGCACGGCCCTGGTTGATGCGCCCACGCACCCCTACACCCAGCTGCTCATCGCGTCGGTTCCCAATCCGGCCGACCCGACCAGCCAGGCGGCCCAGAAGGGTGAGCACTCGACGTTCGCTATTGCCGACGTGGGATGTCGCTTCGCCCCACGCTGCCCCTACGCCATGGACATCTGTCGAACGACGGATCCACCAGATTTCGAAGTCGGTGACGGCCATACCTCGCACTGCTGGTTGCACGCGGGCGAACCCGAAGCCGTAGTCGAGACGGCGTCGCCAGGACGCCAACGAGAGGGGGAAGAGACGAAGACATGACGATGACCGAGTAACCGGACACGAGCAGCCCAGGCTGCTCAACATCTGGAAAATGAGCGCGAAGTCCAACCGGCCTACGCGATTCGAAATAGAAGTCGGCAATAGCCGGCTGGACACAACAACAAAGGAAGAAAATGTATAGAAAAATAGGAGCTGTGGCCCTCGCCCTGTCGTGTCTCACGATCGGCTTGGTGGTGGCCACTGACGGTGCTTCCTCGGCCGCGACGAACTCCGTCGTGACCATCGAGGGCAACACCGGAATCACCTTCACGAACAACTTCAATCCGTTTAGCTCGAGTTCCTTCGCCGAGCAGTTGAGCGTTCGCTCGCTGGTCAACGAACCGCTCTTCGAGTTCGACACGTTGAAGGCGAACACCGAGTACCCGTGGCTCGCCACGAAGTACACCTTCGAGAACGGTGGTAAGACAATCGTCTTCGACCTGCGCCATGGTGTGAAGTGGAGTGACGGTACGCCGTTCACCTCGGCCGACGTGGCCTACACGTTCGACCTGTTGAACAAGTACCCCGCGGCGGACGACTACGGCTCACCGGCCATGGCTAGTCCGGCCACGACGCCCAACAAGTACACGGTCATCCTGCACTACAAGCAGCCTGAGTACACGAGCATCACAACCATCGCGGGTACGGTGCTGATCGTTCAAAAGGCCCAATGGTCCAAGGTCAAGAACCCGGCAACAGCCGTGATCACCAAGGAAGTTGGCACGGGACCCTACGAGCAGTCCAGCTACTCGTCCCAGGTCGTCAAGTACAAGGCGAACCCGCATTACTGGGGTGGCAAGCCCGCCGCCAGCGAAGTGAACGTGGCGTACTACGCGACGAACACGGCTGCGGCCACGGCGCTCGCCAGTGGACAGTTGACGTGGGCCGGTAATGACATCGCCAACGTGGATTCGATCTTCGTGAACAAGGACAAGAAGACCAATCACACGTACTTTGCCCCCGGATCCACGGTGACCCTATGGTTCAATATCCCGAGCAGCGGACCACTCGCCGACCCGGTCGTTCGCCAAGCCATCAGCGAGGGCATCGACCGTGACGCGTTGTCCGTGGAAGGCGAGTCGGGCTATGAGGAGCCGGCGACATCCTCGAGTGGGCTCATCTTGCCCGCGCAGGCAGCGTTCCTCGTGCCGTCGTTGAAGAACGACCTCTCGGGCACCGCCAACGCGACCAAGGTGGCATCGCTCTTGACCGGTGACGGCTACACCAAGGACTCCAACGGCTTCTACTCGAAGGGTGGTCAGCAGATCACTTTCTCGATCGAAGACCCGACGGCGTACTCGGACTACTACGCCGACAGCCAGCTCATCTCCCAGGAACTCCAGGCGGAAGGCATTGACGCCACCGTGGACGGCGTGGCCACCTCGCAGTGGAACACCGACTTCGCGGACGGCAACTTCCAAACGGCGATCCACTGGGGCAACGGCGGGGTGAACCCGTGGGTGCAGTTCGACAACTGGCTCGACAACACGTTGAGCGCACCGATTGGCACCTCGGCGAACGGCGACAACGGTCGCTACAGCAACCCGGCGGCCCAGACGGCGCTGTCTGCACTGGCCAGTACCAATCCCTCCGACACGGCGGCCATGAACAAGCAGGTCGACGCGCTGGAGACCATCTTGTCCACTGACGTGCCGATGGCGCCTCTGCTCTACGGCGCGGACTGGGATGAGTACTCGACGGCTGGCTTTACGGGCTTCGTGACTGCCGCGAACCCGTACATGGACCCGTCGCCCGGCGACCCGCAGTTGCCGATCATTCTGATGCACCTGAAGAAGGCGTAGCAGATCTCTCTACGCGAGGCCCCACCACACTCCAACCCGGTGGGGCCTCGCGTAGAGGTAAAAATCATATTTCGACAACGACGAGGAGATGTATCACCATGAGCCCCAACCGCTCACCCCAACGAGATTTGACGCGCCCCTTCCCACCCGGCTTCGTGTGGGGAACCGCTACTGCTTCGTACCAGATCGAAGGGGCGGTCACCGCTGACGGCCGCGGCCCCTCGATCTGGGACACGTTCAGCCACACGCCCGGCGCCATATGGAACGGCGACACCGGCGACATCGCCTGCGACCACTATCACCACGTCGAAGAAGACCTCGACCTCCTGGCCGATCTGGGCGTCTCTGCGTACCGCTTCTCGGTGGCCTGGCCCCGGGTCCAACCCTTGGGCAGCGGACCGACCAACCAAAAGGGTCTCGACTTCTACCGTCGCATCCTCGACGGGCTCTTAGAGCGCCACATCGCCCCCACCGTCACGCTCTATCACTGGGACCTTCCCCAGCCGCTGGAGGACCGCGGCGGTTGGACGGTGCGCGAGACCGCCGAACGCTACGCCGAGTACGTCGAGATCGTCGCGAACGCCCTCGGATCCGACGTCGATCGATGGATCACCCTGAATGAGCCGTGGTGCTCGTCGTGGCTGGGCTACGGATCGGGCCGCCACGCGCCCGGGATCAGCGACATCGGCAAGGCGGCAGCGGCGAACCACCACCTCCTCTACGCCCACGGCCTCGCCGTGCCGATTCTTCGCGCGACTTCCCCCTCGGCCAAGGTGGGCATCACGCTCAACCTCGGCGACTTCCAGCCGGGCTCCCAGCACGAGCTCGACATCGCGGCTGCTCGTCGCGCTGACGGCAACCTCAACCGCGTCTTTCTCGACCCCCTGTTTCGAGGGCAGTATCCCGAGGACATGCTCGAGCACTACAAGAACGTCACGCCCGGCTACAGCGTGGTGCGCGACGGCGATCTCGGCCTCATCTCGGCTCCCATCGACTTCTTGGGCGTGAACTACTACTTCCCCTCGACGGTCGTTGACGAGTCGCGCACCAAGGAGGCGCGCGTCGCGGGGTACTTCGTCGCCCAGGGCGATCAGTTCCCGGATCTGCGCCTGCGCGGGATCGACACGCCCGGTCGCGAGAAGACGGCCATGGACTGGGAGATTGAAGCGTCCGGTCTCACCTCGCTGCTCATTCGCGTGCGCGAGGAGTACACGAAGTTGCCGATCTTCATCACCGAGAACGGCGCCGCCTTTGACGACTACGTCGATCCCAACGGCGAGGTGAAGGACGATGACCGGGTGGCCTACCTCCAAGAACACATCTCGGCCGTGCACGACGCGATTGACGCGGGCGTGAACGTCGAGGGGTACTTCGTGTGGAGTCTGCTCGACAACTTTGAGTGGGCCCTGGGCTACTCACGGCGCTTTGGCATCGTGTGGGTCGACTATCCCTCGGGTACTCGCCTCACCAAACAGAGCTTCGCGTGGTACCGCGACACGATCCAATCGAACTCGGTCGAGTACGCCACGTCGGCCGGGGCCATGTAAGCCCGTCGACGTTTCCTCTTACGTCACGAACGAACCGCCGGCCACATT
>JBARLO010000040.1:0-43513 GCA_049801955.1 Acidimicrobiales bacterium
ATCCACGCGTCGAGGCGCCGGTGATCGCTGTGCGCCACGGCGCGAAAGCGTGCGCTGAGCGAGCGACGGTGGTCGTCGGTGAGGGCGGCGGGTTCGAGCGCGGCGTCGTCAATCAGTCGGTTCATCACGTGCGCGGACAAGCGGTGGTGGGTCAGTGTCGTCACGCGCGACCCTCGACGACACCGAGAACGTCGGCGACGGAGCGGGCGAGCAACTCGTGGTCGACGTCGACGCTCCATAGCTCTCCCGTGCCCGTGGAGAACATGGACGTGCGCAGCGGCACGGTGCCGGTGCGCAGGGTCTGGACGAGGGCGTGGTATCTCATCACGCGCTCGGCACCCTCGTCGAGGGGCGACGTCGTCACGTCCAGGATCACCACCGACGCCAGGTCGCTCGTGGTGGTGCCCATCATGAGGTCCACCATGTCGCGCAAGATCACGTTGCCGCTAGCCAAACGCTGATAGGCGCGCAGCGACGTACGAGGTAGCCACCAGTTGGACAGCGACCCGAGCGATCGCTTGAGCGTGACCCAGTGCGCCTCGACGTCAGCGCGCAGTCGGGCCACGTCATCGTGTTCGAGCTGATCGATGTAGCCCGTCAGGTAGTTCTCACCCACCTCGGCGCGCCACGCGACGAGGGTGTCGCCGTAGACGTCGTCGATCGCCACACCCGCACAGAGCAGTCGCAGGGCCTGGTTCACGAGGATCCCGCGCACAGGACCGTGCGGCGACAAACCTTCTGACGTAGTCCCCACTTGTCGCAGTGACGACGCGCGCACCGTGATGGGCTCATCGCGCGGGTCGACTCCGAGCAGCACAGTGAGCGACTCTTCGAGAGCGCCACGCAGTTGCGCGGCGGTCGACGTGTCGGGAAGTGGTCTCGTGGAACGCTCTCCGCGCAGGACGTCCATCACGCAACTCGGAGAGTCGTCCAGCAGAGAAGTCATGGATCCAGTGTGACGAGTCGGTGTGACAGACCGCCTAGCGTGAAGGTGTGTTCATCGCCGTCTTTTCGGTCTTCGTCGTGGCGTTGGTGGCGCTATGCGTGCTGACGTTGCGCTGGGCGATTCAACGTGACCGTTCGCGTCGGCGCTAGTCGGAGTTCGAACTCTCTTCTGGCCCCGACAGGCGCTGCTGGAGTTCGTGCACGGCCCGATCGAGATCCGCGATGGCGCGCTCGATGACCGAGAGTCGGTCCTTGATGCTGTCATCCACCCGCTGGTCAACGCGCTTGTCCACCTGGGCCGAGAGGCGAGCGTCGAGCGACTCGACGAGGGGCTGGGTGATCTGTTTGATGCGGGTTCGCAGGTCCTGGACCTTGGGGCCCTCGTCGTCGGTGGGGGTGTCGCTCATGGGCCCAGGTTAGGACGGTGGCGGGGCGCAGTAGACGCCCGCGTTGAACTGCAGGGTATTGAACTGCCCGCTCCAGGGCGGATTCTCTAACGTCGCCGCCTCGTTGGCCAGGGTCGAGGCCGGTGAGCATGAGGCGTTAAACGTGATGAAGCCGCGCACGTTGGCTCCCGTCGCGCCGGTGACCGGCACCGGACCGCCGCCGCCAAAGGCGAGCGCGACGAAGACCGGCATCGAGACGGAGGAGAGTTGGTAGTTGCGGTACTCGGACTGCGAGGCGTAGACCGCGGCGTTGAGTGAGGGATCGACCGAGGCGATACCGGCGGACCAGCCCGAGAGCATCGCCGTCCAGTACGTGGCGTAGGTCGCGAGCGTCGAGGCGGATGCGCCACCGGGGGCGTCGAGTCCCGAGTGGTTGTCCGGGTACCCCTCGGGATCAAAGATGACCCAGTCGGGCTTGATCCCTACGCCCAGACTGCGGTACGTGTCGATCTGGGTGGCGACCCACACTCCCGCCGCGAAGCCGTGGGAGTAGTAGTTCGACGTCGTCATCGGCTGGCCCGCGAGCGGTCCGCTCACCGTCCAGAACGAGAGCCAGGTCACGCGCTTGTGCGCGTTGTAGATCGCTTGACCCATAAGAAAGTCGGGGGACTCATCGACGCTCGGCGATCCCGTGAAGCCAACCCACGGTGCGCTGCGCGTGCCGAGTCCCCCGGTCTCGGAGAGAATCGGCCAGCCAGCGGTAACGGCATTCGACCAGTCCGCGCTCGGGATGGCGTAGACGCCCACGCCCTGGGGCGGGGGTGAGTTCACGCCCGCGGCATAGAGGGTGAGCGTGCCGTTGATCTGGAGTCCGGTCACGCTCGGCCCGACTGTTCTCGCTCCGCTGCCGGCGGTGGTGGAGACGTTGGTGGCCGTCCACGAGTCGGACGCGCTGGGGCTGGTGAGGACGTAGAGGTCGCCCCAGTTGGCGGCCTGACCGGCGATCGCCACTTGGGTGGGGGTGACTTGCACGCTGAGGGCACCACTGAGTGGCGGTGCACCAGAGGCGAGGGTCGTCACGTCGGTCTCATTCCAGCCGCTCGAGGCGTAGCCGGACGTAAAGAGCTCGACGCTGCCGCCGGTGGTGAGTGCGGCGAGGTCGACTTGCGAGGTGCTCGCGCCCAGGGCCAAGGTTCCCGCGACGACGGGCACACCCAGGGCGAGCGTGAGGTTGCTGCTGGACCAGGCGACGAGCGATCCTTCTTCGGTATCGACCACGACGTCGCCGTTGTTCAATCGGGCGGCGAAGGTCGGCGTGGCTGACGGGATGACCACGGGATCGCCGGCAAAGGCGGTCGCCACGGTGGGCGGAGCGGTCGTGGTTGTCGTCGACGTGGTCGTGGTGGACTTCACGGTCGTTGTGGTACCGGGCTTGGTGGTGGTCGTGGTCGTCGCTTTAGTCGTCGCTTTAGGCGTCGCCTTGGGCGTCGCCTTGGGCGTCAACGGGGGCGAGAGGACTTGGGGCACCGAGACCGACGTGGCGAGGCCTTGGTAGTTGACCGTGGCCGTTGACTGGTCGTAAATCGGCACGGGATCACTCGAGGACCAGGACACGATGATCACTTCCATCTCATTGGTCGTCGTGCGATAGGCGACGGTGCCGGTGTCGCCATCGAGTTGCACGCTGGGCAGGCCCGTCGCTGCCGCGACGCCGCTCAGCGCGCTGACGTTGGTTGCGACGTACTTTCGCCACGGCGTGCCGTAGTGGGCACGCGCCCACGCGGGAGTGTCGGGCTCGTTGGGACTGACGAGGATCGCTTGGTTATTCGTGTCGACGTAGATCAGGTCGACATTGCCCGACGGGTCAAAGAACGGCACGGGATCATCGGCGGGTGCTGGCACGTTGTTGCCCGCGGAGTAGTTGCGCCACGCGGTGTTGCCCGCGTTGGTCTGCACGTAGAGGGCCAGTTGATTCGCGTTGGTGCGATAGGCGAGCACACCTTCGCTCGAGTCGGTCGCGCCGTGCGGTCCGCCCAGCATGGTCGTGGAGTCGAGCTTGGCCTCGAGCGACGCGGCACTCCAGGGAAACGTGCCGGTCCCGGTCTCGGCGAACTGGTAGAGGGGTAGGCCCGTCGTGGGAGCGCTCGTGACGGCGTGCGACTGCGTGGCCACGAGAACGGTGCTCGCCACCAGTATCACGCTGATCACTGCTAGTCGTGGAAACTTCACTGGCGTCCTTACGTGGGCGTAACGACCCATCAGATGCGGACCCTCACCACGCAAAGTTTAGGAGGGCGAGTTCGTCGAACTCTGTCCACTCTGTCGGTAAATGTATTTAAGAACGTGTTACAACACGTCGGGCACCCGAAGAGACTGACGCCCCTTGGGCGTTCAGGGCACGCGCGGTCACGCTGTACGCGCGATGCTTGGCCAACTTAGTAACACTGATTCTTTTCGAACCCTTGGCGAGCGCGGCCCAGGTGCGCCCACCGTTGATCGAGTACTGGTACCCGGTGATCGCACTACCGCCGCTCGCGCTCGGTGCGCGCAGCACGAGAGTGAAGCCGCCCACGAGTGGCGCGAGGGTGATGATGGTCGGCGCTTCGGGGCGCGTGATCGCGGCGGCGGTGTTAAAGGTGAGGGTGGAAGTGTAAATCGTTTGGTCGGCGTAGCTCAGGGTCACGGTCACGTTCTGGGCGATGGAGGACCCCACCGTGAAAGAGACCAGACCGGAGGAGTTGGTCGTGAGCGTGCTCTGGGCCTTTCCGACGCCGTCGGTCGTGTCGTAGACGTTGTTGATGCTGAGTTGTCCGCTCGGGGCGACAGCACTCACGGCGACTTCGGTGTTGGGCACGACGCCACCCGCCGCGTCGCGCAGGGTGACGGTGAGAGTGGGGCCGGCCGTCTTCGCGACGCCCGTGGTCGACGAAAGATCAAAGGAGCTCTCACTCGGCGACACGGCTTGGGTGCAGAGGCCCGCGAGGAACGCCGCACCGTCCGGACTACCGAGTCCCGAGGCCATGTCGTATCCCACACCGGCGGAGTACTCGCCCACGTTGAACAGGTCGTTGGTGCCCGAGGTGACATCGACGTAGCCGGTCGCGGCCATCGCGTAGAGCTGGGGGTTCACGAAGCCCAGCCGTCCCCCAGTGGGGTTGCACGCCTGGGCGGCGGTGGCGATGAGGGCCGTCACGATGGGCGCGCCGATGGACGTACCCCCGATCGCACCCCAGCCGCCCGAACACGTGTGACGACAAAATCCCTGGCCCTGGCCCGTGTAGTACTGAATGAACCCGGTCGTGGGATCGCCCATCACCGAAAGGTCGGGCACCATGCGCATGGTGTCGGTGGCGGTGTTGATGCCTGGGGCGACCTGCCAGGAGGGACGACTCCAGAGACTCGACTTGCCCCCGCCACCCGCGCCGCAGTCCGACTGGGTGCACTGGTCGTTCCAGACCGACTCGCTCAAGGGATCAATGTCTGAGACCGTGAGTCCACCCACGCCAGTGACGTAGGGCTGGGAGGCGGGGTCGTCCACCGCTAGGGCCGAGGTCGGACTCTGGGTGCCTTCGCAGTCCGACGAGCCGTCGTCCCCGGCGGCGGCCACAATGGTCTGACCCTGGGCGGCCATCTGCTGGAAGATCGTCTGCTCACTCTGCGCGCTGCCGTCGGTTTGGGCTTCGCAGATCCCCCAGGAGGTCGTGATGATGGTGGCCGTGTCGTCGCTCGCCATCTGGGAGTAGATGTCGGTCGGGCCGGCTCCGTTGTTGGTGCCTTGGTAGACCTCGAGGGCCGCACCTGGCGCGAGTGCCGCGCTCTCTTCGACGTCGAGGGTCGCTTCATCGGGGGCGTTGTCGGCGTTGTCACTCGAGGTCGGTCCACCATCGACGTCGAGTGACGTGACCGACGGCGAGAGTCCGTAGCAACTAAAGAAGGTCTGCGTATCGCTCGTGTCGTAGTTCGCGAGCTCGTAGATCCCAATCGTCTGTCCTGCTCCGGTGTCGCCGGCCGCCCAGGCCGCGGCGAATCCGTACAGTTCGGCCTGCTGTTGGACGGTGTAGCCGCCCACGCTGTTGGGCTGATTGCCACTGGAGCTACCGGCCGAGGGGCACGTACTTGGCGTCGCGACCGCGGCCAGGTCGTGACTCACCGACAGATTCGTCGTCAGCGGGGCGACGGTGTCGAGTCCCGCGACGGCCGTGACGTCTTTCGCGATCGACGAAGGAAGCGTCCCGCTGCTCGTGAAGTGTGCGTTGAGTGTGCCGGTGCTTAGGCGCACCGTCACGACCGGTGCGTCAAAGGCGCGAGCAATCTCACTGGTCGTGCCGCGCACGTGCAGGATGTCGCGACCCGCACTGAGTGTGGTGTCGCTCATGCCAAAGCCCGCGAAGTACGACCGCAGAGCCTGGACTTCACTCGCGGTCGCGCCGTAGGTCTTGGCGTAGCTCGCCGGCGTGAGGTAGTGGTGATAGTCGGGCGAGCCGGTGTTGGACAGGTTCGCGATGTAACTGGTGAGGGCGGCCTCGTGGCGCTGGGTGAGGGCGAGGTCAAAGCTCGTCGTGATCACCGAGTTAACGACGACGTCCTTGGTCGGGATCGGGGCGAGTCCCGTGACCAGAACGCGTGCCTCGCTGGCGTTGGCCGTTGACGCAACGAGGGGCAACGCGAGTGCGACCAGTGACGCCGAGACGACCACCAGCGCGCCACGGGGGACGACGCGACGTTTCATATCGCTTCAGCCTACGAAAGTCCTCTCGCGAAGAGGACGGCGGAACTGCAGATTCTTATGTCCTCTTAGCGGACGTCGTAGCCCGCACGCCGATAGCGCTCGGTGAGATCCCCGCACTCCTCGCACACCGACTCTGGCACGAGGCCCGCGCGAATGAGCCAGCCAAAGATGATGCAACCCAGGCAAACACCGAAGAATCCCTCGAGGGAGGCGGCGCCCACGAGGGGAAGAAGAATCCAGCGCGCGTCCAACCACCCCGCACTCACCCACGTGAGCAGGGCCGCCAGTGAGAACCCAAGGCCCATCGCCTGGGCGAAACGCTTAGGCGGGCCGGGAACATATTTTTCCCAACTCTTAAGGCGTGGACCGCTGATGCGGGTGGCGAACGAGCCCAACGGGGAGATCTTGGGCCCGGCCGCCACGCGAGCGGCGAAGCCGTAGGTGAGAGGAATGACGAGCCACGCCCAGCCCGTGGCGAAGGTGAGCACACTGAGCGCCACCACACCGATGGCGACGCTGCGCGCGGCCGCGTCATTGACGGGGTTGGGAAAGGAGAAGAACTTCTTCACAGACTTACCTTATTGAACATGTCGGAATTTACGCACCAATGGCCAGTTTGACGGTGGTGACCGCACCGATCACGATCACCAGTGCGCGAATGATCGACGGCGAGAGTCGCAGGATCAACAACGCACCCAAGTAGCCACCGATCAATGTCCCCACCAGTAGGGCCAGCACATCGGAGGTCGCGAGATGTCCGTGCACGACGAAGATGAGAGCCGCGGTGACGTTGATCATCAGTGAGATGGCGTTGCGCAGACCCTGCAGTTCTTTGATGTCGAGTGGCAGCGCCACGGCCATCACGGCGAGCAACAAGATGCCCAGTCCCGCGCCAAAGTAGCCCCCGTAGATCGACACGAAGAACACGCCTACGACCATCGCGACGCGGCGCGACGGGTGGCTCTTGTCGAGATGCTCGAGTCGGTGCGAGATGACCGGGGACGCCGCGAAGAGCAGGGTGCCCGCACCCACCAGCCAGGGCACGACGAGTCGAAAGGTGGCGGCCGATCCCACGAGCAGCAGCGTCGCGCCACCCGCGGCTCCCAGCACGCACGAGGGCAACAACGACACGATGAGTCGACGGTGTTGGGCGAGGTGAGTACGAAAGACGCGCAGCGATCCGAGGTAACTTGGCACTACGCCGACCGTGGTCGAGAGGTTGGCCTGGAGTGCCGGAACCCCGAGGGCGAGGAGCGTCGGAAACGTGATGAAAGTCCCCCCGCCGGCGATGCCGTTGGCGACCCCTGCACCAATACCCGCAACGAACACCAGACTCAGGCGCGACCACAGTGCGAGGGCGCCCAGGACCATTCTCACTACTCTAGGTTTGATGGATTTTTCGCTTCTGCGTGAGAACAATCCGCCAGTTCGAGCACTCCGTCATCTACCGTTGGCGACGTGTACCTCTTGAGTGGCGAACTCATCATTCCTCGGGATGCGCCCGATGACCTGATCCGTGCGGCCGGTGGAATTGTGATGCGCTTTGTGTCGAATGGGCGCGTCGAAATCGGCTGCATCTATCGCGAAGCTCGGGGTGACTGGACGTTCCCCAAGGGCAAGCTCGAGGCCAGTGAGACCTTCGAGCAGGGAGCGCTGCGCGAAGTGTACGAAGAGATCGGCTTGCACTGTCGCGTCGTGCGCTTCGTGGGCACGACGAACTACGTGCACCGCAAGGGCAAGCCCAAGATTGTCGCCTACTACCTCATGACCGCCGACATCGGAGAGTTCCAGCCCAACGATGAGGTCGACGTCTTGGTGTGGCTGCCCGTGGAGCAGGTGAAGTCGCACCTCACCTGGGACCGCGACCGCGAACTCTTCGACATCGTCGCAGGACTTCCTGAGATTCGCGCCCTCGCCTCGTAGCGTCCGCGCGCCAGCACACACTTTTCGACGAATTCGCGTCGCATTGACTTGACTCGCCGTAGGGCAGTCCGTTAGCCTGGACCCTAATCTCTACTAAATCCATAGTAATTAATGGATATAAAGGAAAACCAATGAAAAAGTCCACGACCCGACGTTTAGCGGGGCTCGCTGTTGCCCTACTACCGCTGAGCCTGCTTGCCGTGACGAGTCCCTCGGGAGCGGCCAACCGACTGAATGTGAATGTCGTGGGCTACTCGGTGGTCTCGAACGCCTTTACCGCGCTGGAAAAGGCGTTCCAGGCGACCCACGACGGCAACGGCATCACCTTTACGAACTCCTTTGGCGCTTCGACGACCCAGGCCGAAGACGTCGTGGCTGGTCAGCCCGCGGACGTCGTGGTGTTCTCCGACGTTCCGGACCTGAATCTCCTCGTGAGCAACGGGCTGGTTTCAAAGAACTGGGCGAGTACGGGCGCGGGCTCGGCCACCAACGGCTTCGTCACCGACTCGGTCGTCTCGATCGTGACCCGTGCGGGTAACCCGCTCAACATCACCGGATGGAACAGCCTCACCAAGAGCGGGGTCCAGATCGTGACCCCCGACCCGATCAGCTCGGGCAGTGCGCGCTGGAATCTCCTGGCGGCCTACGAGTCTCAGATTCAACAGGGCAAGTCCGCGACCCAGGCGTCGAAGTACGTGAACTCTGTCGTCGCCAATGTCGTCTCCGAACCCCCGAGTGGCAGCCGAGCACTCTCAACCTTCGAGAGCGGCACGGGCAACGTCCTGCTCGCCTACGAGTCCGACGCGCTCACCGCCAAAGCGGCAGGTGCGGCGATCACGATTGTGAACCCCGCCCAGAACACACTCATCCAGAACCCGGGGGCGCTGACCACAACGGGAGCCCAGAGCCAGGCGGCGGTCGCCTTTTATGACTTCCTCTACTCGCGCGCGGGCCAGACGATCTGGGTGCAGCAGAACTTCCGCGGAACGATTCCCTACGTCCAGTCCCTAAAGAAGAGTGTCTTCTATTCGCCCACGCGTCTGGCGACCGTCGGGTCACTCGGTGGGTGGGGCAAAGTCACCGACAAGTTCTTCTCATCGACCGGGATCGTGACCAAGATCGAGAACGCTCACGGGTACACCAGCTAACTCCCACTAGTTCTTCCCCCGAGTGCCGCTGGCGTCGCCCCGCCAGCGGCACTCACACGTAGCGACACTTTTCGCACTACGATCACGACGTGAATATTTGAGATTTTCTTTCCGAACTGTCTAACCATCGTTCAAGGAGATCTCGAATGCGTCACCCTTCACTCTCACCTCTCGCCGACAGCGCCGTACTCGTCGCGCACCACATCCGCGTGGAGCGCTCCGGCGCCACGGTGCTGGTCGACGTCTCGCTGACCGTGGCTCCTCACAGCCGCGTGGGCGTCATCGGACCCAACGGCGTCGGCAAGTCCACGTTCTTACAGGTCCTCACGGGCCTTCTCGCACCGACCTCGGGCTCGCACTCACTCGATCCGCCCGGCGCGAGCGTCGGGTATCTCGCTCAAGAACACGAGCGACATCCAACCGAGAGCGTGCGAGAAGCTTTGGCGCGCCGCACCGGGGTGACGACGGCCGATGAGCGCCTACGCCAAGCCGCCAGCGAACTTGCGCGCAATACGCGTGAAGCCATCGATGACTACGACGCTGCTCTTTCCTCCTACGAGTCGATGGGCGCCGCCACCTTTGACGCGAGGGCCGAGACCGTGCTCGCAGAACTCGGCGTGGCGGGCGTCATCGACGCCCCGACCTCGAGCCTCTCGGGGGGCCAGGAGGCCAAGGTCGCCCTCGCGGCAATTGAACTCTCACTCTTTGACATCGTGTTGCTCGACGAACCCACGAATGACCTCGACTTCGCGGGTCTCGCACGCCTCGAGGAGTGGATACAGCGTCGTGCGGGGGGACTCGTGGTGGTCTCGCACGACCGTGAGTTCCTCGAGCGCACCGTGAACTCGGTCCTGGAGATCGATGAACACTCGCGCACCGGCGCTGAGTATGCGGGCGGATGGTCGGGATACGTGAGCGAGCGCGCGAACGCACTGTGTCTCGCCACCGAAGCGTACGAACGCTTTATCGACCAACGCCAGCAACTGCGGGCCCGCGCTGAGCGCCAGCGCCAGTGGGCGGTGGTGGGCGTGAGCAAGGAGAAGAAGAATCCGAGGGATCACGACACCGCCCAGCGAGATTTTCGCATCAACCGGACCGAGAAACTGGCGGCCAAGGCGCGCCAGAGCGAGCGGGCTCTCGCACGCCTCGAGGACGTCGAGAAACCCTTCGAAGGCTGGGACCTCAAGTTCCACATCGATGAGGTTCACCGAGCGGGCGATGTGGTCGCCCGTCTGGATGAGGTGGCCCTCGAGCGAGGGGCGTTTCGTTTGGGACCGGTCACCTTCGAGATCGCGTGGGCCGATCGGGTGTCCCTCACGGGCGTGAACGGATCGGGCAAGTCAACGCTGCTCGACGTGGTGCTGGGCACACTGGCGCCAACGTCGGGTACGCGCGTGCTCGGTCCGGGCGTGATCGTGGGAACACTGGGTCAAGATCGTCGCGCATTGAGTGAGGACCGCGACGTCGTGCGTTACGTGAGCGATCGCTGCGCACTCACGCTCTCACAGACGCGCTCGTTGCTCGCCAAGTTCGCCCTCGGCACCGCCGAGGTGACGCGCAGCGCACAAACTCTCTCGCCCGGTCAACGCACCCGCGTGGAGCTGGCGATCTTCCAAGCCTTGGGCGTCAACTTTTTGGTGCTCGACGAACCAACCAATCACCTTGACCTCACGGCGATCGAGCAACTGGAGCGCGCCTTGGCGAACTTCGGCGGCACCTTGCTCGTCACCAGTCACGACCGCCGATTGCTCGATGCGCTTCATTTCACAAGAGCCCTCGCCATGGACGACGGCCAGTTGCACGAGCGCAAGATCGATCGATCGGACATTCGGTAGGCTGGATGGACTTGGAGAGGTGGGTGAGTTCGGTTTAAACCACATTCCTGCTAAGAATGCGGCCTGCGAAAGTGGGCCCGAGGGTTCAAATCCCTCCCTCTCCGCCAGGTAACACCGAGCGCAGTGCGCTCGGTGTTGCTATCTGAAGGGAAGTGCAGTGCGGTACTGGATCGAGACGCTCGGTTGTCCCAAGAATCACGTGGACTCTGACAAGCTGTCGGGACTCTTGGAGTCCCAGGGCTACGTCGTCGCGGCGAGCCCGAGCGAGGCCGACCTCGTCGTTGCCAACACCTGCGCCTTCATCGAAGCGGCCCGCGAAGAGTCGATCGAGACGGTGCTCGAACTCGCCGACGTGAAGACCAAGGGCGCGCGACTCGTGGTGACGGGTTGCATGGCCGAGCGCTACGGCGAGGAACTCGCGGCCGCCCTGCCTGAGGTCGACCTCGTGGCGGGCTTCGGGGCGAGCCTGATCGACTCCACGCCGGTGACACTGCGCACGCTGACGCGCCCTTCCTTTGATCTCCTCAATCTGCCGCGACCCGCGGCGAAGGCCCCGTGGGCGTACGTGAAGATCGCCGAGGGTTGCGACCGACGTTGTGGCTTTTGTGCGATCCCGACCTTTCGCGGCGACCAGCGTTCGCGTTCCACCCTCGACATCGTGGCCGAAGCACGGGCCCTCGTCGACGGTGGCGTCAAAGAGATCGTGCTCATCGCCCAGGACCTCGCGAGTTGGGGGCACGACCGTCGTCGCGTGGGTCGCGGTGGCGCGCTCGAAGTACTCGACGATGGTGGCACCCAACCCCTCATCGAGCTCACGCGCGCGCTCACGAACGAAGTCGAGCGGGTGCGCTTGTTGTACCTGTACCCGTCGGGACTCACCCAGGGTCTTATCGAGACGATCCTCGCGACCAAGGTGCCGTACTTCGATCTCTCTCTCCAGCACGCGTCGCGCCCACTGCTGCGCGGCATGCGGCGTTGGGGAGACGGGGCGAGGTTCCTCGAGCGCATCGCCGCCATTCGCGCGGTCGAACCCGACGCGACGTTTCGATCGTCCTTCATCCTGGGGTACCCCGGTGAGACCGAGGACGACCAGCGCGCGCTGTTGGACTTCATTGATGCGGCACAGCTGGACTGGGCCGGATTCTTTACGTTCTCCTCCGAAGAGGGCACCTACGCGAACGACCTCGACGCTCCGGTGGCGCACGAACTGGCCTTGGAGCGCTTGCGCGAGGTCTCCGAACACCAGGACGCCATCACCGCACGCAAGCGTGACGCCCTGGTGGGTACGACCCAGGAGCTACTGATCGACGCCCCGGGCGTGGCGCGCAGCGTGCGCGAGTGCCCCGAGATCGATGGCGTCGTCCACGTAGCACCGAGCCTTAGGGTGGGTTCCGTGGTCAAGGGGGAGATCGTAGCGAGCCGGGGCATCGACCTCGAGGCGGTGGTGGCGTGAGTAGCGAGCGCACCTACGGACCCACGGCACTGCTCACCCCGGCCAACCTGATGACGGCGTTTCGCCTGTGCGTGGCGCCCTATTTCATCTACCTGATCGTCTTTGACCGCATCTCGTGGTGGACGACAGTGGTGGGCCTGTCGGTCGCCGCGTCGGACTACTTCGACGGCATCGTGGCGCGTCGCCACGGCCCGACCACCTCGGGGGCCTTCCTCGACCCGTTGGCCGACAAGGTCATCGTGTTGGGCGGGCTGTACGCCATCATCATCTCGCGCCCGCACGGGATCCACTTCTTCGTGATTCCGGCGATCATCATCACGTTGCGTGAAGTGTGGATGAGTGCCTTTCGCTCGCGCGCTGCACGACATGGCGTCTCCATTCCCGCCAGTCGCCTCGCCAAGTGGAAGACCTTCGCCCAGGACTGGGGCATTGGCTTTTGCGTGTTGCCGCTGACGGGACACCACCTGGTCTTCGCTTTCGTGACGATCTGGATTGCGGTCGCCCTCACGGTCTACACGGGCTGGCAGTACTACGAGGGGGGCAAGAGAGTCGTGGCCGGTGCGCGTTGAGATCGTCGCGGTCGGCACGGAACTGCTGCTCGGCCAGATTCCCGATACCAATTCGCAGTGGCTCGGCGAACGACTCGCCGCCCACGGCATTGCCTCGCACTTTCACCAACACGTGGGCGACAACCACGAGCGCATCGTGCTCGCGTTTCGCACCGCGCTCGCGCGCAGTGACGCGCTCATCGTCTGTGGCGGACTAGGACCGACTCAGGACGACATCACGCGCGCCGCGCTCGCGGAGGTGATGAACGTTCCCCTCGAACGGCACGAGGAGATCATTGACGTCATTAGAAAGGCGTTTCGCTCGCGCGGACGCGAGATGCCCGAGAACAATCTGCTCCAGGCTGACGTGCCCCAGGGCGCCACGATCATTCCTCAAACGCGCGGCACCGCACCGGGTCTCATCTGCCCGCTGGGCCTCAAGGTGGTCTACGCGGTGCCCGGGGTGCCCTACGAGATGACCGACATGTTCGAGCGTACCATCCTCCCCGATCTTTTGGAGCGTCAGCGCCAGTCGGGTGAGTTAGGGGTGATCAAGAGCACGGTGATTCGCACCTGGGGCGCGAGTGAGTCGGGGCTGGCTGAGGCGGTGAATGAACGATTCGACGAGCTCGCGCTCGGAAGTCGCGTCACCATCGCGTTCCTCGCCTCGGGCATCGAGGGCATCAAGGTGCGCCTCACGGCCAAGGGCAGCGACGACGCCGAAGCGACTGCGCTGTTGGCCGCAGAAGAGCGCACCGTGACGACACTCATCGAAGAGAATCTCGGCGACATTATCTTCAGCGTCACCGACGAGACAATGGAAGTGGTCGTGGCCAAAAAGTTGGTGGAACGATCACTGACCCTGGCGGTGGCTGAGTCACTCACCGGGGGTCTGATCGCGAGTCGACTGGTCAACGTAGCGGGGGCCTCGACGTGGTTTCGCGGCGGCGTGGTGAGCTACGCCTCGGACGTGAAGTACGACGTGTTGGATGTGCCCGTGGGGCCCGTCGTGAGTGGGCCCGCCGCCGAAGCCATGGCCGAGGGTGTGCGCCGTCTTCTCAAGAGCGACGTGGGTCTGAGCGTGACGGGCGTGGCCGGACCCGAGGAACAAGAAGGTCAGCCCGCGGGAACGGTCTTTGTGGGGCTCTCGCTGGGCGATCACGTCACACACACGGCCCTGCACTTGCCCGGGGACCGTCCGCGCGTTCGCGCGTACTCGGCCATTAGTGCGCTCGACGTTCTTCGCCGCGTTCTCTAGGAACAGCGAGCGAATTCTTGTCACCTATCCTCGACTGAGGAGGTCGTATGTCAGATCTAGTCGTCGAGGTTGACCCGCGCGAATGGGGCTTCTCGCCCGATCGCCTAGCGCGCATTTCAAACTATTTCGATCGCTACGTCGACGACGCGCGCTTAGCGGGTTGGCTCGCCACCGTGCGACGCGGGGGCCAGTTGGTGTGGAGTGCCAAGAGCGGACACCGCGATCGCGAGCGCGACCTACCGGTCACCGATGACACGATCTGGCGCATCTATTCAATGACCAAGCCAGTCGTGGCCGTGGCGACGATGATGCTCTACGAAGAAGGTCGCTTTGATCTCAACAGCGAAGTTGGTCGCTGGATCGAGGAGCTGCACGAGCCCCGGGTCTGGGTGGGCGGCCCACCCGAAGACCCCGAGACGGTCGCGGCCAGTGGACCCGTACGCGTGCATCACCTGCTCACTCACACGAGTGGTCTCACTTACGGATTTCAGTACCGCCACCCGGTCGACCAGATCTATCGCAACAAGGGATACGACTTTCTCTTCAAACCCGGGACCGACCTCACCGAAGCAGTGCACGACTGGTGTACGAGTCCGCTCGTCTTTGAGCCCGGTACGAGGTGGAACTACTCAGTCGCCTTCGACGTACTCGGGCGACTTATCGAGATCTGGAGCGGTCAATCACTCGACGTGTTCTTAAAGGAGCGGATCTTCGATCCACTGGGGATGAGCGACACCGAGTTCTGGTGCCCGCCGGAGAAGGCCGAACGTCTCGCGATGCTCTACTTTCCTTCGTCCGGTGGCTCGATGCCCCAGGAGAGTTGGGCCACGTACTCGCTTCATCCGCCTCGGATACTCGGCGGCGGTGGCGGGTTGCTCTCGACCGCTCGGGACTACGACCGCTTTCTATCCATGCTGCTCGGCGGCGGCCATCTCGATGGTGTGCGTCTGTTGTCGAGTCGTACGGTCGATCTCATCACGTCGAATCACCTACCGGGTGACGTGGACCTCGATCAGTTTGCGGTGGACTCCTACTCCGAGGCCGAATACGCCGGCCTGGGTTTCGGTCTCGGGATGTCGGTAGTGACTGACCGGCGCCGAAACAAGTCGCTCGCGTCCGAGGGTACGTACTCCTGGGGTGGTGCGGCGTCCACGACGTTCTGGGTCGATCCCGCCGAGGATCTCACGGCGAGTTTCTATACCCAACTCCTGCCCACTGGCACCTATCCGATCAAGCCCCGTCTCCAGACGCTCGTGTACCAGGCCTTGACGGACTGAATCACCTTCCATTTTCTGGACGTTCTTCGATCTTGATCACGTCGCTTCGTTGCTGAGAGATATACCAGTCGCTCACGAGACTCATATCGAGGTCTGCCCTAATGGTCGCTGATTCCGTGCCCAGTACTTCTGCGATGACCTCCCCGCTGGGGGCGACAATGATCGTCGGAGAGTTCCTCAATGGGTGAGCGACGTTCACCGCGATTACGTACCGCTGGGTCTCCGCTGCTCTGCTCACCAAGTGACTGCGCCACACCTGTAGCGATTCACGAGGATTCGCGGCGCACGACAGGAAGACGAAGGCCATGGCACCGTCTCTGGCGGGGCAGTGCCACTGATCTGGGAATCGCACATCGCGGCACAACTGTGGACTTACCGATACTGCGTCGCCATCGATGTCCACTTCAAATATTGGAAGTTCAGATCCGGCCGTGAGGCGGCCTCTCTCGTGGGTTGCCAGATTGAACTTGCGGTACGTCGGGCTTGCCCCGTCCGGCGAGAAATACAAAAGGGAGTTTGACCACGCACCGTCCGCATGCTGAAGCGTGCCGCAAAAGAGGTGGACCCTGCGAGATTGAACCAACCTCGAGACTTCCCTGATCGCATTCTCAACGACGTCGGGCTCAAGTGTGTCCAATCCGGATAGTTCGTCGTCGTACCCCGAAATCATTCCCTCTGGTAGTGCGATGACTTCTCCAACTCGGGATTCGTTGAGCACCGAACTCAGAGTTTCGAGGTTCTCGTCGATGTTCCAGCAGACGGAAACTTGAGCAAGTACGACGGTTATCGACACCCCTTAGTTCCTTTTGCTCGGCACGCATGCTCTTTTCTACTGTGCAAATTGACCAACTGAATTGCCAGAGATAAGTCTCTTCTTCAGCCGCTTTCCAGAATCGTGACGTTTGCCGTCCCCGAAACGTACTCAACCGAGTCCTTGCCACCTCTTTGCCACGAAGCCTTGAGTTTCAAAGCTAAGGACAGCGGAAGTGTTCCAATCCGAAAGAGCACGATGCTTACTGGGGCGAGGATGCCGGTCAAGACTAGAACCGCCGCAACTGGATACAAAATGATGCCTGAAAGCACCTGCAGAGCGAGCAGGCCGACGATGATCAACCTCTGACTAAACGACAACTTTGCCGCGGGCGTCGGTGTCGCGTCGTTGACCATGAAAACCACCTTACGGGGGCATTTCGCTGAAGTCGGAGTGTTTCCTTACTCGTACAGCGTCAAAAGCGAGGCACTGTGGTCGCAAGGAAAGCAGAGAAAATGCGCCGTTAGGCTGACTTTATGACAAAAGACGAGCACGACATCGAAGAGGTTTTCAGCCCGAACATCGACCCCGAGGGCGCGATCAAGGGCGTTTTGGACGCGCAGATTGACAAAAGGGTCGAGGGGGATCCCGACGTCATCAGCGACCCCGGCGTTGAGGGCGGCGTAGACGCCCCCAATGAAGAGCCTGACGAGGGCGACACTGAGTCTTAGGTTCAGTCGTTTGGATGCGGTGTGCTACGACTGGGTGGATCCGGCGTAGTGGACGAGTTCTTTTCCGTGGACACTGCGCCAAATCCCGGCGCTGTGTTCGCAAAAAACACCGAACTGGCTGAACAGGATGAAAATGGCCACCAGGCGTTGTGCCGCAAAAAGCCGGACTTATCTAACTGGTGTAACCGAACAGACGTTCGTGTTACGTGCTACCGTCGGACCCTATGGCAGACGCCACACCCACCTTGTCGAACAGCCGGATCGATAAGGCGGGAGTGTGCATACGGGAACATTTTTTCGCAGACCCGCGTGTTATCGCTGACGCCAACACGCTTCAAGATGCAGTCGACAGCGTCTGGGCGTTTCGAGCCCGTTTCAACCACCCCCTGACTCTGGTTAATTTGGGCGTGCGCTACTACATCAACAAGGCTGGCTGCGACGTGGTGGTCGCCCAAAGGCTGAAGAGACTACCTCGAATCGTTGAGAAGATGTCGCGCCATCCCCGGATGCGCCTCACACAAATGCAGGATGTCGGTGGCTGCCGAGCCATTCTCCCAAACAGCGATTCTGTGAATGCAGTTCTCGGTGGGCTCAAGCGCAATTGGGAAATCATCGCCATTGACGACTACGTGGCTGCGCCAAAGACAACTGGATATCGAGCGATTCACGTCGTCGTCAGAAAGGAAGGGATGGCCGTGGAGTTACAGCTGCGCACACCTGGACAACAAACCTGGGCAGAGGAGATAGAGAGAATTGACAGCGTCACCGACTACGCGCTTAAGGACGGAGACGGACCAGAAGACGTACTCGCCTACACGACCAAATTGGCCGAAGTCATAGCAACCTTGGACGCGGGGAACAGGGTAAATGACGAAGATTTGACCGCGTTAAGAGAACTAAGAAGAAACGTGCCATAATGCCGCTAGCATCGAAAAGGAGGTAGATGGGCCCAATGCAACACTTTCTCCTGGTTTACGACCACACCAAACAAGAACTAATAGGCGAAGAGCAGTTCACCGAAAAAGACACGGAAGCTGCTACGAACGCGTACCAACAAGCAGAGAACAAAAACGGAAATAACCCCAATATCGAAATCGTGCTAATTGGGGCCGACTCAATCGAAATCGTCATGCGTACGCACGGCCACTATTTCCTCAGGACCACAGACAAGATTACGGAATACTTGACTTCCGCTTAGCTTTGTCTCAGTATCGCTGTTGTCCTTAGTTCAAACGCCGTGTGGGTCCATCTTGAAAGTTGCCTCAAAAGTGTCCATGATTTAGGCGACAGCTCCGTAGATCGTCAGGCCAGCCCCAAGCAGTGCGAGGATTGTGTGAAAATCCTCCCATTTCTTGGTCTTTCTGGCGTGGGCGACAACGCCGATAATTGTGGCCATCCCTGTAGCCATCGCTCCGGCTCTCTGACTTTCTTCTTTGCTCATGGTTCCTTCAGTTCGGATTCCCCACGCTAGTTACAACCTTGTCATTCGTCAATGGAACCTTGTGGGAAACTTTTCGCAAAGGAGTGACGACCATCCTAATTCCCCTTTATTTTCGGGGATTCGTGTGTTTTTTACGGCCACAGAGATAGATCCCCACTACGAACACCTGTTCGTAGTACGGTGGGCCCAACGGTGACCAACCGATGTGACAGCAGGTTCGTAGCGTCCCTGCGATGACAGCAAAGAAGGAGACATCAATGGCATCCGACGATCGCACGAAGGCGCTCGACGCCGCGCTCGGCCAGATTGAAAAGCAGTTTGGCAAAGGCTCGATCATGCGCATGGGCGAGGCCACGAACTTCGCCATTGAGTCCATCCCCACGGGGGCCCTGGCCCTCGACATGGCCCTCGGGATCGGTGGCGTGCCACGCGGGCGCATCGTCGAGCTTTACGGTCCCGAGTCCTCGGGTAAGTCGACCCTCGCCATGCACGTCGTGGCTGAAGCCCAGCGCAACGGCGGCGTGTGCGCCTACATCGACGCCGAACACGCCATGGACCCGGTGTACGCACGCGCCATTGGCGTGAACGTGGACGACCTTCTTATTAGCCAACCCGACACCGGTGAACAGGCACTCGAGATAGTTGACATGCTGATTCGCTCGGGTGCGCTGGACGTCGTGGTCATTGACTCGGTGGCTGCCCTTACGCCGCGCGCTGAGATCGAAGGCGACATGGGCGACACGCACGTGGGTCTGCAGGCTCGTCTCATGAGTCAGGCGCTGCGCAAGTTGACCGGCGGTCTGTCCAAGTCCAACACTGTCGCCATCTTCATTAACCAGTTGAGAGAGAAGATAGGAATCAGCTACGGAAACCCTGAGGTAACCCCCGGAGGTCGTGCGCTGAAGTTCTACTCTTCGATTCGCCTCGACATTCGCCGCATTGAGTCCATCAAGGATGGCACCGAAGTGGTCGGTAACCGCACGCGGGTGAAGGTCGTGAAGAACAAGTGTGCCGCACCCTTCCGCCAGGCCGAGTTCGACATCATGTACGGCCAGGGCATCAGTCGCGAGGGTTCGATCCTCGACGTCGCGGTGGAGTTGGGCTTCGTGAAGAAGGCCGGCGCCTGGTTCACCTACGAGGGTGAGCAGATGGGCCAGGGTCGCGAGAACGTCAAGACCTTCTTGCGCGAGAACCCTCAGACGATGGCCGAGATTGATGAGCGCGTGCGTGCGCACCTCGCGGAGTCGTTGATTCCCGATGTCGTCGGCGTGGCCGACGGGGTCGATATCGACGCCCCGCTCAGTCTCGACTAACGAGGCGCAGCCTGGACGAGGTGATCTCGTTTCGTGTAGCGGCGCGTCGCGCGTCGAAAGGTGAACGTGAAGTCGGGCCAGATCACGGTATTGCGACCTTCGGCGTTCTGGTACCAACTAGAACACCCAGTGCCCCACACGGTGGTGGGCAACTTGGACTGGATGTCGCGCGTCCAGCGGCGCGCCACGTGCAACTTGGGTTCGATGAGCGTGTCGGTGGCGAGCGCACGCTTGATCGCGCGAACCGCGTAGTTGAGTTGGGCTTCCATCATGAAGATGACTGAGGTGTGACCGAGTCCCGTATTGGGGCCACCCAACATGTAGAAGTTGGGAAAACCCGGAAACGACGTGCCCTTGTAGTGCGGCAGGTCGCAGCGAAACGTATCGACCAGGGACGCCCCGGACACGCCGTGCACCTTTTGGGCCATCGGGTTGTCGGTCACGTAGAAGCCGGTCGCCGAGATCAGGACGTCGAGTTCGTGCAGTCGCCCGTCGGTGGTGCGAACGCCGCGACGCTCGACACGCTCAATGGGATCGGTGATCAGTTCCACGTTCTCGCGTTCGAAAGTGGGGTAATAGGCGTTGCTAATCAACACGCGCTTACAGCCCATGCGATACGAGGGCGTGAGGCGCTCGCGTAAGTCAGGATCGGCGACTTGACGCGTGAGGTGATCGCGCGACATGGTTTCGGCCGTCTCCATGCGACGGGGGTCCTTGACGAATCCGAAGACCATCCTTTCGTTTCGCCAGTAGCGCCACAGGCGCATCGCTCGCTGAACCAGAGGAACGTCGGCAAAGAGTCGCCTCGTGCGATCCATGACGGTATGCCCCTGGTGCGGCAACACCCAGGACGGTGTGCGTTGAAAAACCGTGAGTGACTCTACGAGGGGCGCGATCTCGGGGATGACCTGGACGGCGCTGGCCCCGGTGCCAATGACGCCGACGCGCTTGTTGGCGAGGTCAACGCCATGGTCCCAGCGAGCGGTGTGCATGATGTGGCCTTCGAAGTCGATGAGTCCCGGGATGTCGGGTAATTTGAGTTCGGCTAACGACCCGGTCGCGAGAACAACGCAGGTGGCGAGGAACTCGCCCCGATTCGTCGTGAGGCGCCATTGGCCGATCGTCTCGTCAAAGGAGATGTCGGCGACGTCGTGATTGAACTCGATCAGCTCGCGAAGCTCGTAGCCGTCGGTGACGTCCTCTAAGTACTGGCGGATCTCGGGCTGGTAGCTGTACGTGTTTGTCCACGTGGGATTCGGAGCGAAGGAAAAGGAGTAGAGGTCGCTCGCCACGTCACAGCGACATCCCGGATAGACGTTGTCGCGCCACGTGCCCCCGAGGGAACCCGCACGCTCGAAGATCACAATGTCGCGCACGCCCTGTTGGCGCAACCGAACCGCCGCACCCAGTCCACCGAAGCCCGATCCGACGATTGCGACATCCACCATGACGTACCTAACTTAGGTCCTTGAAAAATCGCGCACGATAGCGTGACTCAGGTGAGTCGGCGACTGATCCTTCGGCGGTACCTCGGGGCGAGCATACGTCGGTGGCGCCACTACGCCAACGAGGTGGCGACGGTCGGGCCTGATGATGACTACGCCAAGGCGTTTCACTACTTCGGCCAACGCGCCGCCCTGATGGCACCGCAGGGCGTCATCTACAACGAGCGCTACCTCTCGATCGGCGACGAGACGCTGATTGGACCCAACGTGTGTCTGACGGCCGGCATCAACGCCGATCAGATCATGCTGGCCACCCCCACGGTGTCGATCGGACGACGCTGCGTCATTGGGCGCGGATCCCACATCGTGGGCCACTGGTCGATTGAGTTGGGCGACGAGATTCAAACCGGACCCTACGTCTACATCACCGATCAGAATCACGCCTACGAGGACCTGGACGTACCCGTCGGCTGGCAGACTCCCACCGAAGGGGCCGTCAAGATCGGCTCGGGCAGCTGGCTTGGCGCGAATGTCGTGATTCTCCCCGGCACCACGCTCGGTCGTCACACCACGGTGGCGGCGGGAGCGGTGGTGCGCGGCACGTTCCCGGACCACGTGGTCTTAGGGGGAGTGCCCGCCAAGGTGCTGCGCCACTATGACGAGGCGGAAGGCTGGGTGGCGGGTCCCGCGTGAGCCAAGGATTCTTCGGGCTCGACCTTGCGCCCCTACGTAACTCCCAGCAGTTCCGGCGCCTCTACATCGCGGGATTCATCTCCATGCTGGGCTCTCAGGCGACCTACGTGGCCGTCCCCTTTCAGCTGCGCCAACTGACTCATTCGACACTGGCGGTCGGGTCCATTGGACTGGTCGAACTCGCCCCGCTCGTCATCTTCGGACTGTACGGCGGGGTCCTCGCCGATCGCATCAGTCGACGACGACTCATCCTCTCTATGGAGTTTGTGGTGATGGTCTCGACGGCTCTGTTGCTCGCCAACGCATTGCTGCATCACCCGGTGACGTGGATCCTCTATCTGGACGCCTTCATCGTGGCCGGGGCCTCGAGTCTGCAGAGCCCGAGCGTGTCTGCGATGGAGCAGGTCCTGGTCACCCACGACCTCCAGCGTTCCGCCTCGATTCTGGGCAACGTGAGTTCCACCACGGCCTCGATTGTTGGACCCGCTCTGGGCGGACTCGCCGCGGTCGCCTTCGGTCCGGGTTCGGTGTACTTGGCCAACGTCGTCACGTTCGCTGTCTCGCTGTACCTGCTCTCGCGTCTTCACGCGACACCCGGGCGCGACGAGATCGACCAGAGCGTGATGGAGTCGATGCGCGAGGGCGTTCGCTACGCCCGCAGTCGCCCGGACATCGTGGGGACGTACATCATTGACTTACTGGCGATGATCCTCGCCTTTCCCGTCGTCATGCTGCCCTTCGTAGCGGTGCGCTTTCACGAGTCCTACGCCCTGTCGCTCCTCTACTGCGGACTGCCGGTGGGTGCTCTCTTCGCGACCTTGACCTCGCGGTGGACGCGCCGCGTGCATCGCTATGGTCGTGCCATTGTCGCGGCCGCCGTGGTGTGGGGGCTCGGTATCGCCCTCTTTGGCGCGTCATCGGTGTTGTGGTTGGTACTGGGCGGTCTCGTGCTCGCGGGCGGAGCCGACTCGATCAGTGGGGTCTTTCGCACCACGATGTGGAACGAGTCCATTCCGCCCGACGTGCGCGGACGCATGGCTGGCATCGAGATGATCTCCTACTCCCTCGGACCGACCGCGGGCCAGTTCCGCGCGGGCGTCATGGCCGCGTGGACGTCCCTGCGCTTCTCGCTGACCTTCGGGGGCCTTGCCTGCACCGGATCGGTGGCGGTCGTCGGGGCCGCGCTGCCATCACTGTGGCGATTCGATGTGCGCACCGACGTGCACGTTGCCCAAGTGCGCGCCTTGCGTGAGGGTGAGACGACTTAGGGCGCGTTGCGTACCCCGTACGCTTTGAGTCATGTTTCGCTCGACCTATCTCGTCACGGTGAGCGGTCCGGACCGACCGGGCGTGGGAGCCGATCTTTTCGGCGCCCTTCACGCGCTCGAAAACGATGACGTGCGATTGATGGACGTCGCCCAGATCACCATTCGCGGCACTCTGGTGCTGTGCGCCGAAGTCTCGAGCGAAGTCGCCACCACGCGTGACGATCTACTCGCGTCACTGGCGAACCGGCCGATCGAGACCGAGGGCATCACCACGTCGGTTGAAGTCGTCACGCCCAGTGACGAGCGACGCGGCCGGCGGCTCCTCGTGACGCTGCTCGCGCCCGCCATCTCGGCGGGCCAGCTCGAGGAGATCTTTCACGCCATCGCGCGCAGCGACGCAACGTGCGAACGCATTGTGCACTTAGCGAGTTACCCGGTCGACTGCTACGAGCTCATCGTGATGGGACCCGATCACGGTGCCCTTCGCGAGAACCTGACCGCGGTCGCCGAGGAGAGTGGTCTCGACCTCGCGGTGCAGCGGGCCGGATTGCATCGCCGGGCCAAGCACCTGGTGGTGATGGACGCCGACTCGACGCTGCTCCAAGACGAAGTGATTGACCTCCTCGGGGCCGCGTCGGGGCGGGCCGAGGAAGTGAGTGCGATCACGCACGCCTCGATGAGCGGCGAGATCGACTTCGCCGACGCACTGCGCCAGCGCGTTTCGCTGCTCGAAGGTCTTCCCGCCACGGTGCTCGACGACGTTCGCGCCTCGCTGCGCCTCGCTCCGGGGGCACGCACGTTGCTGCGCACGCTGCTGCGACTGGGCTACGTGCCCGCTGTCGTGTCGGGCGGGTTTCTCGAGGTGCTCGAACCCCTTTTGAGGGAACTCGACGTGACCCACGTTGCGGCTAATCGTCTTGAGGTGAAAGACGGAGTGCTCACCGGTCGGGTCGACGGTGAGATCCTGGATCGAGCCGGCAAGGCCGAGGCGCTCAAGCGTTTCGCGGGCGAGGTTGGCGTGCCGCTCGATCAGACGGTCGCGGTGGGAGATGGGGCCAACGACATCGACATGATCTCCCTCGCCGGGCTGGGCATCGCCTTTAACGCCAAGGCCGTCGTGCAAGCGCACGCCGATACCGCGTTGTCGGTGCCGTACCTCGACGCCGTGCTCTACTTTCTTGGCATCAGTCGTGAAGAAATTGAGGACTCTGACGCGTCCTTCTGAATGTCCTGCACTCATTACCTGGTAGTAATGTCAGCCCTGGAACGACGCGAAGCGGGGGGAACCGTGAAAGTGGTAATCGACGGAGAACTCTGCCAGGGGCAGGGCCGATGCTTTTCAATGGCGCCGAGCCTGTTCGGATTCGACGAGCTGGGCAACGGGGTCGTCTTGGAAGATGGAACCCTCGACGCGGCGTCGCTGCCGCTGGCGCGACTGGCCCAGGCCAACTGTCCCGAGCACGCGATCTTTATCGAGGGGGACGAATGAGCGACAAGCCGCTGGTCACCGACTTCGCCACGGACTTCGATCACACCGACCCCGCGTGGGTCAACGACCCGTACCCGATCTGGGAGGACTTGCGTCAGCGCTGTCCGGTCGCGCACACTGATCGCTTCGGCGGCGCGTGGTTTCCCGCGACCCACGCCGGCGTGTCGACCATCGCCAAGGACACCGAGAACTTCACGAGTCGTGCCGTGATCATGGAAGAGGGCCGTCCCGGCGAAGACGCGCTACCCGCACCGATCGGCGTGGCGCCGCCCATCACCTCGGACCCGCCCTTTCACCAGATGGCGCGCAAGCTCATCCTGCCGGCCTTCGCCCCGGGGGTGATCAACAAACTCGAACCCCAGATTCGTCAACTCTGTCGCGACCAGCTCGAGCGCTTCGGCGACGACGAAGAAGTGAACGCCTCGTGGGACTACGCGCGCCTGATCCCGCCCAACGTCATTCGCGAGATGCTGGGCTTTCCCGAAGCGGACACCGAGCGCTTCATCGATATCGTGCACATGATCACCGAAGCGGTCGATGAATCAGAAGAAAAGCGCATCGAGGACTTTGCGCCGATCGAGGAGTACTTCGTCGCCCAGATGGAGGACCACCAAGAGCACCCCCGCGATGACCTCACCTCGTATCTCTTGAACGTCGAACTCGACGGGAACAAGCTCGCGCCCGAGCACGTCTTTGGCACGATGGTGCTGATCCTGGTGGCCGGTATCGATACGACGTGGGGGGCGATCGGGGCGTCGCTGTGGCACCTGGCCCACCACCCCGAGGACCTGGCGCGCCTGGTCAACGAGCCCGACCTCATGCCCGTCGCGGTCGAAGAGTTCCTGCGCTTCTACGCACCGGTGACGATGGCGCGCCTCGTCAAGGAGGACATGGAGTACCTGGGCTGTCCGATGAAGGAGTACGACTGGATCTTGTTGGGCTTTCCCGCAGCCAATCGTGATCCCGTGGTCTTTAAGGACGCGGACCAGTTCATTATCGACCGCGCCGAGAACCGACACGTCGCCTTCGGTCTCGGCATCCATCGCTGCATCGGATCAAACCTCGCGCGACTCGAACTGCGCGTGGCGATCGAGGAGTTCATCGCGCACTACCCACGGTTTCAGTTGGCCGACCCCAAGGCGGTCACCTGGGCACCCGGTCAGATTCGCGGACCGCGTCAACTGCCCATCCGGATTCTCGAGTGACCACCGACTTCGAGGCGAAGCGACCCGTCGAGGACTTCGCCACGGACTGGGACCACACCGATCCCCAGTGGGCGAACGATCCCTATCCGATCTGGGAGGACCTGCGCCAGCACTGTCCCGTCGCCCACACCGATCGCTACGACGGGGGCTGGTTTCCCACCAAGCACGAGATGGTCTCGGCGATCGCGAACGACACCGAGCACTTCTCCTCGCGGGTGGTGGTCGTGACTAACAACAAGTTCCCGCCCAACGCCGTCGCCCCGATCGGTGGCGCGCCGCCCATCACCTCGGACCCGCCCTTTCACCAGATCGCCCGTCGCCTCATCCTGCCCGCCTTTGCGCCCGGCCCGGTCAACGCTCGCGAGCCCCAGGTGCGCGCGCTGTGTCGAAAGCACCTCGACGCGCTGGGCGGGCGTGACACCTTCGACGCGGGGACCGAGTACGCCCAGTTCATCTCGCCCGGGGTCATCGCCACCATGCTGGGCTTCCCCGAAGAAGACGAGGACCTCTTTCGCGACTTCGTGCACCTCGTGCTCGACCTGGTGGACTTGCCCGGCAAGGAGCGCGGTCCGATGTTTGAGCCCTTCGCCGAGTACTTCGACGCCCAGATTGAGGACCACCTGCGCAACCCCCGTGACGACTTCACGAGCTACCTGCTCAACGTCGAAGTGAACGGTCAGAAGTTGGCCCACGAACACGTGCGCGGCACCATGGTGCTCACTCTGGTGGCGGGGATCGACACCACGTGGTCGGCGATCGGCTCGGCGATCTGGCATCTTGCTCATCAGCCCGAGGATCTCGCGCGACTCGTGAATGAACCCGAGTTGCTCCCCGTCGCCGTCGAAGAGTTCCTTCGCTTCTACGCGCCCGTCACGATGGCTCGCATCGTGACCGAGGACTACGACTTCTTTGGAACTGCCATGAAGAAGGACGACTGGGTGTTACTGGGTTTCCCCGCGGCGAATCGCGATCCCGAGGTGTTCGACGACGCCGAGCGCTTCATCATCGACCGAGCCCTGAACCGCCACGCGGCCTTTGGGCTCGGGATTCATCGGTGCGCGGGATCGAATCTGGCGCGCATGGAACTGCGTATCGCCATTGAAGAGTTCATCGCGCGCTTTCCGCGTTTCGAACTCGCCGATCCGACGGCCGTCACGTGGGCGCCGGGGCAGGTGCGCGGGCCGCGCGCCATCCCGGTTCGCGTTCTCTAGATCGCGGCGTCCCTAGACGTCTCGCGTCGCCATTCGCCAGGCGCCGAGCGCTGTCCAGACCACGATCCAGCCGACGATGACCAGGATGGCAACGGTGACCGACATCGGAATGGACGTGTGCTGGAATGGCCCATTCGAGCCGTAGACGGGTGAGAGCTGTCCCGGTTCGATGCGGGCCATCGCTGCTCCCACGATGAGTCGTTGCACGTTGATGAAGTGTTTGATCACCGAGTGAACGAGGAGCGGCGTGAGAAGGAGTGAGAACACCATCATGATGACGACGGGCACCGTTCGCTGACCCATGAGCGACGCCAGGCCCAGCCCGACAATGAAGCCCAGGATCGCTTCGAGTTCGATCCAGAGTCCGGTCTTGATCATCAGCGAGGTGGGCGGAATGCGAAAGACCTCGGTGTAGTCCTTGTAGTTCTGCTCCGCCATCTTCTTGGCCGCCGTCACGAGCGACGCGTGCGAGGGCATCTTGAAATTGGGGGGCAGCCGGTTGGGATTCGTGACGATGCCGTTCGGCCCGCAGGGCACGTTGATCTGGATATTCTTCGCAGGCAGCGAGCAGACGACCTCGCTGGGGTGGTTTCCCGCGTACCGGACGAACTCCGTGCGCGTGAGGCCGCTCGGAACAATGAGTCCGTCGTAGTTCGTCTTGGGCGGGGCGGCGAAGCAGCACACCAGGCAGATGATCGCGAAACCGGCGGCCACGATGGGCACCAAGATCGCCAGACCCGCTGGGATGCGCGCGAAGTAGAGCGCGAGTCGCGAACGACCGGTCACCACCAAGTGGCGGAACACGCCCTCGTTGAGGTCGACGGAACCGGCGAAGCACCCCAGCGTGGCGGCCACGATGAAGCCGAGGATGAAGAGCACCGCGGTAATGAGGTTGTTAAAGATCTGGTAGCCGCCGGCGGGTGAGTACACCTTGGGGTCGACCGCGTGCATGATGAGTCGCACGGCCAAGAAGATCGTCGGAACACCGATGAAGACGACAATGAGCGCCCACATGAGGCCGTGACGTTTGCGCAGCTCCATGATTCGCGTTCTGATCATGGCCCCGTTCGGAATGGGCGATCCGCGGTGGTCCTGGGCGAGATCGCGATCGATGCCAGGACCGGCGAGAGCGGTGGGGGTTGTCATTCGGACTCCCCCAGACGACTCGTCACTTCAAGGAACCAGGACTCGAGGGAGGCCTGATTGGCCTCGAGTCGATAGACCGAGATGCCGCCTTCGACCAGGCGCCGGTTGATCTCGGCGATCACGTCGCGTTTCGTGTCGGGGGGAAGTCCCACCTTGATCTGCGACTCGGACGTCTCGATGGAGGCACTGGACAAGTTGAGGGGGGCCAGCACATCGCGAGCGCTACTGGGAGTTGAGCACTCGATGGTGAGTTCGAAGGCGGTGCCCGAGAGGAGGTCACTGATCGCGCCCTGGCGGATGATCTTGCCGTGGTCGACGATCGCGACGGCGTCACAGGTGCGCTCGATCTCATCGAGCAGGTGCGACGAGAGCATGACGGTGCGGCCCTCGGCGACGAAGGAACGGACCAGCTCGCGCATCTCCTGCATACCCGCGGGGTCCAGGCCATTCATCGGCTCGTCCAGAATGAGCAGTTGAGGATCGCCTAAGAGGCAACAGGCGACGCCCAAGCGTTGACGCATGCCCATCGAGTACTTCGAGACCTTGTCGTTCGCTCGGTGACTCAGGCCCACGCGCTCCAACGAGGCGTTGATACGGCCGCGAGCGGCCGGTTCGCGAGCGGCCGCCATGATCTCGAGATTGTCGCGACCCGAGAGGTGTCCGTGAAAACGCGGCTCGTCGACGATTGCCCCCACTCGCACGAGGGCCTTGTCGCGGTGCTGGGGCACGCGATACCCGAGCAGCGACATCGTGCCCGCGTCGGCGTGCGTAAGGCCGAGCAGCACACGGATCAGCGTCGTCTTGCCCGCGCCGTTGGGCCCGAGGTAGCCAAAGGCGCTACCGCGAGGCACGCGCAGGTCGACGCCGTCGACGGCGCTGTTTTTGGCGAAATGCTTGGTCAGGCCACTGGTCTCTACGGCCAGGGACTCGTCGGCGGGGGGCTCGACGCGCTCTAGAACCTCAGTACTCACCTCAACACCCCTTGTCTGCGGCGCGACCTGCGCGACGACCTCAGACTAGAAGTGAGTGCCACGACGAGGTATCGGGGAGAACCCCGACGCACCCCGTACACCCCTGATGAACCTAGAGATCGAGGTTGGTGGTGGGCTCGTGCCACACCTCGGCCATCCAGGCCTCGACCTCAGCCGAGGAGCGCGGCAGGGCCGCTGAGAGATTGCGCGCGCCGTCCCGGGTGACGAGAACGTCGTCTTCGATGCGCACGCCGATTCCGCGATACTCCTCGGGCACGGTGAGGTCGTTCTCTTGGAAGTACAGACCCGGCTCCACGGTGAGCACGTACCCCTCTTCGAGGTCGCCGAGGTACGCCTCGTTGCGCGCATTCGCGCAGTCGTGCACGTCGATGCCCAGCATGTGACTGGTGCCGTGCAGCGTGTAGCGCCGGTGCAGTTGACGATCCTTGCGCAGCGCGTACTGCGGATCCTCTTTCAGGATGCCCAGGTCGAAGAGACCCTGGGCGAGGACTTCCATGGCGGCTTCGTGGGGCGCCATGAACTTGACGTCCGGACGCACGGCCGCGATTCCCGCGCTCTGGGCGGCGTAGACCAAGTCGTAGATGCGGCGTTGGGCGGGACTGAACGAACCGTTCACCGGCATCGTGCGGGTCACGTCGGCCGTGTAGAGGTTGTGACTCTCGACCCCGGCGTCGAGCAGCAACAGATCACCCTCATGGACCTCGCCGGTATTGCGCACCCAGTGCAGCGTGGTCGCGTTAGGACCACTCGCGGCGATCGTGTCGTATCCCGTGTCGTTGCCCTCCACGCGAGCGCGCAGGTTAAAGACGCCTTCGATCACTCGCTCGCCACGCTGTACGGCGCTCGGCAGGGCCCGCACCACGTCGCGGAATCCGCGCACCGTGGCGTCGACGGCTGCCTGCAGCTGCGCGATCTCAAAGTCGTCCTTGACGAGTCGCAGTTCGCTGAGGGCGACCGCCAGTTCCTGATCCTGGGACGACTCCTCATTCAGGGCGTCGACGAACGCGTCAAATCCCCGCAGGGTTACGATGTCGACCCCGCCGAGGGCGACGAGGTCCTTTTCGAGGTTTTCGAGGGGAGCGGCGTCGATGTCGTAGTAGACCGACGCCTCCAACACGCCGCGGCGCGGACCCACCCACAACTCGCCGTAGCGAGCGTCGGTGTAGTACTCGTGGGTCGAAAAGTCGCGGCGATGGGGAACGTAGAGGGTGGAGTGCGGAGTCTCACCCGGTGAGATGACGAGCACGGCATCGGGCTCCTCACACGCGGTGAGGTAGAAGAAGTCCGTGCCGGCCCGAAAGCGATAGTCAGTGTCGTTGGCGCGGACCTTGTAGTTGCCGGTAGGAATCACGAGGGTCTTGTCGGCGAACCGCTGGGCGAGTCGCAGGCGGCGCGCCGCCGAGTACGACGCCCCCGGGTGCACGTCGCTCGAGATCTCCGCCACCGCCCAGTTGGCCGTCATCTGGTCGTGCAGTATGCGCGGACTCGGCGGTCGATGCGAGCCCACCCAGACCCAGTTCTCAGAGATCGGGTGCTCTTCGGAGACGTCCGGTTCGGGCAGTTCAACGTCGTCGGTCATGCCCTCAACTTACTCCCGCACTTTCGTGCGCCGTATAGTCGCCACGTGGAGATATCCCTGCGTGATGAAGGGCCGGTCGCCCTCATCACGTGGAACGACGGGGAAAATCGGGTGAACCTCGATTCACTCGCCCGACTCAACGAACTCTTCGACGACATCGAGGGGCGCAGCGGACCGCTCGCCGTGGTGCTCACGGGAACGGGCAAGTTCTTCTCGAACGGTCTCGATCTCGATCGCTTCTTGAAGGACGCCGATGAGATGGGCCGGACCTTCAGCGAGCTCAAGCGCACGGTGGGGCGCATCTTCGTGTTGCCCGCCTACACGGTGGCCGCCGTGAACGGCCACGCGTTCGCCGCGGGGGCCGCGATCTCGTTGGGATTCGACTATCGCGTGATGCGCGAGGATCGCGGGTACTGGTGCATGAACGAAGTCGAGATCGGTCAGCCCCTCGACGAAGGGCTCTTTTCGGTCCTTCGTCATCGACTGCCGTTCGCCACCGCAACACACGCGGCCCTCACCGCCCAGCGCTACGGGGGTCCCGCCGCTGTGGCCGCGGGCATCGTGGAGCAGGCCGCGGGTGAGGCGGAGGTCCTCACTCAGGCTCTTACGATCGCTGATCGCTACGCGACGCTGGACCGAGCAGTGATGGCCAAGCACAAGGTCTTCGCGCACGGCGCGGAGGCGGCGCACCTCGGTGCGCAGGTGCGCGGGCTTTAGCGCTGTTGGGTGGTGCGGTCCACGAGGCGCCACGTTGACGGCAGGGCGACACCCGCGATGCCCGACTTGATCAACTCACCCCAGAGGAAGGGCGTGAAGCCGAGGGAGATCGCGGTGGCGACCGATACGTGCAGGTCGTACTTCAGCCACGTGACCCCGATCAAAAAGACAATGGCGTCACCCACGGCCATCGCGAGAAAGGCTCGATCGATGCGACGATCGGCGCCGAGTGAGGCGACCCAGCCCAAGGCCGCGCCCGCGACCACGAAGCCGAGCAGGTAGCCGAAGTTCGCTCCCACGTATCCGCTGGCGTGACTCGCGAACCACGGCAGGCCCAGTAGTCCGGCCCCGACGTACAGGCCCATGGCGGCCAATGCGCGTCGCCAGCCCAAAGCGGTGCCGACGAGCATGACACCCAGGGTCTGACCCGTGATCGGCACCGGAGTGAATGACAAGTGGATGGAGATCTGAGCGAGCGCTCCCATCAATACGGCTCCGCCCACAATCAGAGTGAGCTCGGCCAGGGCCGAACGCGAGACGAGGTCGGCCAGTACTCGGCGGGGTGGGGCGACGGCAATGCTGGACATGACAACTCCTGGGATCGGCGTTACGGTCACTTTATGCGATGAGCTCTCGCAGCCTTAGTTGAGTAACTCTCGCTCCGTTATATCCAGTTCTGGTCGCGGGCGATCTGGTCGACGTCGCCAATGCGCATCCCACTGCGGTGCTGGAGTGTGCGAATGAGGCCACCGGCTTCGTAGAGCGACTCGTGCGTGCCGGTGTCGAGCCAGGTGGTCGCGCGTGAGAGCACTTCGACGCGCAACTCGCCCAGTGCGAGGTACGCGTTGTTCAGCGCAGTGATCTCCAGTTCGCCGCGATCACTGGGTGTCAAGCGGTGCGCGAACTCCGAGGCCCGCTCGTCGTAGAAGTAGATGCCCGGCACGGCGTAGCTGCTCTTAGGCACCGCCGGCTTCTCTTCGATGGACATCACTTTGCCGACGTCGTCGAACTCGACCACGCCGTAGGCCGAAGGATCGGACACCTGGTAGGCGAAGATGAGCGCACCAGTGACGTCGGTGTTCTCCTTGAGGTGCGTGCCCAGACCCGGCCCGTAGAACAAGTTGTCACCCAAGATGAGCGCACACTTGTCACCGTCGAGGAACTTCTCACCCAAGATGAGTGCTTCGGCCAGGCCGTTCGGCTGATCTTGCACCACGTAGCTGACGCGGATGCCCAACTGCGACCCGTCGCCGAGCAGGCGTACGAAGGCCTCTTGGTCGTGTGGTGTCGTGATGAGGAGAATGTCGCGCAGTCCGCTCAACATCAGAGTGCTGAGGGGATAGTGAATCATCGGCTTGTCGTAGATCGGCAGTAGCTGCTTCGATACTGCTCGGGTGATGGGATACAGGCGCGTGCCGGTCCCACCAGCCAGGACGATTCCCTTCACCCCATTAGTATAGGAAGCCAGTCTTCCCTCTCTAAAGGCCGGGTTCGTCATGCGCGTGGTGATTACTGGAGCGGCGGGGTTCATCGGATCGAGACTCGCAGAGATTGTTCTTTCCGATGCCGAGAGACTCGGCTACGACGACATCGTGTTCCTCGATGCGCTCACCTACTCTGGTCGCCTCGAGAACCTCGAAGTCGCACTGCGCGACCCGCGCGCGTCCTTCGTGCAGGGCTCCATTACCGATGAGCTCGTCACGCAGGACGTCATGAAGAACGCTCACGCGGTTCTGCACCTGGCGGCCGAGAGCCACGTCGATCGCTCCATCGCCGGCGCGCGAGTGTTCTACGAGACGAACGTGGTGGGTACCCACCAGCTCCTGGAGAGCGCGCGCCGCGCGGGAGTCGAGCGCTTCGTGCACGTCTCCACCGACGAGGTCTATGGATCGATCGACGAGGGCTCGTGGCCCGAAGACCACTTCCTCTCGCCGAACTCGCCCTACTCATCGAGCAAGGCCGGATCGGACCTGGCCGCCCTCGCGTACCAGCGCACCTACGGACTCAACGTCATGGTGACGCGGTGCTCGAACAACTACGGTCCGCGCCAGTTCCCCGAGAAGCTCATTCCCCTCTTCGTCACGAACCTCTTTGACGGAGAGAAGGTTCCTCTCTACGGAGACGGTCTCAACGTGCGCGACTGGCTCTTCGTCGACGACCACTGTCGAGGGATTCTGCGCGTCCTCGAGGGCGGAGCGCCGGGCGAGATCTACAACATCGGTGGCGGCACGGAACTCACCAACACCGAGATCACCCACTACTTGTTGGAACTGTGTGGCGCCGACGAGTCGATGATCGATTCAGTGGACGATCGGCTCGGACACGACCGGCGCTACAGCGTCGACTGGACCAAGATTCGCGACGAGTTGGGATACCGCCCCGAGGTCGACTTCACCGAGGGCCTCGCGCGCACGGTCAAGTGGTACCGCGAGAACGAGGCGTGGTGGCGGCCCCTCAAGGACGCCGTGTCGTGAATCTGACGCCACTGTCGATCGCCGGGGCTTACGTCCTGGAGTCCCCGGTCTGGCCGGACAACCGCGGATTCTTTCGCGAGTGGTTCAAGCGTTCGGACTTTGAGGCCGAGGGGATCGACTTTGCGATTCACCAAGCCAACCTGTCCGTGTCCAAGCGCAACGTCGTGCGCGGACTGCACTACTCACTTGCTCCCGAGGGCCAGGCCAAGGTGGTGACGTGCGCGTTTGGCGAACTGGCCGACGTGCTCGTGGACATTCGAGTGGGCTCGCCGACGTACGCGACGATCGACGTGGTGCACCTCTGCACGGACGAGGAGCGATCGGTATACGTGCCCGCGGGCATCGCGCACGGATTTTGCGTGACGAGTGAGATCGGAGCTCTCGCGTACCTCTTGTCGTCACCTTTTGACGCCGCCATGGAGTTCGATATCGACCCGTTTGATGACGCCTTGAATGTCCCGTGGCCGATCTCGGGAGAGCCCGTCGTGAGTGACAAGGACGCGAGCGCACCGTCACTCGAAAGTCGCCTGTCGTCAGGAGAACTACCTCACTTTGGCGTCGCCGCGACCTGAGCCGCCGGCTCGGTACGTTGCTAGCCTGAATCAGGTGAGTACGACCCCGCTGCGACTCGTGGCCCCCGACGAGCGAGGCGTGCAACTGCCCGCAGTGGCATTTCGTCCGGTCGTGGAGTCTGAGGCCCAACTGCGTGCTCTCCTCGGGGGTCTCTCGGGTGTGGATGCGGTGGGCGCCGACGCCCGGGCCGCCAAACTCGCGACTCGATCGCTCAAAAAGTCGACCAAACTGGCGGCCCTCGACCTCGCGGTGTCCATGGTGGACCTCACGACCCTCGAGGGAGCAGACACGCCTGGTCGCGTCACCTCGCTGTGCGCGAAGGCGCGCCATCCGGACCCGTCGGACCCGAGCGTGCCCAGTGCGGCGGCGGTGTGCGTGTACCCGGACTTGGTGGCGCACGCGCACGAGGTCCTGGCGGGCTCCACGGTCAAGGTGGCATCCGTCGCGACGGCCTTCCCCTCGGGGCGCGCGTCGATGAACGTCAAGTTGCTCGACGTGCGCGACGCCGTCGCTGCTGGCGCGGATGAGATTGACATGGTCATCGACCGCGGGGCGTTCCTCTCGGGGCGTCTCGGACAGGTGTTTGACGAAGTGGTCGCGGTGAAGGCCGAGTGCGGCAACGCTCACCTCAAGGTGATCTTGGAGACGGGCGAGCTCGTGACGTACGACAACGTGCGTCGCGCGAGTTGGATTGCCATGTTGGGCGGCGCGGACTTCATCAAGACTTCGACCGGCAAGGTGAGTGTGAACGCGACGTTGCCCCACGCCCTCGTGATGCTCGAAGCGGTGCGCGACTTCGCCGAGAGTTCGGGCGAACTGGTGGGCGTGAAGGTCGCCGGAGGGATTCGTAGCTCCAAGGACGCGCTGCGCTATCTCGTCGTGGTGAACGAAACGGTCGGCGGGCGCTGGCTCAGTCCCGATCTCTTTCGCTTCGGTGCGTCCTCGCTCTTGAATGACCTCTTGATGCAACGACGCAAGCAGCGCACCGGCGCGTACCCGCGGCCCGACGATTTCAGCAACGACTAATGAGTGAAGAACTGACCTCTCCGCTCGGATCGCTCGCCTACGATCCCGCGCCCGAATCGATCGCAGTCGCACGACTGCGTCCGAGTTACGGGCTCTTCATCGACGGCGAGTTCACCGATCCCAGCAGCCACGAGTCCTTCGACACCCTCAACCCAGCGAACGAAGAGGTGCTCGCGCGCATCTCTCAGGCCTCCGCCCAGGACGTCGATCGCGCGGTCGCTTCGGCGAAGCGGGCCTACGACAAGGTCTGGTCTAAGACCACGGGAGCCGAGCGCGCGAAGTACCTGTTTCGCATCGCGCGGATCATTCAAGAACGTGCGCGCGAACTCGCCGTCGTGGAGTCCCTCGACAACGGCAAGGCCATTCGCGAGTCGCGCGACGTGGACATCCCACTGGCGGCAGCGCACTTCTTCTACTACGCCGGGTGGGCCGACAAACTGGACTTCGCGGGTTTCGGGCCCCATCCCCAGCCCCTCGGCGTGGCGGGTCAGATCATCCCCTGGAACTTCCCCCTATTGATGGCGGCGTGGAAGCTCGCGCCGGCACTGGCGACCGGCAACACGTGTGTTCTCAAGCCCGCCGAAACGACGCCACTGACCGCACTCGTTCTCGCAGAGATCCTCCAACAGGCCGAACTCCCCGCCGGTGTGGTCAACATCCTGACCGGTGATGGCTCAGTGGGCGCGGCACTCGTTGAGCACCCCGACGTCAACAAGATCGCCTTCACCGGTTCCACGGAGGTCGGCCGCTTGATCCAAGAGCGCGTCGCGAGTTCGCACAAGCACTTGACACTGGAGCTGGGCGGTAAGGGCGCCAACATCGTCTTCGAGGACGCGCCGATCGACGAGATGATCGAGGGCATCATCGACGGCATCTTCTTTAACCAGGGGCACGTGTGCTGTGCGGGTTCGCGCCTCTTAGTTCAAGAGTCGATCGCCGATGAGGTACTGCGTCGTCTCATTCGACGCGTCGATCAGCTGCGCGTGGGCGATCCCTTGGACAAGAACACCGACGTCGGAGCGATCAACTCAGCCGCCCAACTCGCCCGGATCAAAGAACTCACTCAGTACGGCGAGATGGAGGGCGCAACGCGCTACACCAGTTCGTGCGTCCTGCCCGAAAAGGGCTACTGGTTCGCGCCGACCGTCTTTGCCGACGTCTCGCAGTCGCACCGCATCGCCCGAGAAGAGATCTTCGGCCCGGTCCTCTCGGTGCTCACCTTCCGCACGCCCGAAGAAGCTGTCGCGAAGGCGAACAACACCAACTACGGACTGGCGTGCGGGGTGTGGAGCGAAAAGGGCAGTCGCACGCTCTGGGTCGCCGAGCGTCTGCGCGCCGGCGTGATCTGGGCCAACACCTACAACCGCTTCGACCCGACGAGCCCCTTTGGCGGGGTGCGCGAGTCCGGGTTCGGTCGCGAGGGTGGTCGCCACGGCCTGGAGGCGTACCTCAATGTCTGAGCGCCTCGACGTTCGAAAGACCTACAAGCTCCTGCTCAACGGGGCCTTCCCGCGTTCGGAGTCGGGGCGCAGCTACGAGGTGCTGAGCGCGTCGGGGGAGTTCCTCGCCAACGTGGCCCAGGCCTCACGTAAAGACGTGCGCGACGCCGTCGTGGCCGCACGCGCCGCACAGGCCAAGTGGTGGTCCCAGAGCGCCTACAACCGAGGCCAAGTGCTCTACCGTCTGGCCGAGATGGCCGAATCGCGCCGCGACGAACTCGCCGAGCACGTCGCCCTCGCCGAAGGGGTGAAGTCGCCGGCCGCTCAGAAGAGCGTGGGGCGGGCCATCGATCGCATGGTCTGGTACGCCGGGTGGACCGACAAGGTCGCCCAGATCGTGGGCTCGTCGAATCCGGTCGCCGGTCCGTTCTTTAACTTTTCGGTCCCCGTGCCCAGTGGCGTCGTCGCCGTGCTCTGCGTGCAAGATTCGTCGCTCGAGGGCTTCGTGGACGCGGTGCTACCGGCCATCAGTGTGGGTAATGCCGTGGTCGCGGTGCCCAGCGAAACCCGGCCGACCCCGGCAGTGCTGCTGGGCGAGATGACCGCTACGTCGGACTTTCCCGCGGGTGTGCTCAACATCGTGACCGGATTCACGGGCGAACTCGCGCCGGTGCTGGCTGCGCACGAGGACGTGGATGGCATCGACCTCGCCGGAGTGGACGAGTCCTTTGGTGACGAACTCGCCGCCAGCGCGGCGGGCTCGATCAAGCGCGTGCTGCGACCGAGCAACTCGGGAGATCCCCTGCGACGGCTACGCGCATTTCTCGAGACGTCCACCGTTTGGCACACGATCGGTCAGTAGTGACGAACCCCTACGAACTCGCCGAGCGCGCGGCGAACGAACTGCGCGAAGAGAGCGGGGTCGACGCCTACGACGTGGCCGTCGTCCTGGGATCGGGCTGGAAAGAGGGCGCCGCTGCCCTCGGGGAGCCCGACAGCGTGGTCGACACATCGTCGCTCACTGGTTTTTTTGCCCCCACCGTCGCCGGCCACCGGGGACAGATTCTCTCGGTTCGCGTCGAAGGAGCGAACGTTGCTCTGATCGCCGGGCGGGTGCACCTCTACGAAGGACGCACCGCGCACGAGGTGGTTCATCCGGTGCGCACCGCCATTTCCGCCGGCGCACGTACGGTCGTCTTGACGAACGCGGCGGGGGGACTGGATCCGGCACTCCCACCCGGACGCGTCGTCGTTATTCGCGATCACCTGAACTTCACCGCGACCTCGCCCATGGAGGGACCGCCGCCCCCCGAGGGATACGGCGCGCGCTTCGTCGATCTCACGGATCTGTACAGCCGGCGGCTGCGCGAAGCGGTGCTCGATGTTCGTCAAGAACTCAGCGAGGGCGTCTACATGGGTTTTCGCGGGCCTCACTACGAAACGCCCGCGGAGATCGTGATGGCCGGCACGCTCGGCGCGTCGCTCGTGGGCATGTCGACCGTCTTAGAGGCCATCGCGGCCCGTCACCTCAACGCGGAGGTTCTAGGTCTCAGCCTGGTCTCTAACTACGCGGCCGGTGTGGGCGAGGGTGCGCTCAGCCACCAAGAAGTTCTTGACGCGGGCCAGGACGCCGCCGCCTCGCTGGGTGCTCTGTTAGCCGACGTACTTCGGGTCCTGTGACGAGCGAAGAGGTACGTCGACGAGTCCTCGACTGGATCGCGCTCGACCCCGACCCCGACGATGAAGCGGCGTTGACCAGTCTTCTCGACGAAGAACGAGACTCCGAGGAACTCGACGAGCTCATGGGCGCCCCCGAACTGACTTTCGGCACCGCGGGGTTGCGGGGCCCCATGCAACCGGGTCCGGGCGGCATGAATCGTGCGACCGTACGCTTCGCCACGCTCGGGGTGCTGGGGTGGATGAAAGAGACCGGTATCGACCCCGCCCAGGGTGTCGTCGTGGGACGCGATGGACGTCGCAACTCTGAGTCATTTAATGACGAAGTGGTGGGGGTCCTACTCGGGGGTGGTGTACGGGTCTATGAGATGCCCGGACCGCTACCCACGCCGCTGGTGGCGTACTGCGTCAAGGCGCTGGGCGCCGCGGCGGGCATCATGGTCACCGCCAGTCACAACCCACCCAACGACAATGGCTACAAGCTCTACGCGAGCGACGGTGTCCAGATCATCCCGCCCGACGACGAGATCGTTGAGCGTCATATGCGCCAGGCCATCACGAGCGCACTCGGGGACCGCGCCGCGCGCGACGCACTAAGCGCTTCGCTCGGGCAGCGTGTGAGCACGTCGCACTCCTACATCGCCGACTCGGTGTTGGAGGACTATCGACGCCACCTGGTCGAACGTTTTGGCGTCCCTAACGGCGAGGACCTGGCCATCACCTATACGCCGCTACACGGTGTGGGTGGCGTGCCCATGGTCCAGCTCTTCGCGGAAGCGGGCTACACGAACATCACGACGGTGGCTCGCCAGTTCGAACCTGACGGCTGGTTTCCGACACTGCCGTTTCCCAATCCGGAGGAGCCTGGAGCCCTGGATCTGTCGATCGAGACCGCTCGCAGCGCGAACTCTACCTTCATTCTCGCCAACGATCCCGACGCCGACCGACTTGGCGCGGCGGTGCGCGTGGGTGACGACTGGCACGTGCTGCGCGGCGACGAGATCGGTTGGCTCCTCGCCTCATCGCTCGTCGAGGGCATCCGAGAACGCGGCGAGACCATGGCCACGACGATCGTTTCGTCCACGTTGTTAGAGAAGATGGCCAAGGAACACGGCGTACCCTTCGCTACCACGCTGACTGGCTTTAAGTGGCTGGCTCGCGCGGCGGGCGACGGAGTTCTCGGCTTTGGATACGAAGAGGCTCTTGGATTTGCCGTTGATCCACGGGTGTCGGACAAGGACGGTATGTCGGCCGCGCTGGCGCTGGCGAGGTTGGAGTGGGAGCTCAGCGCCCAAGGTTCGTCACTGGTCGGACGGCTCGACGAGCTCGAGGCTGCGTACGGCGTGCACGCGACGGCACAATTGGCCATTCGCGCCGACGGAGCCGACGGCCTGACCCAGTTGCGCCAGAAGGTCGCCGATCTGAGCGAACACCCGCCGCGTGCACTGGGCTCATGGGACGTCACTGAGTCGTCCGATTTGGGTGAGGGGTTTCGCGGGCTGCGTCCAACCGACGGTGTGTGGTTGCAACTAGGTGAGACGGGTCGCGTGGTCGTGCGCCCGTCGGGTACCGAGGCCAAGGTGAAGGCCTACGTCGAGATCACGCCGCCGCGAGAGGGCTCACTCGACGAGCAGCGCACTCACGCCCACCAGATCACCAAAGCCGTCCTGGCGAGTCTGCGCGACCTACTGAGCGTGTAACTCGCGCAGCGCGGCGTAGCCGGGCTTGATCACGGTATTGATCATGTTGAGGCGGGTGTCGAACTCGTAGAACGCGCTCTTGGCGGCGTTCAGCGTGAGCCACTCCATGTCCGCGAGGTTCCAGCCAAAGGCTGCCGCGCAGGCTTCGAACTCCTTCGACAGAGTGATGCCACTCATCAGACGATTGTCGGTGTTGACGGTCACGCGAAAGCGCAGTCGCTTGAGCAAGTCGACGGGGTGGTTCTTAATCGAGGCGGCCGCACTCGTGTGCACGTTGGACGTCGGACACACTTCGAGCGGGATGCGTCGATCGCGAATGTAGTTGGCCAGGCGCCCGAGGTGATACTGGCCGTCGACCTCGGAAATGTCATCGGCGATGCGCACGCCGTGACCCAGGCGCTCGGCGTTGCAGAACTGGACCGCTTCCCAGATGGAGGGCAGTCCGAAGCCCTCACCGGCGTGGACCGTGAGGTGAAAGTCCTCGCGTTGGATGAGGTGAAAGGCGCGCAGGTGTTTGGTCGGCGGGAATCCGTCTTCGGGGCCAGCGATATCGAAGCCGCACACGCCCTCGTCACGGAAGTCCACCGCCAACTGGGCAATGGTTTCGCTCAGGGCCGCTTGACGCATGGCCGAGAGAATCGTGCGCACGATGATGCGGTGGCCCTCGTTCGCCGCTTCCTTGACGCCGAGGGCGAAGCCGTCGAGGGCCGCGCGCACGACCTCGTGCAAGGTGAGTCCGCCATCGAGGTGTTGTTCGGGGGCGAAGCGCACTTCGGCGTAGACGACGCCGTCTCGTGCGAGGTCGATGGCGCTCTCGGCCGCGACGCGCTCAATCTGCTCGCGCGACTGCATCAGAGCCGTGGTGTGCGAAAAGCCTTCGAGGTAGCGCACCAAGTCGCCGCCGGACGCGTCGGCGACGAACCAGCGCCGTAGTTCGTCGGGATCCTGGGTCGGCAGACCGACGTAGCCCACTTCGCGGGCCAGTTCGATCACGGTGACGGGGCGCAGTCCGCCATCGAGGTGTTCGTGCAGCAGAACTTTGGGGGCCCGGCGAATGAGTTCGGGCGTTAGGGCGACGCTGGTCATGGATCCAGGCTACCGATACGTCTAGTCGCGAATAATGGCGACGGCGAAGTCGCGTGGGACGAAGGGCTCGTCCTTGATCATCACGGAACCTTCGATCGCCTGGCGTCCGGCGCGCAGGTGCGCGTCGTCGTCCGCGTAGAGCTCAAAGAGCGCTTGACCCGCGTGCACGAACTCGCCTTCGCGGGCGCGACAGATTACGCCCGCGCCCGCGCTCACGGTGTCCTCCTTGCGCGCTCGTCCCGCCCCCAGCCGCCACGCGGCCACCCCGACCTTGAGAGCGTCCACATCGTGGATGAACCCCGATCGCTCGGCGAGGACCTCCTCGCGCAGCGGTGCGGGATGCAGAACCGCGTCAGGGTCACCGCCTTGGGCGGCGATCATCTCGCGGTAGACCGAGTAGGCCGAGCCGTCGTCGAGATGCGCGGACGGATCAGCCTCAATGCCGACGAGTTCGCACATGATGGTGGCCAGATCGACGGTGAGGTCGCGGACATCGTGCGGACCTCCGCCGCGCAGAACTTCGACGGACTCGATGACCTCGAGCGCGTTGCCGACCGCTTGGCCGAGTGGCGTGTCCATCGGGGTCAAGCGCGCCACCGTCTTGACGTCGTGCTCGAGGCCGAGTCGGACCATGGTGTGAGCAAGAGTCGTCGCGGACTCGCGGTCTTTGATGAAGGCTCCTCGTCCGACCTTCACGTCCAGGACGAGCGCCTCGGTTCCCTCGGCGATCTTCTTGGACATGATGGACGAGGAGATCAGCGGGATCGACTCGACCGTGGAGGTCACGTCACGCAACGCGTAGAGTCGCCGATCCACGGGGGCGAGCGACGCACCCGCCGCACAGATCACCGCGCCGACTGTGTCCAGTTGCTCGCGGACTTCAGCCACGCTGAGGTTCGAGCGCCACCCCGGGATTGATTCGAGTTTGTCGAGCGTGCCGCCGGTGTGTCCGAGTCCTCGCCCCGAGAGTTGAGGTACCGCGGCACCGCACGCCGCCACGAGCGGAGCGAGGATGATCGAGATCTTGTCACCCACGCCGCCAGTCGAGTGCTTGTCCACACTCGGACGCGAGAGGTCGCGCAAGTTGAGTCGCTCACCGGAAGAGATCATGCGATCGGTCCACGTGCGCAACTCGTGATCGCTGAGGCCGCGAAAGAAGATCGCCATGAGTAGGGCGGCCATCTGTTCATCGGCGACGTCGTTGGCGTCGTACGCGGCGAGCATCCAGGCGATCATCTCGTCACTCAGTTCGCGCCCGTCACGCTTGGTGGCGATGACGTCGAGAGCCGAAAATTCGCTCACGAGTTGCGTCGTACCGGCAAGTCGTCGGGACCGAAGGCATCGGGGAGTAGTTCACTCATTCGCTGGGGCTCGTGCCCTTCACCGCCGTCGATGAGCAGGTTGGGCCCACCAAACTCGTAGAGCAATTGGCGACAGCGACCACACGGGGCAATGGGCAGGCCGTCGCCGGCGACGATGCTTGCCGCGATGAGGCGTCCCCCCTGGTGGCGAGCGAGATCGCTCACCAGGGAGCACTCCGCGCACAGGGTCAATCCGTAACTCGCATTCTCGACGTTGGAGCCGCTAATCAACTCGCCGTTCGCACACAGCGCCGCCGCGCCGACACTCACGTGGGAGTAAGGAGCGTAGGCGCGCGTGGTGGCCGCGCGGGCCAGGGCGCGCAGAATTTCCCAGTCAATTTCGGGGGGCACCGTCATGTCCCTCACTGTACACTTTGCGCTCTGTGAGCAATCTTTCCAGCACGTCACTCGTCACGTCCGAAGAAGTTGCCACTGCGCTCAAAGAAGGTCGTCCGGTCGTCGCCTTAGAGACCACGATCATCGTTCAGGGCCTGCCCGCCCCGGTGAACTTTGAAGTCGCGCGGGCGTGTGAGGCGGCGGTTCGGTCGAGTGGCGCGACCCCGGCCACTATCGGCCTCTTCAATGGGTGCGTGGTCGTGGGTCTCACCATCGACGAGCTCGAGCAACTCGCTGATCCCGAACGCCACGCGGCGAAACTCTCGGCGCGCGACCTGGGCGTCGCGCTGGCCACGGG
>JBARLO010000041.1:0-27712 GCA_049801955.1 Acidimicrobiales bacterium
AGCGAAATTCCTTGTCGGGTAAGTTCCGACCTGCACGAATGGCGTAACGACTTCAGCGCTGTCTCAACGAGGAGCTCGGTGAAATTGCAGTCTCGGTGAAGATGCCGAGTACCCGCGGCTAGACGGAAAGACCCCGTGAACCTTTACTACAACCTGGTATTGGAGTTCGGTGCATTTCGCTCAGGATAGGTGGGAGGCTTTGAAGCGCTGGTTGCGGCTAGCGTGGAGCCAACCTTGAGATACCACCCTTGGTGTATTGGATTTCTAACAGCATTCCGTGAATCCGGGTGCTGGACAGTTCCAGGCGGGTAGTTTGACTGGGGCGGTCGCCTCCCAAAATGTAACGGAGGCGCGCAAAGGTTCCCTCAGCACGGTCGGAAATCGTGCGTAGAGTGTAAAGGCAGTAAGGGAGCTTGACTGCGAGACAGACATGTCGAGCAGGTACGAAAGTAGGCCTTAGTGATCCGGCGGTAGCAAGTGGAAGCGCCGTCGCTCAACGGACAAAAGGTACTCCGGGGATAACAGGCTTATCGGGCCCAAGAGTCCACATCGACGGCCCGGTTTGGCACCTCGATGTCGGCTCGTCGCATCCTGGGGCTGAAGTAGGTCCCAAGGGTTGGGCTGTTCGCCCATTAAAGCGGTACGCGAGCTGGGTTCAGAACGTCGTGAGACAGTTCGGTCCCTATCCGATGCAGCCGTAAGAGATTTGAGAAAGGTTGTCCCTAGTACGAGAGGACCGGGACGAACGCAGCTCTCGTGTGACAGTTGTCCTGCCAAGGGCATGGCTGTTTTGCGACCTGCGGGTGGGATAAGCGCTGAAAGCATCTAAGTGCGAAGCCCGTTTCAAGATGAAATCTCTCACTGGATTAACCAGGTAAGGCCCGTGGCCAGACGACCACGTTGATAGGCCGGAAGTGTAAGTGTGGTAACACATTCAGCTGACCGGTACTAATCGGCCGAGGGCTTGGAGTTTGATGCTCGTGCTCGTTCTAGGACGCTCAAGGAGCCGGGAAACCGGTTTCGGGCTACGCAAGTAGCCGAGCGCAACAGTTTTCCGGTGGTTATGGCGGTGGAGATATACCTGTTCCCATTCCGAACACAGCAGTCAAGCCCACCAGCGCCGATGGTACTTAGGGGTTCCTCCTTGGGAGAGTAGGTCGCCGCCGGGATTTCTTGAAAGGCCCCCACCGCGAGGTGGGGGCCTTTCGCATTTCTGGACTGACAGAAGTGCCCGCACGTGGACAGTATGGAAGCGTGAAGAGACCGTTCCATCGGGTCATCGCAGTGGCCGTCGCGCTTGTGACGGCGACAATCAGTGCCCTAGGAGCGTCACCCGCACACGCGGAGAACGCTCACGTCACGTCACTCACACCGATAGAGATTGTTAGCACCGGCACCTTCCCGAGCGTCTACGTACTCGGAACGATGGGATGTGCGCGACCGTCGTGTCTTCGCCTGATTTCGACCAACGTCGATGGCGAGCGCGATACTCCGGCTGAGTTACCGCCACTGCATCGTTCTTCCGAGGGACTTGGCGGCACGACGCTTCAGTCGCTGAGTTTCGCGAACGGGGGCCAGGGGTACGCGTTGGTCGGCACGACATCGTCGATGTCGCTGTACGTCACACGCGACGGTGCGGAATCTTGGCACAAGGTCCCCGCGCTACCGGGCGTGTCGTTTCAGCGAATCACCGTGACGGGCAGTGTCGTCTACGCAACGATGGCTAAGTGCACGAGCTTCGATGACCACTGTGTCGACGTTACGATCGCGAAGTCTGCGTTGTGGCCGATCCACTGGACCGCAATGCGACTACCCACGATTCCGAACAACGGACTCAACGGCGGGATCCCCGAAGTGTCGGCGGACGTCACCACCGTATGGCTCTCAGAGATCGAGAACAACGCTGAGGTCATCTGGCGCTCCACCAACGAAGGCACCACGTTCCACGAGACGACCGAACCGCGGATGGTCAGTATCCATGGATGTGGCTTGGAACTCATCACTCCCGCGGACGCGTGGGCGCAATGCCCGACGGGCATGTTGGTGTCGTTCTACTACTCGAGCGACGGGGGAGCGCAGTGGGTGAGTGTTCCCCAGCGACCCTACGCGGGCACGAGCGGAGGATTCTTTGCGCCCAGCTGGAACTCCGTGGCGTACATCGATTATGGCCAGACGCCGAATAACTTCTACCGAGTCAATATGCGCGATGACGTCGCCGTTCACGTCGGAGAGTTGAACTGCGACATCACCAACTCGCCAGTCTTCATTGCCGGCGGCGGTGGTCTGGTCGTCTGCACCGTTGACCGTGGTGATTCGTCCTCGAGTGCTCTCTATTCGACGAGCGATGGAGGGGCCCTCTGGCGCAAGATCAGACTCGAGACCTAGATGCAGTCGGTCGCTGCGTGATCGCGGTCTTTTCGCGAGAGCGCTGGGCGCGTCATGCTGGGATAGTGACCAGCGTCAGTAAGTGGCTTTCAAGGTTGCTCGTCGTCGCGACGCTGGTCACGTCGGGACTGGTGGCGGTCGCCGGTAGCGCCGGCGCTGCGAATTCGACTGCCAGCAGCGTCTGGCCCCTACTGGTCGCCCCGGCCCAGCGCCAAGGTCTGTTCTACCTATTGACGTCCCAGCCGTGTGGCAAAGAACGGTGTCTTCGTCTGTATCGCACGCGCGACGACGTCGATCGCACGTGGGACTCGGCGTTGCGCCTGGCCCAAGTCAAGATGCCGCCCTACGGCCGGCTCGCGAGGACGCCGCAGGGCACCGTGATGGCCATGGTCTTTACGACGCCCAAGATCGGTTACATACTCGAGGGCAACTCTGAAGCGCAGCAGCTCTACGTCACGCGAAATGGCGCTCACTCGTGGGAGAAGTCGCCGATTCCTCGTGATGACACGATCTGGGGACTCACGGCGACGAGCACGCACTTGTACGCGCTCTTCCTGCACCGCTCGTTTGCGGCTCACGGATGTAGCTACATAGAACTCGTGCACGCTCCCTTGCGAGCGACCTACTGGCGTGGCGTCAAGATTCCCTTCGGACAGTTCTACGACGAGCCGCTCGGAGAAGTGACCGGGCACGGCGAGATGATGATGTTCGCCGAGTCGACAAAGAACGGCGAGAAGATCTACGTCTCGCACAACGGGGGACGGAGTTTCACATCGTCGACACACCCCAACTTAAGGAGTTCGGTAGTGGGCTGCTCTTTGGCGGCCGAAAAGGTCCAAACGGTGTGGGCGATATGCACGACGAAAGCCCGCGTGACGCTCCATGTCACTGAGGATTCTGGTTCGTCGTGGAGCGTCTTTGTCCGCCAGCCCCACAACATCAACGCTGGAGGCATCTTCGCTATGACCAACACCGACGATTTCAGTTACGTGTACACGGGAACTGCGACGCGCAACATTGTCCGTCTCAACTTTGATGCGAATCGAGAGCACATCGTGGGCACGCTGCAGTGTCACAGTGTTGCGAGCATGATCTTCGTGGGCGTGGGTCATGGGTACGCCGTGTGCAACCTCGTCAACGGCGCGACGGCGTTAGATCGAACCACGAATGGGGGAGCGTCATGGCGAAGCGTTAGCGTATCGCCGCCGTCGAACTAAAAAGTGCGGCGCATCCTAAGTGCGCATCTGCACAAGTTGACCGTGAAGCCCCTGACAACCTGACAAATATTGGACAAACAAAAGTCGGTAATTGTGAACTTCGTTAGAAGCGGTTGATCGTAACGCAATTGGAAGACAAATAGACCCGATTGATCCGTCGTTGACTGGTAAACACGAATTACGGCACGTCGCGATACGACGACGTTCTAAAGGGAGACAGAATGAACACGCAAGCAATTCGAGCTAAGCGTTCGAGGTACGCAAGATTTTTAGGTGGTGGGGCTGCCATCGTATTGGTGGTGGCGAGTGCTGCGCTGGTAGGCACGTTGCCCGCATCGGCTGCCGACACCCTAGTCTTCTCGCCCCAGCCTCCCGCGACGGCAACCGCCGGAACCGCACTTACCAGTAGCTTCACGGTTACCGGAGGTACGACCGGTGCCACAGTTACCCTCACCTCGACCTGTGCGCTGACAGGCACTTTGAACGGAACGGTCGACGGAAGCGGTGACGTCGTCTTTGCCAGTGGCGTCACGATCGACACAGCTGGATCGTGCACGCTCGTAGCGAACGAGAGTGCAGGCGCGACCGGAACTGGGACAAGCAGTGCGATTACGGTCTCACCTACGAGTGCCCACAAGCTGGGATTCACTCCAGAACCGCCGACGATTGCCGGTGCGGGCCTGGCGTTGACCTCGTTCTCTGTGAAGACAGAAGACCAGTACGGAAATCCCATTAGTTCGGGCGCTGACACGACCGACGCCGTATCCCTCACCTCGTCATGCAAACTCGGCGGCACAACCACGGTTTCAGAAGTAGCCGGAGTTGCGACTTTTACCGCGTTGACTCTTAATCAAACCGGAACTTGTTACCTGACCGCGACGGACACCACGAGTAGCGCAATCGTGCCCGCCACCAGTACCGCCGTAACGGTCAGTGGTGGCACTGCGACGCACGTGGCCTTTACGGTTGCGCCTCCCGCGAGTGTTCTGACCACGGGAACCGCTATCGGTTCCTTTGCAGTGTCGGTTGAAGATGCCAACGGCTACGTCGACAGCGCGACAGCGGGCGACACTGACGTCATCACGATCAGTTCGCCGTGCCTGGCAACGTCTGTTCCCGTGACTGCGGTTGCGGGTGTAGCCACCTTCACTTCGGTGGCGTTTACGACGACCGGTAGCTGTGTTCTCACCGCCACCGACACAACCCGCACGCTGACTCCTGCGACGGCGACCGTGTCCGTGGGCCAGGCCCAGGCTGCGGTAACGGTGACGACCAAGACCGGATACCTTGACGCGCCGCTGACCCTGGCCGCGACTGGCGGATCCGGGACCGGCGCCGTGACCTTTACTGTTGTCAACGGAACTGCCACTGGCTGTGCCATTACGTCAGGTGCGCTTTCCGCGACCAAGGCGGGAACCTGCATCGTGACCGCAACGAAGGCCGCGACTTCCCCGTACACGGTGGGAGTATCCGTCGCGACAACGGTAACGATCTCGTCGGCTCCTAGGGCAGTACGTCTTGTCGGAACAGTCAAGAGGGCGAAGACCACCTCGGTAACGGTGACGGGATACAACTTCTCTGGCCGACCGAAGGTCACCAGCAACGTGGCCGGTTTTACCGGTCTCGTAACTAAGGACACGGGCAAGTCTTTGACGATTCGCATCACGGTCAAGGGCACCAGCGCGAAGCCCGGCGTAAAGACGCTGAGTCTCGCCTTCGCGAACGGTAAGCACGCGGCGGTGAAGTACAGCCTGCATTAGTCATTCTGAAGACTCCCCCCAGAGGTTTTCCTCTGGGGGGAGTTTCTGTTTACGGGCGTCGTTCAACCTCGATGCGCCGGTTCAGCGGAACTCGCACACGCCTCTTTGCCCAATTGCGTGGATCCGTTCAATCAAGGTTGCGCACACCGCACACCCAAGAAGGACCTAATCTTCGACACCCCGTGTTAGCGTCGTGGCGATTGTCGAGGGTTGGGTTCGAATGAAGAGCAATGACCAGAGGGTGCGCGAATCCTTACCAAGGGACGCCGCAGCACCGGCCAAGGAGCGCCAGCGCGATCGTGCCCGCACTCGGGGTGACATCTTGACTGTCGCCACCAAGGAATTCGCCGAGAAGGGCTATCTCGGCGCTCGGGTCGATGACATTGCCACGTCAACCCGCACGACGAAGCGAATGATCTACTACTACTACGAGTCCAAAGAAGGACTGTACCGAGCCGCCCTGCAGCACGCGTACGAACAGATCATCGTTCCCGCAGGGCGCTACGGCGTCGAGGGCCTGGAGCCTTTGGAGGCGATTCGCCAGATTGCCAAGGTGACGTTCGATCTGCACGATGGCTATCCGTACTTCGCGCGCCTCATCAGCCTCGAGAACATGAATCGTGGCCGGTTCGTTGGCGGTGAACAAGGAATCGACGTGCTGCCGCGTCCCATCATTCCCCTCCTGCAGAAGCTTCTGAAGGAGGGGCGAGAACAGGGAACGGTGCAGCGCGAAATGGACGCGAAAGACGTCCACATGTTCATCAGTTCGCTGTGCTTCTTTCGCGTAAACAACCGTTACACCTTCGAGGCGAACTTTGGGCGTGATCTCATGTCGTCGAAGTTACGAACGAAGTACCGAAATATGGTGGGCGATGCGGTAGTGGCGCTGCTGTCCTCGCCGCCGGACGAGCTGTAGCTTCGTCGCAGTCTCGCTACCGGTCGAGTTCTTTCTGTATCACATCAAGGGTTTGGTAGCAGCCGAGCACTTGGTGCACCGAGGAGTTCGGTTCGCGACCCTCGAGAATGGCGGCAACGAACTCACGATCCTGTAACTCGATGCCGTTGCTCGACACCGCCACCCCGTTGAGGTCGATGGCCTCGTCGCCACCCGTAATCAGGTCGTCATAGCGAGCGAAGTACGTCCCGTTGTCGCAGATGTAGCGAAAGAAAGTCCCGAACGGGCCGTCGTTGTTGAAGCTCAGCGACAAGGTGCACAGACTCTCGGAGCGTGATTGGAGCTGGATCGACATGTCGAGGGGGATGCCGAGCTCAGAACTGACTGGACCCGCGAGGCCATGAGCGACGTCAATGGGTGAAAGCGTCTGGTACGCGAAGAGGTCCACCGTGTGGGCGGCGTGGTGCCAGAGCAGGTTGTCGGTCCAACTGCGGGGCTGGCCTAGCGCATTGGTGTTGGTGCGGCGAAAGAAATAGGTCTGGACGTCCATTTGCAGGACATTCAATTCTCCTGTCAGCACTCGCTGATGGATCCACTGGTGCGACGGATTGAATCGCCGCGTGTGACCGACCATGCAGGTAAGACCGGTCTCGCGCGCGAGCTCGTCCACGGCGAGGGCGTCGGACAGCCGGTCGGCGAGCGGGATTTCAATTTGAACGTGCTTGCCCGCGCGCATGGTCGCCATGGCCTGTTCGGCGTGGAGTTGGGTGGGCGTACTCAAGATCACCGCGTCGATGCTTGCATCCTCCAGGACGTCGGTTAGTTGGTCGGTGGCCAGTGGAGCGCCGTAGGTCAGAGCGACCTCGCGTGCCTGCTCGACACGACGACTGACGACGGCCGCAATCTCGACTCCTTCGATCTGCTGAAGGGCGTCGAGGTGCTTCAGGCCAAAGGCCCCCGCGCCCGCTACGGCTACTCGCACCGTTACTCTCCCGCCGACATCTGCGGTTCGACGACGAGATGACCCACTGCGGTGTTCGATGCCGGAACGTGATAGAAGCGGTGGAGCTCGTTGACGTCCTCACCCATGGCGCCGCGCATGATGAGCCACATCACCAGTTCGATGCCCTCGGAGCCCGCTTCTCGCAAGTACTCCAAGTGCGGCACGTCGGCCAGTTCGTCGGGTTTGGCCACGAGGCGATCAAGGAAATCGTTGTCGAAGGGGGAGTTGATCAGGCCAGCACGAGGTCCCTGGAGCTGATGGCTCATGCCGCCGGTGCCCCACACCTGCACCGAGAGGTCCTCGTCGTAGGACAGGATGGCGCGTCGCAGGGCCTTGCCGAGGTTGTAGCAACGCCGCCCGGTCGGTGGCGGGTATTGGATCACGTTGACCGCCAAGGGGATGACCTTGACGGGCCAGGTCTGGACCTCGCCGAAGAGAAGTGACAGGGGCACCGTCAGGCCGTGGTCGACCTCGAGTCGATTCATCACCGTCAGATCAAACTCGTCCAGTATCAGGGACTGGGCGATGTGAGCGGCCATGTCCGCGTGACCGGGCACGCTCGGCACGGGTCGAGGGCCGAAGCCCTCGTCGGCGATGTCGTAGGCCTCGGCACAGCCCAGGGCGAACGTCGGAATCATCTCGAGGGAGAAGGCGGACGCGTGATCGTTATAGACGAGCACGATCACGTCAGGCGTGTGGTCCCGAATCCAGTCGCGGCTCCACTCGTATCCGCTGAAGACTGGTTGCCAGTACGGTTCGCCGACGCGACGCGCGTCCATGGCGTAGCCCATGGCGGGAATGTGACTCGTCGTTACCCCAGCGGTGATTCGAGCCACCTCAGTCTCCCGTGGACTTCGAACGCTGACCCTCGGGCGAGCGTCCGCCGGCGAGCATCATCGCGGCGTACTCCTCTTTGGTCATGCCGGTCATGGAGGCGGCCGCGTCCTGGAAGCTGATGCCGTCGGTACCGAAGATCTTGGCGAGAAAGTAGACGTTGCCACCGAGTTCCAGCATCGCGTTGTAGTCACGTGCGAGCACCGCGCGCTTTTGATCCTCGCTCATCGCCCACTCGTCCAGGTAGGCCCGTTCGTTCGTTCGAAAGCGCTCGCGATTCGCGGGCTTCATGAGGCTCATGCAGAACTGATTCAATGCAAATCCCTTGCGCGACTGCGTAGTGGTAAAGACGATGGTGCCGGGAATGTCGTCGAACTCCGGGTTGTCGTTCACTGTTCCTCCCTCCAATACAGGCTACGGGGGTTGTCGACGAGGAGCCGCCGCTGTAGGTACGGCGTGGTCGCAACGCGGCCCATGAAGTCAACGAGGCCGCCGTCATCGGGCATGTGCGACTTGAGATTGGGGTGTGGCCAGTCCGTCCCGGTGAGGACGCGCTCGGGGTAACGCGCCACGAGAATGCGGGCGAAGGGGACAACGTCGTCGTAGGGCGGACCGGACTGAGTGAGTCGGTCCGGGCAACTCACTTTGGACCACACGTTCTCGTGCTCGTCCATGAGGCGCAAGAAGGTTGCGAACTCGGGTCCGTCAGGGTTCTTCGTGACATCGGGTCGGCCCATGTGATCCACCACGACCGTCGTCGCGAGGTGCGTGAAGAAGTCCCAGCGTTCTTCGAGGTCGGTGGCTTCAAAGTAGACAACGACGTGCCAGCCACGTGGCGCGATGCGCTCGACGATGCGGTGGTAGTACGCGTCTGGCTCGATGTCGCCGAGGCGCTTGACGTAGTTAAAGCGCACCGCCCGGACCCCCGCCGCGTCGAGCACGTCGAGCTCCTCGTCGCTGATCGTGGGCGTGATGGTGGCGACTCCCCGGGCCTGACCGTTGGCGGCATGCAGGGCGTCGACGAGAGCGGCGTTGTCGGTGCCGTGACAGGTGGCTTGCACGATGACGTTGCGATCGAATCCCAGGAAGTCCCGCAGGGCGAACAACCGTTCCTTGGGCGCGTCCGATGGTGTGTAGCGACGCTCGGGGGCGTACGGGAACACGTCGCCGGGCCCAAAGACGTGACAGTGGGCGTCGACCGACCCTTCAGGCAGCGTGAACGTGGGTTTTGAGGGGCTGTGGTCCCAGTCCAGCCAGTCGGCGTCGGGAACGAACGTGGTGCTCATCGCCCCTGCGCTGTGAGGTGAGCGTCGAGGCGCGGGTAGACCCGGCGTGCGTTGCCCTCATAGATGGCGTGTCGTTGAGCGTCGGTGAGCGGGGCCGCTTCGATGTAGCGCTTGGTGTCGTCAAAGGCGAATCCCGTCTCGGGGTCGATACCGCGCACGGCGCCCAGCATCTCTGAGCCGAAGAGGATGTTCGTGTTGTCGATGACCGAGAGGAGCAGGTCGATGCCCGCCTGGTGGTACACGCAGGTGTCGAAGTAGACGTTGTTCATCACGTGTTCGGCCAGCGGGGGCTTCTTCAGCATGTCGGCGAGCCCCCGGTAGCGGCCCCAGTGATAGGGCACGGCCCCGCCGCCGTGGGGTATCACGAAGCGCAAGGTGGGAAAGTCGCCGAAGAGATCTCCTTGAATGAGCTGCATGAAGATAGTCGTATCGGCGTTGACGTAGTGAGCACCGGTGGCGTGAAAATTGAGGTTGCGACTACTCGACACGTGAATCATGACCGGGACGTCAAGTTCCACGAGACGCTCGTAGATCGGATACCACGAGAGGTCGGTGATGGGCGGTCCGCTCCACAGCCCGCCGCTGGGGTCAGGGTTCAGATTCATGCCCACAAATCCGAGCTCCAGCACGCAACGATCTAACTCAGCGATCGAGTGAGCGACGGGTACCCCGGGTGACTGCGGCAACTGGCCGACACCGACGAAGGTGGAGGGAAAGAGGGTTGTCACGCGTGCGATCAAGTCATTGCACGCGCGCGACCACGCCATCGATACCGACTCATCGCCTACGTGATGCTCCATTGCCGAAGCGCGCGGCGAGAACAAGGTGAGATCCGCTCCGCGGTCGCGCAACAAGCGAAGCTGGTTCTCTTCAATGGAGTCGACAATCTCCTCATCGGAGATCGTGGGATACGCCGGAAAGGGCTCACCGGCCTCGTAGGCGGCGACTTCGAGGGTTCGCCACGTGTTGTGGGCATCGGGTGCCGTGGTGTAATGCCCGTGGCAGTCGATGATCATCGGCCACCCCAGACGGAGCGTGGAACGTAGACCTCCCCGCGCATCAGGAACCTCGCGGTTCGCAGTAGCGCGCTGCGACGAACAACCACGTCGTGGCCGTCGAATTCGACGTCGAGGACCACGCTGAAGTAGCCGGTGGGGTGTTCGATGTCCAGGGAGTGCGTCGCGTCAAAACTGCTGAGGTCGGCAATGTCGTGGGCGACCGAGCCGGGAATGACGCAGGCGGTCGCCACCGACACCGCGCCGAAGACGCCAATTGCTTCGTGGACTCGCTTAGGGATAAACGTGCGCGTCGATAGGGCGCCGCCTGCAGTCGCCGCAGAGAGGAGACTCACCTTGGGCACCGTCTTGTTGGTCACATCACCGAGGTTCATCATTTCTCCTGCGGCGAGGCGGATCGCCTCGACCTTCGCACACACCTTCGCGTTCGCTTCGATCTCGGCGGGCGACTCGGTGCCCGTGAGTCCGACGTCATCCGCACTCACGCACACCACGGGCATTCCGTTGTCGATGCAGGTCACCCGCACGCCCCCGACCATGTCGCTGGCGTGCCCCCTGGGCAACAATGCGCCACACGTCGAGCCAGCCACATCGACGAATTCGATGGGTATTGGTGCGTGAGTACCCGGGACCCCGTCGATGTGGGCGTCTCCTTCATATTCGACGTACCCGTCGGGGGTCGCGACCTGGGCGACGGCCAAACTCTCGGTGTTCTCCATCCAGATCCGCACCGGTGTCACGTCGCCGGTCCGCTTGATGAGGCCCTCTTCGAGCGCGAAGGGGCCGACTCCCGCCAGCAGATTCCCGCAGTTCTGATTGTCAGAGACTTCGGCGCGATCCGGCCAGACCTGCAAGAACAGATAGTCCACGTCGGCGTCGGCGCGACGAGAGGGTGTGATAACGGCCACCTTGGAGGTCAGCGGGTGCGCTCCGCCCATGCCGTCGATCTCACGCACGTCGGGCGATCCCATGGCGGCCAGGAGCACGGCGTCGCGGGTCTCCCTATCGGTGGGCAGGTCTTCGGCGTGAAAGTAGAGACCTTTGGAGGTGCCACCGCGCAAGACCGAGCAACGTATCGCGGTCTGTCTCACTCGGCGTTCCAATCGCGATACGTGAGACCTCGTTCCGTGAGTCGTTCGCGCATCGCATAGATGTCGAGTCCCAACTCTCCTGTAGCGAGACGTGCGCGTTTGGACTCTTCGTTGTCGGTCCGCGAGCGCGCCGCGGCGAGAACAGCGCTCGCCTCTTCGCGACGCACGACGACGACACCATCGTCGTCGGCCACGATCACGTCACCGGGGTTGATGAGTGCACCCGCACAGACGATGGGCGTCTGCACGTTGCCGGGCGTCTCCTTCACTGTGCCCTGAGCGCAGATGGTCTTCGACCAGACGGGAAAGCCCATCTCGGTTAACTCCGCGACGTCGCGCACCCCGGCGTCGATAACGAGGCCGCGCACCCCGTGGGCCACGAAGCTGGTCGCCAGAAGTTCGCCGAAAAAACCATCGTCACAGGGACTGGTCGGCGTGACGACGAGAAGATCACCGGGGCGAGCCATTTCGACCGCGACGTGTAACGACCAGTTGTCACCCGGCGCAACTTCGCAGGTCAGCGCGGTGCCCGATACCCTCGCCGGTCGATAGATCGGGCGCAGTCGGGGAGCGAAGAGCCCTCGGCGCCCCTGAGCTTCATGGATGGTGGCCGTGCCGTAGCCGGCAAACTCGTTGACCATCTCGAGATCGGTCCGAGGAGTACCGCGAACGACGACTGCCATAACGCCCTCCCGCGCTCAATCCCGCACACCGCGATCACGTAGACGGTGCCTGATAAAGGTGAGGATACACTAAAAAGTTAATTAGCGTGACCTGCACCGAGGGGTCAAATGGGAGAGTGGTGATCGACAGTCGTACGACTCAGGTGATCATAATTGGTGCGGGACCGGCCGGACTTCTGCTCGGTCACATGCTGACGCGCGATGGCATTGACAACGTCATCATCGAGCGACGAAGCCGTCAACACGTCGAGTCTCGGGTGCGCGCCGGTGTGATCGAACACGGGATCGTTGAGCTGTTGCGCGAAGCCGGAGCGGGCGAGCGGCTCGCGCGCGAGGGCTTGGTACATCACGGCGTGGAGATGTGGTTTGACGGCCAGCGTCATAGAATTCCTCTGAGCGAACTGGCCGATGGCCGCACCATCACGGTCTATGGACAACAAGAAGTCGTGAAGGACCTCATTGCGCTGCGCCTCAGTGACGGCGCGCCAATCGAGTTCGACGCCGAAGTAACGCAGCTCGAAGGTCTCGAGGGCGACGAACCGAGTGTCGCCTTCGAACAGGGATCCGAATCGGTTCGCATCCAGGGGGACTACGTGGCGGGTTGCGACGGGAGTCTGGGCGTGGCGAACCGCGCGGCGCCGGTGATGACCCGTCTCGAGCGCACCTATCCCTTCGCCTGGCTCGGGGTCATTGCCGAAGCCGCTCCGGCGCACGAGGAACTGGTCTACGCGCGCCACGCTCGTGGTTTTGCCCTCTATTCGATGCGATCACCGACGATCAGTCGTCTGTACCTCGGAATCGACGCCCACGACACGCTCGACGATTGGCCCGACGCTCGGATATGGGACGAGTTGCACGCTCGCCTGGCGACCGAGGGGGAGGGACAGATCAACGAGGGTCCCATACTCGAGCGCAGCATCGCGGGACTGCGCAACGTGGTGGTGGCTCCTATGCGACACGGGCGACTACTGCTCGCGGGAGACGCCGCCCACATCGTGCCACCCACGGGGGCCAAAGGAATGAACGCCGCTCTCGGTGACGTGCGCGACCTGCACGACGCCCTCTATGCGAGTTACCGGGAAAACGACGCACGTCTGTTGGACGGATACTCGGACCTCGCGCTGGGCCGGGCGTGGCGAGCCGAGGAGTTCTCGACCTACATGACCCAGATGCTGCACCCTTATCCGAACGATCCATTCGAGAGCGCGGTACAACTCACTCGTTTGCGCCAGGTCTTCGACAATCCGATGATCGCGGGCGTGCTCGCGCGCAACTATGTCGATTTGAACTCGCTGTAGCGCTTAGAAGGGGTACTCGGGCAACTCGCTCTGGGCAGTGACCCACTGGGTCTCGGTGTAGGCCTCAAGGTTGGCCAGCCCACCCATCCGTGAGCCGTTACCGGACACTCCCGTTCCACCAAAGGGGATGGTGGCCTCGTCGGCGACGGTCTGGTCATTGATGTGAATGGCTCCGCATGGAATGCGGCTGGCGAGCTCGAGTGCGCGCAGTCCATTCGAGGAAAGAATGCCCAGCGAGAGACCGTAGGGCGAGTCGCTCGCTAAAGAAACTGCTTCGTCCAGTGAGTGAAACGCCACGATAGGCGCCACGGGTCCAAAGACCTCGTCGGCGTAGGCCGGAGCGGTCCGGGGAACCTCGGTGAGCACTGTCGGGCGATAGAACAGCTCGTCGTACGTGCCCCCAGCCGCCAAGGTGGCGCCCGCGGCGACTGTGTCGGAGACCATCTGGTGAACACGGTCGCGTTGGGCCGCGTCGATCAGCGGGCCTAGAGCCACCTGGCCGGACATCGGATCGCCCACGGGCAAGTGATTGGCGTGTTCGACCAGGGCGCGCGCGTAGTCCTCGGCGATGCGAGCGTCCACCAGGTGACGCCCCGTGGTCATGCAGATCTGACCCTGGTGCATAAAGGAACCGAATGCGCCCACCGAGACTGCTCGCTCTAGATCGACGCCGTCCATGACGATGAGCGCGGAGTTGCCGCCAAGTTCGAGGTGCACTCGCTTGAGGTGCTGCGCACCGAGCGAACCGACGGCGCGACCGGCCTTGGTCGAACCGGTAAAGGCGATGACGCGCACGTTCGGGTCGACGACCAGCGCTTCGCCAATGTCCGCGCCACCGGGAAGTACCGAAAGCACTCCACTGGGCAGTCCCGCCTCTTCGAAGACACGCGCCAGCACCACGCCACCGCTGAAGGCGGTGCGCGGATCGGGCTTCACGATGACGGCGTTGCCGAGCGCCAAAGCGGGCGCGACTGATCGGATCGAGAGAATGAGGGGGAAGTTGAACGGGGCGATGACCCCGACGACGCCGACCGGAAAGCGGCGCGAGAAACTGAGACGAGGAAGTTCGCTTTGTAGCAGGGAACCCGTCGGATGCGAGGCTAGCGAGGCCCCTTCGTAGCACTCCTGAGCGGCGATGTGCACTTCAAGACCGGACTTAGGCCCGATAGCACCCGTCTCGCGCATGTTCCACGGACTGATCTCCTCGGCGTGCTCTTCGAATAGCTGGCCCGCTCGACGCAGTACCGCCGCTCGCTCACTGAAGGTCGTGTTGGCCCACTGGACTTGCGCCGCACGGGCCACCGCTGATGCCGCAGCCACGTCAGCCACGGACGCGCGCCCCGTGGTGCCCAACTCCTCACCCGTTGCCGGCTCCAGGATCGGCGCGCTCCCGGCACCTCCGTCGACCCACTTCTCGAGGTAGATCTTCCCGTTCCATTCGCTGCCCAGCAGTGACATTGATTCTCCTTCGCGACGCAGTATCGTCACCATACATAGCACACCAAATCGTGAATTAGGCCGAAGGCCTCGTCGGTGGGGTGCCCGGGCATCGAGGAGGGGGACCGGTGTTGCGAGATCACTGGTACGTGGCCGCACTGAGCACGGAGTTGAGTACCCGGCCAATATCACGTTCGATCCTGGGCGAGCACGTCGCTCTCTTTCGAAGCGCGTCGCGCAAGGTCGTCGCCTTGGCGGATCGCTGTCCTCACCGGGGATACCCGCTGTCGCTCGGTACCGTCGAGGGGGAGCGCTTGGTGTGCGGCTATCACGGATTCACCTTCGACTGCGACGGCACCTGCGTGTCGGTGCCTGGCCAGGATCGCATCCCCAGTCGAGCGGATGTGCGGCGCTACGAGGTAGCAGAACGCGGACCCTGGGTGTGGATCTGGACGGGTCGGAACGAGCCCGACTACGAGAAGCTGCCGCTGGTTCCGTGGATGACCGACACCGAACACTGGGCCAGCATCGCGGGCGTCGCGACGATCGACGCGCGCTTCGACCTGTTGGTTGACAACCTGCTCGATCTTTCTCACGAGACATATCTGCACAAGGGGTCCATCGGCACCCCGGAGGTCGCCGAGACGCCGTTCGAAGTCGAGACCGACGAGGACGCGGGTGTGGTTCGGGTCTATCGTCACATGAACGCTGTGGAGTGTCCACCGTTTTATTCGCGCACGACGGGCCTCGAGGGCAAAGTTGATCGCTGGCAAGACATCGAATACTTTGCGCCCGGCTTTTACGCTCTGCATTCGCGGATCGCGCCGGTTGGCCAGCCTCCCTTGCCTGACGGTCAGGACGACCACGCGTTTCATATGACGATCTTCTACGGCCTGACACCCGCCTCGGAGGGCCAGGTGCACGACTTTTGGGCGCTCTCGCGAGACTTTTGTCGCGACGACGGCGACGTCGACGACTCCCTTATGAAGATGCAAACCAACGTCGTGCAAGAAGATGTGGACGCACTCACCATTTTGGAGCGTCGCGCGCGCGAAGAGGTCGAAACGAGTGAGGTCAGCGTGAAGATCGACAGGGGCGGACTCGCCGCGCGCCGAATCCTGCGCGCGATGGGCGAGATCACCGACACGTCGGGGCCACGATGAGTGTGACTGCGTTAGTGCACCATTTAGTTCAATAATGTGATAGAACATCTCGGATAGTCCGTGAGGGGGGAATAATGGTGGAAGAATCTGAAGGCGGTGGCGCTGGAGGCTTAGCGAGTTGGCGCGAGTTCGAGTTCGGTCGACGACTCGGCATCCAAGCGGCGGGGGTTCTGGCGGCCGGTGCCGGAGTCAGCACGCTGATAAACGTCTCCGAAGCTGCGGCGGCGGCCAAGTCGTCGACAATCAAGATCGGCTACGTCTCCCCCCAGACGGGATCGTTGGCGGACTTCGCGGGTCCCGACAAGTACGTGCTGGCGGCAATCAAGAACACGGGCGTCTACAAGCGCGGCATGACGATCGGCAAGACGAAGTACCACTTCGAGATTTTGGTGAAAGACACCCAGTCCGAGTCGAACGTGGCCGTTGAAGTCACCCAGCAGCTCATCGCGGCCGGTGTGGACCTCGTGCTCGTGACCTCGGCACCCGAAACAACGATTCCCGTGGCGACGACGTGCGAGCAGGCCCACGTGCCCTGTCTCTCGACGGTGGTGCCGTGGGAGGCCTACTGGGGTGGGTTCAGTGGGACGTCGATCACCGCAGAGGGCGGCGCGGGCGGCACCGGGCCGAAGTACAACGCGATGTTCTTCTTCGGTATTCCCCAGTTCGTGGGCTGCTTCGTGCCAATGATCAAGCGGGTCCAGGCCACGACGAAGTGCAACTCGTACTTTGCCGAGATGTTCCCGAACGACGCCGACGGAAACGCGTTCGCCGCTGCCTGGGCACCCACCGTGAACGCGATCTATCCCAATGAATTCAGCTTTTACGCGGGACAGAATGGCTACACGGACCTGTCGACGGACTACTCGACCATGATCGAAGCGTTCAAGACCAACGGACCGAACGGTGGTCAGTGCGATCTGTTCATCAACTGCCCGCTGCCGCCCGACTTCCAGACGTTCTGGACCCAAGCGCGACAGATGCAGTGGACGCCGACCTTGGCTACGGTGGCAAAGGTGATGCTCTTTCCCACCGACGCGTATGCGCTGGGTTCGCTGTCGAACAACATCTCGACCGACGCGTGGTTCACCCCCTATGCGCCCTACAAGTCCTCACTGAACGGGATCACGGCGGAGAACTTTGCCGCGACCTATCAGCGTCAGTACAAGACGCAGTGGGTGCAGTCGATGGGTTCGAGTTACTCACTCTTTGAAGTGGCCGTCGAGGCGCTCAAGACTGTCAAGAACCCCCACGACCGCGCTTCGCTCGGCGAGGCACTCCAGCACGTGAACTACTCAGGAATGTGTGGACCCGTGAACATGAACCTCAAGAGCAAGGACCCACTGGCCGCCAGCCCCGCGAAGGGTATTGGCATCATTCCGCCGGTCGGCATCCAATGGAAGCCGGGCTCGACGAAATTGGTCGGAGGGGCGAAGTATCCCTGGTCGCCCTACGTCGTGGACAACTCACTCAACAAGGACGTCAAGATCAACGGCACGCTCGAACCGACTGCTTCGTAGGCCACAGCGTGGCACTTCTCGCGTTGGACGGTGTGTCAAAAACGTTTGGTGAAGTGATAGTTGCCAACGACATCACGTTCGAACTGGGAGAAGGGGAGTCACTGGGGATTGTCGGGCCCAACGGGGCCGGCAAGACGTCGCTGTTCGGCATCATCTCGGGCGATCTCAAACCGGAGAAGGGCTCGATCACTCTCGACGGCGTCAGCCTCCTGGCGATGTCGCCGTCGGACCGCGCGCGCGGGGGCATCGGGCGGACCTATCAAGTACCGCGACCCTTCGAACACCTGACCGTCTTTGAGAACACCGTGGTCGCCGCACAACAAGGTGCGCAATTGCGCGGACAGGCCGCCTACGACGCCGCCTACTCTGCGCTGGTGTCGACCGAGCTGGCCCAGCTGAGCAACCGTTCAGCCGCCTCGCTCGGCTTGTTGCATCGAAAACGTTTAGAGCTTGCGCGGGCACTGGCCGGCCGACCTCGGGTTCTTCTGCTGGACGAGATCGCCGGGGGTCTGACGGACCTTGAAGTGAACGAACTGACCGACGTCGTTGGCGCCCTGCAGCGTGAGGGAATCGCCGTGATTTGGATCGAGCACGTCGTCAGAGCCCTGGTCTCCACCGTGCCCCGCCTGATCTGTCTCGCCAATGGGGCCATCGTGGCCGACGGGCCTCCTCAGGAGGTCCTGGCCTCGGACGCCGTTCGTTCGGTGTACTTAGGCGGACGATCGATCGCGATGGGCGATAAGGCGGTTTCGTGAGCGACGTGTTGTTGGAGGTATCGCACCTCGTCGCGTACCACGGCCAACTCTGCGCGGTCGATGACGTCTCGCTGCAGGTTGAACGCGGCGAAATACTGGCCGTCATCGGCGCCAACGGTGCGGGCAAGTCGACCCTGTTGCGCTCCATCGCGGGACTGCATCACCCCAAGAGCGGAACGGTGCGATTTAACGGCCGCGACATTGGGGGACTGGCCCCTCACCGGCGCGTGAACCTCGGGATGGCGCTCGTGCCCGAGGGGCGGCGGCTCTTTTCGTCGATGACACTGGAAGAGAACTTGCTCGTCGGCGCCCGGGGTGGGCGCAAGGGCACGTTCGACATCAAAAAAATCTACGAACTGTTCGAATGGATGCCCGCTCGACGGCGCCAGTACGCCTGGCAGTTCTCGGGCGGCGAGCAACAAGCCATTGCCCTGGGACGAGCGCTGCTCGTGAATCCGGACTTGCTCATGGTCGATGAGCTCTCACTCGGACTGGCACCGATCGTGATCGAACGGATCTACGCGCTGATCCCCGAGATCGTTGCTCACGGCGTCAGCGTTCTGATCATTGAACAAGACGTATCCCAGGGCGTCTCGGTGGCCGGACACGTGCACTGCCTCCTGGAGGGTCGTACGTCCTTGGTCGGACGACCAGATGAACTAACCGCCGAGCAGATCGAACACGCCTATTTCGGCGCTGGTGTGTCGCCCAGTTCGGGGGCTAAGCCGTGATTTGGCTCAACATCATCGTCGAGGGGGCTCTCATTGGAGGGTTCTACGCCCTGTTCGCGTGCGGCCTGTCACTCATGTTCGGGGTGATGAAGGTCATCAACTTGGCCCACGGGGACCTCGCGGTCGTGGCCGCCTACGTCGCGGTCTTCTTAGTGCCTCATCTTCACGTGCCCGAAGTTCTCTCGTTCTTGGTGGTGGTGCCGATCTTCGGTGTCGTGGGCTACATCGTGCAGCGCACGCTCATTCAGCGCAGTATCGACCGTGACCCCTTTACGACGTTGCTCGTGACCTTTGGCCTCTCGGTCGTGATTGAAAACCTTCTGCTCATTGGCTACAGCGCGAACGGACAAGTCGTGAACGTCGGCTCCATCGCCTACAACTCATGGCATCCGGGATCAATCTTCTATCTCTCCTACGTCTCACTCGTCGTGTTGGGATCCTCAGTTCTCGTCCTGGGTGCCCTGCAGCTCTTTCTCGCGCGCACCGGACTCGGACGTCAGATCAGAGCGGTCGCCGACGACCAGGAGGCGGCACAGCTGAGTGGCACCAACTATCGCCACATCTTTGGAGTTGCGGCAGCGATCGCCTTTGCCACCGTTGCTCTAGCGGGCATCGCGTACGGGATGATGACCCAGTTCACCCCGACGAGCGGCGGTATCAACCTGCTCTTTGCCTTTGAGGCCGTCGTTATTGGCGGAATCGGCTCTCTGTGGGGCACGCTGGTGGGGGGAATCGCGCTCGGCATCGCTCAGCAGTTGGGCGCGCACTTCAATCCTCAGTACCAGGTGTTGGGCGGCAACATCTTGTTCCTCGTCGTGCTCGCGCTGCGACCGCAGGGTCTCTTTGGTCGAAAGTCGGCCCTGTCGTGAGCGACGCCCTCGACACGACCGGAGCGGTGTCGGTGCGCCGAACGACCCACTCACCGCTGGCGACGCTCGTGGGAGTCGTGGCGATCGTCGGAGTTCTTACCGCGGCGCCGTGGATCTTTCCTCAGGGCTTCGTCTCGATCCTGGTGAACTTCTTCGTGCTCTTGATCATGGCCACCATGTGGAATCTGCTCGCCGGGTACGCCGGAATGGTGTCCATCGGCCAACAGGCGTTCGTGGGTCTGGGTGGATACGGCGTCTTGTACTTTGCGCTCAAGGGCGTCACTCCCTTTGCCGCCGTTCCCATCGCGGCCATTGTCGGGGGAGTGATCGCACTTCCCATCACGTATCTGCTGTTTCGACTTCGCGGTGGATATTTTGCCATCGCGACCTGGGTCGTCGCCGACACCGTCATGATCATTGTGGGCACGATCTCGCTGTTGGGTGGCGGCACCGGTCACCTCGTGCCGGGCTTCACGAGCCTGAGTCCGACCCAACTGAATCACTACGCCTACCTCGAGACGTGGGGCGTCGCGTTCGTGGTGTTGGTCGGCACGTATCTCTTGCTACGCAGTCGCATGGGCCTCGCCCTAGCTGCCATTCGCGACAACGAAGTGGCGGCTCGCAGCGCGGGCATTAACGTTGCGCGCACTCGGCGGTACATATTCGTCATTGCGGCGGCGGGTTGCGCCGCGGCGGGCGCGGCACTGACGTTGAGCCAGACCTACGTACAGCCCACCAATGAGTTCAGTCTGCAGTGGGCCGCCGAGATGCTGTTTGTCTCCATGATTGGCGGTATCGGCACCATCGAGGGCCCGATTCTCGGTTGCATCATCTTCTTTGGTCTGCAGCAAACGCTCGCCCAGCAGGGCGCGTGGTATCTCGTCATCCTGGGATCCGTTGCGGTGATCGTCGCGCTATGGCAACCGCGAGGTATCTGGGGTGCGGTGCGCGACAGGTTTGGCGTCGAGCTGTTGCCGGTGGGGCACCGAATACGATTTGACGCTAGCGAGCGCCCCTTGGAACTTCCCGACGCCAAGGTCTAGGAGTCGCTTGTTAGGCCGCGACGTGGGGCAGGACGAACTCAGTGACCGCGCTGGCAAAGCCGTTGTCGTCGTGCGAGGCCGTGACGTGAAGAGCCTCGGATTTGATGTCGTCAGGCGCGTTGCCCATGGCGATACTGAGGCCCGAGCGTCGAAACATGGCGACGTCGTTACCCGCGTCGCCAATCGTGGCGATGGAGGCGACGTCGATCGATAGGTGCTGGGCCAGGAACTCTATGACGGAGCCCTTGTTGGCCTTCGGGTTGGTGACGTCGAGGTAGTAGGTCTGCGACAACGTCGCGGAGACATCGAAGCCGCTCAGTGCCTCGCGACCTCGGGCGATCGCCGCAAGATCGTCGCTCACCCCGACGACCTTGACGACATCGTCGCGTACTTGATCGAAGCTCTTGATGACGCGGGGTGCAAACTGCACGACATCGGACTCGTGAGCCACGTGCGGACCAGCGAGGTCGAGCACGAACCAGTCGGTGTTCTGATAGACCCAGATCGACACGCCACTCGAGCGCAGCGCCTCGATGATGGGGGCCACGATTGACGGGTCGACGGGCAGTTCACTGATCGGGCTCATGTCGGGATTGACCATCAGTCCACCGTTGAAGGCGCCCAGGGGCGCCACCAGGTCCAAGGGTTCAACGAACATCGAAAAGCCTCGCGGGGGGCGAGCACTCGTGATGGTGAACATCACGTCGTGGCCTCGCAACTCTTTGACGGCGCGCACCGTCTCGGGCGTGAGCACCTTGTCGGTGGTGATCAGGGTGCCGTCGACGTCGCTCACGAGTAGACGGATCGGTACGTCAGTCATGCTCGGGCAACGTCCAACGATCGGGCTTGACGACGTTCGCCACCGACTCGGGTCCCCAGCTGCCCTTGGGGTAGGTCTCAATCGGACTCGGCCGCTCGAGGAGGGGCGCGGAGACCTCCCAGAGCCGCTCGATCCCATCGGAGCGGGTAAAGAGGGCCTGATTCCCGAGCATGACCTCGAGCAAGAGACGCTCGTACGCCTCAAGATTGTTGTTCTCCTGAAAGGAGTCTCGGTAGAAGAAGCTCATCTTGGCCTGGCCCAGCGACATCTCGGGACCCGGCTCCTTGGCGAGGAAGTACGCGCGAATTGACCCCGGGTCCTTGAAGTCGATGATGAGCTTGTTGGCGTCGGGGTGCTGTCCGCTTTTTTGATCGGGGAAGATCTCCATCACCGGCTCGCGCAGTCCGATCGTGATGAGCTGGCGACTCTCGGCGAGGCACTTGCCTGTGCGTAGGTAGAAGGGCACGCCCATCCAGCGCGAGTTGTCGACCCAAGCGCGCAGCGCGATGAACGTCTCAGTCGTGGAGTCCGGGGCGACACCTGGTTCGTCGAGGTACCCTTCGTACTGCCCGCGGAGCACGGTAATTGGGTCCAGGACGCGCAGGGACTCAAAGACCTTGTTGATCTCGTTGCGCAGGGGCTTGGCGGTCAGCGAGGTGGGCTGTTCCATGGCGAGGATGCCGAGCACTTGGAAGAGGTGGGTGACGACCATGTCGCGAAACGCCCCGGTGCCCTCGTAGAACGCGCCGCGGCCCTCAATCGAAAGAGTCTCGGGTACGTCGATCTGGACGTAGCGCACGTGGCTGCGCCGCCACAGAGGCTCGAAGAGCTCGTTGGCGAATCGCAACGCGAGAATATTGTCGATCGACTCCTTGCCCAGAAAGTGGTCGATGCGAAAGACCTGGGACTCATCGAAGTACTCGTCGATCTCTGCGTTGAGCTTTCGCGCGGAGTCCAGGTCGGTGCCAAAGGGCTTTTCGCACACGATGCGCGCGTTGCGATTGAGGCCCTGGGTGCCGAGCATGGAGATCACGTCGTGCATGGCGTCGGGCGGGATCGCGAGGTGAAAGAGGCGTCGCACTGCGCCGCCGATGGCGGCCTCCGCCTCGGCCACGACGGTGGGCAAGCTTTCGGGACCCTCGGCGGGGTCGATGGCGTACGTGAGATTGGAGGAGAACTCGGCCCACTCCTTATACGTGGGGGTCTTTTGGGCGAACTGGTTCACCGCGTCGTAGGCGTACGAGCGAAACTCGTCGTGGCTCATCTTGGACGTTGGACGTCCACAGCCGACAATGCGGTACCGCTCGGGCAGTAGTCCCGCGACCGCGAGGTGATAGAGGCCCGGGAGGATCTTGCGGCGAGCGAGGTCCCCGGTGATGCCAAAGACGACGATGACGTGATTGTCGGGCCGCGGGCGAGCGCTGAGCGAGGCGGGTTCCGAAGGGGTCACGATCTTTCCTTTAGTTGGTGCCTCACAGTGTCACGGGCCAACTGCGGCGCGATCGGCCATGATGAGCGATGAGGGTGCCTGCACGCGACCGGCCGGGATCGACGGGTCACTCGCGAGGAGTTTGGCGAGCGCGTCACGCTTGTCCTCGCCGCTGATCAACCAGAGGAGCTGATTCGCCGTGGCGAGGGCGGGGTAGGTCAGGGTCATACGCAGGGTGTCTTGATAGGGCCCGGCGAGTGCGACCAGTTGCTCGGTGACGGCTAAGACCGGATCGCCGGGAATGAGTGACGCGCAGTGTCCATCAGGGCCGATGCCCAGTTGGATGAGATCAATGAACTCGGGCAGTATGCGAGCGTAGTTACGACAAGCCTCTGCGAGATCGTCGCTGTCCACGTCCATCGCTACGATGGGCGCTCCCGTCGAGGACAGCGCCGCGCGCAGGTTCTTCAAATTGCGCAAGTCGTTGTCCTGGTACACGACTCGCTCGTCGACTTGGTATATGCGCGTGGCCTCCCAGTCCAGGGACTCGCGGGCCAGCCGCTCGAAGGTCGCCCACGGCGTCTTCCCCCCACTCAGGGCCATGGTGAAGGTGGCGCCACGGGCCTGCACCTCGCGTGCTCGCTCGGCCATGTAGATCGCCGCGGCTTCGCCAAGGGCGCTCGCGTCCTCCAGGACCCGAAGTTCGTGATGCACTACGACGACCTCTCGACGTGCCCTCCAAAGCCGGCCCGCATCGCCGAGAGGACCTTGGCCGTGAACTCGCCCTCACCGCGCGACTCAAAGCGCTGGAAGAGCGAGGCGGAGATGACCGGAGCGGGAACCGACTCGTTGATGGCGGCCTCCACCGTCCAACGACCTTCACCGGAGTCCGAGACGTGGCCGCTGTACTGGTCGAGGTTGGGTGAGGCGGTCAGGGCGTCGGCGGTGAGGTCCACCAGCCAGGAGCTGATCACCGAGCCGTGACGCCACACTTCAGCCACATCGTCGAGCTTGAAGTCGTACTGGTAGTACTGGGGGTCTGACACGGGCGAGGTCTCCGCGTCGGCCGTGGCCGCCGTCTTGCCGACGTTGGCGTGCTTGAGGATGTTCAGACCCTCGCCGATCGAGGCCATCATGCCGTACTCGATGCCGTTGTGGACCATCTTGACGAAGTGTCCGGCGCCGTTGGGGCCACATCGCAGGTACCCCTGGGCCGCCGTGTCGCCCGCCGGGCGTCCGGGGGTCGGTTCGGAACCGTCGTTACCGGGCGCGATTGTCTTAAAGATCGGATCGAGGTGCGTGATCACGTCTTCTTCGCCGCCGATCATCAGGCTGTAGCCGCGCTCGAGGCCCCACACCCCGCCGCTGGTGCCGCAGTCCACGTAGTGCAGCTGGTGCGCAGCGAGTACCTTGGCGCGTTCGATGTCGTCTTGGTAGTAGGAGTTGCCGCCGTCGATGACCATGTCGCCGGGCGAGAGGAGGGCGGCCACCTGATCGAGGATCTCACCAGTGATGGCGGCGGGCAGCATCAGCCAGATCGCGCGCGGGGTGCTGAGTTTCGCGACGAAGTCGGTCAGCGACGACGAGCCGGTAACGTTCTCGCCTTCGAGGGCAGTGACGGCCTGGGGGTTCACGTCGTAGACGACGCAGTCGTGTCCGTCGCGCACGAGGCGGCGCACAATGTTGGCCCCCATTCGACCGAGACCGACCATGCCCAACTGCATGGGAGTAGTTGTTGTCATGAGAGACCCTTCTGTCGGTGGCTTCGATAGTACGAAATGAGAGCGTTGGTGGAGGAGTCGTGGGCCAGGGGATCGTTCGTCGCCAGTTCCGGGATGATCGCGACGGCGAGTTGCTTGCCCAGCTCCACCCCCCACTGGTCAAAGGAGTCGATGCCCCAAATCGTTCCCTGCACGAAGACGGAGTGCTCGTAGAGCGCGATGAGCGACCCGAGGATCCTCGGTGTGAGTTGGGGGGCGAGGATCACGTTGGAGGGTCGGTTACCCTCCATGACTCGGTGAGGAATCACGGCCTCGTCCGCGCCTTCGGCACGCAGTTCGTCCGCGGTCTTGCCAAAGGCCAGCGCTTGGGCCTGGGCAAAGATGTTGGACATCAAGATGTCGTGATGGTTCCCGAGTGGATTGAGGCTCCGGGCGAAGCCGATGAAGTCGACGGGCACGATCGTAGTTCCTTGGTGAATCAGTTGATAAAAGCTGTGTTGACCGTTGGTGCCCGGCTCTCCCCAGTAGATCGGTCCGGTCTCGTAGGTGACGCGCGTACCGTTATCGGTCACGTGCTTGCCGTTCGACTCCATGGTGAGTTGTTGGAGGTAGGCGGGTAAGCGGTGCAGATACTGGTCGTAGGGCATCACGCCCACCGTCGGAATCCCCAGGAAGTCGCGGTTCCACACGGCGATCAGCCCGAGGAGCATCGGAATGTTCGCTTCAATCGGCGCGTGCAAGAAGTGCTGATCGATCGCGTGCGAGCCCGCCAGCATGTCGGTGAAGTTCTCAGGGCCGAGGGCGATCATCGTGGAGAGCCCGATCGCGCTCTCCATCGAGTAGCGCCCGCCCACCCAGTCCCAAAACCCGAACATGTTGGCGGTGTCGATGCCAAAGGCGCTGACTCGTTCAGCGTTGGTGGAGACCGCCACGAAGTGTTGGGCGACGGCCGAGTCGGCGCCGAGGCGCTCGACGACCCACTGCCTGGCTGAAATGGCGTTGGTCAGGGTCTCGAGGGTGCCAAAGGTCTTGGAGGAGATGATGAAGAGCGTCTCTTCGGCGTCGAGGTCGCTCACGGCCTCGACGAAGTCCGTGGCGTCCACGTTGGAGACGAAGCGAAAGGTCAGGTCACGCCGCGAGTAGTGACGGAGCGCTTCATACGCCATGACTGGCCCGAGATCCGACCCACCGATGCCGATATTGATCACGTTGCGGATCGCCTTGCCGGTATGTCCGCGCCACTCTCCATTGCGGACTTTGTTGGCGAAGGCCGTCATGCGGTCTAGGACGCCGTGAACCTCAGCCACGATGTCATGGCCGTCAACGACCAGCGTGGCGTCGCGGGGCAGGCGAAGCGCGGTGTGCAACACGGCACGATTCTCCGAGACGTTGATGTGGGCACCCGCAAACATCGCGTCCCGGCGCCCTTCCACGTTCGACTCGCGAGCTAACTGAGTAAGGAGCAGCAGCGTCTCATCGGTCACACGATTCTTGGAGTAGTCGAAGTAGAGATTTTCGGCCCGCAATACCATGCGCTCGCCGCGATTGGCGTCGGCGTGAAAGAGATCGCGCAGATGGAGCGGTCCAAGGACCTCGGCGTGGGAGGTGAGCGCGTTCCAGGCGGGTCGCTCGCGTAGTGGTGGGGTCGTCGGCGTGTCCTGCACTTCAACTCAACTTATCGTCTCAGGGAGACGCCAGACGCGGCCCGCCGTGAGACGCAACACCCTCTCGGATGCGAGTGAGTTACGCGGCCAGTGATTCGCGCTCGTCGAGGAACGCCCACCAGGCCTCGCCGACCAGCCGCGTGGCCGCGTGCACGTCATCCAGATCGGGGTTCAGTGAGTCCAAGGCGTCGAACGTCCACTCGGCGTGCTCGCCTTCGATCGAACTGTGCTCACGCCAAAAGACGAGCGCCTCTTCGGGGGCGTCGTAGTGCGCCGCCAAACCCGCGCCCTTGGAGTCCGCCACGGCCGCTCCCTGGCTTTCGTAGGCCAAGAGACCGGCGAGGGACGCCACGACACCTTGGCGAGCGACCTCGTCGTAGGCGGCCAGCAGTTCACTCATCGCGGGCGACGCCGGGACGTCCACGGCCCCGACGAATGCACCAAAGGCGTCAAAGAGTTCGAGGTGGCTGGGCGCGGCGACCTCGTCGTTGAGATTGGCGAGAACCAGATCACGTGCCGCACCGGGCTCGAGTTCGTCGCTGAGGTGACGCAGGAACTGCGGCATCATCGCTTCGAAGTGTCGATACTGCTCGGCGTAGGACGTGAGGTCTTCGCGCGATAACTCTCCGGCTTCCCAGCGCCGGTAGAAGGGGTGGTCGAGTAACTGGCGATCGCTCAGAACGTCAAACATGCTTTGTTGAAGGGCGGTTGTCATGGGGCGAATGTACCACGCGTGATGATAAAAATTGCGAGTCGACCGCGATCGGTGCCACCGAAGGAGAGAGAGCCGATCCCTGTAAACTGCCACGTGGCCTCTTCGACTCCTCCTCGGCGCACGCCCCGCGCACGCCCCGCATCGGCGGGTCGATCGCCGAGTCCGAGTGCCAAGGGCGCAGCGCACCCCCCCAAAAGTACGTCGCGCGATCCACGAACTTCCTCGGCTCGAGAGGATCGAGCGTCGACGCGAAGGAGCCCTTCGGCGTCGGGGGAAAGGTCGACTCGCCGTGACGATCGCTCCGCACGCCCTACTCGCGATTCACGGCCCTCGTCGGCACCGCGCCGGCCTCGCGAGGGAGACGAGCGCGACGCGCGCAC
>JBARLO010000042.1:0-3342 GCA_049801955.1 Acidimicrobiales bacterium
CGCTGGCGGCGGCCCTCATTCTGGTGGTGGTCTTTTCGGCGTCACCCGCGCCTGCGCCCCAGCAGCGCGCGGTGGCCCTGAGTGGCGCGCCGAGCGTGTCGGCCAGTGCGCTGTTGGTCAAACAACCGTGGGGAACGTCGCTGCAACTTCACGAAAGCGGTCTTCCCAGTGGACAGATCTACACCGTCTCAATGGAGACCAAGAGCGGCCGGTGGTGGACGGCGGGAACGTATCGGCCCACCACGGGTCAGGCGGTCTTTGCGACGATGGCGTGTGCGGTCTCGTTGCACAAGATCACCGGTGTGCGGGTCGTCAATCCCGCGGGTGCCACCGTGCTCAGTTCTCTGAATGGGTCGTCGTACAACTAGACGGCGCGCCGCTCGGCTAGGCCCTTCGCTGCACTGATCCCACCAGCGCCAAATAGTCGCGAACGGCTCTCTCGTCTTTGAGGAACACCACGTCGAGGTTCCCTTCGAAGCGGGAGAGCGCCTCGGTGAGACGGGGTACGGAGTGCCGTGGGAAGTTCCACGTCAGTTTCAGGAATTCGACGTCGAAGTGCTCCGGACAACCGGGCGCTTGGTTGTCACGGTGCCAGTTCCGAGCGATCCGCGTGAGCACTCGATAGAGACACACCCGACGAGGTGGCGACAACACGATCACGGTGTCCGCTCGTTCGAAGCGGACGTCGAACGTGGCCGAGTAGTTTCCCTCGACGATCCACTCGGACGGTGCGACGAGTGCCCGCTGCACCTCGATCCATTCGTCGCGCGGGGTCTCGACCCATCCGGGGCTCCAGAACCGATGGTCGAGGTGAATGAGGGGGAAGTTGGTGGCACCCGCGAGCGAACGAGCGAAGGTGGTCTTGCCCGCGCCCGGTGATCCGACGACCGCGACGCGTTGCACTGCTTCAGCGTACCTATGACGATCGCTGCTCTTCCACGGTCGACAAACCTGAGCCGAATATATTGACTCAATAGCAACCGACGTACCGGCTCGGCCGTCCAATCATCGAATCCGGACCGTAATCGCGGTCGTCGTCGCGGGGCTCAGTCTGTACGTCCTGATGCCCGGACTGGTGCACGTGATCTCCTCGTGGCCTCGACTCCTCACACTCGAACCCTGGTGGCTGCTCGTGGCCGTCGTGGCCGAGACGCTGAGCTTCGTCTGTCAGATGGCGTTGTTGCGCCTCGTGCTGCGCACCAAGAACTGGTTCGCCATCATCACCGCCTTCCTCGCGGGCAACGCCGTCACCAACACGCTGCCCGGCGGCGATGCCGTGGGAGCGAGCGTGCAGTACCGCATGCTCGCCGGTAGCGGGATCGACACCGTGCAAGCAGCGGGCGGTCTCGCCGTGAGTTCCATCATCGGCGTGGGCGCGCTGTTCGCTCTGCCGATCTTCGCCCTCCCCCTTCTCCTCGGCGGTGAAGCGGTGAGCCCCGGCCTCGTGCACACCGGAGAACTCGGGGCGGTGGGCTTCGTCTTGATTCTGGCCGTCGGCGTTGTCGTCCTGACGACCGAAAAACCCCTACGTCGACTCGCCACCGCCGTCGACTGGCTCCTCAATCGACTCTCGCCCAAGAAGACCAAGAGGTCCGCCCAGGACCTCGGCGATCGGCTCATTCACGAGCGTGACCAGGTCAAGGCCGACCTCGGTAAGAACTGGTGGAAGGCGCTGTTGCTCGTCGCCGGTCGCATCGGCTGTGACTTCGGGAGCCTGCTTGCGGTATTGCGGGCGACGGGCACGCGACCCGACCCCGCGCTCGTCCTGCTCGCCTACGCCGCGACCGCGGTGATTGCTCTGCTCCCCCTCACTCCTGGAGGGCTGGGTCTGGTCGAGGCGAGCTTGAGTGGTCTGCTGGTCCTCGCCGATGTCCCGAGTGCCAACGCCGTGGTCGCCACCCTCGCCTTTCGCCTCGGCTCCTACTGGCTACCCACCGTCGCCGGAGCCGTGTGTTACTTCCTCTATCGGCGCCGGTACGGCTCGCTGCGCCAGACCGAAAAGGCCACGTAGATCCCTTGTCCAAAAATCAACGGCGGTAGCGTGAACGAGGTGAGGGAGGATGATGTCGCTCGGTAAGTCCGATAACGAAGGGGTCCCCACTCGGCGTTCGATGCTCGTCAAGCGCGCCGAAGCCCGCGGCGTTCCCCTCATGACCATCTTGGTCACCATCGGCGTCATCATCCTCGTGTACTTCGCGGGGAAGTTGCTGTATCGACTTCGCGACATCTTGTTGTTGATGATCGTGGGCGGGTTCATCGCTCTGATCTTGAATCCCCTGGTCGTGTGGTTCCAGCACCATCACGTGGCGCGCCGGGGATTTGCCGTCACCATCGTCATGGGCGTCGCGGTGTTGGTGTTCATGGGCCTGGCCTTCGCCTTCGGATACCCGCTCGTCAACTCCCTCACCCACTTGGCCAACAATCTGCCCAGCTACGTGAAGGAGGCGGAGCACAATCGAGGGTGGATCGGCCACCTACTGCACCGGTACCACGTGCAACGGTGGGTTCAAAAAAACTCGTCCAAGCTGATCTCCTTCGCGAAGGGCCTCTCCAAGCCCGCCCTCAAGTTCGGTGAAGGGGCCGCCACCATCGTGCTCGCCTTCGTTACGCTCTTTGCCTTTGTGATCCTGCTCTTGCTCGAGTCACCCAAGATTCGTCATTTCAGTCTCTCGAACTTGGCACCCGCCAAAAGCGCCTGGCTCGCTCGCGTGGGTAACGAGATCTCCAAGGTCGCGTTCGGCTACATGCTCGGCAGCCTCGTGATGTCGCTGCTGGCCGGATTTGTCATTTTCATCACGTTGCTCGTGATCTCGGTCCCCTTCGCCCTGGTGTTCGGGCTGTGGGTTGCCCTGGTGGACTTTCTTCCCGAGATCGGTGGCGCGCTGGCGGGCATCCCGGTGGTGCTCTTCGCCCTCGTGCACTCGATCTCGGCCGGCATCATTACTTTCATTGTGTTCATGATCTACACCCAGCTCGAGAACCACGTCCTGCGACCGATCGTGATGAGCCGCTCGGTCAAGATCAACCCGCTCACGGTGTTCGTCGCCATCCTGGTCGGCGCCGAGGTCGGATCCTGGGTGGCCGGCGATTTTGGCGGCCTCGTAGGGGTTCTGCTCGCCGTGCCGGCCGCCGCCTCGGCGCACGTAATCTCGCGAGAGGTATGGAATCTCACTCGCGCACCGACGGGGTTTGTCGTGAGTACCGCCAGCGAAGAAGATCCATCGGCCTCCGAGTAGTTAGCAGTCGATTCGCGTGAGCATGTTGTCTGACGACCAGTTACCCGCCTCCGTGCGCGAGTCCGCCCTCGCGCGGGCGCGCACGCTCATCGACGTGGCGTCTCGC
>JBARLO010000043.1:0-34672 GCA_049801955.1 Acidimicrobiales bacterium
CTTACTCGTGGCGGAACTACCTGCCAAGTGGTCCCTTACTCGTGGCGGAACTACCCGGTAGGTGGTCCCTTACTCGTGGCGGGAGCACCGGCAAGTGGTCCCTTATTCGAGGCGGCTGACAGTTGGAGTGATTCGCTTCGATCGTGGCAACGTTGGGGCCTTCGAACTCCGGATCGAGGAGTGATCATGCGGTCTGCGCCCACATAAGGTCGGTTTAGGTTCGGTAAGTCGGTACGAACCCGAGCGGCTCGATGTCAATTGGCCCCCCTTCCCAATTCACGTCACTAGCCCCACCTAAGTTGTTGTCATGGTAAGTGCACGGTTCACCTTCATCGATCTGTTTGCAGGTATTGGTGGATTCCACGCTGCACTTACTGCCATGGGCGGCAAATGTGTGTACGCCGTCGAGATTGATCCGGCTGCAGCAATGGTGTACGAGCGAAATTGGGGATTGAACCCGGTGGGTGACATCACCATTGATGCGTCAGACGATTCTATGAACGTGCCAGAGCACGATGTTTTGTGCGCGGGATTCCCTTGCCAGCCTTTTTCGAAGAGTGGGGCGCAGCGAGGTATGGATGAGACCCGCGGAACCCTGTACTGGAACATTCTGCGCATCATTGATGAGCGGAAACCGGCGGTTGTGCTCTTGGAGAACGTAAGGAATCTCGCGGGTCCGCGTCATCTCCACGAGTGGCAACTCATCGTGGAGACGTTGCGGGAGAGAGGGTATCGGGTTTCAGAGACCCCGGCTATCTTCTCGCCACACCTGTTGCCGCGTGAGATGGGTGGGCGACCTCAGGTCCGTGAGCGAGTATTCATCACGGCAAGTCGTCTTCCGGAAGGTGTCGGCCTGTCGAGTCAGGCGTTACCGGTTACGAATAATCGGCCGATCGCAGGTTGGGATCCTCGAACGTGGGATCTGGAGAGTGACTTGCCATTGGAGGACGACACATCAGAGCCGGGATGCGAACTGTCTGAGTCAGAGCGGCTTTGGATTGATGCGTGGGATGACTTTGTGCAAACAATGTGGGAAGTCCGCGACGGAAGGCGTCTGCCCGGATTCCCGCTGTGGGCTGATGAGTGGCGCAATCGGACCGACCTGGATCCAAAGCGACTGAAGAACGAGCCGAAGTGGAAGGCTGATTACCTCATTAAGAACGCGGAGTTTTACTCGGCCAACAAGAAGATTCTGGATAAATGGACGCGTCGTTGGGGCGTGTATACCGATGCCTTCCCCCCGTCGAGGCGAAAGTTTGAGTGGCAGGCGCAGGACACTCCGAGGCTGTGGGATGCCGTAATGCATCTGCGTCCTTCAGGAATTCGGGCAAAAGCACCGAGTTACCTGCCCGCGCTGGTGGCCATCACGCAGACGAGCATCATTGGCAGCCGTGACCGCCGGTTATCTCCGCGGGAGGCTGCTCGGCTCCAAGGACTTCCAGATTGGTTTGATTTTGGCCCTCAGCGCACCGCCTCGACCTACCGGCAACTTGGCAATGGAGTCTCAGTGGGTGTGGTGTGGCATATTCTTCGAGCTCACGTGCGCCGTGACGAAGACGCGCTGAAGTGGACTCAGCCTGGGCTGCTGAAAGCCGCACTTGGTGCGCCTGATAGCCCTGACGGAATCCTTGCGGAGATGCATGCAAAGGGCGGAAAGTCTCCGAAGCGGAATTCTCAGTCATGATTTACCAGTCGGTGTTGGAAATGCGATGACCCTCTTTTCGGACTTCCCATCCGAAGACAACTCCCCGACCGCCGCAAGGGTGGCGCCATGCCTCAAAGTTGGCACGGCAGTATGGTCCTTCGACTAATTCGCGCACTCGAAAGATGCCGTCTGCGAATTCAACGAGCGGTCGCACGGAGAGGTCCCCATCGTTCTGAAGACAGACATTCAAGATCTGCTCGACACGTTCTGCTTGGTCTGGGTGAATACTTAATGCTCTCGCACATGACGATTGGTCGTATGTAAAACTGAATCCGATGACGGCAAGTCTCCTCGCAATCGGATTTTGTCGTAGTTTCATGACATCGTGATATAGGCTTCGATCCTTTAAGTAAGGAGATATGGCTTTCGCTACGGCAAAGTCGTTTCGTTTGCCGTTGTCTCCAACTAGTTGAAGATACTTTGCCTCAATGGCCCACTCAGGATCATCCTCTTGTCCGGTTGTCGTGATCAACTGATCACAAGTGTTGCGCCGCTCTCCAGGAAACGGGACTTGTACTTGGTGTGCTGTCTCGGTGACGAAGTCGTTCGGATACGCGCGCGCCCACCATCCATCGAGGTCGTCGATAGCCATCTTCTCGGAAAGGGTTTTTAGCCCCGGAAGGTATATCTCGCCAGTGCGTTGGTTGGCACGCAAGAAAGTGGTTTCAGTGTCTACCGCTGCGAGCCCCTCAGCGTATCTTTCGACAATCTGCTGAAGTTCCATTGGCCCCCTTGCCATTGGAGGCTACCTGACGAGACTGAAACCGTTGTGGCGGAGGGGTCGCGAATGGATCCTGTTCGGGAGTCTCGGGGCCGGGGCGATCCTTCGCGTGAGGGTTCAAGTGAGGGAGCAGTGAATCTGTTCACCCCGGCCCCGTTGACGTACGGGACAATCCGGAGATCGCAATTGCGCTATTTGATCTTGTGGATTTGATTGTCGAGACAATGGTTACACAGCCTGGACGCGTGGCGTCTCTGTACGGTCGCCCGCCGGCAGCAAAACGAACTGCCATTAAACCGGTCGCTTCCCAACAACAGCACCTTAATTTGTCGTAGTTTGAATCATTGGCGTCAAAGACGACACCGATTGCTTGCGCCACGGGGGTCATATGCACGTGAACGCTGGCGACACTGCCTGGCTGCTGGTCGCGACCGGACTGGTGTTTTCTATGATGCCGGGTCTGGCTCTGTTTTACGGAGGGCTAGTTGGCGAAAAGAACGTGCTCTCCACGATGGCGCAGTCGTTCGTAGCGATTGGCGTGATCTCCATACTGTGGATCGTCGTGGGGTACTCCATCGCCTTCGGTCCTGACCATTCCTTCGTTATCGGCGGATTCCAGTACACCATGCTGCGAGGAATCAGTACCACACCCTCCCCCTTCGCTCCCGATATCCCACCTCTTCTATTCATGGCGTTTCAGATGATGTTCGCGGTCATCACGCCCGCTCTCATCGCGGGTGCCTTCATCGGGCGAATGCGCTTTCGCGGCTACCTGGTTTTCATTGGTCTGTGGTCGCTCCTGGTCTACAGCCCCTTCGCCCACTGGGTGTGGGGAGGTGGGTTCTTGGGTGCGAGTGGCCTGCACGCCGTTGACTTCGCCGGTGGATCGGTAGTTCACGAGTTAGCCGGTGCATCTGCGCTCGCGGCAGTGTTGTACCTTGGACCCCGGCGGAACTTTGATCGACCGCACAACTTGCCCCTCGTTCTTTTGGGCGCCGGCATCCTCTGGTTCGGGTGGTTTGGCTTCAACGCCGGCAGCGCCGGCAGTGCCGGTACGGTGGCCGTCTCCGCGTTGGTCAACACCCAAATCGGGGCGTGTGCGGGGATGCTTGCCTGGATGATCATTGAGTGGATCTTTCGTCGCAAGCCATCGGCCGTTGGCATCGCCTCCGGGGCGGTCGCCGGATTGGCCGCGATCACTCCGGCGGCGGGATACGTGCCAACGTGGGCGGCACTCGTCATTGGGGGCGCCGCGGGAGTGTTGTGTTACCTCGCCGTGCGTGTGAAGGCCCGTATGCGCTACGACGACGCGCTCGATGTGGTGGGTGTTCACATGGTGGGTGGGTTCATTGGAGTTGTTCTTACCGGAGTGTTTGCAAGCCTTGTCGTCAACGCCACTGGCGTCTCGGGAGGGATTGCCCAGTTCGGTCGACAGTCAGTACTCGCACTCGCGGGACTGGTCTTCCCCTTCGTCATGACGCGGGCCATTTTGTGGATTACCGACAAGACGGTGGGGCTGCGGGTGAGCGACGCCGACCAGGGAGCTGGATTGGATATGAGCGATCACGCCGAAGCCGGCTATGACCGGTTGTAAGCGATGCGCATCACGATGACGATCGTTTCATCGTTCTGGTCCCTAGTACCGAGGTGGGCCTGCAGCAACGTACTCGCGCACCTCGTCATAGACCAGATTGAACGGACCGGGCCCCGTTAGGAACCAGGTGACTCCGGCGGCGGCCCACTCGCTGTATCGCTCGTCTGGTCGGTAGACCATGTTTTCGTCGCGTTGACCCCAAAGCGCGATGTCGAAATGCTCGAGGTCCGCGCCCGCCTTCAGCAACCTCTCCTTGAGTTCATCAATGTGCTCGGGCTCCGTCAATTGGATGACCATCATCCCTTGGTGTCGAGCGGCTCGGCGAATGGGCGCCCGGTTCGGCCACCGACCGGCTGTCCAGATCGGAATGCCACTTGATCGAAACGCAGGCGGCTGAAATGCCACATCCTCGGCTCTCAAGAACTCGCCGGTGATGTTCACTTTCTTCCCGGAGACCAAGCCCTGAAAGATAGCGATCCCCTCGTCGGCGGCGCGACCGCGTTCGACGGCGTCGGTCACTTCGCCAAAACAGGCGAGCTCGCCGTCGGGGTAGTCATCGCCGATGCCAAAGCCCATCACGAGACGACCCTTGGAGAGGTGGTCGAGAGTGACGGCCTGACGCGCCACCACTTGAGGGCGACGCCGGATTAAGGGCGTCACCATTGGCCCGAGCGTGATGCGCGAGGTCCGAGCGGCCATCACCGCCAAGCAGACGTAGGGATCCATGATGTCGCGCACCGGCGGGGCATAGCGAATGTGGTCCCACACAAAGAAACCATCCCACCCCGACTCTTCGGCCAGTACGGCCAGGTCGGACATTCGCTCGACGTTGGCGAGGCCGTCGAATGGAGGGAGAAAGAGTCCGTGCTTCATCGATCCGCCAGTAGTGGTCGCTGTCGTGATTCTTATCCAGTTGGATCCCACTCGTATTTCTTTCTAAGGAGGCGGAACATACGGTGGTTGCTGAATGCCCTGCTTCGCACTTGTCGGTGGACCTCTACTCCGTGGTGACGATGTCAATCTGCTGCATAACCTCATCGGTAAGGAGATCAAGGATTTCCAGGGCGGCCAAGTTCTCGCGCACTTGTCGAGCCGATGATGCTCCAGTGATGACGGTCGATACGTGAGGGTTCTTGGTACACCAGGCCAAAGCCAATTTTGACAGCGGCACTCCGAGGTCAGCTGATATAGCCAACAGTTTGTCTACTTTCTCGGCATGCGCCGGCGACGTCAGTATTGGCACGATCCATTCGTATCCTGGAAGTGTGGCTCGCGATCCCACGGGTACGCCATTTTGGTATTTACCCGTGAGGAGGCCCGACTTGAGCGGCGACCAGACGGTGATGCCAAGTCCGATTTCGTCGTAGAGTCGCGCGTACTCCGTTTCAACGCGCTTTCGAAAGAGCAAATTGTACTGGGGCTGTTCTGCGACAGGCTTGTTGAGATCATGGCGGTCAGCGATGTCCCAGGCCGCGCGTATCTCGTCAGCGCGCCACTCGGAGGTACCCCAATACAGAGCCTGGCCTCGTTCGATCATCTCGCTCATCGCGACAACAGTTTCCTCGATGGGCGTATCGGGGTCGGGACGATGGCAGAACACCAGATCGACAAAGTCAAGTCCGAGTCGCTCGAGGGAATCCTCGATCGCCTGAACGAGGTTTTTGCGATTCAGCGTGCTCCTCATGTTGGGTACGTCATGGAGACCGGAGAAGAATTTGGTTGACACGATGTACTCGTGACGTTTCCAGTCGAGTTCCCGAAATGCCGCTCCCATCATGCGCTCAGAGTCGCCATTGGCGTAGGCCTCCGCATTGTCAAAAAAATTGACGCCCGCATCTTTAGCTACCGAGAGGCACTCGGCGGCAGCCTCCCTGTTCTCGCCCGCGAATGTAACCCAACTTCCGAGCGACAAAACACTGACCTGAAGTCCACTACGACCCAGCTGTCGATATTGCATTTCGCCCTAGCCTCTCCTTGACACAAACAGTAAAGCGCTCCACACATTCGCATTCCTGTCGCAATCTCGTAGAGAACGTCATTTCACGTTGCCGAGCCGGCGAAGAATTAACGATTCGCCAGGGTCGAAGTTCCTCTTATACGAGGGTGATTAGCGCGGCGTCAGTATTGCAACTCGCGCACCACCGACCCAGGCGAGGCGTAAGTCGTCGGGCCTGGGCTCTCCGCTCGTCGAAACCTATCTTGTTGAACTTCGCAAATTGATGGTTTTCTCTTGCCATGAGCGCCAAGTGTTCAATGACCTCGGTCTGCTCGGTCAGCACCTGAACGTCCGCGGGCCGCTGCCTGCCCTGTAGGCGAATGACGACGCGCTCGCCAGTGCGCAGGTTGCGGATCCAGGAAAACGGCGAGCCCACGAGCAAGTTTCCATTTGCGCGCGTGTACGCGACGGGAACCGCGTAGTGCCGCCCGGTCTTGCGACCCACCAGATACACGACGAGCAGGCGCTTTCCCACCAGACGACAGAGGAGCGGTGCGCGGAGCAACCCACGGACAATCCGATTGACCGGTCGTTGGAGAGTCAGGGTGTGCGCCCTCACGCTTGATACCCTCTCACCCTCTGGAGTATTGGCGTTGTTCATTTCCAGCTCCTTTCGTCAGCCCTATCCCTGCGGGGTTCAGGACCACTCCAAACAATCGAACTCTTCACGTTTACGCCCACTGCGCGGTCCACTCGCCAGCGATCTGTCCCGTGACGATGTTCAGTCGATTCCAAAGGTTGATCGCGGCGATCGTCACTACGAGGGCGGCGAGGGCTGGCTCGTCGAAGTGCTCCGCGGCGTCGTTCCATACGTCGTCGGGAACGGGATCGGCTCGGTCGCTCAGTCGAGTGGCGGCTTCCGTCAAGGCGAGAGCGGCGCGCTCGGCGTCGCTGAAGTAGGGCGTCTCGCGCCACGCCGCCAGTGTGAAGAGTCGCTCGTCGCTCTCACCGTTCTTCTTGGCGCCACGGGTGTGCATGTCGAGACAGACGCTGCATCCGTTTATTTGGCTCGCCCTCAGAGCGACCAACTCGCGTATCTCCGTAGGCAGTCCTTCGACGTTGGTTGTCGCCCCGAGGGCTTGGAGGGCGTCAAAGAGCCCCGGAATGGTGATCGCGGGGTTTGGGATTCGTGCTTCCATGATGTCTCCTTGTCACATCGACGTAGGTTGAAGTGTCACTACGTATGACACCTGAAGCCGGGGGAATGTGACACATGGGCGATCAAGACTGGTTGGCTGGTCAATTTGAGGATCACCGAGCGCACCTGCGCGCCGTGTCCTATCGAATGCTGGGTTCGTACGCCGAAGCCGAAGACGCCGTCCAAGACACCTGGCTTCGGGTCAGCCGGTCTGGGGTTGCTGGCGTAGAAAATCTCGGCGGATGGTTGACGACCGTCGTGGCGAGGGTGTGCCTGAACTACCTTCGAGCGCGCAACGTGAAGCGAGAAGACGTGCTCGACGACGAAGCGCCGTTGACCAACCGTGATTTCAGCCCCGGGCCCGAGGACGAAGCCGTTCTGGCGGACTCGGTCGGCTTGGCCCTCTTGGTGGTGCTTGATACGCTCAGCCCCGCCGAGCGCCTCGCCTTTGTGCTGCACGACATGTTTGGCGTGCCATTCGATGAGCTCGCTCCCATCGTGGGACGCTCGCCCGAGGCCACGCGACAGCTCGCCAGCCGGGCGCGTCGCCGAGTGCAAGGTCAGCCGGTCAAGTCGAGCACGGAGCTGGCGGCGCAACGCTCCATCGTTGACGCTTTCCTCGCCGCATCACGAAATGGGGACTTCGAATCGCTTCTCCAGGTGCTCGATCCGGGCATCGTCTTTCGCGTCGACCCGTCGCTGGTGTCACTGGGCGCACCGACCGAGATCCGCGGTGCGCAAACCGTGGCCTCCAATGCGCTGGCGTACGCCAGTCGAACTAGCGTCGCTCGCCTTGCGCTCGTTAACGGGGAAGTCGGCATGATCTTGGCGCCGGGAGGAAAGCTTCGCATCGCAGGTGTGTTTGACTTCGATCTTGATCGCCACGTGATCGTGGCCGTCGATCTGATCGCCGATCCTCGAAGGCTTCACGCTCTCGACGTCGCCCTCCTGAGCGACTGAGCTTGACATCGAGCGAGAGTTTGCTCGATCCTGAGTTCGGCAATGTTAGGACGCGAGAAGGCACGCGACGAACAGTGCGTAGCCAGCGACAATTGTCCATCCGGCTCGCCGCGTGAGCCCACTCTTAGCGAAGGCGAATACGAGAACGAGCCCCGTAAGAATGACGTACGCGATCGAGGTGAAGTTGCCCGCAAACGACGACGCGGCGAGCCCGACGATGACGCCCGGTATCAACAGGCCGGCAACCACATTGAGGTTGTTGCTGTTAAGAGCGGTACTGAACGCCGCCGCTCCGCGTCCCTTCTGGGCCAAATAAATCGCCGACACGGCATTGGGGAGACTGGTGACCGCGGCCAGCACGATGCCGCCAATGATGGCGTCGGAGACCTGGAAATGATGTCCCAGCGAAGAGGCTCCTCGCTCCATCGCGATGCTGGCCAACACGACCACAACAAGCGAGCCGAGCGCCGCCGCGGCATCGATGGGGCGTCCGCGTCGCGGACGAATGGCGCTGACCAGTTCCAGCGCCTCTTCATCGATAGCGTTCGAGAGCCACTCCGTAACGGACCTGCTGAGCGGCAGACGCCAGATCGTCTCCTGTGGAAGTCCGAGTATGAGGAAATAGCAGAGGAGGACGATCAGTGACGCTCCGAGTCCTTCAGGAACGGAAATGGCTCGCAGCGTTGTGGCTAGGCAACACAGGGCTATCCATAAGGCAACGCATCCACCGAAAATCACAACCCTTTTGTGGAGAGCAATGAAGCCGGACACGATCGCACCCAGTCCGAGTAGCGCGGCCAGGTTGAACAAGTTTGATCCGATGACGACGCCGGAGCCAATCTCACGCTGGTGTTGCGATATCGCGGAAATTGACGAGGTTATCTCGGGGGCGTCCGCCGCAAGGGCTGCGATAACGCCGAGCAGCGCTTCAGAGAGTCCCACGCGTTCGCCGACCCGCTCAAGGCGTGAGACGAGCACCCAACTGAACGCCAGGCTGACGAGCGCACCGACAATAAAAGCGATGAGCGAGAGCGCCACGCCAGCTTCCCTTCAAAAGACAACTTGCCGACCCGTCTTCCCGGCGCTCCACTTGAGAGGCTAATGCACTAATCCAACGTGATGCGGCCCCTCACCTAAACGTAACGGAACTTCGTATCCGCAAAGGTTCGTCATCCCCTTGGTCGCGGTGTCGCTTGAGGCCGCATTGATGGTTGAGCGAACTCCTTCGTTGGGTGTCGTGACAGAGATATTGTTTGTACTGCTACAATGAGTGCATCACTACTACTACCCGGTCGCGGGAACGATCCAAAGCGCCATCCGACCAGTTGGCTGACGCCGTGCTCACCGCCAGCCGGGTCCTCGTGGCGGTGGCCGCACGCTCCCTGACCGAACACGAGTCGGAGGTCTCTCTGCCGCAGTACCGGGCGCTCGTCGTTCTTGGTTCCCGAGGTCCGCTGCGGCCCGCCGATTTGGCCCAGGCACTCGGCGTCGACCCGTCGACCGCCACGCGTATGTGCGATCGTCTCGTGCGCAAGCGTCTCATCACTCGTCGGCGCGATGTCGTTGATCGACGCGCGGTGCTGCTGGACCTGAGCGCCTCGGGTCGGCGCATCGTCGACCGAGTCACCGATCAGCGGCGCCGGGAGATCGGACGCATCCTTAAGTCGGTGGATCCGGGCGAGCACCAGTCACTGGTGCGCGCTTTTACCGCCTTTGGCGACGCCGCCGGGGAGGTCCGAGAGGACGCCTGGCAACGTAGCTGGGAGTTGTGAGCACGTCTTCTCCGCGGCTCCTGTGGCCCACTCGAAAGATGAGAGTCTCGGCGCTCGAGAGCGGGGCGACGTGGCTGCGAAGTTCACGACTCGGTCTAGTGGTGATGGCCCTTGTCGTTGGAGTGGTCGCGGGCTTCGGGGCCGTGGCGTTTCGGTGGCTGATATTTGGTTTTACGTGGTTGGTCACGGGCCATGAGCAGTTCGGCCAACAGGGCCGTGTTCCCAGCCTGCACCTGCCGTGGCTGGGGCTCGGATTTTTTGTTCTGATACCGGTCGTCGGCGGCCTTCTCTATGGGCCACTGATTCAGCGCTTCGCTCGCGAGGCGCGAGGTCACGGCGTGCCCGAGGTAATGCTGGCCGTGGCGGACAACGGAGGCCGAATCCGTCCTCAGGTGAGTGTCGTAAAGGCATTGGCTTCGGCGATCTGTATTGGTACCGGTGGTTCGGTGGGCCGCGAAGGCCCCATCGTGCAGATCGGCGCGGCCTTTGCATCGTCGCTGGGCCAACTCATCAAGATGTCGGACTCGCGCCTGCGCGTCCTCGTCGCGTGCGGAGCGGCCGGTGGGATCGCGGCCACTTTCAACGCGCCACTCACCGGCGTCTTATTCGCCTTCGAGATCGTTCTGCGCGAACTCTCACTCGACGCCCTGTTCGCCACCATCCTGTCTGCGGTCGGTGCCGACCTCATCAGTCGCGCTTTTTTTGGCTCGGAGCCCTTCTTCTCACAGCTCCCGCACGATCTCTCCATCGCCCACGACCCGGCGTACCTGCTGATCGCCGTTCTCGGGATCCTGGCGGGACTCGTCGGCGTGGGCTTCAAGTCCTTCCTCTACGGCTTCGAGGACCTGGCCGACCATATCTGGAAGGGCCGTCCGGAGTGGGCTCGCCCGGCGGTCGGCGGCCTCGCGCTCGGGGTGCTCCTGCTCGCGCTGCCCCAAATGTACGGCGTGGGCTATCCGGTGATGGACAAGATCATCTCCGGTGACGACGTCTTGTGGTTGATCGCCATTCTCATGGTGGGCAAAGTCGTCGCGACCAGTCTCACCCTGTCGATCGGTGGCTCGGGGGGAGTGTTCGCCCCGTCGCTGTTCATCGGGGCGGCCGGAGGTATGGCCTACGGCGTCATCGCGAACCACGTGTTCGGATCGATCGCGGGACCGCCGGCCATCTACGCCGTGGTCGCCATGGGCGCCGTCTTCGCCGGCGCCGCCCAATCCCCGCTCACGGCCATCGCCAGTGTGGTGGAGATGACCGGCAACTTCACCCTCATGCTCCCCGTGATGCTGGCCGCGGGGATTTCCGCTGCCGTCTCGAAGAGGTTCTCCTACGGCAGCATCTACACCACGAAGTTGCTGCGCCGTGGCATCGACATCGAGCGGCCCACGACGACCGGCGTGCTCCAGGTGCTCACCGTGGCCGACGTCATGCAACCGCTTCCTCCCCACGGGCGCGCCGAGTTGGTTCCGTACGCCCAGGCGCCGACACCGCCCAACGTGACAAACCACGCGCAGTGGCAAGCCCTGGTGGGTCCGGTCACCGTCACCCGTCACCCCCAGACCCTCATGTCCGACGAGACCCTGGAACAAGCCCTACGACAGCTCGAACTCTACGGTCTCGTGGGTCTGCCGGTTCTGTCGCCCGACCGTCGCCATCTCACTGGCTGGATATCGCGGCGCGACGTCATTCGCGCCATCGCGCAGAGCCTCAGCGCGTCGACGCGTGAAGCCGAGCAAGGGACCCTGGCGGCGGACTTCGCCGTTGATGATCCCGAGTCGCAGGTTCACGAACCCCCGAATCCGCTGGACGGCTACGACGTGATCGAGATCACCATTGCGCCCGACTCGCCCCAGTTGGGTCGCTTGATCGGTGAGGTCCCGTGGCCCCCGGGGTGTCTGGTGGTCGCCGTGACGGAAGGTAGTGAGACCGTTGCTCCGCGCGGCGATATCGAACTGGGACTGGGCGATCGAGTGATCTTGCTCGCTCCGACCGCCGGTGACGCCGCGACACCACCGGTGCCAGGTGACGCCACCGACGACCTTTGAGCCGCGGTGCACTTTCTCGTGGTCCTCGTTTCGTGATGTTGCAGGTACGCCACAACTGCCCGTCGCGAGCGGGAGATTACTTGTCGGTGATGTCCCACTGATCAATGACACGCGTCGGCGTTGACGCAGCACACATGCTCGGTGAGGAAAAAGTTCCGATGAGGGCGTTGGTCACATGCGCCACGATCTTTCCCTTGATGAAATGACCGCTTAGTGTGGCCGTGCCGTCGAAGTTAGTGCTCAACTCATTCTGCTCCGCAGTCGCAATGACCTCGCCGGTGTACGAAAACGATCCACTCGCCGATATCGGGATCGATCGAGGAAAGTAAAAGCTCAGGGTGAGTTCAGCACCGTCGGCTTCGGCGGTCGCACTCGGCGAACAGCTCACGCCCGAACCTCTCAAACCGCCAACGATGAGCTTTCCATTATCGGCCACCGTTAGTTCGGCATCGACGGTGGTCGTGTCGGTTCCCTTGATCGAGTAGAACCCGTCGACAAAGGGCGGTGCGGTTCGTGTTACCGGGGCGGCCTGGGCAAGTGTGACGAACATGAACGGGCCAATAGCCACGAGTGCGATGAGATGACTTTTTTTCACGTGCTTACCATAGCCACGCTGATCCGGAGAGAGCAGCAAGGGTGCTCGACGTCCTCGGGACTCACATTGGTCGCGCGGAGTGACTCAAGCCGGTACCGATGAGCTCAATGAATAGCGGCGGTGGTTCGCGCCAGTGCAAATAGAGCCGCCATCCGTTTAGGGTCAATAGAGCGCTGTTTGAAGTAGCGATTGACGATCATCAAAGTCATGCCAAGGAGTGAACCTTGACCTTCACTCGTCTTCTCTCGACTTCACGTCACCTAGGCTCCCGGCGGCTGTCTCTCAGATTCTCCAGTTCCTTACGGGCGGCAGCGGTTTCCGCTCGCGAAAGTCTCAAGGCGATCTCAGTTGAAACGGCTTTCGCCAAGGTTGCGAGTATCAAGATATCTCGGTCCGACCACGTATGGGGCTTCGTGTCGATCAAGCAGAATGTTCCGAAAATGTTGCCGCGTGAGTCTTCAATCGGGTAACCAGCCCAGGCGACGACGCCGTACAACTCGATGGCGGGATTGTCCAGGACTCGGGGATCATTAAGGGCGTCATTGACGACGAGCGGTCGACCCTCACCAACGACGTACCGACAGAAGGACTCCTCGATCTTCCCCGAATCGGGAAAGCCCTCCGCAACACCCATGGTGCTCAAGTAGTTGAACGAGTCGGCGTCCACCAGCGTGATGCAACATCTCTTTGCGCCCGTCAACTCCGCAGCTAACTCGACGAATCGATCGAAGGCGTCATCCGGTCCGGTTCCTAGTAAACCAGAGTCTTCTACGGCTGCAACGCGCTCTTCACTCCGGACTCCTGATGTCCATTCGATCGTCATGCGATTCCTGAGCTCTTCGACGGACTCTTCACTCCGATGGTATCGACCGCGTCACGGCTCTCCCGATAACGGAAGTAACCGTTGAGGTTGGAAAGATACATCGAGCGAGGTCGGGCCATACCGTTTCGTACATACGCCTTGGCAGTCCCATTTGGAGGGCCCCAGCGTTCCGCTGCGGCTACGCACGTCATTCCGGCGCGTCCAGACTCACGGGGAGACCTTCGATAGCGGAGTCGCTGATGACTCCCAAACATGGCGTCGAAATGTCTGTCACCGAACCATGGACCCACGACGAGCACAATCACTCCGATCGTCCAGAGAATCGCAATTCCCGTGACGAACCCGATAATGAGAAGAATTAAACCCAATATGATCACGCAGCCTCCAGTGCTAATACGTTCTTGTTGAATTGCCCACCGCGAGTTCGACATGCGTCGTCGCTTGGTTGCGGTGGATGAAACATGTTGCGGGCACGATGAGTGGCCCCGTCCGAACACCAGCGCGCCATAGCTACCTAATTCCTTGGCGGACGGGGTCCGAGCGGTTTTGCGGCCCTGACACGTTACGTTCCATAGAGTGAGGGCTGGCATCGACCCGGCGTAGCGACGCGACAAAGACAATCGACGACACGACGAAACCTATGGCGCCGCCAACCATGAGGACGATGCCTTCGGCGGACAGGCGAAGAGCAATCTCCTGGTAACTAACGGCCCAACACATGATCGCCCCGGCGCCAAAGGCGTAGGCACTGAGGACCATTCCTGGAAGACCCATAACGCACTCCTTGTAACGCACCCGCCCGAGAGGCAGATGCAAAGGATGCGGGGTCTGGACGTCCTAGAACGAAGCGTACCATCCGCAGACGCGATTGTAACAAGAATCTCGTTTCGAGAGCCCGTGTGCGCACTCCGAAGCTCGACCCTCTTTCCCAAATGGCCCCTCATGAAGACGCGCCTGTTCCAATGGGCCGAACAATTGGAAATGAAGCGCGGTGGAGTTCAGACGTCAACGAGAAACTGTTGTGCGTCGGAACGCTTCAACTCAAGACCGAGCCCCGGTCGTGAGAGGTCGGGACGCAGAACTCCGCCCACCGGATCAAGGACGCCATCGAAGAGCAGTCGGTCAACGCGAGCGTGATCCGCGAAGTATTCGAGGTGGCGAACGTTAGCCACTGCGCAGGCCGGATGCGCGTGTAGTGACTGCGCGCAGTGTCCCGAGATCTGCAGTCCGTGCGCTGCGGCGAGACTTGCCACGCGTAGCCACTCGCTGATGCCCGCGCAACGCGATGCGTCGGCTTGGAGGCAGTCGACCGCCTGCGCTTCGCACATCGCCTGGAAGTAAAAGAGGTCGTAGCCGTACTCACCGGCAGCGACATCTATCGACGTCTGCGATCTCACTTCCGCGAGGGACGAAAGATGATCTGAGGACACCGGCTCCTCAAACCAGGTGACGTGTTGCGACTCGAACTCGTGGGCCATCCGAATGGACTGCTTTGTGCTGTAGCCGCCATTGGCGTCGACGAAGAGCGCGGTGCGCTCGCCGATGACATCGCGAGCGAGTTGTACGCGTTCGAGGTCGCGATCGGGCCGGGATCCCCATGCCTCGCCTACCTTCATCTTGACCCGAGGTATGCCCTGCTCGTGAACCCAGAGAGCGAACTGACGGGTGAGTTCTTGGTCGTTGTACGAGGTAAAGCCGCCGCTCCCATAGACGGGCACCGTGTCGTTCACCTGACCGAGGAGCTTCACCAGGGGCAACTCCAAGAGCTTCGCCTTGAGGTCCCACAGTGCGCAATCGACGGCGGCAATCGCCATTGAGGCGATACCGGGACGACCGAAGTTGCGGATCGCTCGGACCATGGCCGTCCAGTTGCTCGCCACGTCGAGTGCGTCTTGTCCCATGACGACGTCGCGAAGGACGTCGTCGATGAGGCGAGCGCACGCACCGGTGGCGTAGGAGAAGCCGATTCCCGTGAGATTGCCAGCGGACGGTTCTACGACGACGACCGTCGTTGCGCTCCACGTGAGTGTGCCGTCGGACTCTGGTTCCTCAGTAGGAACGGTGAAGACACTCACCTTCAGTTCGTCAATGGCGGGCAAGTGCGCGCTCGCTTCGGTCGTAGTTCCGTGATCTCGAGGATCCTCGATGGCGTCTGGTGTGGTACCTCAAACGTGGAGTCATGGGGTGTTGGCCGCTAAGTGTTCGGCCAGTCGTGAGGAGAGGGCCATGATGGTGAGGGCGGGATTGGCTGAACCTTGTGTCGGAGCGACGCTCCCGTCGGCAACGTACAGATTGGGCACCGACCACGCTCGTTGGTGCAGATCCACCACGCTGTTGCTGGGCGACGTTCCCATTCTCGCGCCCCCGATCAGGTGGGCGTAGCGCGAGATGGTGAGGATGTCTTGCGCTCCGGACTCCTCGAGGATGTTCTTGATCACTTTCTTGGAGTAGTCGATGTTGTCCCTGTCGTTTTGACTCAGCGAGTGCGTGAATTTTGCTATCGGAAGGTCGTACGGGTCCTTCTCGTCGGCCAGTGTGACTCGATTGTCCGCGCTCGGAATGAGCTCATTCAAGACGCCGATCGTGGTCCAGTGGTTGTAGTCGCGCATGTACTCGCGCATCTCGCGCCCCCAATGGCCCTCGGCGGCCACGTGCTCGGCCCAACCAATCGGTTGTGGGGACACCGTCTGGATGGAGAAGCCCCGCGCAAATCCGCGCGACTGGTCGGTTTCGTAGAAGTCCTCTGAGGAGACTTGTGGTGGGGGAGCCTTGTACATGCGTAACTCCTCGGGGAACCGCCCGGCTGATTGAGCGGCGCCTTGGACCATCACGTACCGACCAACCTGGTCTTCGTTGTTGGCCAGACCGTGGGGGAATCGTGCCGAGACCGAGTTGAGCAACAACCGAGGCGTCTCGATGGAGTACCCCGCAACTGCGATCACCCTGGCACGCTGGCGGCGCTCGGTGTCTGAACCTTCGGCCCGGTAGACCACGCTCGTCGCCCGACCGCTGGTCTGGTCGAGTTCGATGTGCGACGCCATGGAGTTGGCGCGAATTTCGACGTCGTGGGCGAGAGCGTCGGGAAGGTGCGTGACGTAGGGGCTGGCCTTGGCGTTGACTTTGCAGCCCTGAAGACACCAGCCGCGATAGATGCAGTGCGGACGGTTGCCGAACGTGCCGTTGACGATGCCGACGGGCCCCACCCGCATCGTGATGCCACAACGCAGCGCTCCTCGCCACAGCACCGCCGCCGCTTCGGAGATGGGATGGGGGGAAAAGGGGTAGGTGTGGGGGTGGCCCCACGGCCAGTTCTGGCCGGCGACGGGGAGTTCGCGCTCCACCTGTTCGTAGTGCGAGAGCAGGTCGCCGTAGTCAATGGGCCAGTCCGCTCCCACGCCGTCGCGCGTGCGCGTGTCGAAGTCTGAAGGGTGGAAGCGAGGGCAGTAGCCGGCGTAGTGCACCATCGAGCCGCCAACGCCGCGACCAGAGTTGTTCTTGCCCAGTTCGATGGGATCGTTGCCCGCGATGATGCGATTTTGGGTCCAGTACAGCTCGTGCGAACCCGCCTCGTCCGAAACCCAATCTTCGTCGGGATGCCAGAATGGGCCAGCTTCGAGAATCACGATTCGCCATCCCTTGCGAGCGAGGCGTTGGGCCAACACTGACCCGCCCGCCCCGGCGCCGATGACGCAAAGGTCGACCTCGTCGTCGTCGTCGTAGCGATGCATGGTGTCTTCACCAGGTAGGTCGCGACGGTCAACGTCCAAGAGGTAGCGCGAGTCGTTGTCCTTCGGGCCAATCGCACCTTTCAAGAAGTTCTTCTTCACTGCCGTGTGTCCCCTACCTGGCGGACCGGATCTTCGGATGTGGCGCCGCGAGTTTCGTGCGGTTCAAGGATGGACAGCGGCCCAAGACGCATGTACCCCTGAGGATAGGCAGGGCCCCCGAAACCGATCTCGTTCCACGCCCAGGGATGTGAGTAAAACGCACTGAGAATCGCGCGTTGACAGACTGACCAGGCCCGTGCAACGTTGAGCTCTTTCCAGGAGTGTCCTGAGAGTTTCGACGCGGCAAAGTCGGACACGATATTTTTCGCGTTGTCGACGTCGCATTCGGCGAAGCCCGTTCCACATCGATCACGCGCCGTGCCGTCGAGGCCGGCCAACACCATTCGCCACACATCTTGATCGGTGGGCATGTCGTCGTACTGAAAACCATCGAGGCGCCCGGTGCCTAGTTTCTCGTCAATGAGTTCGGCCACCGGTACGCGGGGCTCGCCATCCTGCGCCATGACGATGTCACAGAATCGACGCATGGTGGGGTGCTCATTCGGACGAAAGAACGTCATCGGCCCGCCCACGTCCATGCGCGCTTGCACCACTTTCGCGGTCGCCTCGTCCCACTCGTCCATCGATGCGAGCACGTCGTAGTCGGGGTAGCGGCCGATCATCTGCGGCGTGGTACCTCGTCTCTGGCGCGGCAACCAACTGGGATCGGGCGCGCCCCCCCCGGGTCTCAAGTTGGGCAGATGATCAGGTCGTGAGAGGTCGCGAGGTTGGAGTGGATCATCCTCGCCGCGCGCGCCCACTCACTTCTCCCGCCGCAGTAGTGCGGCTAATACTCCCATGCCGGCCACCAGCAACATCAGTCCGGGCGCCGCGATGGGGGGACCCATCGGCACGTTGTAACTTGCGTTGGACCAGCCACCCGGCTTGCGACTGACACCGCGAGCGTGAAAGTACTCACCCGCCACGCCGGTGAGTCCGTACGCCACCGCCGCCGCCGGCAGCAGAGTCTTGGCGCACCGTTTGGAAAAGATGCCCGCGATACCCGCGATGACGACCGGCGGCGTGATGACGATGGGACTCCACATCATCTTGTTGCCGAAACTGCCTCGGTAGTGCTCGACATAAATCTCCGCCGTCGTCACGAGAGCTGCGACCGCGGTCAGTCCCGCCAGCGATCGCTCGAAGCGGCCGTGCGCGACGTCCGCAAAGGCGATGTCGATGAGGTGATCAAGGCTCCCGAGCGCCTCGCGGTGACTGGGGGAGGGTGTGGTGCTGCGCATAGCGTCAGTGCCGACCTGGGATAACTTCACGAAGCAGTTCTCGCACCGCCTCCTTCGCCCCCGCGATGCCACCCCCGGGATCGGCCAGCAACGATTTAGTGAGCGCCTTGGCTTCGTCGAACGTGATGTGAGGGGGCATCGGGGGTTCGTCGGGTGTGGTGAGCGCGTCGATGATCACGGGTCGGTTGGACGCGAAAGCTTCGCGGTACGCCTCTTCGATCTGGTCGGAGTGCGTGACGCGAATACCCTTGAGTCCGATGAGGTTGGCCCAGTCGGCGTAGGACAGTGCCGGGACACCCTGGGAGGCGTCGAACCTCGGATCGCCCTCCATCGCCCGCTGCTCCCACGTCACCTGGTTGAGGTCTTCGTTGTTGAGAACCAACACGATCAAGAGAGGATTGGACCACGTCTTGTAGTACTTGGCGGCCGTCAACATCTCGGCCATTCCCCCCATCTGCATCGCGCCGTCGCCGACCATGGCCACGGCGACTCGATCGGGGTAGGCGAACTTGGCAGCGATGGCGTAGGGAACACCGGGACCCATGGTGGCCAAGTTTCCCGAGAGAGACGCCTTCATGCCCGTGCGAATCCGTACGTGACGGGCGTACCAGTCGGCCGCCGTCCCCGAGTCCGACGAGAGTATGGCATTGTCGGGGAGATGGCGAGAAAGCGCCGAGAAGAGACCCTGTGGTCTCATCCTTCCATCTACGTCCGAGGGTTGGGCGAGCGCGTCCATCACCTGCCACCACTCAGTCACGTTCTTCACGATCTCGCTCTGCCACTCGCGATTCGACTTTCGATGAAGGAGCGGTATGAGTTCGCTCAGCGTCGCCTTCGCGTCCCCCACCAACGCTAAGTCCATGGGGTAACGGATCGACAGCATTCGCGGGGCCAAGTCGATCTGTATGCCCTTGGCCTGACCCGTAGTGGGGAGGAACTCGGAGTAGGGAAAGCTCGAACCGACCATGAGCAGCGTGTCGGCCTTTTGCATCATGTCCCACGAGGGCTTGGTGCCAAGTAGTCCGATGGATCCGGTGCAGTACCCCACGTCGTCGGGGACCGACGCTTTGCCGAGCAGCGCCTTCGCCACGCCCGCGCCCAGCGTGTCCGCGACCGCCAATACCTCCTCGGTGGCGTGCATCGCCCCCGCGCCCACGAGCATCGCCACGCGCTCACCGCTGTTGAGGAGATCAGCGGCCTGTTGCAGTTGGTCCACTGACGGGATCACGCGTGGCGGCCACCAGCCGATGCCGGAGTGCACGGTGTGGGTCTTCTTTGGCTGTTCTTCGACCGCGTCCATGTCCTGGACGTCAGCGGGAACGATGATGCACGTAACTGTCCGATCAGCTTTGGCGATGCGCATCGCTCGGTCTACGTTGTGACGAATGGCCGACGGGGTGTTGACTTGTTGGCAGTAGCTCGACGCCACGTCTGAGTAGAGCTGCAAGAGATTGACCTCTTGTTGAAAGTCCCCGCCGAGAGCTCGCACGAACGTCTGGCCGACAATCGCCACCACGGGCTGGTGGTCGAGCTTTGCGTCATAGAGCCCGTTGAGCAGGTGTATTGCCCCGGGGCCTGACGTGGCCATGCAGACGCCGACCTCACCGGTGAACTTTGCGTGTCCGCACGCCATGAACGACGCCATCTCTTCGTGGCGCGTCTGGATGAAGCGCAACTGGTCCTCGTGTCGTCGCAAGGCGCCGAGAATTCCGTTGATCCCGTCGCCCGGGAATCCGTAGATCGTTGTGACCCCCCATTCAATGAGGCGTTCACAGAGGTTGTCGGCGGCATTCGGAGACATCTCGTCACTCCTACTTCTTGTGTCGTTCGTCCACGTCAGATGCGAGTGAAACGCCCCCTTCGTTTACCATACAGCGCACTGTCGCACCCAACACAAGTCAAGATCCCTTAACGGTGCGTCACACATCTCACTCTGCGCGAAGAAGGGTGAAGGCCGCATTGATGAGCGCCAAATGAGACAGGCCTTGAGGAAGGTTCCCCAGGAATGCGCCGCACTCTGGATCAATCTGCTCAGAGAGTATGCCGACGTCATTGACGAGCTCCACTGCTTTGCTCATCATGTCGCGTGCTCGGTGGCGTTGATCCGAGTACGCCAGTGCCTCCACCATCCAAAACGTGCACGCGACGAACGCTCCCTCTTCCTTACACGCGTTGGTGTATCGATAGATGAGGACACCATCGCCGAGTTCGTTGTTGATTGCCTCAATCGTGCTTCGCAGTCGCTCACCGCGGTCGAATCCCGTGCGCGCGGCCAAAAGCACCGCAGCGTCGAGTTCCTCTGAGTCCGCGCACAACGTATAGGTCTGCTTCGCGTGTGACCAGCAACGGGTCTCAATGAACTCGCGAATCTCGTCGCGTGCCGCCCTCCACTCGTTAACCAGAGAGTTGGGCAACTGCCCACATTCGACCAGTTGGACAGCTCGATCGAATGCGACCCAGCAACCGATCTTGGAGATCGTGTAGTCACGCAGTTCATGAAGCTCCCAAATCCCTGAGTCACGATCGCGCCAGCGTTGACGACACTGTTCGGCCATATCGACGAGCAGCGATTGGGTCAACGCGTCGAGAACGTGCCCAGCCGAGGCGTAGCGATGAAGCGTGTCAAAGAAGTCTCCATAGTTACCCAATTGAAGTTGACTCGTCGCGTCGTTACCGGTACGAACTGGCCGACTGAACTGATAGCCCGGAAGGTCGAGTTCTCGCTCGCCAATCTCAATCTCACCGTCGAGGGTGAAGAAGACGTGCATGTCCGGCCCATTCTGTCGAACGGAGCGAACGAGGAATGCGACGGAGTTGTGGACCTCCTCGCTCAAGCCCATGTTCAACAGGGCGTCGATCGAGAATGAAGAGTCGCGCACCCACGCAAAGCGATAGTCCCAGTTCTTCGGTCCACCTATTCGTTCGGGTAGCGATGTTGTGACCGCTGCGGCGATCGCCCCGCTTCTCTCGGCGACGAGGGCCTTCAATGCCAGAGCCGAACGCGCGACGCACGGTGACCACTCTCCGCAGTCACTGACGTGGCTGCTCCACCGGCGCCACGCCTCTTTGGTGTTCTCCAACCGGTGAGCGACGTCCTCGGGCGCGGGCACAACGGCGGGTACCCCCTTGGTGCCGGTGAAGGCAATGAGCGAGCTCTGGTGTGCGTCCGCCATGAACTCACCCCGGACCCGGTCGGCGAGAACTTCGAACGACCCAGAGGTGGCCACTATGAGGGCGATGTTGTGGTCACCCACGTTGACGATGGGAACGCCCTCCACCATCGCCACCCGAGGAATGGAGACTCCCAGGTGATTACCTGGGCGAAACTCCCAGATCATACGAATGGGTCGACCCAGAGCGGCGGCGCTGAACACGAGCTCTGTCCACGGAAGACGACCCGAGGCGCCGGTGTTGAGCGCAGACGTCACGACGACCGTGCCCGCTCCGGTGACGAACGTCGTCTCGAGCACATTTGTTGATGGCACGTACCGTCGCTCCACCGCGACGTAGTTCTCGGGTCGTACGAATACATGCCCTCCGTGAGCGGGATCAAGGAGGGCACCACAGAGGGGAAGGTCATCCATCGCCGGTAGAGCCCACCAGTCGATCTGTCCATCGAGAGCGAGCAGGGCGGACGTTCGGCCGTCGGAGAGTACCGCGTAGTCGGCTAGTTCAACGAAACCGTCGATGCTCCGGTTCACAGCGGTACGTCCTCCCTTCGACAGCGGGAGTTGATCACCCTCTGCACTCGCACGAAGCTGAGCTCCTGGTCATCCACTGACGAAGAAAAAAGTAGCAGCGTCGGAGTGGGGTCGCTAGACGGAGAGAGCTCTTCACTTGGACTCACAACGCCGAACGGCGAGTGTTGAAGATGGGGCTTTCATCCAGACGGTACCTCGCCGCACTGTCGTGATGTCGACGTGAATTGGAGTGCGCGTCACTTTCGTGTTCGGTTTGGGTTCGACGACGACAGTTACGCTACGAAAGATGCCTACTCCTCCACAGGCGTTGCAATATTTGCGATAGGAGAGAGTGTGAAAGTGAGTGCCCATGTCGCCAGAGAGAAAGATCGCAGTGATTACAGGAGCAACGGCCGGCGTCGGTCGGGCGACAGCGCGGCTCTTCGCCGAACACGGATTCGACGTGGCCCTGCTCGCTCGTGGTCGTGCAGGATTGGATGCGACGGCAAAAGAAGTAGAAGCGGCGGGCGCTCGTTGCTCAAAAGTTCCCACCGACGTTGCGAATTTTGATGAAGTGGATCGGGCCGCGACTCGAGTCGAAGATGAGTTGGGCCCTATCGATGTTTGGGTCAATGACGCGATGACCACGGTGTTTGCCCCGTTGCAGGACCTATCGTCGGCCGACTTTGAGCGTGCGGTGCAAGTGACCTTCCTCGGACAAGTGTGGGGAACGAAGTCAGCCCTCGCGCGGATGCGTCCGCGCGACCGTGGGACGATCGTCAACGTCGGATCCGCTCTTTCGTTCGTCGGGATTCCTCTGCAGTCCGCGTACTGCGCCTCCAAATTCGCCTGTCGTGGATTCTTCGAGGCGGCTCGGGCGGAGCTTCTTCATGAGGGGAGCAACGTGCGCATGTGTATGGTGCACCTTCCCGCGGTCAACACGCCTCAGTTTGACTGGTGCGAGACGGGTATGGATCGCCATCCTCAACCGGTACCGCCGATCTATCAGCCCGAAATTCCCGCTCGATTCATTTTGGACGCGGCACTCGACGGTCAACGATCGCGGATCGTCGGGTCGTGGAACAAGATGCTCGTAGCTGTGGACAGTTTGTTTCCCGGCGTCGGCAACCAGTACGCGGCGCTTGCGGCGTGGGATAGCCAAATGACCAAGCAACTCATCGCGAAAGATCGTCCATCAAATTTGCGCCAGCCAGTCGACGCAAAGGCGGACTACGGAGCTCACGGCATCTTTGACGGCAAAGCTGGCGGCGTCTTTGACCCATCCTTTTTGCGGAGCCTTCCAATGACGGGGGTCACGTTCACCAAAGCGTGTGGGCGTGCTCTTCGAGAGGCGAAGGCAGTTCGAGCGTCAAAGATTGCGCGAGTCAGCGAGAGGCGATCGTGATCAGCCCACCGCCTGGGGTGAGCTCCACTCGCCTACGTCAGGTCGGTCAGGTCAAGCCCGGTGTCGCGCGGCATGTGGTCGAGGCGCTGTCGTGACGGGGACTCCTTCTCTCGTCGATATGGTCAGTTCTTCCGATCACTCGCGCGGACCGGAGGACGCCGACCTAATTGTCGTCGAATACGGCGATTACCAGTGTGCCTACTGCGACGTCGCGCGCGCCGTCGTTGGCGAGTTGCTCGAGAGATTCAGTGGGTCGATGCGGTTTGTCTTTCGCAATTTTCCTCTCAGCGACCTGCACCCCCACGCTAAGAGTGCCGCCGAGTTTGCCGAGGCGGCAGGTTTCCAGGGAAAGTTCTGGGAGATGCACGAAGTGCTCTACGACAACCAGTGGCAACTCGACGATGAAGCATTACCCATGTACGCCTCGCAAGTCGGTCTCGACATGGAACAGATGATGACCGCAGACGTAGTACGTAGGTCGGTGCGACGGGTCGAGTCAGATTTCGAGAGTGCTGTTCAAAGTGGTGCGAACGCTACTCCCACATTCTTTGTCAACGGCGTGCGCTACGACGGGCCCCCGCAGTACGAGCCACTCGCCAACTATCTGGAGGGTGTCCTCAGCCAAATAGACGTTCGCACTTAGGACCAACGATCTCCAGACAAGACACTTGAGCGGTTCTCGGTCGACGCGTTGGCGTGTCGCAGACTCGAAGGCACGAAGTTGCGGTCGTCGGGGTAACCCCGTCCCTTCAGTCGAGGGCTCCGGTGCACTTGGTGACGATGCACTCATCGAAAGTCAACATGGTTGTAGTCAAGCGTCCGCGAAGCACCCCACGCTGGCACCACTGCGTCCCCACTATCGCCCTAGGGGTGACGCCTGTAGTGATCGATCGCGAGGTAGTTGTTGAGGCGGCCAAAGACGGTCACGACGCGAGAGATGACTGGCATGTGCTCGTACCACCGGGGACCGCCGCGGTGAAGCTTCGTCGGCGCGTGACGTTGTACGTAGTGAGCGCTGCTAAATAGAGTCGTAGCGCTCTCGGCGCTCACGGATTGGCGAATGAGGGGAATGGCTTCGGTGAGCTCCCAACTGATCTCGGTCGTCGCGGCGTCGATGAGGTCTGTCAGGGGGCCATCAAAGTCCTGTCCCTGATTGAGACTCATGACGCCAACATCGCGGGCCATGTCACCGACGTGGTCATAGGCGCCTCGACGATCGATGCCGCGATCTCTCATCCGATCAGCGGTGGAGTGCAGCGAGGGGATGACCGAGACGCCGTCGGCCACGTTCATCAAACTGGACTGGCGAATCGCCAGGTGTCGGATGACTTGCTTCGCGAGGTTGCCGTACTTGTATCGCTCTCCAACTGACGACCCTCGATGGTCGTCCAGTTGACGAAAGAGGTCGCGGAGCAAGAGGTTTTCGCTCTGCAGCAGGTCCAACGACGTCTGGCCTTGATCTATCGGCGCGCGGCGACTCACGAAGGGAACTCCCCACTCGCTTCCAGCTGCGGGCGGCGACGAGCCACGACGTCATGCACAAAATGCCTGGAGCGGGGAGTTGAATTAGGGTCTGCCACTCTTGACCTCCCAATCCTCACACGCGAAACGTCGCGCGTCGATCTTGGAACTTACGCCGTGCGACGTACGTGTGGGACACCCTACGCGCTTCACCGGTTTCGTAATCCCAGGGTGAGCGCGTCTTCAATCCACGTCGGCGCTAGCCGAGCCCGACGGCGAATGTTCGACTAGCGCAGTGAGTGCAGGGGTCTTTACGTAAGGCAATCGCAATTGCTCGCTCTTCAACTGACCGATGTTGATTGACTCGATGGCCATGTCGTGGGCGTCGCCGGGTCGCGGGCTCTCGTGACGATGTGGACCGAGCAGGTTTTTAGCAGGTCTTTTTGGACCGTCGGCGACGAGGGACATCAGATTGAGCGGATCGCTCCGGATGTCATGCCGAAAATCTCCGCCTAAGTCTCCCGGCAACGAGGTGCTCGCAGCTTTGGCTAGTTCCGCGTGCGCGTACCGACCTTCAGAGACGCAGGTCCCTTGACCATCGCCGACGGTGGGGAGCCAACCTGATGGTCCTTGGGCCACCATGACAATCTGTCTGGACATCACGGTATCCGTCATCGGCTCGTTACTCGTCACCCACGTCGGCTCTCACACTAGGGTTGGCGGCTACTGCGGGAGGAGAGCTCAGGCACCAAACGTGAGGAATTCAGGACTGCTGCGAAACGGTTGGCTGGACTCGGCGCGGTTGCCGGGCGTTTCCTGAGGTCGCGGTTACCGCGTGGCGCGCTTTCGACCCATAGCGACGGTATTTCGTGCCGCGCTCAAGAATTCGCCACTCCGTCGTGTCAGCGTTGCGTACCTGTTCTTTCGAGCGGCTGATTCGGGGATCTGGATCGCCTTCCTGGTATACGCATATCGCCGAGGCGGCGCCGAATCGGGAATGCTGATGGTGCTGGTACAGATTGGGCCCAGCGTCGTCCTTTCTCCGTTCCTTGGTGCGTTGGCTGATTACGTTCGGCCTTCACGGATGCTCAAAGTCAGTTACGCGGCGCAGGCGGTGGCGATCGCGTGCGTCGCGGTAGCCGTGGCCCTTGGTGCGTCGACGGTGACGGTCTTCCTTCTCGCGTCGCTGACGTCCCTCGTGGTGAGTACCGCACGTCCGTCGCACGCGGCGTTGTTGCCCGGAATTGTTCGCACCCCCGAAGAACTCACGGCGGCCAACGTCATCGGGGGATGGGCCGACGGTGCGGCAAATCTCATTGGTCCCGGGCTCGCGGCCGTGCTCTTCCCCGTGGGCGGTGCGTCGCTGGCGCTCGCAGTCATGGGAGCGCTGACGCTCGTCTCGGCGGTCGTAGTGGCCGGCGTTCGCGGGCCCAATGCCGCGGTCGAGTTTGTCGACGTCGAGATCCTCGTGCGCCGTCGACGAACGAAGCTCTTCGGCGCATGGGTGACGAATCGCCAGATGGTGAGATCCGTCGCGACACGTTTTCGCTCGAACATGAGACAAAACCTTCGCAGTCGCGAAACGACCGATCTACTGGCTCTTCACACCTTCTATTACGTCGTGGTCGGAGCCCTTGATCTCTTGTGCGTCGTCTTGGCGTTGACGTACTTGCGCATGGGTTCAGGTGGCCCGGGACTTCTGAACTCGGCGGTGGGGGCCGGGGGCCTGCTTGCCGGTTTCCTCACCGTCCTGCTCGTCGGTCGCCGCCGCCTCGTGAGTGTTCTCACAGTCTCGCTGGGCGTCACGCTTGCCGCTCTGGGACTGATTGGCGCCTGGCGCAGTGTGGGTCTCACCATCGTGTTCGTTGTGATTGTCGGGACCGGCGGGGCGGTCTTTGACATTACGAGTCAGACGCTGACGCAACGAGCGGCTCCACCTGACGCGATCGCGGGGTCGTTCTCCATCCGTGAGGCCCTCGCTAATTTGGGATTGGCGTTAGGAGTTGTTCTGGCGCGGGTCGTTATCGCGGTTTTCGGGTTGAAGGCGGCGCTGCTCGCGCCGGCCGTCGTCGGAGTCGCGCTCATCGTTCTCCTCTGGCGAGGACTTCGCGCGATCGACGAGTCGGCGGTCGTTCCTCAGGTGGAGATCCAACTTCTGCGATCCTTGCCACTCTTCGCCGCTTTGCCGGTGCAGACCATCGAGGGGCTTGCGCATCGTCTGACGTCCGTTTTGGCACCTCGCGGCACGACCGTCATTGTCGAGGGCGAATACGGCGACTGCTACTACTGCGTCGCGGACGGGCAGTTGTCAGTGACCCGCGCAGGGCGGGTCGTCCAGCGCCTGAAACGGGGCGACGGCTTTGGCGAGTTGGCCCTACTGCGTAACATTCCGCGTCAAGCAACGGTGACGGCTGACTCGGACTCGGTGCTATTCCGGCTCGATAAGCGCTCGTTCATGGAGATGATTATGTCGTTCCCCACTGCCTCATCGTTGGCTGAAGCGGTCATCACTGGATACGGTGGCCGCGAAGACGCCAAGTGACGCGAAGGTTGGAGTCGAGGCGACGTACCTCCTGACCCGCGTCCTGGATGTCATGGACGAATGCGGTCGCGTTCTCGTAAGATTTCGAGATAGGGGGCATCATGCAATGTTGGTCATGCCAGGGCGACACACCGGATAGCAAGCCGTTCTGCGCCAACTGTGGCGCCGCGATAGTCCAGCCCTGTTCTTCCTGCGGCGCTGAACTCATTGCGGATAAGCCCTTTTGCGCGAATTGCGGTTCGCCGGTGCTATCTCGTGCGTCGCCCGCGGTCGCAGCGACGCGAAACGTCCCCGCCTCGCTCGACGATTCTTTGGTTGGCGTCGCCGAGCGCCGACTGTGTTCGGTGCTTTTCGTGGACCTGGTCGGGTTCACCCCGTTTGCGGAAATGAGCGATCCCGAGAGCGTTCGCGAACTGCTAACCCAGTACTTTGACCGCGCTCAACGAGTCATCGATAGTTATGGCGGCACCGTTGAGAAGTTCATCGGTGATGCGGTGATGGCCGTGTGGGGCGCGCCCGCCGCCAACGAAGACGACGCGGAACGAGCCGTGCGCGCGGGGCTGGACGTTGTCGCGAGCGTGGGCGAACTGGGCGAGAGCACCGGCAACTCCGGACTTCGCGCCCGCGCTGGCGTCGTGACCGGTCAGGTCGCTATCACCATTGGCAAAGTCTCCGAAGGTATGGTCCTCGGAGATACCGTTAATTCCGCGTCGCGGGTGCAAAGCGTGGCGGAACCGGGAACAGTCTTTGTTGACGAATCGACCTGGCGAGCGGCGTCAGGGGCGATCGCCTTTGAAGAGGTGGGCGCGCTCGAACTGAAAGGCAAGTCCGTCTCGATTCACGCCTGGCGTGCATTGAGAGTGGTCGCTCAGCGCAAGGGGCTGGGCCGCGCCGAGCGACTCGAGCCACCGTTTGTCGGTCGCGATGAAGAGCTTCGATTGATCAAGGATCTGTTGCACGCGACCGGTCGAGAGAAGCGAGCGCGACTGGTGTCGGTGACCGGGATTCCCGGCATTGGCAAGAGTCGCCTGGCCTGGGAGTTTCTCAAGTACGTCGACGGTCTTGCCGACAGCGTCTATTGGCACGAAGGACGTTCTCGCGCATACGGAGAAGGTGTAACTTTCGGCGCGCTGGGTGAAATGGTCAAAATGCGCGCAGGTATTCTCGAAGTCGAAGACGGCTCATCCTCGCTCGCGAAACTACAGGAGTGTCTCGCTGAGTTTGTGCGTGACGATGAGGAACGACAGTGGATATTTTCCCATCTTGCGCATTTGCTCGGCCTCGCAGACGCGCCGTCGAACAATCGTGACGAAATCTTTTCGGCGTGGCGACGATTCTTTGAGCGAATCGCCGAACGGGGCGTGACCGTGCTGATCTTTGAGGATTTGCAGTGGGCAGACGCGGGGCTCGTTGACTTCGTCGAGTCGATACTCGAATGGTCCAAGGGCTGTTCGCTCCTCATCGTTACCCTCGCGCGACCCGAGCTGATGGATCGGCGACCATCGTGGGGAGCGGGACTGAGAAATTTCACGTCGCTTCACCTAGAACCGCTGTCGGCGGAGTCGATGATCGAGTTACTTAATGGATTTGTTCACGGACTACCGAGCGACGTCTTAGAACGGGTCTTGGAGCGCGCGGAGGGTGTACCGCTCTACGCCGTCGAGACGATTCGCATGCTGGTTGATCGCGGCGTCATTGTCCAGGTGGAGGACGGCTACGAAGTACAAGGCGAACTAGGAACGCTAGAGATTCCAGAGACGCTGCACGCGCTCGTTGCCTCGCGGCTGGACTCGCTGTCGTCCCGACAGCGCGCCGTGTTGCAAAATGCGGGCATCGTCGGCTCGACCTTCTCCACCGAGAGTCTGCGGGTCGTGAGCGGAGAGTCGGCGGAGGAACTGCAGGTCGAGTTGCGTGACCTCGTTCGCAAGGAGTACCTCTTTGTTGACAATGACCCGCGCTCTCCGGAACGTGGTCAGTATGGATTTGTCCAAGGCGTCGTTCGCGAAGTGGCCGTTGGCACGTTGGCTCGACGAGACCGCCAAGCCAAGCATGCGGCGATTGCGCGATACGCGGAGTCATTGGGCGAAGAGGAGTTGGCCGGCGTCATCGCTGCTCACTACAGCGAGGCGTACCGAGCCAGTCCCGAGGAACTCGGACGGGAGGAGCTGCTGTCGAAGGCGATCGAGTGGCTCGACCGGGCCGGTCAACGGGCCCTGTCACTGGGTTCTCCCGAACAGGCGGCGGTCATGTTTGAACAGGCCTTGGAACTGGCCCCCGACGAGAACGCCACGGCGCCACTACTGCAACGAGCGAGCGTCGCCGCGGAGCGACGACAGCACTACGAATCCGCCGTTGAGTATCTGCAAAAAGCTATCGCCATTTATCACGCGCAAGGTGACCTGGTGTCCTGGGGGCTCTGCATTTCGGAACTGTTTAACCCCCTCATGTTCCTTGGGCGGGCCGAGGAATCGATTGAACTGTGTGAACGGGCCTTTGAGCTGGTCGGCGAGGACAAGACGAGAGTTCGCGCCAAACTGTCGCTCTCCATTGCCACGGCCATGGGTCATGGAACGGAGGTCGCCCGAGCCGCTGAGTGGTGCGAGGTCGCGCTTCGACTTGCCGAGGAACTTGACGATGACGCCCTTCTGGCCGGTGCACTGGGCACTCGCTCGCTCGCGCTCTTTACGATGGGTCGGCACCGCGAAGCGGTGATTCTGGCGAGAGGCATGGCGAGCATTGCCGATGACGCCGGTGAACTCTTTGAACAAGCGCGCGCCCGGACCGCACTGAGTCTCTACATGCTGCCGGACAATCCGCGCGGGATGGTTGACGTGGCCAACGAGGCAGTAGAACTGTCCCGGAAAAGCGGGTCGCGCGGGATTGAGTTAACGAACATGTTGAACATCACCGAAACATCCCTGTATCTCGGACTATGGGATGAAGCGTTTGCCATGATCAAGGAATTACACCAGCGAGAGCTCGCCGAGTGGCGTCACCAGTGGCTGTCAGGACTCGAAGCGGTTTTCGCCGCCCTGGGTGGCGACGCCGCCCGGGCCGAGGAACTGTTGGCAGTAGGCAACGAGTTGGGAGATGGGACCCTGGGATCGCTCACGACGAAACTGACCACGGCGGCGTTCGTGGCTCTCGCCAACGGCAATATCGACGACGCTTTGCGAGATGCGAATCGGGCAGTGGAAGTGGATCCGATGGGTATCAACTGCGCCGCGGCTCTTGGCATCGCCGCTCGTGCCGCCTTATGGATGGGTAATCTGGACGAGCTTCGCGGGGTCTTGGTGGCGATGCAGAGGATCCGCGGACGTGCGATGGCAGCGCAACGGCGTACGACAGAAGGCGGTATCGCGGCACTGGAGGGTCGCATTGCCGAGTCGGCAGAAATCTATCTCGACGCCATCGAACGGTGGCGCTCGGTCGGGAGTGTTCTCGACCTTGCGCTCTGCGAGCTCGACCTCGCGCTCGTTCTGGGCAAGGATCACGAAGAGGCAACGGCCGCCAAAGAGGCGCGCGATATCTTCGTACAAATCGGCGCGCACGTCTTCGCCAGGCGATTGGCGGAGATCACCGACAGGGTAACGAACTGACCAACTCAGTTCTCACGCGACCACTCGCGTAAATGTGGTGAAGAGAAGTCAAAGATGTGCGTGGACCTAGCGAACAGTTCCGGCGCGAGAAGTCGTGCGTGCCGTGAACTGGCCAATGCTACTCCCCGGTCGCACCTTGGCGAAAACGGGATGTTGACCAAACCAGGCGGGGATACGCCGAGTGATCCCACTGGGTCCGCGAAGTACGATGCGACGATCGGCAAGGGCGTCTCGAAAACGAGTATCACCCATCCAGATCTCGGTCAAGGTGCGAAGGTCGGCCTCGACGATCACGTCAACCTCGCGACCCGGGTCGGTGAAACAGAGGTCGACCTCGTTCGCGTCGACGACAAGCCAAAAGTAACGGCCTTTGGCGGACAGAGCCGCGAAAACGAATTGAATCGTGATCCGCCGGTCGCCGAGTCCGCCGGGTTGGAGATTACGCCGAACGTCCCAGAGCAGTAAGCCGGGGTCTAGTTCGTCGGGCGAGTAGTCGGTGCGGACCCACCGTTGACCCCATTCGCCCAGACCGAGAACGATCGGTAGTAGTTCCCGGCCCGCCTCCGTGAGGGAGTATGTGATCTCGCGGTTGTCGACGACGCGCTCAACGATCCCAGCCCGCTCGAGATCCTTGAGTCGTTTAGAAAGAATTGCGGGTGAGCACGTGGAAACGCCACGCCGGATTTCGTTGAATCGAGTGCTGCCGACGAGCAACTCGCGCAGAATCAAGGGCGTCCAGCGCTGGCAAACTACCTCGGCCGCCTTAGAGACCGGACAGAACTGGCCGTACCCTTCCACAGGTCTCGACACTATCGCCCCACTTCACTTTTTGTACTTACGAAGCGTCCGCCGGCGTAGGACAATGGCCCCAGTGACGTCCGTGACACTCGCTCCGCTCTGGTTTCGTGGCCAATGCACGTTCACCTGGTCAGCGCCGCGGCCGCAATCGGTCAGGTTCGACCTATCGAGATTCAAGACAACAAAGACCAGTGAGTTACGTAAACGAGGAGAGACGTCATGAACGATGTGAAAGATACTGCGGATGACGAGCTCAAGGCGCGGCACCGCGCGATGTGGTCGATGGGGGACTATCCGGTGGTGGCGAGTGAGGTAATACCCGACCTTGGATCCATTCTGGTAGACGCTTGTGGCGTACGAAAGGGCAACAACGTGCTAGACGTGGCGTGCGGGTCGGGCAACGCCGCCATTCCAGCCGCTCTTCGAGGCGCGCGAGTCACCGCGTGTGATCTGACCCCTTCCCTGCTCGAAGCCGGACGTCGTGCGGCCGCGGTTCGGGGAGTCGAGATCTCGTGGCGTGAAGGCGATGCCGAGTCACTACCGTTTGACGACGCCGAGTTTGACGTCGTGATGTCGTGCGTGGGGGTCATGTTCGCTCCTCATCACCAGGCGAGTGCCGATGAGCTGCTGAGAGTCTGTCGCCCAGGCGGCACGATCGGTCTGGTGAGTTGGACTCCCGGGGGATTCGTCGGTGAGATGTTCTCTACCATGAAGCCCTACACGCCGCCGCCGCCGCCCGGGGCACAAGCGCCCCCACTGTGGGGTGACGAGGCTCACGTCCGCGGGCTGTTGGGGAACAAGGTGAGCGACGTCGTGACGTCCCGTCGTTTGGCGACCGTGAACCGATTCCAGACACCGGAAGAGTTTCCCGCCTATTTCAAGGCAAACTACGGGCCGACCGTCGCTGCGTTCCGGGGACTCGCGAACGAACCGGACCGGGCCAGCGCGCTGGAGCACGACCTCGCCAACCTCGCTCGTCGATACGACCGGGGAAGTGGCGAGACGATAATGGACTGGGAGTATCTGTTGTTGACGGCCCAGCGCATCGACTGACACCGCGAGTTCGGCGAGCACATTCTCGTTTCTGAATTCCGCGGGCCGATCATTAGGATGACCGTGGTCGCGAGTCGAGACCGAACGAGTTCACCGGAGTCCATATGAGAATTGGAGCAATATTTCCCCAGACGGAGATCGGTTCTCGAGCGAGTGACATTCGCGCATACGGCGAAAGTGTTGAAGGTCTCGGCTATCGACACATTGGTGCCTTCGATCACGTCGTGGGAGCTGATCCCGCGACGCACCAGGGGTGGGGTGGTCCCTACGACGTGGACACCGAGTTCCACGAACCGTTCGTCCTTTTTGGCTTTCTCGCGGCGGTGACGTCGCTCGAGCTCGTCACCGAGATCGTCATCCTCCCGCAACGCCAGACAGCTCTGGTCGCGAAACAGGCGGCCGAGGTCGATCTGTTGACCGAGGGAAGGTTTCGCCTCGGCGTCGGTATTGGCTGGAACGCCGTCGAATATGAAGCGCTCAGTGAAGACTTCACGGCGCGAGGTCGGCGACTCGAGGAACAAGTGGGGCTGTTGCGCCAGTTCTGGACGGAGCGCTCAGTCACCTTCGCGGGAAAGTTCGATCACGTCACTGGTGCGGGAATTGCGCCGTTACCCACGCAGCGCCCCATCCCGATCTGGATGGGAGGTGGATCGGCGAAAACTCTCAATCGAATGGGACGCTTGGCCGACGGTTGGTTCCCGCAGTTGCAACCGGGTCCGGAGCTGAACTCGGCGATCGAGGTAATCGCAGGAGCGGCCATTGACGCCGGTCGGAACCCCGAGGACGTGGGGATGGAGGGTCGTGTGTCGTGGCGAGGAGAACTCGCCACGACGATTGCAGCGGTTGAGGAGTGGCGTGGTGCTGGAGCAAGCCATCTGTCAATTAACACAATGGGTGCAGGTTTCGCTACCGCGCAGGAGCACCTGCACGCGTTGACCCAAGTTGCTGCTGTACTCGACTTCAACTAATAACGCGCTCTTAGCCGCGGGCGTAGACAGAAGCGATTGGCCGGTGGGCTTGCTAACTGGTCGCACGTTGCGAAGTCGGCGGCGCGGACAGTTGCGTGGAACCTCTCAACGACTCATAACCGTGAGATCTCACGATCGACCCAACTGAGATTGGCCCCTTCACGCTGGGTCTTCGACGCTCCAGACCTGCCCGGTGGCGTCGCCCGCTAGCCGTGCGAGCAGGGACCGTGCGGACTGCTCGGGGGTGAGTAATGAGCCGCGTTCGTAGGACTCGATGAATCGCTCGTGTAGCGCTACGCCAATCTCCTCGGCCGACTGACTACGGATCCAACCCTGCGTCGCGGTGTCGACCGATCCGGGCCGGTAGACGTTCGCCGTCACCCCGGTGCCCGCTAACTCGGCGGCCAGATTGAGCGTGTGCGCTTCGAGGGCCGACTTCGATGCCGCGTAGGCGTTCATTCCGATCATCGCGCCTGGGTGGGCCGCGATACCGCTCGAGACGTTCGCGATCCGTCCCCATCCCCGGGCGATCATGCCGGGGAGCAGGGCCTGGGCCAGTCGGAACGGCCCGACGACGTTAACGGCGAGGGCCGCAGCCCAGGCGTCAGCATCAACGCTCGCGGTTGGTCCCAGCGGCGCCACCACCGCCGCGTCGTTGACCAGGATGTCGACCGACCCGAACTCCCCACGTACTTTCGCCACGGACGCGTCGATGGCCACCGGATCGCTGACGTCAGCGGCCACCACGAGGG
>JBARLO010000044.1:0-4742 GCA_049801955.1 Acidimicrobiales bacterium
GCGCTCGTATCCACGCCGCACCGCGATTCGAGTACGGCCAGTAGCAGGGACAGGCGCGGTGAGGAGACTTGGTACGCGACGCGGCGAGTCGAACCCGACGCGTGGGCCACGAGCGCCTGAATCTCCACCAAGAACGATCGCGAGCCATCGTTGGTCACCGTGAGCACGACACCCGGCACACCCGATCGCGGACCGCGCAGGGCCGAGGTGTCGAGCAGTTCGCGCAGACCCTCGCCCACCATCTCGAAGAGACCCACCTCACCGGTGGGACCGAATCGATGCTTCTGGGCGCGGACAATGCGCAATGTTCCGTGTCGGTCACCCTCGATGCGCACCACCGTGTCGACGAGGTGCTCGAGCGCGCGCGGGCCAGCAAGCTCACCGTCCTTCGTGACGTGACCGATGAGGAGGAGTGCAGTGCCCATCGACTTCGCCACGGCACAGAGGCGCTCGGCGCCGTTTCGAATCTGGGACACCGAGCCCGTCACGCTCGTGAGCGCGTCGTCACTCATTGCCGAGATCGAGTCGACCACGCACAGCGCTCGGGGCACTAACGCCAGCAAATCAACCGCGTCATCGATGCTGGTCGTCGTCGCCACTTCGAGGCTTGCGGGTACCTCACCAAAGCGGCGGGCGCGGCGCGCGACCTGGGTCACGGACTCCTCGGCGGCAATCAGCAGGACGTTCTTCTGGCGAAGTCCCAGCGCGCGAAGTGTCAACAGAGCGAGGGTGGACTTGCCCACCCCCGGCTCGCCGTATAGCAGGGTCGTCGATCCCGCGACAAAGCCACCGCCCAGCACACGATCGAGCTCGCCGATCCCCGAAGACACCAGTTCACTGGACTCGTCGCTCACGTCGCGCAGGGCACCCGCCACCACACTCGTGCGCGCGGGTGCGGGACCGCTCACTTCGTCCAAAGTGTTCCACTGCGCGCACGCGCCGCATCTCCCCTGCCAGCGTGGCGCACTCGTTCCACAGTCTCGACAGACGTAGCGGACGTGGCTCTTCACGTCAGTGACGTTAGAAGGCGAGTGTGACGCGTCTACGCGTTAGCGGTGTCTTCGAAGTCCACCGAGGGCGGCAGGCCCTCGACGCCTTCGAAGGTGAGGTACGTTCCGTCCTCGCCCTCCGCGGTGTCGACCACGATGGTCTGTCCCGCGTGGAACTCCTTGAACAGGATCTTCTCGCTTAACGCATCTTCGACGTACTGCTGGATCGCGCGGCGCAGCGGACGGGCTCCCAACTCGGGGTCGTAGCCCTTCTCGGCCAGATAGCTCTGGGCCGTGGCCGAGAGTTCCAGACCAAGTCCCTGGGTGCCCAACTGGTCACGCAGTCGCGTGATGAACAGATCGGCGACGGCGATGACCTCTTCGCGCGTGAGTTCGTGGAAGACGATCGTGTCGTCGATGCGGTTGAGGAACTCCGGACGGAAGTGAGCCTTCAGGGCCTGGTTGACCTTTTCCTTCATGCGCTCGTGGGTAATGGAGTCCGAACCCTTACCAAAGCCAATGGCGGCCTTGCGCAGGTCGGAGGTGCCGAGGTTGGAGGTCATGATGAGAATCGTGTTCTTAAAGTCCACCGCGCGACCCTGGGAGTCGGTCAGACGACCGTCTTCGAGAATCTGGAGCAACGTGTTAAAGACGTCGGGGTGAGCCTTTTCGACTTCGTCGAAGAGAACCACTGAGAAGGGCTTGCGGCGAACCGCCTCGGTCAACTGACCGCCTTCGTCGTAGCCGACGTAGCCGGGGGGCGAACCGACCAAACGCGACACTGAGTGCTTCTCCATGTACTCCGACATGTCGAGCTGAATGAGCGCATCGGCGTCGTCAAAGAGGAACTCGGCCAGCGTCTTAGCGAGTTCGGTCTTGCCCACACCGGTCGGGCCGAGGAAGATGAACGATCCGCCCGGGCGCTTGGGGTCCTTGAGGCCGGCACGCGTGCGGCGAATGGCCCGACTGAGTGAGGTCACCGCCTCGTCTTGGCCAATGACGCGCTTGTGAAGCTCGTCTTCCATGCGCAGCAACTTCACGGTCTCTTCTTCGGTCAAGCGGTAGACCGGGATACCCGTCCACACCGCCAGCACCTCAGCGATGGTCTCTTCGTCCACCATGTCGAAGGACTCGCCGCCCGAGGTGAGCACCGAAGCGTCGAGTTCGTCGCGCTTGGCCATGAGCTCTTGCTCTTTTTGGTCGAGAGCCTTGGCCTGGTCGAGGTGACCCGAGTCGAGCGCGGACTCCTTCTCGCGGCGCAACTTTAAGAGGTCTTCGTCGATCAGCTTGGCCGCGGCCGGGGTGTCCATGCGACGAATTCGCAGACGGCTGCCCGCTTCGTCGATGAGGTCAATGGCCTTGTCGGGCAGGAAACGATCCGAGATATAGCGGTCGGACATGTTGGCCGCAGCCACTAGTGCCTGGTCGGTGATTTTGACGGCGTGGAACTCCTCGTAGACCTCGCGCAGACCCTTGAGGATCTCGATGGTCATGGCGACCGAGGGCTGCTCCACCTTGACGGGCTGAAAGCGCCTCTCCAGAGCGGCGTCTTTTTCGATGTGCTTGCGGTACTCGTCGATCGTGGTGGCTCCGACGGTCTGGAGTTCGCCGCGCGCCAGCATCGGCTTCAAAATCGACGCGGCGTCGATCGCACCTTCGGCGGCACCCGCACCCACCAGGGTGTGGATCTCGTCAATGAACAAGATGATGTCTCCGCGCGTGCGGATCTCTTTCAGAACCTTCTTCAGACGCTCTTCGAAATCACCGCGGTAGCGACTGCCGGCGACGAGCGCGCCGAGGTCGAGCGTGTAGAGCTGCTTGTCGGCGAGCGTGACCGGCACTTGGTTCGCGACGATGCGCTGGGCGAGGCCCTCGACGATGGCGGTCTTGCCCACCCCGGGCTCGCCAATGAGCACGGGGTTGTTTTTCGTGCGGCGCGAGAGCACCTGCATGACGCGCTCGACCTCTTTTTCTCGACCCACCAGCGGGTCGAGCTTGCCGTCGCGGGCGAACTGGGTGAGGTTGCGACCGAACTGGTCAAGGACGGCGGAGCCGCCGGCAGATTCGGCGTCGCCCTTGGCGCTGGAACCGGAGCTGACCGCTCCCGCTTCCTTGCCGGCCTGGCCGGACATCATCTGTATAACTTGAGTGCGAACGCGGGCCATGTCGGCGCCGAGGTCGTTGAGGACCTGGGCGGCCACGCCCTCGCCCTCGCGCACCAGGCCGAGCAGCATGTGCTCGGTGCCGATGTAGGAGTGGCCCAACTGGAGGGCCTCTCGCAGAGAGAGTTCCAGCACCTTCTTGGCGCGGGGAGTAAAGGGGGGCGAGCCAGGAGACGGGTTGGTATTGGCCCCGATGGCCTCTTCCACCTTCTCGCGTACGACGTCAAACGTGACCCCCAAGGCGTCCAGAGCCTTGGCCGCGACCCCTTCGCCCTCACGGATGAGACCCAACAAGATGTGTTCGGTCCCGATGAAGGCGTGGTTCAGATCGCGTGCCTCTTCCTGTGCGAGGACCAACACTCGCCGGGCACGGTCAGTAAAGCGCTCAAACAATGGTCATCCTTTGTTCGTTTGATTGAAGTGTACCGGTCTTATATGTCGTTGAGACTGAGCCCCTCGGACCACCAAGAACGCGTCCTCTAAAGTGTTTTGAGTGAACCCCCTGGAGCAATTAGGGCTGGCGTCGGTGGACGACGACCTCGTTCGACTCGAGGTATTACTCACCGAAGCCGTGATCTTCGGTGACCCGTACTTAGATGCCGTCACCACGCACCTGATTGACGCGGGCGGCAAGCGACTGCGCGCGACTCTGGCGATCGCCTCGGCCACCAGCGGTGAGCGCGAGGCCACCCGCGAGGACCTCATGGGGGCGGTCGCCCTGGAACTGATGCACCTGGCCTCGCTCTACCACGACGACGTCATGGACGAGGCCACGATCCGGCGCAACGTCGACAGCGTGAACGCCCGCTACGGCAACCTGATTGCGATTGTGGCCGGGGACTACCTGATGGCGCGCTCCGCCGGAATCGCGGCCGACCTCGGCGCCGCCACCGCCAGCCTGCTCGCGCGTACCTTGGCGTGGCTCACCCGCGGCCAAGTTAGCGAGGTGCGCACCGCGTTTGCTCTGGACCGCTCCGAACTTGATTACTTCACCGCCATCGAAGGCAAGACCGCCGCTCTCATGTCCTCGAGTTGTCGCATGGGTGCGATGACGGCCGGACTGACCAGCGAAGAGACCGAAGCGCTGGCCGAGTTCGGGCGATGCTTTGGCATGGTGTATCAGTTGCGCGACGACATCTTGGACCTCATTGCGACCAACAACCAGTTGGGCAAGCCCGCCGGCCAAGACCTCGCCGAAGGCATCTACAGCCTGCCCACGCTCTACGCGCTGCGCGACGCACGCCAGGCCGACGAACTGTCCTCGCTGCTCGGTCGTCCCCTCGAGGACGACGAGCGAGAGCACGCGCGCAAACTGGTCGTCGCGACCGACGGGATTGACCGCACCGTACTCGCAGCGAACCGCTTCCTCGCCGACGCGCACCGCGCCATCGCGGTGTTGCCGAGTGCGAAGTTGCGCGTCGGTTTCACCGCGCTCATCTCGTCGCTCCTCGAGGACCTGCCGAACTAGCGCTCCGGCTTCAGGGTCGGAAAGGCAATGACCTCTTTGATGTTGGACTCATCAGCCAGTATCACGGCCAGCCGGTCCATGCCCAGCCCGAGTCCCGCCGTCGGAGGAAGACCCCACTCCAGG
>JBARLO010000045.1:0-28008 GCA_049801955.1 Acidimicrobiales bacterium
TCGCGGCCCTCGCCCACGGCGGCAGGACTCTGCTCGATGAGTTCGCTCTCGGCGATCGCCGCACTGGCCGGGGTGTCGCTGACACTCGCCTTGGCCGGTGCGCTCGCGCCGCCGACGTCAAAGGTGATGAGGGGCTTGTGGACTTCCATCACGTCACCGACGTTGCCGTGCAGCGCGACGACGGTGCCCACGTAGGGGCTCGGCAACTCGACGGTGGCCTTAGCGGTTTCGATGTCCACGAGAGGTTGGTTCAAGGTCACGGTATCGCCCACCGCCACCTTCCACTGGACGATCTCGGCCTCGACCAAACCCTCGCCGACGTCGGGCAGCAGGAATACTTCTTCGCTCACTGGTCGTATCCCATCACGTGGTCCACCGCGTCGAGAATGCGGTCGACGTTCGGGCGGTAGTCCTCTTCGAGTCGGGTGGGCGGGTACGGCACGTGGTAGCCACTCACCCGCATACCGGGCGCGCGCATCGAGGAGAAGCAGCGCTGGGTCAGCTCGGCCACGATCTCTGAACCGATCGAGGCGGTGTGCGGGGCCTCCTGGACCACGACGAGTCGTCCGGTCTTTTCGAGGGACGTCACCATGGTGGGCAGGTCGAGGGGCGAGATACCACGAGAGTCAATGACCTCGAGTGAAACACCTTCGACGGCCGCGGTCTCGGCCGCGCGCAGAATCGTCTTGACGGTACCGCCATAGCCAATCACGGTCACGTCGCTGCCTTCACGACGCACCACAGCGTCAAAGAGTCCGGCCGGTGGACGCTCGAGATCGACCTCGCCCTTTTCCCAGTAGCGGCTCTTGGGCTCACAGAAGATGATGGGGTCGTCGTGATCGATCGACTGCTGAATCATCCAGTACGCGTCGTTGGGCGTCGAGCAGGCGACGACCCGCAGACCGGCGGTCGCGGCGAAGTAGGCCTCCGGGCTCTCGGAGTGGTGCTCGATCGCCCCGATCCCGCCCTGGAAGGGCAGTCGGATCACGATGCTCATGTTGTACACCCCGTCGGAGCGCTTGTGGAGCTTGGCTACTTGGGAGACGATCTGGTCGAAGGCCGGATACACAAAGCCATCGAACTGCATCTCGCACACCGTGCGGTACCCCCGGATCGCCAGACCGACGGCCGTGCCCACGATGGCCGATTCGCCCAACGGCGAGTCGATCACGCGGTCCTCGCCGAAGTCCTTCTGCAGGCCGTCGGTGATGCGAAAGACGCCGCCGAGCTTGCCGACGTCCTCACCCATGATGAGAACCTTCTTGTTGTTCTCCAGGGCCTTGCGCAGTCCCTCGTTGAGGGCCTTGGCCATGGTCATTGAGGTGGTGGCCATCAGTGTCCTCCACTCACGCCGAGTTCAATCATCTCTTGGCGCCCTTCTTCGATCAGGGGGTGCGGTTCCGCGTAGGCGTTATCGAACATGGTGATGGGATCGGGTCGGTCCATCGCGAGCACGTCCTCGCGCAACTTGAGGGCCTTGGCGTCGGCTTCGGCCGCCACTTCATCGAACTGGGCCGCCTTGACCGAGTACTCGCGAACGAGCAGTGCCTTGATGCGCTCAATGGGATCACGGTGCTTCCACACCTCGACCTCGGCATCGATGCGATAGCGCGTGGGGTCATCAGAGGTGGTGTGCGCGCCGAGGCGATAGGTGTAGGCCTCGATCAACGTGGGTCCCCCGCCGAAGCGCGCTAAGTCCAAGGCGCGCTTGGTGACCTCGTAAACCGCCACCACGTCGTTGCCGTCCACTCGCACACCGGGAAATCCGAAACCGGGCGCGCGGTGGTACAGCGGAATCTTGGACTGGATCGACATGGGCGTGGAGATCCCCCACTGATTGTTCTGGAGGAAAAAGACGATGGGCACGTTAAAGGACGAGGCCCACACGAAAGCCTCCAGCACGTCGCCCTGACTCGAGGCGCCGTCGCCAAAAAACGTCATGACCGCGTCTTCGGCGCCGTCGCGCTGGATCCCCATGCCGTATCCCACGGCGTTGAGAACCTGATTGCCGAGCACGATGGTGGGCACCGAGTGGTGGTACTTCTGGGCGTCCCAGCCGCCATTGGAGGTCGCACGGAACATGCGCAGCATGTCCTCGGGCGGCACGCCGCGGCACCAGGCGATGCCGTGCTCGCGGTAGGTGGGAAAGGTGAAGTCGTTGGGCTGCAAGGCGCGGCCCGCGCCAATCTGGGCGGCCTCTTGGCCCTGGATCGGCGCCCACAGAGCGAGCTGGCCCTGGCGCTGAAGAGAGGTCGACTCGCCGTCGAGGCGGCGAATGATGACCATGTCGCGATACATGTTGAAGATCGCTTCGCCGCTCAAGGTTGACTCGTACTGCGGGTTTGATACCCGCTCGCCCTCAGGCGTCACTAACTGGATCAGTTCTTCGCCGATCATCACCACTCCTTAGCCAACCCCCGACGTTTTACTTTATCCCCGTACCATTAATAGGTGCCCCGGCTGCTCGTTGACATCACGCCGCTGCGCACTAGCAAGGACTTTCGCCTCCTCTTCATCGGTCAACTGGTCTCTCTACTGGGCAGTAACTTGACCCTCGTCGCGGTCGCCTTCGAGGTGTACCAGTTGACCGGTTCGTCCCTGTGGGTGGGCGTGGTGAGTTTCATCCAACTGCCCTTACTAATTGTGGGAGCGCTGTGGGGCGGAGGACTCGGGGATCGCTTCGATCGACGCACTTTGTTGCTCGTCGCGACGTTCCTGCTTGGCCTCATCAGCCTGGGGCTCGGCCTCAATGCCCTCCAGGCCCACCCCAACTTCGTGATTTTGGTAACGCTGCCCGCCCTCGCGGCATTCTTCTCAGGTCTCACGGGGCCACTGCGCACCGCGGTCATCCCCACCCTCGTCAAGCCCGAGGAGCTCACCGCGGCCTACGCGGTCTTCCAGATCATCATGAATGGGGCGACCGTGGTAGGGCCAGGGCTGGCGGGTGTGATCATCGCCACCACCAGCGTGTCGTGGTGCTACTTCATCGACGGGATCACGTTCTTCGCCCTTGTGGTGGCGACGTTCTTCATGTCGTCGATGAAGCCGCCGGTCGTTCACACCGACGTCAAGATCTTTCGGGCGATCGGCCAGGGCTTTCGGTACGTGCGCCAGAACGCCGTCGTCCAAGCGGTGTACCTAGTGGACCTCAACGCCATGGTCTTTGGCCTTCCGCGCGCCCTCTTTCCGGCCGTTACCAAGCACATCTATCACGGCGGCCCCGAGATCCTCGGCTTGCTCTACGCGGCACCCGGTATCGGCGCACTGGTGATGGCGATCTTCACCGGCTGGATGGATCGCGTACAGCGACGCGGGCGCCTCGTGGTACTCGTCGTGCTGTCGTGGGGTGTCGCCATGGCCCTCTTCGGACTGGTCCACGCGCTCTGGGTCGGCCTGATCTGTCTTGGGGTCGCGGGTGCGATGGACGTGATCTCAACCGTGCTGCGTAACACCATCTTGCAGACCTCCATCACCGACGAGTACCGCAGTCGGCTCTCGGCGATCCAGAACGCGGTCGTCACCGGCGGGCCGCGTCTGGGTGACCTGGAGTCTGGTGCGGTCGCCACCTTCACCTCCACGGAGTTCTCGATCGTCTCGGGCGGCATTATGTGCGTGCTCGGGGTGCTCGCTCTCATTCGCTGGCGCCCCACGTTCTGGCACGAGCGCATCGGCGCGCACGTCGACTAGCGCGCGCTCAGCGGTAGTGATCGGCGCTGCTTCTTGGTGACCGTCGCCAGCTGCCCGCAGGCGGCGGCGATCGAACGACCGCGCGTGTTACGCACCGTCGCATTGACGCCGCGTGCGATCAGCCCGTCGCGAAACTCGCGCACACGCTGCGTACTTGATCCACGGACCAAGAATCCCGGCGTGGGATTGAGAGGAATGAGGTTGACGTGCGCGCCCAGTGAGAGGGCGTAGTCCGCGAGTTCGCTCACCGCTACGTCCGTGTCGTTCACCTCATCAATGAGCGCCCACTCGAAGCTGATCCGCCGTCCGGTCTGCTCGATCCACGTACGACACGCCTCGTGCAGTCGCTCGAGGGGATAGCGGCGATTGAGCGGAACGAGTTCGTTGCGCGTGTCGTCGTTGGCCGCGTGCAACGACACGGCCAAGGTGATCGCCAGACCCTCCGTCGCCAGCCGCTCGATGGCCGGCGCGACGCCCACGGTGGACACGGTGAGGTGACGCGCAGACAGCCCCCGGTACTCACTGAGGCGCCGTACAACACCGACGGTCGTGGCGTAGTTGGCCAGCGGTTCGCCCATCCCCATAAAGACCACGTTTGATAGCCGCGCGGGAGCGGCCGCACGTGTGGCGAACATCACTTGTTCCACCACCTGTCCGACACTCAACTGGCCGGAGTAGCCAGCCTGGCCGGTCGCACAGAACGTGCAGCCCATGGCACACCCGGCCTGGGAGGAGATGCACACCGTCACGCGGTCGTCGTAGTGCATCAGTACCGTCTCGATCGTTTCGCCGTCCTCGAGAGCAAAGACCCACTTGCGCGTGGCGCCGTGGTCGCTCTCCACGTCATTCACCACGCGCAACGAGTCGGGGAACTGTTCAACGAGGGCGGCGCGCAGCGACTTAGGAATGGTCGTGATCTCGGGAATTGAGAGGGCCTCGACCCACAGGCCGCGCCAGAGCTGTTCCAGCCGGTAGGACGGCTCGCCCTCAAAAAGTGACGTCAACTCTTCCTTCGAGTACTGGTAGATCGACGGCACGTCGTTACGTTAAGGGAAAGTTGTGGACGGGTCGTCGGTGGAGAGTGCCGCCGTCCACAGATCTCGCCCGCCAACTCTTATGTGGCTCTTCGACTCCCCTTGAGTTGGGAGTCCAAACTATTGCCAGCGCGAGGTCGTTGCTGACTACGAAGCGACGATGAGCGCGGAGCGCGACATTGGCTTCCCCCCCCCAGACGTCGCGGCGGTGAGCGGTTGTCGGTGGGGCCGAGGTTCGGCCCCACCGGTGACCCCACCCGCTTTTCTGGGCCACGCGATCTCTGCTTGACTCGTGGGTGGCTTCGCGAGGGCGAAGCAGAACAGGAGCATCGTGGAATTAGCCAACACGTCGGCCGTCGTCACCGGTGGCGCCTCGGGTCTCGGTGAGGCCACCGCTCGAGCCTTGGCCGATCGACACGTCAAGGTCGTGGTCGCCGACTTAAACGACGACGCCGGAACCAGAATCGCCAGCGAGATCGGCGGCGCGTACGTTCACTGCGACGTCACCAACACTGACCAGGTCATCGAAGCGATCGAAGCGGCCAAGGCCATGGCCCCGTTGTGGAGCGCGGTGAACTGTGCGGGCATCGGCTGGGCGACGCGGACCATCGGCAAGGACGGCGAGTACGCATCCGCGCACGATCTCGACATCTATCGCAAGGTCATCGAGATCAACTTGATCGGCACGTTCAATGTGTGTCGTCTGGCCGCCACGGCCATGAGCCACAACACGCCGGACGTGGACGGCTGCCGCGGGGCGATCGTCAATACCGCGTCGGTGGCGGCCGAAGACGGCCAAATCGGACAGGCCGCGTACTCATCTTCCAAGGGGGGCATCGTCGGCCTCACCCTGCCGCTCGCGCGCGACATTGCACCCATTGGGGTTCGAGCGAACAGCATCTTGCCCGGGCTAATTGACACCCCGATCTACGGGACCGGCGAAGCGTCTGATGAGTTCAAGGCCCGTTTGGGTACCGGCGTGCTGTTCCCCAAGCGCCTGGGCTACGCGTCGGAGTTCGCGTCACTGGCGCTCGAGCTGCTCTCCAACAGTTACATGAACGCCGAGTCGATCCGCATCGACGCGGGCATCCGCATGCAGCCCAAATAGAACAACATCCGCCCACTTTCAAATAACGGCTTAGCCTGTCCCTTGTGAGTTGGGTCGACCTCGTCATCGTCATCTTCGTGATCCTGGCTGGGCTGCGCGGTTTTGCGGCCGGTGCCATCACTCAAGTGACGATGTTCATCGGGCTGGGCGCGGGCTTTTACGTCGGAACGCTGATCGCCCCGTCGCTCGCCGGTGACATCACCAAGGGCCACTGGCGCCCGGGCCTCGCCCTCATCATCGTTCTCGTGGCCATCATGCTCGGCGCAGTCGTCGGCGGGATGTTGGGGCGACTGGTGAGCCGGGTGGTCAGCGCACTGATGCTCGGCATCGTCGACCGCATCGCGGGGGTCGCCGTCAGCGTGGCCGCCGCCCTGGTGTTTTGCTGGCTGGTGGCCGGTCTGCTCGCGTCCGCTCCCTGGGCGTCCGTGGATCGAAGCATCCAGAACTCGGCCATTCTCTCGGCCCTCGATCACGTGATGCCCCCGGTGCCGTCCGTCGAGTCCCAGGTGCAGTCGCTCTTTCGTCGGGCCGGGGTGCCCGCCATATTTGCCGACGTCATTGCACCCACGCTGCCCCAGCCGGTGAATCCCTCCACTCTGGTGCCACCGGTGAACCACCTGAGCGATCCGAGCAATGTCGTCAAGGTACTCGCGAGCGGCGTGTGCAGCGACGAGAGTGAGGGCACCGCCTTCTACGTCACCGCCAACGAAGTCGTCACTAACGCGCACGTCGTCGCCGGACACACGAAGTTCACTGTCAACGGCGCGTCCGCCAGCGTCGCGCTCTATGACCCCGACAACGACATCGCTGTTCTGCGCGTCAGCCAGAGTGGCTCTCCGCTCAGCTTTCTCTCCGCCGAACCCTCCGCCAACACCAAGATCCAGATCGTGGGCTTTCCTCTCAATGAGTCGCGTACGAGCTCAGACGGTTACTACGAGGGTGAGATCACCGGTGATAGCCGCAACTTCTACAACCAGGACCTGGCCGCGAGGTCGGTCCTCTCGCTCGAGGCCAACATCGAACCCGGCAACTCTGGCAGCCCCGTGCTGGTCAACGGCAAGGTGGCCGGCGTCGTGGAGTCGTACTCGCTCAGCCAGTTGAGTACGGCCTACGCCATCCCCCTCAACGTGGTCGAACACGACGTCGCCCGCGCGCCCGCGAGCGGCAGCGTCTCCACCCAGGCTTGTCTGAACGACTGAGCCCACCTCAGTCTCCTGGCGAACCGCGCGATCACGAACGACGTCGCGTTAAATCCCCCCGTTGTCGGCCACGTTGTCGAAGCGGGCAAACTCGCCTCGCCACGTGAGGTGAGCGGTACGCGTAGGGCCGTTGCGGTTCTTGCCGACGATGATTTCGGCGTCGGCCTTCATGTCGTTGGTGACCTCGCCGTAGATCTCCGGACGGTAGAGGAACAGCACGACGTCGGCGTCCTGTTCGAGCGATCCCGACTCTCGCAGGTCGGACATCATCGGCCGCTTGTCGGCGCGTTCTTCGAGCTTTCGCGAGAGCTGACTGAGGGCCACTACGGGGCACTCCAACTCGCGAGCCAATATCTTGAGCGAGCGACTCATCTCTGAGACCTCGACCTGGCGGTTCTCGGCACGTCCCCTACTCGACATGAGCTGTAGGTAGTCGATGATGATCACACCGAGATCGCCGTTTTGTTGCTTGATCCGCCTCGCGCGAGCGCGTACGTCCATGATCGTGAGCGCGGGGTTGTCGTCGATGAAGACCTTGGCCGACTGCAGGTACCCAAAGGCGTCGTGCGCGCGGTTCCAGTCCGCTTCGGAGAGGTCACCGGTGCGCAGTTTGGACGAATCGATGCGCGCGGTCGAGGCCAAGATGCGTTCGGCCAACTCTTGGCGACTCATCTCAAGGGAGAAAAACAGCGCGGGTCGATTCACGACCGCCCCCACGTGGATCAAGATGCCCAGCGCGAAGGCCGTCTTCCCGGTCGCGGGGCGCGCGCCCACGATCGTCATCGAACTCTTCTGCAGGCCCTGCAGGATCCCGTCGAGCGAGCGGTACCCCGTCTCGAGGCCGTTGAACTGACCACGCGTCTCACCGCGCAGTTCGAGGATGTCGGCCTCGTTGAGGAGGAGTCGCTGTAGGGGGGAGACCGAGTCGACCTTGCGGTCGTCGGCAATGGCGTTGATCTTGCGCTCGGCCTCGTCGATGAGACCCACCACGTCGTCGGTCGCGACGTAGGCGTCGTCGACAATCTCTCCCGCAACCGCAATCAGTCGGCGCTGCTGGGCCTTCTCACGAACGAGTTCGGCGTAGTGCAGCGCGTTGGCGGCCGAGGGCGTATTGAGTTGCAGGGCCGACAGCACCGCGAGTTCGACCGCCACGGCGCCGCGCTCTTGGAGTTTCGCCTGGACGGTGACGTAGTCGACGGGCTCGCCCGCGTGCGCGAGTGCGATGATCGCGCCGAAGATCTGACCGTGGAGCGGACGGTAGAAGTCTTCGACCTGGACTGTCTCGTAGGCGACGCTCACCGCCTCGGGCGAGAGCAACATCGCACCAATCAACGACTCTTCGGCCTCGATGACACTGGGTGGAACGCGACCGCCGGGCGCGCCTCGTGGTCGCTCGGTGTCAATCTGCGTCATAAGACTTCAACGCTTGTCGATGGGGGCTGCAGGTAACAAGACGGGCAAGATGAGGATTGGCGTGGGGAAAGCCTGTGTAGAAAGTCGGCCGACACATGACATACGATTCCATCGGTCTGTGACATGGACGTAGAGCGCTCCAAAAGGTAAGCCGCCGGGAAAACAAACCCGGCGACTCGATCCTCAAACTCTGAAAAACTACTTTGCGACAACCTCGACGGTGACCGTTGCCTCCACGCCGTCAAAGAGCGTGGCGGTGGCCGTGGCGCTACCAACTTCCTTTAAGTGTTCGGCCAGGTTGATCGCGTGACGATCGAGCGAGATGCCCGTCGCCGTGCGAACGGCGTTGACGATGTCGGATTCGGTGATGGAGCCAAACAGTCGTCCATTCGCGCTGGCGCGCGCGGCAATCGTCACGGGATCCTTTTCGATGAGGGCCTTCTGCGCCTCGGCCGCTTCGCGACTCTTGGCGTCGAGAATGTCGCGCGCCTTGCGCATCAGCGTCGCCTGGCTTTCGCTGGAGTCACTCGCGGGCAACGCAGCGCCCGAGGGCAGCAGGAAGTTGCGCGCGTAGCCGTTCTTCACGTCCACGATGTCGCCGCGTCGGCCCAGGCCCCGCACGTCGCTTCTTAAGAGGACTTTCATTCGCTCTTCTCCTCGGGCACCAGGACCTCGGCCGCGACGGTGGCGTCTTCGATCAGGTCACCGTCGGCCTCGGGCCGCACTACGGGAGTGACCGCATCGGCGTTGTCGCGGCTCGGACGCGGACCACGCGGTCCGCGGTCGTCACGACCTCCGTCACGTCCGCCGTCGCGACCACGACCACCGCGACGCTCGGTTACGGTGCGCTGGGTGTAGGGCAACAGCGCCAACTCCCGCGCGGTCTTGATGGCGTCGCTGACGTCGCGCTGGTGCTGTTGGCAGTTGCCCGAGACCTTGCGGCCGCGAATCTTGCCGCGGTCCGAGATGTACTTGCGCAACTGGGCGAGATCCTTGTAGTCCACGCGATCAACGCCGTGCTGGCAGAACGCGCAGGGCTTCTTCTTCGCCCCGCGACGGATGTCGATCTTGGGCGCGCGCTTGGGCGGCGTGGGGTTATTTCTGCGTGGCACTAGAAGGGCTCCTCATCAAATTCGTAACTACTACTGCTGGGCGCGTTGGTCCGCGGGGCGGCCGGTCGATCTGGCGCCGAAAAGTTTGAACCCTCGGCCCGCGGGGTGCGGGTGACGACGGCGGTGGCGAAGCGCAGCGACGGAGCGATCTCGTCGGCGTTGATCTCGACGATCGAGCGCTTGTCGCCGTTCTCGGTCTCCCAACTGCGCTGCTCGAGGCGACCCGAGACGATCACGCGGGTGCCCTTGGTGAGGGAGTTTGCCGCGTTCTCGGCCAAGGCGCCGTACCCGGCGACCTCGAAGTACGACACGCGCTCTTCCCACTCCTGGGTCTGGCGGTTCTGCCAGCGGCGATTGACGGCGATGGACAGGCGTACGGCCGCCTGTCCTGAGTTCAGGAACTTGAGCTCGGGGTCGCGGGTGATGTTGCCGGCGACGGTGATGGTGTTATCGGGCATGGTGTCTCCTTAGCGCTACGCGTCTGAACTTAAGCCTGCGCGGTGACAGCGGGGGCGGTCGTTCGCACATGACGCCGGAGGATCTTGAAGCGCAGGACCTCATCCGAGAGAGTCAGAATGCGGTCGAGCTCGTCAACCGTCGACGACTCACCACTGAACTCCACGAGGACGTAGTACCCCTCTTTGCGCTTCTTGATCTCGTACGCCAACGGACGCTTACCCCAACGGTCGATGTTGCCGGGGGTTCCTCCGTTGGCACGAATGGTCTCGAGCGCGCGGTCCAGAGCGATCTGGATCGACTGCGCATCGACGGTCGTGTCGAACACGATCATTGATTCATAGGGCCTCATGGCCTTTTTCCTTTCCCTCTGGTCCGAATAATCGGGCTCTGCGGAAAACAGAGCAGGGTTCAATTGATTTCCCACAAGTGTGGACGAAGAAGTCTACCGTCTCGCCCGCACATCAGCCAGTTCGACGATTCTCAGCCGGTATACACCTTGGCCGCGACGCAGAACACGTGACCCTCGGGGTCTTGCATCACCGTCCAACGGTGAAAGCCGAGGTCGTGTTCCTCGATGACGCGCGCGCCCAACTCCACCAGGCGCCACACCCGGTTCTCATTGGGATCCACCAGATCGACGTGGACGCGGTTTTTGGTGGTCGAAGGTTCGGCACCTTGTGGAAGAACCATGCAGGTTGGTGTCGCTCGGCGTCCGCGCCCCCAATGGATGCGAATCCCTCACTGCTGCCTTCGTCGACGGTGCGGCCCAGGGCGGCCGACCAGAAATTGGCGACGAGCCCGACGTCCTCGCAGTCGAGTCCCACGTTGATCACCATGAGTGCCACAGCCGTCCTTTCGTCGAAGGGTTAGTTCACCAGTTCCTCGGGATTGGGGTAGACCTCATCGGGTCCGGGAAACGCGCCGGCGCGTACGTCGCTGGCGAAGTGCGACACCGCGTCGGTGATCGCCGATCCCAAGTCGGCGTACTGGCGCACGAACTTGGCGGGCTTGTTCTTGCCCAGACCGAGGAGGTCGTGAAAGACCAGGACCTGTCCGTCGGTGTCGGGTCCCGCTCCAATGCCGATGGTGGGAATGTCTAACGCTGCGGTCACGCGGGTTCCCACGATATTGGGCACCCCTTCAATCACGATGGCAAAGACGCCCTCGTCTTGGAGGATCTTCGCGTCGAGCTCCAGCTGGTGGGCCGCCTCGCGGGTCTTGGCCTGCACCTTGAATCCCCCGAAGGTCAGCATGCTCTGGGGAGTGAGGCCGAGGTGTCCCATGACGGGAATCTCGGCGTCGAGTATCGCGCGCACTACTTCGCGGCGCACGCGCCCGCCTTCGAGCTTGACGCTGTCGGCGCCACTACGAATAATGCGCGCGGCGTTGCGCACGCTGTCCTCGACGCTGACGTGGTAACTCAGCCAGGGCATGTCGGCGACGATGTGCACATCGGGCTTGGCGGCCGCCACCGCGCGCACGTGGTGGCAGATCTCTTCAACGCTCACGTGCAGGGTGTCCTCATGTCCGAGAACCACGTTCGCGACCGAGTCACCCACGAGCAGAATGTCCACCCCGGCGGCCGCCACGAGGCGCGCACCGGGCTCGTCGTACGCGGTCACCATCACCAGGGGCGCGCTGCCGTTGCGGCGTTTTCGCGCTTTGATCTGAGGGGCGGAGAGTTTCATTCGCCGACCTCGCGTGCGAGGGGCGCGCGACGGCGTGAACGACGTCCTCCGGCCGCCCACTTACGAGCCAAATGGTGAAACGAACACTCCACACAGATCTCGACGGCGTAACACTGCACTGGTTCCTCGCGACGCTCGAGCTTTAAGAGGTCGGCGCGCGTCGCCGGGCAGGTCCCGCCCGAGGGCAGTCGCACGCCAAAGACGTAGGTCACTTCCACCAGTTCGGCGTCGCCGCACACCGGACAGGTCTCGCCGGTCATGCGCCCGAGGTTGCGTGCGGCGCGTAACAGTTCGGGGTGCGCGTCACAGACGTCCTCGTAGCGCAGCAGTCCCGTGGCGAGTTTGGCGAGGAGCGCGTGACGCACGAGACCGAACTCCACGACGGCCCCGTCAGCGGTGCTCGAACGGAATCTCTTATCCATTGCTGGTGATGCTACATCCGCGAAATCGTGTTCCAGTACGCGACCCGTCGATCACCTGGCCCTGCGGCGTGCGCTTAGATGACGCTCACTGACACCGACGCGGACGTTTTGCCCGCACCCAGCGTGTTGAGCGCGCGCAGACGCACGTGATAGAGCGTTTTCGCCTTGAGGTGGCGAATCGTCACGGTGCTCGAGGTGCCCGCCTTGACCCACGCGCGGCCGTTCAGAGAATATTCATATTCAGTCACAGGATCGCCGCCATTCGATGCGGCGGCTTTCAGCGTCACCGTGATCGAGCCCACCGCGTGCGACGCGACGCGAATAGCTGGCGCATTCGGCGTGCTGAGCGTGGCGTTCGAGTTAGCGACGAACGCTTGGGAGTCGTTCGAGGCGTCGGTGTACTCGCCACCCACCCCGCAACTTCCGTCGCTCGCGCACGAAATACTGAGCCCTTCGGCCAGGCCGTCTTGATTGAGCGCTTGAACGCCCGCGATCTCGATCGCGTTCCCCCACGTGCCGGCGGTTTGATTCACCACAAAGGCCTGGACGTTTCCCTGATTGTCGGTGTAGAAGCCGGTCGCCCCGCAGTTGCCCGCTGAACTGCACGAGGTCGACAGGATCCCCCCGACACCGCCGTTGTTGAGCGTGGCCGCGTTGGGCACTTCGATCGCATTCCCCCACGTTCCATTCGTTTCGTCTTCGACGAACGGCTGATAGCTGCCTGAGGCGTCTTTGTAGTTCCCGCCCACAACGCACGTCGTCGCAGTCGAGCACGACACCGCATTCGTCGACCCGCCATTCTCCGCATCGAGAGTGGCCAGACCCGGCACCTCCTCGGCGCTCGCCCATGTGCCACTCTTCTCAATCGCGATAAATCCCCCGACCTCGCTCGACGTCACGGAGTACTGACCGCCCACGACACAGTCGCCAGATCCCTCACAGGAGATAGCGGCCGGGGCGGCCAGGTTGGCGACGTTGAGTGTGGCGAGTCCGGGAATCTGCACGGCGCTGCCCCACGTGCCGTCCGACTCGGTGGCCACGAACGCGGAGAATTCCGTCGTGCTCGATCCAATGGAGTACACGCCGGCTTCACCGCAGTTGCCCGTCGAGGAGCACGACAGCGTGGTCGTGTCCACGTAGCTGCTGTCCAACGCCGATATCCCGCCTAGGACGACGGGCGAACCCCAGACACCCTTCGACTCCGAGGCCTCATAGATCGAGAGTGCGCTGTTGTCGTAGAAGTCCCCCGACACCACGCAGTCGCCGACGCCCGAACACGACAGCGCCGAGAGATCGGCCGAGAGGTCGCCGTTGCTGTAGGGAAAGCCCGTGAGCTCGAGCGCGTTGGACCACGTGCCATTCGTTTCACTCGCGGTGAAGGGATAGAGGTAGCTCGAAGGGCCGGCGTAGGTACCCGCGATGGTGCAGTTCCCCGTGGACGTGCACTGGACCTCGTCGCCGAGGTCTTGGCTCGCGCCGACGTTGAGCGCGGCGTACCCCGGGATCTCCTCTGCACTACCCCACGCGCCACCGGACTCGACCTCGACAAAGTCGGCGTTCGCCGTCGAGGAGGTCGCGTACGTGCCCACGACGACGCAGTCGCCAACCTTGGTGCAAGACACGTCGTTCACTTGCGCCTCACCACCGACGTTGAGGGTGGCCGTACCTGGTGCCTCCACTCCCGCGGTCCACGTCGGCGACCCAATGCGGGCCACGACCGAGCCAATCGACGCCGCGCCCGAGGGCACCGCGATGAAGATGGCCGCCAGAAGAGTGGCGGACCCCACGACGGCACCGACCGTCGAGAACCTTGAGACACGACGCACGGTCAACTTCCTCGCCGTTGGCGACAGGGGCCAACCGACACATTCTCTACCAGGTCAGGGCAGCAAAACCCAATAATGGGCTTACAGATTTGCTCCTGGTTAGCCCTTATGGGTCTACCGGCAGCATTATTGACCGTCACGCTCGATATATCGAAGTGATATGATGGATCGCGTGTTAGACATCGCCATCCTGGGCCTACTGATGGAACGTGATCACCACGGTTACGAGATCCGCACCCAGTTGCGCGACCGCCTGGGAATGTGGGCGAACGTCTCGTTTGGATCGATCTATCCCGCGCTCGCCCGACTCGAGCGCCACGGCTACGTCGAGGCGGTCCTGCCCGCGACGCCGCGACTGACCACCCTGTCGACGGGCTCACTCTCGGGTGAGCGCGCCTCGCTGCGCTCCTTGCGCGCGAGCTCGGGACTTGGGCGTCGCGGTCGCAAGGTCTATCGCATCACCGACTCTGGCCAACAAGAGTTCGTATCGCTTTTGAGTGACCCCTCGACACTGGACTCCGCCAAGAACTTCTCGTTGCGCATGGCTCTTGCCAAGCACCTCTCCTCGACCCGGCGCGTGGGGCTCTTAGAGCGACGTCGCGCCGACCTGCTCGAGCGACTGGCCGAAGTGAGAACCGGTGAGCGCAACGAAGAACTCGACGACTACGCGCGTGGCGTCATGGAACACGCCGCGCGGGGCGTCGAACTGGATCTCGCCTGGATCGACGACATGTTGTCCAGCGAACGCAGTAAGGAAACCTTCGCGACCGAAGCGAAGTAGGAAAGGAAGTCATGAAGAAGATTCGAGTAGCGATCGCGGGCGTGGGTAACTGTGCCAGTTCGCTCATCCAAGGCGTGACGTACTACCGCGACGCCAAGAAGGAAGACCACGTCCCGGGGCTGATGAATGTTGAGCTCGGGGGCTATCACGTGAGCGACTTGGAGTTCGTCGCGGCCTTTGACGTGGACGCCTCCAAAGTCGGTAACGACCTGGGCAAGGCCATCGACGGCGGTATGAACAACACGCTCAAGTTCGCCGACGTGGCCACCTTGGGCGTCATGGTCCAGCGCGGTCCCACGATGGACGGCCTGAACAAGTACTACCGCGCCGTCATCGAAGAGTCCCCTTTTGAGCCCGTTGACGTGGCACGCGCTCTGCGCGAAGCGAAGGCCGATGTGCTCGTCTCTTACCTGCCGGTCGGCTCCGAAGACGCTCAGCGCTACTACGCCCAAGCAGCCATTGACGCGGGAGTCGCCTTCGTGAACGCCATTCCCGTCTTCATCGCTTCGGACCCCGTGTGGGCCAAGAAGTTCCGCGACGCCGGGGTGCCGATCATCGGCGACGACATCAAGAGCCAGGTGGGCGCGACGATTGTCCACCGCGTGCTGACCCGTCTCTTCGAGGACCGCGGCCTCACTCTGGACCGTACCTACCAACTCAACGTGGGCGGCAACATGGACTTTAAGAACATGCTCGACCGCGACCGTCTCGAGTCCAAGAAGGTCTCCAAGACCCAAGCCGTCACCAGCCAGATCGAATTCAATGACATCGGCTCGGACAACGTGCACATCGGCCCGAGCGACCACGTGCCGTGGTTGGAGGATCGCAAGTGGGCCTACATCCGCATGGAGGGCCGCAACTTCGGCGACGCGCCGCTCAATATCGAGCTCAAACTCGAAGTGTGGGACTCGCCCAACTCCGCCGGCGTCATCATCGACGCGGTGCGGTGTGCGAAGTTGGCCCTGGACCGCGGTATCGGCGGACCGCTGCTCGGACCGTCGGCCTACTTCATGAAGTCCCCGCCCGTGCAGTTCCACGACGACGTGGCCCACGACATGATCGGCGCGTTTGCCGAGGGTGCTGAGAACCCCGTCTGGCCCTAATCGCTGACCTGTCCTTGAAGAAAACCCCCGCTGCAGCGGGGTTTTCTTCGTTAGTGGTCTCGCTGTGCCCACCAGACCCGCAGGCGTTCGGCCGCCTCGTCGGTATCGATCTCGCCCTCATCCAGGCGGATCTCCATTAAGAAATCGAGCGCGTCACCCACGACGCGACTCGGGCGGATGTCGAGGATCTTCATTACCTGAACGCCATCAAGGGCGGGGCGCAGTCGACTGAGGTCCTCTTCTTCTCGTAACTCTGCGATACGCGCTTCGAGTTCATCCATGCGCGCGGCCAACATCTCGGCACGCCGCGCGTTGCGCGTGGTGCAGTCGCTGCGAGTGAGCTCGTTGAGCTGCTCGAGTAGCGGCCCGGCGTCGCGCACGTAGCGGCGCACCGCGCGGTCACTCCAGCCCAACTTGTAGGTGTGAAAGCGCATGTGCAGCTCGACGAGGCTCGCTACGTCATCGATCAGATCTTGGGAGTACTTGAGATCGCTCATGCGCGTGCGCGTCATGCGCGCGCCGACCACGTCGTGGAAGCGAAACGTCACCCCGTCGTCAGTGATGGAGCGGGTATTGGGTTTGGCGATGTCGTGAAGGAGCGCGGCCAAACGCAGTGTCAAGTCGGGCGAAGTCTTGTCGACCACGGCCCAGGTGTGCTTGAGCACGTCCTTGTGCTGATGAACGGGATCCTGTTCGAGTTGCAACTTGGGCAGTTCGGGGAAGAAGTACTCAGCCAGACCCGTGCGCACAATGAAATCGAGACCCACGGACGGTTGTGGAGTCAGCAGCAGCAGGTCCAGCTCGCCGCGCACCCGTTCGGCCGAGACCTTCTGGAGTTGCTCGGCCATCAACGCAGCGGCCGCTTCGACCACGGGATCGATGGCCAAAGAGAAGCGTGCGGCGAAACGTGCGGCGCGCAGCATGCGTAGCGGATCGTCGCGAAAGAGAATCTCGGGATCGATCGGCGTGCGCAGCACGCGATCAGCCAAATCCTGGAAACCGCCGAAGTAGTCGAACAGGGTCTGCACCCCGGGAGTGTCACGGTTAAGGGCAATCACGTCGAGGGCGAGGGCGTTCATCGTGAAGTCACGCCGCGAGAGGTCTGATTCGAGGGAATCACCCCACTCCACCGAGGGCTTGCGCGAGTGATCGACGTAGGCCTCGGAGCGAAAGGTCGTGACCTCAGCCTTGATGCCGCTCTCGCGTAGCGTGCCGCCGATGGTGCCAAAGGCGCGGCCCTGCTGCCACATGGCGCTCGTGAGGGGCTTCATCAGTCGCTCGATGTCCTCGGGCCGGGCGTTGGTGGTGAAGTCAATCTCGAAGTCCTCGCCGCGAGAGATGCCGAGTAACGCGTCTCTCACCGAGCCGCCCACGGCGTAGAGGGAGAAGCCCGCGTCGTCGAACGCGTCGGCGAGGGGACGGGCGAGATGCGCGAGATCGCGCAGCGCGTCGTGGGCGTTCGTGAAGGAAGTCACTGCGAAAGAAGGGTAGTGGCGCCGGGGCGCGCACTCGCTCGAAGGTAGCCTTGGGGAGCAATGTCCCACCGACTGACGACCTGGTGGCGGGTGCTCAGCGTCGTACTCCTCGGCCTCGCAATGGTGACGTGGCCTTCGGCCTCGTGGGCCGCAGCACCTCCCTCCTTTTCCGTGCTGCACCAGGGGGCAGTGGCCGCGCTATCGGCCAAGGGAACAGCGCGCTTTGGCACCACGATCTCCGTCTCGCCGGCTCAGTCGAACGCAGGGATCAGCGTGAACCTCTATCCGGTCATCACCGCGCGCAGCGAAATCACCCCGATCGTGAGCGGACAGGGTCCGGGCGTGGGCGCGATCGCCACCACCGGCCCGTTCCCGCTTAAGTGCCTAAAAAATGGCGAGGCAAACTTCATCGTCACCCTCTATACGACGACACTGCGCTCTCCGCCGCGATCGTGCGACGGCGCGGCGCCGCGGTTACAACTCACGTGTTCGGCGAACGGCTGCGGCGGGGTGTATCCGATTCGCTACGCGCTCAGCGTGAATGGGACCACGCTCACCAAGTGGTCGCTGCTCAGCGTGCAGTCGAACTCGGTCGATAAGCCCCTCCAGGTCACCCTGCTGGTTCCCTTCACGCAGCGCGCTCTGCGTCGTCCGACTCACTTCATCGACATCCTTAACACGCTCGGACGATTCGATAACTCACCGGTGACCCTGGGCATCAACTACTCGGTACTGGCCGATATTCAACTCGATGCGCCCCACGGCCCCACGTGGGTCAGCGCGCTCGAACGCGCGATGGCGAGCCCGCTGCACCGAGTGATCGACACTCCCTCGAGTGCCATCGACTTCGCCGGTCTGGACGCGAACCACCTGGCCAGTCAGGTCGGCGAGCAGTTCACCTTGACCGGTCAGTTGCTCGCGAAGATGACCGGTCACTACATGGACGATCCCGTCCTGATGAGCGGGGCGCAGTCGCCCGCGAGTCTGGCCGCACTCAACCGCGCCGGTTACAACGAAGTCGTTCTGCCCGAAGACGACCTCACCGAGGCCCCCTCGTCGACCCTCAACTGGGGTGCGCCGTTCCACGTTGCGGGCGCGGGCGCGCTCGTTGCCCTGAGTGAGGATGGACCACTGTCCCAACTCACCCACGACAAAGCCATCGAACCGGGACGGCGCGCGGCCATGGTGCTGGCCACCCTCGCGTTCTTGCACTTTGAGGCTCCCTACGCCGAGAGCTCTCGATCGATCGTCCTCGCCACGCCCGCCAACGAGACGTCGGACGCGTTCCTCAGTGACCTGCTGAGCGGTCTGCACGACAACCCCTTCAGCCAACTGGTTTCGCTGTCGCCTTCCTTTGGCGCCACCCTCGTCGGGACGAATGGCGCGCCAGTCGATCGCGCGCTGTCGGCGAGCCAGCCCTCCACCTGGTCGTCGCACAACGTCTCGTCGCTCGTCTCGGTGATCGGCCAGGTCAACTCCTTCGCCCAAAGTGTGCGGTCGAGCAACATCGCTACGGTCCTGCGCGTGGCGGTCGCCTCGGCCGAGACCGGCGGTGGACCGAGTGCGCGTCAAAGCGACATCAACACCGCCACGCATCTGCTCGATGAGCAGCTCGCTCAGTTCTCGATCGACCAGAGCACGATCACGCTGGCCGGATCCGGCACGGACCTGCCGATCACGGTCCTGTCGCACCTGCACTACACCGTGGACACCGTCGTGCACCTCGTTACGGACCGCGTCTCGTTTCCCAAGGGCAACGCGGTTGCCTTGGTGATGAACTCGCCCACCGAATCGATCCGGGTACCGGTGTCGAATGCGCGCGGAAGTTCGATGACCCTCCAGGTGATCCTCACCACGCCCAACGGGCAGGTGGTCTTGGCGCGCACGGCCATCCAAGTCCGCATCGCCGGAACGTCGGTGGTGGGCTACCTCATTACCTTTGCGTCTCTCTTCGTGCTCGCGCTGTGGTGGTGGCGCACGATCCGACGTCGACCCAAGGGTCGTCACGCCCGATGACCGTTACCTCGAGTCACTCCTCACGAGTGCTGTCTATGGCGAGCGGCACGCTCGTGTCGCGCCTCACGGGCTTTGCCCGGGTGCTGGTGCTCGCCTGGGTGCTCGGCTTCTCGGCGATCGCCGACGCCTTCAACCTTTCCAACACGGTGCCCAACATGCTCTTCGACCTGGTACTGGGGGGCATCGCGACGGCCACCTTTATTCCGGTCTTCGTCGAGCGCCTGACCCTCGATGGCGAGCGCCGGGCCTGGAAGTCGATCTCGAGTGTGGTGACCGGTGCGCTCATCGTGCTCGCCGCCGCTTCGATCATCGCATGGTTCCTCGCCCCCTACATCATCGACGGCTTCACCTTTCTCTCGCGCACGTCGAGCGCGCACGAGAGTGCTGCGTCCTTCGCCCACCGACAACTCGTGGCCCACCAGCAGCGCGTGGTGGCGACCGACTTGCTGCGCTTCTTCGTGCCCCAGATCTTCTTTTACGGCGCGATCGGCATCGCCACCGCCTTGCTCAATATTCGAAAGCGCTTTGGCATCGCGACGTGGGTGCCGGTGGCGAACAACGCCGTATGTATCGCGGTGCTCGTCTGGTTCCACCTGGCGGATCCCACGCCAGTGCTCTCACACCTCGCGGGATCACGGGATCTTTTGTGGCTGGGCCTGGGCACGACGGCCGGCGTGGCGGTCCAGTTCCTCTGTCTGGTGCCCTCCATGGTGCGCAGCAACCTCTGGCGCCTCACCTTCCGACTGGACTTAAAGGATCCCGCGCTCAAGACCATTGGCCGACTCGGTAGCTGGACGCTACTCGTGGTGCTCACCAACCAACTCTCCCTGTACGTGGTTCTCGCCTTTGCCTTTGGCATCGGGGGCGGCGGTCCGGTGAGCGACTACACGTACGGCTGGTCGTTCATGCAGATGCCGTACGCCGTCGTGGTCGTGTCGGTCCTAGGCGCCCTCACTCCCCAGCTGGCCGGCTTTGCCACCGAGCGCGACTTTGGGGGGCTCACCGAACGGTTGCGCTTCGCCTTGCGCCAGTCGCTCGTCATCATCATTCCCTGCACGCTCGTGATCATCGTGCTGGCCCAACCGCTCGTGGGCATCCTGCTCAAGCACGTGAATGCGAGCCAGTCGTGGTCGGTGGGCACGGTGCTCGCCGTTCTCACTGCGGGTCTGCCCGGCTTTACGATCTTTCAACTGTGCGTGCGCGGACTCCAGTCCATGCAGCGAGCGCGCGACGTCTTTTTGCTCTACGTCTTGAACAACGGACTCACCATCGTGCTCTGCATTGTGCTCGGACGTCACTCCGAGGTCGGCCTCATGGCCGCCATCTCGATCGGCTACGCGGTGGCGGCGGTCGCCTCGTTGGCCGTCCTCGCCTACTACCAGGTCAATATCACGACCGGCGTGTGGAGCGTGCACGTGCGTCGCAGTCTGATCGCCTCCTTGGCGGCGACCGTGGTCATTGCCGTTGTGTACGACGCGCCCGATTGGACGAAGGGTCTCTTGCTCGTCGCGCGGTTCTCACTCGCCGTCGTCGCGGGCACGCTCGCGTACGTCGCCACGATCGTGGTGTTGCGGCGTCGGGTTCGACAAGCTCAGGTAAAAGGTGCAAGGCTTGAACGGTTCTGAGGGGGAGTGGGTGGCCCGAATTCGAGTCGTTACCGATAGCGCGAGCGATCTGCCCGCCGACGTCGTCGCGCGCCTCAATATTGAGGTCGTGCCCTTAACGATCCGTTTCGATCAGGACGAGTTCAGCGACCTCTCCCCCGCCGAGTTCTGGGCCAAGTGCAAGGTCGCCAAATCACTGCCCGAAACTTCCGCACCCTCGCCCGGTGCGTTCCAGGCCGCCTACGAGCGAGCCCGTGACGCCGGATACGAGGGGGTCATCGTGCTGACCATCTCATCACTCCTTTCGGCCACCCACCAGGCCGCCGCCCTGGGTGCCAAGGCGCTGGGCGAGTTCCCCGTTCGCGTCATCGACACGCTTAACGTCTCGATGGGCCAGGGTCTCATCGCGATCGACGTGGCCGAAGCGGCCGTCGAAGGCGCCGACCTCGAGACGCTCGTCGCGAGAAGCAATGAGGCCATGAGCAAGATCGGAGTCGTCGCCACTCTCGATACGCTCGAGCACCTCACCAAGGGGGGACGAATCGGCAGCGCGAAGGCGCTCCTGGGTCAAGTGCTGGCGATCAAACCGATCATTGACGTGAAGGCGGGCGTTGTCGCCGAAGCCGGGCGCCAGCGCACCCGCGCCAAAGCCCTTTCGGCCGTGGCGAACGCCGCTCGGAGTCACGCGCCGCTGCGGCGTCTGGCGCTCATTCAGGGCGCGTGCAGTGACGCCGACATCGCCACCCTCGCCTCACTCGTCACCGACATCCCCACCCAGTTTCCACTCATCGTGGCCGACATCGGTCCGGTCGTGGGTACTCACGGTGGCCCGGGCATCATCGGGCTCACGTGGATCGAAGAGTAAACAAAGTCCTCCGGTAGTCTGGCGAGCGTGGCTGAGAGTACCGCACCCGATCCGGACCTCGTTGACCGACTTCTCGCGGGAGTCGATCACGGGCTCGACATCGTGCACGACAAAGTTCTGCGCCCCATCATCCTGGCCGGGCGAGCCATCGCCTTTGGGCTGATCGTCGCCCTCGCGGCGATGGTGTTCGTGGTGGTGCTGCTCATCGGGCTGATACGACTGCTCAACGTCTACGCATTCTCGGGCCACCAGTGGATCACGTACGTGGCCATCGGGGCCCTATCGATCATCGCGGGTTGGGTCATCTGGCGTAAGCGCAGGCCACTCACACTAAGGAAGTAATGGCCGAGCACACCAGAGTGTTGATCGTAGGATCGGGACCGGCTGGCCTGACGGCGGCCATTTACGCCGCGCGCGCGATGCTCCAGCCCATTGTCATTGAGGGCGAGCCCTCCTCGACCACCGATCAGCCCGGTGGTCAACTGATGCTCACGACAGACATCGAGAACTTCCCGGGGTTTCCTGAAGCACTCAGCGGGCCGGAGCTGATGATGCGCATGCGCGAACAGGCCGAGCGCTTCGGAGCGGACCTGCGAGTGGAAAAGGTCCACAAGCTCGACGCCACTGAACGCCCCTTTCGTGCGTGGCTCGGGGGCGACACCGAGCCCAGCATCACCGCCGATGCGGTCATCCTGGCGACCGGTGCGCGCTCGCTCATGCTGAACGTCCCCGGCGAAGAGCGACTCATGAGCCACGGCCTGTCGACCTGTGCGACCTGTGACGGATTTTTCTTTCGTGATCAGGACATTGTCGTGGTGGGCGGCGGTGACTCCGCCTTAGAAGAGGCCCTCTTTCTCACGCGCTTCGCCAAGACCGTGACCGTGATCCATCGTCGCGACTCGCTGCGCGCATCCAAGATCATGCAGGAGCGCGCCTTTGCGCACGAGAAGATTCGTTTCGCGTGGAACACCCAAGTGACCGAGATCATCGGTGAGGACAAGGTCATGGGTGTCAAAGTGCGCGACACCATCACCGGCGAAGATCGCGTCCTGCTCGTGACCGGGGTCTTCGTGGCCATCGGCCATATTCCCAACACCACCCTCGTCACGGGTCAGGTCGACTTAGAAGACAACGGCTACGTGCGAACGTCCAGGGGGTCCTTCACCAACATTGACGGCCTCTTCGCGGCCGGCGACGTGCAGGACGACATCTATCGCCAGGCCGTCACTTCGGCGGGTTCTGGCTGTATTGCGGCCATCGATGCCGAGCGCTGGCTGGAAGCGCAAGGACTTTAACCTTCGGTCGCTACAGTGGTTGTCCGACACGAGAACCCATTCGGAGGTTTGGCATGAGCGAGAACATCACAACCCTGACGGACGCGACTTTTGACGAGGTCATTGGTGCCTCGGACAAGCCGATTCTCGTGGACTTCTGGGCCGACTGGTGCGGACCGTGCAAGATGATCGCCCCCATCCTCGAAGAGTTCGCCACCGAGCAGGCCGACAAGTTCGCGATCGCCAAGTTGGACGTGGACGCCAACGTCGCCACCGCCACCAAGTTCTCTGTGATGAGCATCCCCACGCTCTTGCTGTTCAAGAACGGTGAGGTTGCCGCACGCCTGGTGGGGGCCAAGCCCAAGGGCGCGCTACTCCAGGAAATCACCTCGAACCTGTAGGTTCGCCTGAGTTTCCACTCACTTCGCAGCGGCGACGCCGGACCGCGCGTTCGCGACCTCAAAGAGCGCCTGGCGGCGATCGCGCTGATACCCACCAACGAGAGCGACATCTTTGACGATGAGACGACGGCCTTGGTTGAGTCATTTCAGCGTTCGCGCGGACTCCCCCTCACTGGCGTGGTCGACGCTCTGACCTACGAACGCTTGGGCGAGGCCAGTTGGCAGTTAGGCCAACGACTCTTGTACCTCACGCGCCCGATGCTGCGTGGCGATGATGTCGCGGAACTTCAAGTACTCCTTGCCCAATTGGGATTCAATCCCGGGCGGATCGACGGCATCTTCGGTACGCATACCTCCGCCGCGCTCAGTGAGTTCCAGCGCAATTGCGACTTGGACGAGAGCGCAACTCTCACCAAGCAGACCCTTTTAACCCTGCGACGTGTGCGGGCAACCAATGCGGTCAAGAGTCTGGTCACCGACGCGCGCGACCTCGCCGGCATCGACCCCTTAGCGAGCGGCTCGGTGCTGCTCTGCGGACAAGGTCCCCTCGTCGAGGAACTCGCCCGACATTTCGAGGGCACCGAATCCATTCTCGTGTCAATCGGGACTTCACAGGAAGAGGCCGCGTTCTTCGCCAACACCCACGACGTTGCCCTGGTCCTCTCGTTTCAATCCCTCAACCAGGTCGACGGCATTCATCTTCACTACTGGGCTAGCTACCGCAGTCACTCGCGTCGCGGAGAAGTCCTCGCCAGCGCCCTGGCGGCTGACTTCGCGCGTCAACGCGGTGTTCCCCGCGTTGAGGTCACCGGCATGGCCCTACCCATACTGCGTGAAACCAAGATGACGACGGTCCACATAGAGCACGGTGAACTGTCTGAACAGGTATTTCACGAGTCCATCACGGCATTTGAGGGTGTGGCGGACCACGTTATCCACAGTTCGCGCGATCACTAGACGACCAAAAGCACGTGTTTGAACCGCAAAAAGCCAAGAAAATCCAGGATTTCGAAGTAACCCACAACTTCATCCACAACTTGGGGAAAACTTCAACAAGAGGGTTAAGTTGAGGGTTGAAGGTCACTTGGCCTTTGCGATCGCGCTGTAGAGCCGTTCAAGGTCGTCAAGGTCCGCAAAGTCAATGATTATACGGCCATTGCGCCCTTTGAGGTCGACGTGGACGCGAGTATTCAGATAGCTTTCGAGCAACTCTTCCAACTCGGCGACGCTGGCGTCGGGCACCGGTCGTAGCCGCGGAGCCCCCGGCTCGTTCGTGCGCGTGACGGCCTCCGCCGTCGGCAAGGGTCGGGGCTCGAGGAAGGCCTTGACGGCCTCCTCCGTCGCGCGCACCGACAATTCATTCTTAATCACCTTCGCGACCAGGGTCGCTTGTGCGTTCGGATCGCTCACGCCGAGCAGGGCGCGGGCGTGGCCCGCCGTGATCTGCGAGGACGCCAGGGCGCTCTGGGCCGTTTCGCCTAACTGAAGGAGTCGTAACGTGTTTGTAACATATGCCCGGCTCTTACCGACACGCTGGGCCACCTGGTCGTGGGTCAGATCGAACTCGTCCACGAGCTGCTGGTAGGCCGCGGCCTCTTCGAGCGCGTGGAGATCGACGCGATGGAGGTTCTCCACCACCGCTTGCTCGAGTGAGAGTCGATCGTTGACGTCGTCTTGGAGAAGAACGGGAACCAGTTCAAGCTCCGCGATGCTCGCCGCACGCCATCGGCGCTCACCCGCGATGAGTTCGAACTTGTCCGGCTCGCCCTCAACCGGTCGAACGATGATGGGTTGGAGAACTCCTAGTTCGGCAATCGAAGCGGCCAGTGTCTTGAGACTGTCGTTGTTGAAGGTCTTTCGCGGTTGGAACTGGTTAGGTCGAATGGAGTCGATCGAGACCATTCGCAAGGGACTTGAGGAAACGACTTCCTCTGGCGTGTCGCTGGGCGTCGCAGCGGCGTCGGGGATAAGGGCTCCGAGCCCCTTCCCTAAGCCTGGTCGTCTAGGCATTCGCAATCTCCTCTGCTAAGGCGCGATAGGCAATGGCGCCTTTGGATATGGGGTCAAAGACGGTGATCGGTTGACCGAAGGACGGGGCTTCTGCCAGGCGGACGGTGCGAGGAATCACCGTCTCGCATAGTTCTTCAGCAAAGTGCTTCTTGACTTCCTTGGCCACGTCCCCCGACAGCGTGTTACGTGAGTCGTACATCGTCAACACAACTTTGGTAATCCGTAAGTCAGGGTTGAGGTTTCGCTGAACGAGGTCAACGATTCGCTGAAGTTGTGTGAGACCTTCCAGCGCGTAGAACTCAGCCTGAACGGGAACCATGATTTCGGTGGCCGCAGCAAACGCATTGATGGTTATCAAACCCAGCGACGGCGGACAGTCAATGAAGATAAAGTCAAAGTCGTCCTCCACCGAGGCGATGGCCTTCTTGAGCCTCAATTCCCGGGAAATCACTGAGGTGAGCTCTTGTTCGACCCCCGCGAGATCGAGCGTCGCGGGCGCCACAAATAGGTTGTTGAAACCCGTGGGCTCCACGATGTCGACCATGGGAACGTCGTTCAGCAGGACATCGTAGACAGACCGCTCGAACTGGCGCCCATCTACGCCCAAACCCGTGGTGGCGTTGCCCTGGGGGTCTAGGTCCACGATGAGGACCCGCTTACCTTGCTCCGCTAGCGCCGCTCCCAGTGAAATCGTTGTGGTGGTCTTGCCAACCCCGCCCTTTTGATTGGCTACGGCAAAAATCCTCACTGTATTGGCGTCTGCCATGAGCCTCTTATCTTCCCGACCGTGTAGAAGTGCCCGACACTGCGTCGATGAACTCCCTCCATTCAACTCACTTTTTGAAGCGTCGTCAAGTACCAATGTTTCACGTGAAACAGGGCATGAGTTCATATTCCCGGCGATGTTTCACGGGCCACGCGCCGGCCCAAAAACCCTCAACCATTGGGGTTTTGGGAGTACTTCAGTCCAGGGTTTGGATCTTGGGGCCGGAGTGTTTCACGTGAAACATCTGGCCGGAGGCCCCCAGAACGCACTTCGACCCAGTCCGAGCCGGATCCGGACTCTTCGGCTCGAGGAGGCGCATCGGTGTTTCACGTGAAACATCTCCTCGCCGAACCCGACAGTGGGGGTATCCCAGTGCGCTCGCCCAGACCCGAATCTTGAAGCCGCACCGTTGTTTCACGTGAAACACTGGTTCCATCGTTCCAGACCGGAGAGGGCGTTCCGTTCACGGTGTGTTTCACGTGAAACGTTCAGAAAAGCGGCTTCTTTTTCGGCACTCCTGATTGACGTGGAAATCTGGGGGCTGTTGCGTGATCCTTTACTAAGACTCGAAATGCGGAGCCATGCCGGGTCCGCCCCAGGTCTCTGAGACCCAGTTCATTAAGCCCCGAAGGACTCCAACGGCCAGTTTCGGAGTCATCCGGGGGCTCTGAGACAACCAGCACTCCCCTGACCCTGAGGAATCGCACGGCACACTCTGCTGTCACGGCCGGCGGGCCGAACGACCGCGCAGTCACGAGATCAAATACTCCGTCAAATTCGGGCCACCTCGCGGCCTCCTCGGCTCGAGCGGTGGCGACGACCCCGTCCGGAGAGTTGGGCCACTCCAGTGCCTCGGCCAGGAAAGTGCTTCGCTTCGTCATCGAATCCAATAGAACAGCACGGCACCGCCATCGATCTAGCAGAACCAGGCCCGGCAGACCTCCACCACTCCCTAGGTCGAGAAAGGAGTCCGGGGGGGAGGGTCGAATCGCCTCCCAGCACAGTGCGAATCCTTCTGCGTGAAGGATCTGGGGCTCTAAGGGCTGTGGGCCTAAAAAACCCCGCGCTCTCGATTCCTCGAGAGCGCGGGGCAACCAGTCATTGGGCACGACGCCATTATGCAGGAGAAACCACCACGAACCGTCGAGGGTCTTCGCCCTCTGAGCGGGTCACTACCCGATCGTTGTCGGACAATGCATCGTGAACAGCCTTGCGATCTGCAGCCGACATCGGTTCCAGAGCTCGCTCTTCGCCCGTCTCCAGTACCTCGGAGGCCACCTGCTGAGCGAAGCGGCCTAGTGCGGCGACTCTGCGCTCACGGTACTGAGCGACATCAACCAAGATTCGATCAGTTCGACTGGGACTCTTGGATTGGACGACCGTACGAGTCACTTCCTGAAGCGCCTGAAGTGTGGTGCCACGGGGTCCGACCAGAATGCCAAGCTCGGTCGGAGGATTGGCATTCACCGACAGCTCAACCGTCTCCTCATCTAACTCCTTGACTGAAACTTCAGCCTTAATCTCCATTGACAACAAGAGTCCTTCGAGAAACTCCTTCGCAATGGCTCCCTGCTCGGCAAGCGATATGCCTTCCGCCATACGTTCCTCCTTCACGGAACTCTTTTCTACTTTTGTCGACTTCGTTGCCGGGGGAGCCGAACGCGGTCCGCCCTTCGCACTCTCGCGTCGCGCGGTGCTCGGCTTCTTTTCGCTGCGCACCCGCTCGTCGCGCCCGCCACTCGCACGAGGTCGCTCGCCCGAGCGA